>NZ_JBKIXB010000006.1:0-506048 GCF_051362515.1 Chitinophaga sp. ARDCPP14 | reverse complement strand
TTTACACAATAACTTCTGGTGCGTAAACACTTACAACTTCCCTTTTTTTCAACTGCAAATTGTGGATAAAACCATCCTTAAAGCCTAAAATGAAAAAGCTGCCTCATTTATTTATGAGACAGCTTCTCTTTAAATTACTTATATCCCTATCTCGCTATATCAATCTTCACTTTCTTATTCTTGATCTTCTCATTTTTAATCATCTCCAGCGTATTCTGCACTTTCGATTTCACCACTGCTACAAAGGAGAAGAAGTCTTTCACTTCAATTAAACCGATATCTTCTTTCTTCAAATGCGCCTGTTTAGACAGGAATCCCACGATATCCACTTTATTCACTTTATGTTTTTTGCCGGCGGCAATAAAAATAGTCGTCCATTTCGGTTTGTCCGGGATGGTGGAGGTAGCGGGCAGTTCAATGTCTTCTACCACTTCATCCGCGAGGTAAGGCATCCGTTTTTCATCGGGTGACAGGATGAGGATGGCGGTACCACTGGCTTCCATTCTGGCAGTACGGCCGTTGCGGTGCGTCCAGCTGTCTTCTGTATGTGGCAGATGGAAATGCACGATATAACGGATATTCGGAATATCAAGACCGCGGGCTGCCAGGTCGGTGGTTACCAACACATTTACAGACCCATTGCGGAACTTGCAGAGGGCGGCATCCCGTTCCTGCTGCTCCATAGCGCCATGATAGAAGGTATTGATAATACTTTTTTCAGACAGCATTTTACTGGTGCGCTCCACCGCTTCGCGGTGATTGCAGAACACAATGGTAGAGCGGTTGCCCAGGTAGCAGATAAGACGGAAAAGGGTTTCTACCTTGTCATTTTCCGGCGACAGCACTTCCTTGATTGTTAAACGGGCAGCAGGCGTGCCTTCTTCCGGGAGGAAGTCCAGCTTTTCCGGTTTGTCCAGCGCCAGGAAATCAGGGATGTCCACTGATTCTGTAGCGGAAGTCAGTATCCGTTTTTTGATATTGGGAAGCGATTCAATAATGAAAGACACTTCCTCCTGGAATCCCAGTTCCAGGGTTTTATCAAATTCGTCGAGTACCAGCGTTTCAATAGCTGCCGTAGTGATATTTTCCCTGCGGATGTGGTCTCCCAGTCGGCCGGGGGTACCTACTATCACTGCTGGTGGCTGTATCAGGTTGTTCTCTTCTGTTTCCCTCAGGTGTCCGCCATAGCAGGCGGTGATCTTATAGCCGGTGCCCATCAGCTTGAACACTTTCTCTATCTGTAAGGCCAGCTCACGGGACGGCACCACAATCAGGGCCTGGGTGTTTTTATTGGCAGGATCGAGATTTTCCAGGATAGGCAGCAGGAATGCCAGCGTTTTACCGGAACCGGTAGCCGATAACAGGATAACATCATTGTGATGCTTGTTTGCGTCCACTGATGCCTGCTGCATTTCATTGAGTGAATCGATCTTTAAATTGGTAAGAATATTACCTAATGAGTATTTTTCTTTTTGCATTGCCGCAAAAGTACGAAGATTAACGGGTTTTACCTGCACAAATGCATCGGATCGCCCACCGGATAGCTGAACGCATTGCGTACTACCCACCTGGCTTTGTAGATCTTCCAGCCTTTATGGATAAACAGCCGCTTCCCTTTGGCGTCGAGCACCTCATCCGTCCACCACGATTCCTTTGGCCGGATCGCAATGGTGGGAAGGCCCTTCCCGGCGGAAGAAACGCTTTTAATATTGTCCTGCAACACATCGGCCTTCGTCAGCTTTTGTGTAATAACATCAAATTTATATACGTTGGTGGTATTCGTCAGCCATAGATTATTTTCACCATATACCGGAAAGAGATCATGTGCCTCCGTTCCCGGCAGGGAAAAAACGGTATCCTGCACCAAATCCGGCGCGTTGCAGTTGAAGTTATACCTGAATGAATGCATATGAGCCCTGGCGGCCGACCACAATCTTTGCTGGCCCGCATCCCACACCACATTATGCCCGAAATCAATGGGTATCTTTTTCGTATATACGTTATCGGGGAAATGAACGGTATCTGTTTTAAACACCATCAGGTAGTTGCCGGTACTGGAAGCGCTCACAATATTGCCATCGGGCAATAACTCGGAGGAATGGGTATTACCGCCTGCATAGGCATAAAAAACCGTTTTCTTATCCGCCACCCTGATCAGCGCCACACCGCCGCCAGAGGCATTCATTAACACATATTCATTGTTATACACCATTTTGGCGTCGCTGGGATTGCTGAACCATTTTACATGCGCCGGCTGCACATTGGAGTTTTCCGGCTTCCATTCCCAGATCACCTCACCGGAAGGCATTGCTGCGATTATAATCCGGTGCTGCGACTGCTCCGCTATCACCATACATTGATTACAGGTCGCCACCGTAACAGCGGTATCGGGATGATTTCCCGCCAGGGCAACACTGCTTTTACAGGAAGTGACAACCGCCAGCAAACAAATCATAGCGGCCAGAAAGGATTCTCTTTTTTTCATTGTTAGTAAGATATATCGCCACATTTGGCTATGGCGCCACATAATTACAATTTTTTCCGTGGAATTAAAAGGCCCCTCTTTCCTTCATTTGCCTCATTTTTCTTACTTTCAATATATGAAAACACCTTACATATTACTGGCGCTTGGTGCAGGCATCTTTGCATCCTGCCAACAACAAGGCCAGCAGCAGCAAACCAACGCTGCCAAAGATTCATTGCCACCCGTGGTGGAAAAAGAAAAATCCAACCATTGCTTCGAAAAGGTCCTCGGCAGGGATACCATCCAGCTCCGGTTAACCATGCACGACAGCGTGGCTACCGGCACCCTGGTATATAATTACTTTGAAAAAGATAAAAATACCGGCGACTTCAACGGCCTTATCAGCAATGGCATCGTCCGCGGAAAATACGTTTTCTTCAGCGAAGGCGTGGAAAGCTCCCGCCAGGTGATCTTCAAAATCTCCGACCACGAAGCATACGAAGCACTACCCGACAGCATCGACCACCAGGGCCTCCCCGTGTTCAACAGCCAGAACGAAGCGCTGAAATTCGACAACATCCCATTGGTGGAAGGAGCGTGCAAATAGAAGGCCTTCGGCCTTCGCGGATTTTGTCTTACTCAGGATTACGCTGATTTTACTGATTTTACTTTTTTGGATTTTTTGGATTTTTATAATGATTTTGGGGAGATATAAGCAAACATATTCCGCTTATATCTCCCCAATATTTTTCAAAAAGTAAAATCAGTAAAATCAGCGTAATCAGCGAGAAAGACCAAGTTCGCTTCTATCTCCCCAAATCCTTTATAAAATCCAAAAGTAAAAATCAAACTAATCAGTAAAATCAGCGTAATCCTGAGTAAGACAACATCCGCGTGCGTTATTTCATTGCCGCAATCCACTGCCGGATCAACGCCACGCCCTCTGTATGCACCACCGTGCGCGCCAGCTCCGGCATAGCCGTACCCGGTTCCACACTGTTCATACGGTAAGCCAGGATGGAGTGCAGCGGGTCGCCGGGAATCACGTCATAATCCAGTCCGCCGGCGCCGCCACCCGCCGAAACGGGCGACTTCATTATGCCGAGATGGTCCGGGGCAGTTTGTTCGTATTCCAGGAATAAGCCGGTATTAAACGCATCGCCGCCTTTGGTGTGGCAGTGCGCACAGTTGACATCAAGATAAGCACGCGCGCGTTCATTCGCGGTGTAGTGAATACTGTCTTTCCAATCGGGCAGCCGTGGCACTTTTTCCAGGGAAGGCATTCCCGTCAGCAAGCCATTGCTGGCCCATTGCTGTAACTGGTTCTGCGTTTGCCCATGACGCACAAAGTTAAGATTGCGCGCTTTAGGACCAATAGGCGTAAGCACGCTGTTATTAATATGGCAACGTTTACAGTCATTGGTGTTGGGCATCTGGTACAGGGTGGACTGCTCACGCCAGTTGTCGTCCAGGAAGGTGATGGGAATCTTTTTTCCCAGTATCCATTTCTCTGCATCCTGCTGATCCTTATTCCACAGGTAGTTCATCACTTTCCATTGCCGGTCTGCCGGATCTTTAAACAGCAGGCGCGTTTCTATCATGATCTTTTCATGCGCCGGATTGGTGTATGCAAAGTTTTTAATGATAAAAGTGGAATCCGGAAAATCCAGGGAACCGTGACCGGTGTAGCCCATCGTTTTTCCTTCCGGCAATACAATAAAGCGGTCTTTTACGGCGTAGTCGGTGAACAACGGTGTAGCCAGTTCATAATTCACGATGCCTTTACGCGGCTGTAATGCCTTGAGTGCACCGGTAAAAAATCCATACTCAGATAATTTTTGTTTAAACTGGAACGGACCGGCTGTTGCAGCAGGCGACGGCCGTTGCTGACAACTCTGCGTGGCGGCGATCCATAAAATTAAACACATCACAAATAAACAAGACTTCCTCATCTCCCTTAAAAAATTTAATAAAAACACTATTTACATACATAAGGCGTAACATCGGTACTGGGCTTCCAGTTTTTCGACATCATGTTCATGGCATCCACATTTACAAATAAGTTGGGACCCTTTTGCTGTATACAAAGCGAATCGGGATTCACCGCTGTACCTTTTGTGAGGATGTTGGTGGTAATACCATCGTAGGTAATGAAAGGCAGGCGGGCATTTTTACGCGCCGGATCATCTGCATTTAATTTCTGTTCTATACCCACCAGAATTTTCCCGGTATGATGCTCGTATACTGCCGGCGGAAAAGCGGCGCCCACTTCCATAATGTTATCATGTATATGCACATTGCGGGGGATCGGGAAATAGTGATCGTTGATTTTTGAACCGGCTTTTTCATCAATAAAAAATCCTGATACCACTGAAATAGCGCTGGAGTTATTATTGATGATGCGATTGTTGTACAGCTCTATATCAGATGCGGCGAGGATCACCACGCCACTGCCGGGAGCAGCATTGCCCACGCCCCAGGTGGAACCGAAGCTGCCGGATTTGGCAAAATTCTTTTCGTTATTGTCGTGCATGTAGTTGTTGTATGCCTTTACAAAGCCACCGCGCTTCGACAGGTCGGGCAGGTCAAAAATGAGGAAGCCGGCAGTATTGCCCCAAAACTCATTATCATATACCTGTGCATTGGAAGTATTTTCTATTTCGCAGCCGGCCACATTTTTAAAGGCTTTGCATTTACGCACGATGGCGCTGTCGGTTTGCCCTACGTAGATGCCGGCATCGGAAGCGCCCTGGGCATAGCAGTTTTCCACCAGCACATTTTTACACATCACCGGGTAAATGGCATACCCGCCGCTGGTGGAATCGGATACCGACCAGATCGCATGCACATTGGTGACTACCACTTTCTCGCTTTTATTGATCTTGATCAGGTCTCCTTTGGAGTCGCGCAGGGTAAGGCCGTCGATGGTAAATCCTTTTACATCGGTTACCCGGATGCCTTCCCCACCCTGGCTTTGGGCCGAAAAGTCGAAGATCGTTTTATCCGGACCGGCGCCCTGGATCAGGATATGATTTACCTGGGCGATACTGAGGTTATCAAACTTATAAGTCCCTTCTTTTAAGGTGATACTGCTGCTGTCTGTCAGCGACAGAAAGGCTTCCGCAATTTTTGTTTCCTCACCGGGACCAAACTGAAGCCGGGTGCTATAACCGCTCTTCTCCTGAACTTCCGGACCCTGGCAGGCTGCCAGCAGGGCAATCAATAACAAACAGATAGGATATCGTTTCATACTTGGAAATATTTATTTTAAATAAATCAGAAAACATTGTAAGCGAAGGTGACGTAGTACATACCACCGATGGCCGGGCTGCCGAAGCCATTTCTGTAATAGGTATTGGTGAGATTTACCCCACCCAGTTTAATCGTGGAATGCGCCTGCAGGAGCCGGTAACTCACCTGTGCATCAATGACTGCCGAGGCGGGTACCGTACCGCTGCCAAAACCAATCTGGTAGAAATAGGCCGGTCTGTAACGGAAGGTAGTATTAAATGAGAATTTTTCCTTCTTACCAAAGCCGGTATTTCCAAAATCGATGTTGAATTTATAGTTGGGCGTGTTAAAATTATTCACCTGGCTGTTGTTCCTGTTTTTCAGGAAATCGGACGAGAAATTCACCTTTGCCAGGAAGTGATGTGATAAGTCCACGCTCACGCTGGCGGCGTAGCCATAGGTATTTACCTTTTCCGCGCCGTTATACGCAATATTATACTGGATATAAGTGCTGTGATCCAGGAAGGCGTTGGGATCTGCCGTACCGGGGGTATTGGCCACATTTACATAGCCAATGAAATTTTTCCAGGTAGAATAATAACCCAGCACGTCTATCAGCACCCTGCCGGCGATGAGGGACGAGTAACCTAACTCGAACGCATCTACGGACTGCGGTTTGATATCATTCAAAGCAAACTGTTTCAGGTCGGCGGGATTCTTTGTGCGCTGGAATGAATCCACGCTTTCCAGCGTATAGGCCGGGTATTTATTAAACTGGTATACGCCGTTGAGCAGCCTGTCGGACCCGCCGGAGGCGAAGCTGTTGTAATCGATCGGGGTGCTTTGGAGCGACTGGATATTGGAAGGGAAGCTATACGCATTCTGGTAAGAAAAACGGATGAAACTTTCCTTGTTCACTTCCAGTACCGCAGATACCCTGGTGGTAATACGCGGTTTGGCGAACAACGTATTTTTATCATACCGGAAAGCAGCAGCCAGGCTCAGTTTTTCGCGGATCACTTTTTTGGTAAGATGAGCGTAAGCACTGTATTCCGCTACATCAATAGGTCCTTCGTTATCCGGGAACAGCGTGCCTTTGGAGTCGAGCCGGTACAGGCGGTAGTTTAACCCGGCAATCAGCTCCGCAAATTTTACCAGGTGTGTAAAATTATACTGGGTTTCTGCATTAAAGAGGCGGCTTTTATCGGTAAACAGGGTCCCCCCTTTGGAGGTGGGAATGTTGGAGATACTGTCTTTCAGGTGCAGGAACTGTGTGCTGCCGGCGTCGGGCCGGCCCTGGTCGGCGAATGCCCTGGCCAGGTTGCTGGCATCAATATAACTTTTACCCTGCGACATAGCTTCCAGCAATGCGCTGGTATATTGCGGGTACCAGCCATCGCCGGTATTACCGTCGTAGCTGGGCTTCCAGGCTTCGTTGATCAGCTGCGCCGTGGGCATGGCTATAATAGTACGACCAGAATTTTCGCGGGAAGTGTAGGCTCTCACAAACCAGTGCTCCGCTTTTAATTCGGCGCGGTATTGTCCCAGGTGGAAGTTGGTGAGTGCGTAGCGGGTATCATTGCTGTATACCGCGTTGCCTTGTCCGAAGGTACCCGACAGAATGGCTTCCAGCTTCGGTTTGATCTTATAGCGCAGTTCCACATTGGCTTTGAACATTTTGGCGTCGCTGCTCAGGTAGCCGTATTCCGGGTAGCCGGTGCGGGCTACCATATGCCTGCCTTCCGCCAGCATGGGCGAAATGATAGGTTCCAGTTCCGGCACCTGCGCCAGGGCTCCTTCCAGGAAGGGGTTAATGTCTACGGATGTTTTGCTCCCGTAAATATTTACACCGTTATAGTTAGGATCCTGCTGCGGGCCACCGGGACCATTGGCATTAGTGGTATCGTTGGCCATCCAGTCTTTCGCCTGGGTGTATTGCACATTTATTTTAAACGCGAACTTGTCGTTTACTTTTTTGCCCCAGCGCACGGTCCAGTCGTAGTAAGGCGATGGCCCCAGCGGATCATTGGCCTTTCCTTTTTTCACGTGGTTCACGCCTTGTGTGATCTGTGCGCTGAGCCCCTGGTATTTGAACGGGTCTTTGCCGGTCATTACCATAGTGCCGTTGAGGCCGCGGGAGCCGTACAATGCAGACGAGGCGCCGGACAGCACTTCGAGGTTGTCCACGTCCAGCTCCGTAAGACCAATAATAGCGCCGATGGGGAAGTTGAGGCCGGGGGCCTGGTTATCCATACCGTCTACTATCTGGGTGAAGTTGGTATTGCCGCTGGTATTGAAGCCGCGGGTGGTAACGGTGGTGAACAGGAGGCTGGAGGTGGTAACGTCTACTCCTTTGAGGCCCTGCAGCATGTTATAGTAGCTGGGCTGCGGGGAGTTGATGATATCTTTGCTGCTGATCCTTTCAATGGTAACCGGGGATTCTATTTTCTTTTGTACAAACCGGCTGGCAGAAACCACCACTTCTTTGCCCAGTACCGATGCGGGCGACAGCTCAATGCGCTGAAATCCGGGACCGGAAATGATGATTTCTTTTGTTTCAAAGCCTACCGATGACAGTATAAGGGTAACAGGATAATTTTTCCGGGTAGAGAATTTAAAGTTTCCCTGGTCGTTGGTATAGTCCCCGTTCTGTGCTTCCTTCATGGTTACTGAAACAACGGGCACTACTTCCTGGGTAACGCTGTTGCGAACGTTGCCCGAAATCACAATCTGTGCATTAACCGTAAGGCGCGCCCCAAACAGGCAAACCATACTTATGATAATGGATCTTAACATCGGCAGGTGGGATTTAGATGGCTTGGTTGTTTAATTTATCGCCTTGTGGCATAGCGATATTACCAAAATACGCGGACGGAACGCATTGGTACCATTGACTTTGGGGCGAAACCGGGGCTATTGGGGGTAAAAATCAGGGCACGGGGGCGAATCTTTCCTGGAAAGCCGTTAAACAGGTAGCCGATACCGGTACACTGATATCACTGAGACCCTCCAGTTCCAGGTAATGTCCTTTTGTGTTTTTCTTAAAAAGAACCACTTTGGAGATATTCACCAGGTAAGAGCGATGTGCACGCACAAAATTATCGGGCGACAGGTACGACTCCAGTTTTTTCAGGGATGTTCTGACGAGTTCCTTGCTGATGGTATTTCCGGAGAGGTAAAATACCTGCACATAATTATCTTCTGCTTTCATGAGCAGTAACTTGCCAGGGTGCAGGGTGAGCACGGGTTTGTCATGTTCGTCACGGATCAGGATACAGGGATCACCGGCTTTGACCACCTGTTCTTTTTCCAGGCTTTTGAGTTGGGCCATTTTCTCCCTGGTAAAAAACCAGAGCAGCGAAATGCAGTAAGGCAGCGGTAAAATAAGGGCGATATAACGAAGGGTATTGATAAATTCGGCCCAGGTAAGGAAAAATGTATCCGTGAGGGTTACATCCACGATGGTAACCATAACGGCTACGCCCACAATTTCGCCCAGGAACCAGCAGAGGTAGGTGGCATTGGTGAGCTTACGCCGCCATTTTAACCTGGCCAGGCCAAACTGTGTGATGGTCAGCACTACCACTCCACATAAGGTAAAAATGAGGAACAATGCCATCAGGGATAGCGGTTGTCCTTCGTACCACATATTGATATTAAAAGGCAGGAAGATATACATGAACAGGAAGCTGAAAATGCTGCAGAACACGATCAGGGAAATCCTGTTGGCAACGGAATCCAGTAAGGTAAAGCGGGGTTGCTCTGCGGTATACCGGGAAATAAGTGGCAAAGTAGTCAAGCTTTTCATGTAGTGGATGATTTATTTACTTTAATTAAGTTAAGTAAAAAAGCCGGAATCTGTATGCAGTGGCGGTTAAAACCGGGGCTCCTCTCCTGGCTTCAGTTCCTTTCCCCGCTGCTTTTCGGCTGCCGCAAATGCGTCATCGGGCAATGCCCTGAAACCCTTTGGCGCTTTGGAGGCCGGCCCTTTGTAAATGCCGATAAAGGGCTTGGGGAAAGTCCGGCGGGTAACGGGGTCGGTCATACGAAAAAACTGCGGATACCAGCCCTGAACGGGGCTATTGTCCGGCAGTGGTTTTTCAGCCGCCTTATTCCTGTTGGCGAGTATAGCATCCAGGGAGATGTGGCTGATATCGGTGGCCGAAAAGAAATAAACTTTGCGCCCGATCAACCTGCCATTCCGTGCGCCCTTGAAAACACCGGCGTGGTGCCATTCTGTGGAAAATACGCTCAGTTCCTTTGCGGATATTTTGGTGTTGAATTTCTTCGACAGCAAGGCGGCCACTTCGCCCGCCTTTAATAACCCTTTCTCTTCGGCATCCTGGTAATTTTCAGATTTTCCCTGCCGCAGGTAATCACTCCTTTTCATGGTGGAAAGATACAATTAAGTGCTATAAAAGCAGGCCTGTATTGCTAAAGACCTGCAATTGCCTCATAACCCGCTGCTCCGGATCCAATGCCGGCGGGAAATTGATATGGTGAATAATGCGTTTTCCAGGCAAACTGGCATATGTGTTGATGTTAGGGGGCGTATGTCCTCCAGGGACTGCATCATATCATCTTAAAACCAGAAAAATGGCAAACAAAAGTACTACCGGCAAGAAAGCGGCTGCTGCAAAAGCACCGGCAAAGAAAGCAGCAACAAAGGCACCTGCGGCAAAAGCACCTGCAGCAAAAGCGCCTGCTAAAAAGGCTGCTGCAGCCAAGCCAGCCGCCACCAAACCAGCTGCCGCCAAAAAAGCAGCAGGCGCATCTGCCGGTTCCGGGCTTAAAAAACCACTCGCACCCTCTGCAGAACTGGCCGCTGTTATTGGTACCACCCCATTGCCAAGAACGGAGATCGTAAAAAAAGTATGGGATTATATTAAGAAGCACAATCTGCAGGATACTGCCAACAAACGCATGATCAACGCAGATGATAAACTGAATAAATTATTTGGCGGGAAGAAGCAGATCTCCATGTTTGACCTGGCCAAAGTGATCAGCGTTCATGTGAAGTAAATACCGGGCAATATAACGTTAACCGGCAATGAGAGGGCGCCTCCGGAGCAATACCGGAAGCACCCTGTTGTTATTTTATGCCCCCAGGTTCAGGAAGCAGGTTCATATTTCATTCTCAGGATCTCCTCTTCAATATCCACCAGCTCATGATATTTCCGGATCAGCTCGTGCGCTGTAGCCGGGTCCTTGTTTAGTTCGTGCAATACCTGGCGCTGGTGATCCAGCATCTTCACATAAACTTTCTTATATAACAGGTGGTCCAATCCTTCAATCTTATTGTGCATGGACACGGTTTTGCGAAGCTCCAGGTCTTCCCGCAGCTGCTTCAGCGCCGGATTTGCCTTTACCTCTTCCGGATATTGGGTATCCAGGAAGCGGATGCTTCCTTCCAGTAGCCGGTCGCGGATAATCCGCTCCTGCTCTTCTGCAGGGATTTGTTTATCGGGATCTTCCATATTTACCCATCTGATCACCAGCGGCAGGGTGAGCCCCTGCGCCACCAGCGTAAGCAGGATCACCGTAAAAGTGATAAACAGGATCAGGTTGCGCTGAGGGAAAAGCGCGCCATTATCCATATACACTGGGATCGACAACGCCGCGGCGAGTGATACCACTCCCCTCATGCCCGCCCAGCCGATAATAACCGGACCTTTCCAACCCGGCCGGCTGTCGGCCGTGGTGATATACCTGCTGATAAATACCGTGAACACGGAGGCGCCCATCGTACAAAGCAGGCGGGTTACCACCAACACGCCGGTGATAATTACACCGTATTTTATGGCATCCCAAAGACTTACCGTACCCAGTTCCTTAATGATTACCGGCAGTTCCAGCCCGATCAGCATAAACACCAGCCCGTTCAGCATAAATCCAATCGTAGCCCATACATTGGCGCCATGCAACCGGCTCCGGTAACTGAGTATATGCTGGCTCCGGGAAGAGAGGAACAATCCCCCGCTCACCACCGCCAGTACACCTGACCCGTGGAAATATTCCGCTGTGATGTACATTACATAGGGCGCCGTCAGGGTCAGGATCACATCCATTTCCGTACCGGTAGGCAGCCAGCGGTGAATGGCATAATATATCAACGCCACCAGCAAACCAATGGCAATACCCATCACAATGGCCACCACAAAGCTCGCTGCCGCTTCATGCAACACAAACACCCCGCTGATCACGGCCGTTTTGGCAAAGCTGAATACAATCAAACTCGACGCATCGTTCATCAGGCTTTCCCCTTCCAGGATCGCAGAGATCCTTTTGGGCACCTTCACATATTTCAGGATGGTAGTGGCAGATACCGCGTCTGGCGGGGATACAATGCCGCCCAGCACAAATCCCAGTGCCAGTGAAAATCCCGGGATCAACGCATGGGATACCACGGCGACCACACCGGAAGTAACAATCACGATTAAAAAAGCAAAAATAGAGATCACCCGCCGCCATCGCCAAAGCTCCTTCCACGAAGTATACCACGCCGCTTCATATAACAGTGGCGGCAGGAAAATGAGCAGGATCAGCTCCGGGTTAATTTCAATGGTAGGGAAAAGCCGCAGCATGCTGAGGCACAGTCCACCCACCACAAGGATGATCGGGTACGCAATTTTCAATTTCTGCGCAATCATCACCAGCAACAAAATAAAAAAGATCAGTAAAATGTGTTGGATAACGGTAGTGAGCATACTATAGATTCTGGTTCTTAAATTTCGCTCTCAAGTTAATGTGTTTTCCTGACACCATAAAGATGCCCCCTCCCCTGTAATGCACCGTTTTCGGATATTTCGGATAAACAGCCGCGCGGGCGCTCACCACTTCCAGGATAAAGAAATTGTATCCTTTCAGCAATTGGGTATCGGCTACCTTACATTCGTAGTTGGCATAACATTCCTTTATCAGCGGCGCTTTCACGATGTTTCCCGTTTCCTCCGTGAGATCGAATTTCCGGAACTTATCCAAATGGGCGCCGGTACTATTTCCGATCCCAACGATCTCCTCTACCAGGTTCACCGTAGGAATATTGATCACGCACTCCCCGCTTTTCCGGATCATCTCATAACTGTGGTTCTCCGCCGTGATCATGCATCCCACCAGCGAAGGGGAAAACTCCATCACCGTATGCCACCCCATGGTCATGATGTTGGTGTTGTTTTTCCAGCGGGAACTGACCAGCACAATCGGACCGGGTTCCAGGAATCTGCGGATCTCCGCTACCGGGAGATCTGCTTTTTTGTAAGCTCTTCTCATAATAGGGTTGTTTGAGTACAGGACTGCAATAATCATACACATTGCCCCGGAATAAGGTTAATCCTATCAAGCAAAGGAAGATCTCTGCGGCTGTTTTTATTCTTATTAAATTGGCAGACCAGCGTATCATTAAACCCATCCCTGTTAATTCATGACATCAATCAACACTGTTGCCGGAAAGACTGCTATCTGCCTGATTTTTAGCGGCATTCTTCTCTCCCATCATTCGTTATCCGCACAATCGGGCGACCAGCAACGCCTGCTGGATCATGTTCAACAGATAGCGATGCCGCCGGCGCCGGATAATGCCACTTTCACCATCCCCCTAAATGAAAAACCCACCATTATTGCCACCGCAACCGAAAAAGATACAAAGCAGCACCTGCCTGTTATCATGGCCTCCCGGCTGGATAAAGGCAGGATACTGATTATAGGGTCCGACAAATATTTTAAAAAGCCCCTGTTAGATGACAGGAACGTACAGCAACTGCTGCGCAATGCTATCGCATGGGCAGGCAACAAAAGCGGCAGCGTACAGGTATGGGGCGGTAACAGCGATCTTCCACCGTTCTTACATTTCCTGAAAAAATACAACACCATCACTGATACCGTTAACATTGCACCTGCCGCCGGCATTATTATCCTTACACAGGATGTTACCGATACCGTTAAAAGAAATAACCTGGAAGCATTTGTAAGAAAAGGAGGCGCCTTGATATTTGGTTCTCCCGCTACTGACATTTTAAGCCAGCAAAAAACCAGTTATTTTGAAATGGGCTTAAACCAGCTTTTCAGGAAAGCCGGGATGTATCACGTAACCGCCACGCTAAAACCGGAAGATAGAAAAGAGGGATTAACGATCCGCTCCATTCCTCCCTATGTGCACATTTCTTCGTTAATGGCCGCATTTAAAGATACGCTGTTTATACCCGCCGCTGCTGACGCCGACAGCTACGCCAGCACCATAGCCAACTATTTATTTAATAATCCCGATACCACTGCTATATCAAATAAAATCAGGTCAACGTTTGCAAACCGGCAGGCGCCCGTCATTCCATCTCCCACACACCCGCTCTGGAAAACTGATGTAAAAAACCGGTTCATCTACAATGTTCAAAATTACCTGGCCACACAACACCAGCAAGGGCATACCGACACAGGGTACATCCATCCTGCCAGCAGCCTGTTTCCCGGGGAAGTGAGTAAAACGGCTCCGAGAGTGAATGAGCCGGTAGCTATACCTATAAAGGCAGGCGCCCAGGGGTTGTTGGAACCCGATGGTGTGTTTTACCGGTGGCACAGCACCGGTTTATACGTGGCAGCGGGCGATACGGTGACGATTACCATTTCCCCCGACTGCATTCCACAACAGCTGAAAGCACAGATAGGCGTGCATGAGGACAACCTAAGCCATATGGATTATTATGTGCGTCATACTGATGACCTCACAAAAACGTTTGAACTCGACCAACCGGCGACCACCATCTTTTCCCCGTTTGGAGGGCTGTTGATGATCAAAGTGCCCGACACCACTTCACTGAAAACACTTCATATACAGGTAAACGGGGCGGTTAAAAGTCCGTACTTCAAATTGGGCGTTACCAGTTTAGCCGACTGGCAACATACCATCCGCAACTACCCGGGGCCGTGGGCCGAACTGGCTACTGATAAAATTGTGCTTACTGTTCCTTCGTATCGCATCCGTAAACTGGACGACCCTGAAAAGCTGATGAAATTCTGGGATGAAGTGATGGATGCCGATGCCCGGCTGGCAGCTATTTCGGCCGACAGGATTCACCCGGAAAGGATTATCATCGATCAACAGGTAGCCTTTGGTTATATGTATACGGCGCCACATAAAATTATGGCGCCCGATGATGAAAGTTGCGCCCTGATGCTGGATGAAGCGCAGCTGCGGGCAAAAGGCTCCTGGGGACATTTTCATGAACTGGGCCATCGTCACCAGTTCTGGGGCATTGATTTCGATGGCCTTGGTGAGGTAACGGTAAACCTGTACACCATGTATGTATATGACCAGGTGCTGCATAAAGGGCTTTATAATCATGAAAACATAGCCAGCAGGCAGGCGGTTATCGATGCTGTAAAGAGCTATATGAAAGGGCAGCCCGGTTTTGATAAATTCCGCGAAGATCCGTTTCTCGCTTTAAAAATGTACATCGAAATAATTGAACATTTCGGGTGGCAGCCTATTGCTGACGTCTTCAAAAAATACCGCGCTTTACCTGCCGCGCAATACCCGGTATCAGAAGCAGATAAAAGGGATTACTGGTTTAGGTGTATCAGCACCGCCACGCAAAAAGATCTTTCCCTCTTTTTTGACAAGTGGCAGGTGCCTGTTACGGAAGCAGCCAAGAAGTCCGTCAGCAGCTATCCTTCGTGGCTGCCCGAGGAGCTTCAATAAATTACCGGTGACTTTTCCTGAAGCTTTCGGGCGTCATGCCGGCATTTTTACCAAAGAAGGTCACGAAATAAGAAGCGCTTTCAAATGCAAGTTCCTTGGCTACTTCGGCCACCGACAACCCGGTGTAATGCAGCAGGCGCTGGGCTTCCAGCGTAATCCTTTTGCGGATCAGCTCTCCGCTGGACAGCCCATTATATTCCCTGCACAGTTTATTCAGGTAGTTGGTCGTGATATTTAATTGCCCCGCATAAAAAGAAGGCGTTTTATGTTGCACGAAATGCTCTTCGAGCAGCAGCTTGAACTGACGCATTTTTTCTTCTTTGTTGTGCTTCCGCTCTATCCCCGTGGGGGGATTGAAGTGGCGGTCGAGGTTACAAAGCAGGATATTCAGATACGACCGCAGCACATTAGCGGCGCCTTTATGCCGGCCGTAAAATTCCTGGTGCATAAACCGGGTGATCTGGTTCCACTCTGCTGTTTTGTTTTCTTCCAGGCATATTTCGTGAATGCTTTCCTTATTCAGGAAAGAAAAGTTGAGCAGTACATTATTGTTATATCTCAGGGAGAAAAAACTTTCTGTAAAGCAAATAACGTTACCGCGGGCGGCACGGTTGATATGTATGCTGCATATGCTGCCAGGTTTTACACAAATGATTTTCGGATGATCCAGCCGGATAACAGCGCCGTCAATTACCGCCGTGCCCTGTGCGCTTTCAATGCACAGCAGCATGTAGAACATTTGCCTGTGGGGCTGTTCCAGCAAAGGGTACTTATCGGGTATACATCCGAGGCTGCCTATCCAGAAAAAATCATTACCGGTGTCAAACATGTCAGCAGATAACACAGCTATTTCGCTGGATTTCATACTCATGTAGTAGCTTAATGATGTGAACGTAACAGGAGAAATTACGCTGTAGCAGCGGGAGGCCGGAATACCTGCCTGATGAGGCTTTGCGGGGAATACGGCGACTTATAGCCACGAAAGGTAATAAGGCTTTCAGTAGAAACAGGTTTTGCCGGGGCAGGATCATACTGCTGGCAAAACAGGATAATTTCTTTCAGGCGTGTATTGACCGTATTTTCGGGTTTATCGTTTTCTTTTATTTTCCTGTCCAGGAAGCAGGCGCCTTTACAAACCGGGATGAGGTCGAACCGGTTAATACAAAGTTCGGAGGCGATATAGTTCCTGTTAAGATAAAATGCGGCTACTATCCAGCAGTTACCGGTGCTTTGTAAAAGCACGATACACAGAAGCCATATGGATAGTATTTTCTTCAATTTTCTTTTAGTAAGATGTTAATATCGTTTATCAGCCGGGTTGTTTCCCGTGGGTCAGTACCGTTATATACCCCGCGTATGTGCCGGGCTTTATCCACCAGCAGCAGTCCGCCGCTGTGCACATAGCCCCCGGGGGCAGAGCTGTCTTTATACGCCGTAGAAAAATATCCTTTTTCAGCGAGGCGGTAAATGGTATCCTGGCTACCGGTAACAAACCGCCATTTGGGGCTGGTTACTTCCAGGCTGGCGGCATATGCTTTCAGCCGGGGAATGGAATCGTCTTCCGGGTCAATGGTGTGTGACAGGAAAAAAATGCCGTCGTTTGCTTTAAAGGTGTTATACACCTTCTTCATCTCCACGGTCATCTTCGGGCATATGTTCGGGCAGGATAAAAAGATAAAATCCGCCACATAGATCTTCCCTTCAAATGACTGTTCATTTACCGGGAGGCTGTCCTGGTCCCTAAACGAAAAAGGCGGAACAACGGGGTACGTGGTGTCGTATACTGTTTTCCCGTTATCCTGACGCGCTGTTACCCCCGGCTCACCCAGTATGGGCAGCTTTTTCGCCGGCGATGCACATCCGGCTACCAGTAAAGTGATCAGGAGTATCTTCTTCATTATTTCATGACAAGGGTGTAAGCTGCGGGTTTTAACAGGAAGCTGTCTTTGCAGGCGGAGGAGCAAAATCCGAGAACAGCACCCTGGTAATGGGCGGTGTCGTAAATCCCTGCCTTGATGGGCATTCTGCACACGGGGTCTCTCCGGTTAGCCACCAGCGCGGTGTCGTATTGCATTTCCCCGGGGGCCACGGCCATTGCAGAGTCGCCCTGATGCTGGCTTTCATGGCCGGTATTGCCAGCGCAGGCGGCGAGTGCAGTTATTAAAAATAATCCTATATAAGCCTTCATGCCTGTTTTATTTTTCATTATCAGCCGCAAAAATAGGGATTAAAATAAAGGGAGGGGTAAAATGAACGGGACAATAGTTTAGAAAAAAGGTAACTGGTAAGGGAGGCTGTGGCCGGTTCCATTTGGAGATAAGCCATAGATAAGCCGTACCTATCAAATACGGCTTATCCTTGTTTTAACTTAGGGTTTAGTATGGGATTTACGAACCTGGTTCCTTCCTTGTACCTTTATGAGCTATGGATATAAGAGATGCTATTGCGCTGATAAAACATCCCCCGGTTACTGCCAGGACTCAAATGGTTTGGGCGGATCTTGGATGCGGATCAGGGTTATTTACCTATGCCCTGGCTAATCTGCTGGAAACAGGCAGTACTATTTATGCCTGGGATAAAACACCCCCGTCTTTGTCCAGCCAGCCCAATCCGCGCCATGTTACCATCCAACCGGGGCAACTGGATTTTTTGAAAGATGATTTACCCCTATCAGGGCTGGACGGCATCTTAATGGCCAATTCCCTGCACTATGTACCCGGCAAACCGGCCTTTATCGATAAAATAAGTGCACACCTGCAGGAAGACGGTGTATTCCTGATAGTGGAATATGAAACGGCAAAGGCCAATCCCTGGGTACCCTACCCCGTGCCATTTCAGACTTTAAAAGCATTGTTTCATCGGGCAGGATTTACAGTTGCGGTGAAGTTGAACGAAAGACCTTCCCTGTATGGGTCGGGGCATATGTATGCCGCGATGTTCAGGAGAATTTTTGTATGAAAATTTGTTGGATAGGGAAATATTTTTAATTTAGGCCTTCCCATCGGGATGTAGCGCAGCCCGGTAGCGCGCTTCGTTCGGGACGAAGAGGCCGCTGGTTCGAATCCAGTCATCCCGACCAACGGAGTCAAAGCATGAAGTTCAAAGCATTGAATTTCATGCTTTTTTGCTTAAAAACAGGGGCTATTTCCGCGGGAACTAAGTAGTGAACCGACCGCCATTATCGGCGCAAACCCTCTACAGTCGCCCACTTTCAGCGGGATTTGATTTACGAATAATTATTTCAACGTATTTCAAGTCATATAAGCCGTCAAAATAGTATCTCTCCAAGTCATGTTGTTCAATTCATTTATCGCCAGTTTAAACTAAGGCAGTTCCCCGCAAATCCTTAACCAGAAAGCATCTTGCGATCATAGATGTACTAGGTGTTTTTCATTTTATTCTTTGTAGACCAATTAAATCTGCAAAGACTAAAAAAAACATTTAGCCCATTTTATATCAATTCATGTCAACTCGTTGAGGAACTAAGTGGTGAACTTGGTCAGGAACTGACGATACCTTATTTTCGGTTCCCAGAATGGACTTAACTATTTGAATATCAATTAACTAATTGTTTTCCAATTGATATCAAATGATACCATTTTAGACCAGTGGATTCATTTTTCAAGTGTCCCTGTGTGCCAGAAAAGTGCTGTATGATTTTAAAACACTAAAAAATGAAATGACATGGAAAGGCCAAACACACTCGCCGTTTCTTTTAAGGCCCGAGCCGAGAAAGGCAAAGATGGGGTGGCTCCCCTTTATTTGAAGTTAACCGTCAACAAAGTAGTCAGGGAAGTATCCTTAAAGTATTCAGTAGATTTAAAACTATGGAACAGTAGAAAAGGCCGACCGAAACTGATCACCGATGAAATGAGACAGCTCAATACGGAGCTGGAAACAGAAGCCGGCTTAGTTTTGAAGGCCTATAAAGAAATTGAGCGAGAAGGCGATGTGCTGAACGCCGATGCAGTAAAAAACAGATATACCGGCATCAACCAACCAGAAGCAGCTTACACCCTTAAAATTTTAATGAGCGAATACGAAAAAGACCAAAAACCAGACATGGAATGGGGAAGCTGGAAAAACTATGTCACTACCTACCGCTACATTAGTGCATATGTCACCGATCAATACGCCGCAAACGATATACGTGTGTCAAAAATGGACCACGCTTTTATGGCCGGCTTTAAAACCTATATTCGTGAAAACCCACTCATTCCCCATCGCCCTGCAGGTCAAAATGGTTTGGCAAAACATATCGAGCGCGTAAAACGGATGGTAAATTGGGCGCAGCAAAGTGGAAAGCTCGCTGTTAACCGTGTCGAGAAATACCGGGCGCCAAAGAAAAAATATGTGCGTAAATACATTACTGAATTTGAATTACTGGACCTGGAAACTTGCAAGCTCAATGACCCGGTGCAGCAAATGGTACGCGACTTTTTCATTTTCGCAGTCTATACAGGTGTTTCATATGGTGACCTTATGGCGCTAAAACCAATTGACCTGGTCGTGGGTCTGGATGGCCAGCGCTGGATCAGTAACCAGCGCCTGAAATCCGAGAATTACTTTCTAGTGCCCCTCTTACATCAACCGCTTGCTATTATTAAAAAGTATTGGGAAGATGAAAGGTCTATCGAACGGGAAGCGTTGTTTCCTTATATATCTAATTCAAAGCTCAATACTGAACTAAAGATAATAAGTACTGCACGCTGCTATAGCAGACCACTCCGTTTTCATGATGCCCGTCACATGTTTGCTACCTACATTACACTCGCTAAGAATGTACCCATCGAAAGTGTAAGCAAAATGATGGGCCACGCAAAAATTTCGACCACCCAGGTTTATGCCAAAATTGTTGCAGCAAAAGTGAAAGAGGACATGACGATTTTGCAAGCGAGACTCGACCAGCAGCAACCGACTACAGTAAAGCTACTGGAAGTAAGCATGGAGGAAATTATTGCCCGCCATAAGTCTCTTTCTAACAAAACGATTGAGCCTGAGAACCGGCTGTCTGCTGAAACAGTTGACTACCAGACGGAAGAAGCGGAGCAATCATGTACGGTCGAGACACCATCGTTGTCGTATCGAATAAACTATGTTGTATCAAAATAGCCTAAAGACCCGTCGATAAAAATGATCTGCCATAACTAAACCCAATCGTATACAACTAAACAAGAGCAACAAGAGACCGTTCGGTGCTATCAAAACACTGCTTACGGTCTCTTACATTTTTTTAAAACACTAAGATTAGTGCGCCGAAAGTTAACTAAACCTCCTTTTATGATAGTATTAAAACGGTATTAGCAAGACCACAAAACTTTTATCATTGGTTTTAAAAAGTGTTCCTAGCTTCTGCTCAGGATGATGCTGTGGACTATCAGTTTGTGCAGTTTAAAAGAAAAGTGCTAATGATAAAGTGAATTCAAGTTTAGCAGACTTAAAAATAATATTAGTAATGAACCTATTTGCCATCCCATTATTCACTTACAAAAATTCGCCACGCAAATACACTGCGTTTGAGTGAAGTTCATTTGTAATCAAAGCATAGCGTCATAGCTCGTGATTCCGTAATCCTAGAGTATCAAAAGTAATGGTATAGGATAATTGTGTATTTCTAACCCCATGCGATATAGAGGACAAGTTCTAAGGCTCCTAACACGAGCTAAAAATTTCTTCCAGTGCATTTGATTTACTAAAACGTAATTCGCATTTCTTTCCCATTTGCTAAACTAAAGCATTGCAATTCCCTTAAGAAAAGTGGGGTGGCGAGCAGCCCGATTGACAATTTCAAATGTTAATATTGTTGTATAACATAATATTCTATTTGACGTATCTATACGTGTGAAATGTAGGCAGTATTTATACTGAATCTTTAATTCTTACGGTGTCGGGCATACGTAAACTGGCATTTATTTAATTAATTTACCATTGTCATACAATTCCCTAAATCGCATGAAACTCTTAGTTCCCCTAACCTTTGTTCTGGTAATATTATCTGCGAAGACCTGCATTGCTCAAGATACTTCTGAATTGAACATTACAGGTAAAGCCATATCTCACATCAACAAGAAAGTAACCAGAAGCCAAAACCAATTAGTCCGTACATCCGACAAGGCTTTGCGTAAATGGATAGTCCAGGAGCAACAGATTAAGAATAGACTGTACAAATCAGACTCTTCTGCCGCAAAGTCAATGTTTTCCACATCGGTAGATTCCATGAGGCATTTCTCTAGCTTAATGAGCGGAAGGATATCTGGTTCAATTTCCAAGATTGAATATAACAGCTATCTTGATACGCTGAATACTACATTTGCCTTTCTTAAAAACAAAAGTCTCAACACCCGAGATCTGCACAATAAAGCAGGAGGTATAAACTCAGGTTCAGATAATATCAACCAACTAATCGGAAAGCTTGAGTACAGCGAGAAAATTAAGAATTACATACAGGAAAGGAAAAAACTACTGTTGGACCGCCTTGGAGATAATGTTGCATTTGCTGACAATCTTAAACACCTTAAACGACAAGCATATTATTACAGCAAACAGGTTAAAGGAATTACCGAGGCGTTAAAGGATAAACGGAAGGCAGAAGCAAAAGCAATTGAACTGATCCGGAAAATTCCTGCTTACCAGGATTTCCTGGCGAAAAATTCCCAATTAGCCTCCTTATTCAATTTTGGAAGTGCCACTTCTGCTGGATCTGTTGCAGGCCTGCAAACCCGAAGCCAGGTTGAAACACTTTTACAGAATCGTGTTTCGGCAGGCGGACCAAATGCGGTGGGCATGTTGAGCCAACAAATGGATGCTGCACGGTCAAAGATGGACGACCTTAAGAATAAATTTCCCGCATTAAATAGTGCCGACGAAATGCCGGATTTTAAACCAAGTGAAATGAAAACTACACGTTTCTTTCAAAGACTGGAATTTGGGAGCAATGTTCAGTTTCAACGGAGTAATAGATATTTTCCTACTACCGGTGACCTTGCAGGCCAGGCAGCCTATAAGTTTCATAAAAATGGAAGCGCAGGACTGGGCCTTTCATACAAACTGGGCATGGGCACAAGTTCCGATAATATTCGTTTTTCAGGCCAGGGTATGGGCCTGCGTTCCTTTATCGACTGGAAACTGAAGGGAACCTTTTTCCTAAATGGAGGCTATGAGCAGAATTATCAGCCCAATTACTCCGGCTTACCAGACGGTGCTGGCCAGAAGTGGACGCAGAGTGGTTTAGCCGGAATCAGTAAGAAATACAGGATCAACAGCAAGTTGAAAGGTAACATGATGGTCCTCTTTGATTTTCTATATAGTCAGCACATTCCACATACAGACCCCATTAAATTAAGACTTGGCTATAATTTTTAATAAGTTATCAATCTTTATCAAATTATCTACAAAATCAATATACTATGAAGAACAAATGTTATCCCATCCTACTTATTTTAATATCCCTAATTTCAATTACCGCTTCCGGCCAGGTAGACCTGCCAACAGGGAGGGCAAGCTATTCTCTTCCACTTTTTAACTATAGCGATGGAGGCCGCCTAAGCTTTAACATTGCCCTGAATTATACTGGCGGAGGTGGCATTAAGGTTAATCAAATTCCGACAAAGGTTGGCTTAGGTTGGGATCTATTCGCTGGTGGTATGATAGTACGCCGGACTATCGGAGTCCCCGATGATCAGATTGGAGGAACATATGGCGGAATAAGGCAGGGAGATGGCTATTTAGCCCCTAATTCATACCGCGGTGCTCCAATTTCCCTTAAAGCAGGATATATTCCATTGTTTGAATCCACCTTCAATTATCAACCTGATTCTGATGTCTTAAAGGATTTACAACAGGACATTTTTGAGTTTCAATTTGGTGGCAGATCGGGAAGCTTTATAATTTCGGGTAATGGCATGATTCGTCCATTGGATAATTCAAAACTTAAAATCGAAAAAGTAGAATACTTCGGAGCTGGCGAATCAAAGGTAATTACAACGATCGGAAGTTTCATTATTACTGATGAAAGCGGAATACAATATACATTTTCAGAATCTGAGCTTACCAATTTAATTGATAATAAGAATGGACCATATGTTTCATCCCTGGGCTTAAAGATTACATTGCCGAATTACGATGTGAGCGAATATGCTGTTAAAAATACATGGTACCTAAGTGAAATTAAAGATCCAATCTCCGGCAAGAAAATTACTCTGAAATATGATAGCTACGATCTTCAATATCTTATTGGATATGAAGCCGCACTCACCTATACCGTAGCGGACGGGCAAGGTAGTCAGGGTGGACAAAGTATCGTCAATGTATTTTCCGGTACCAAGAAGCGGCTGTCTGAAATTACTTTTCCCGATTATAGAACTAAGGTAAATTTAATTTATAGTGATAGCGACATGGTTGACTTACCCGGCGAAAAGCCCTTAAAACAGATTATCGTAAAGCATGATGATGAGATAATTTCAGGCCATCAGTTTGGATACGAATATTTCTTTAAGGATACCACCAAACCATTTAACTACACTTTTACACCATCAGATTTAAAATTTGCCAGACTTTGCTTGAAGTCTGTCCAGAAAACCGGAAAGTTTAACATCCCAGATGCACCTTATAGTTTCTCCTATTATAATAAAGTTGGAACAGTAACTATGGCTGGAAGAAACCTTAAATGTGGTGACCATTGGGGATATGAAAATGCATTGCCTTTATATTTGGATTACACTAATGGCGACAACGCGGCAGCAAGCGTTAAAATGCTTACGAACTACATTCAACAATACAGGAAGGTTGATCCGAATGGTTCTAGTGTAATAGGCGCCCTAAAAGCAATTCAATTGCCTACTGGTGGTAAACTTCTATATGAGTATGAGAACAATACTGCCCAATTTAATGGATCGGCAGTATTATCAGGGGGTATAAGAGTTCAGCGTACTACATTATATGATATGGTCGACACTACCAAGAAAATTGTAAAAGAATATAGATATGTAAATGCTGATGGTGGTTCTTCTGGTTGGGGATACGAAGTTCCTGTATATCAAGATGTCTCCGATGCCATGATAGTAGTCCCACCATCTCAATCTGGTTATAGACCGGGAAATTTACTTTTTAGCGTAGCCATGTCCCCTATTTTACCTAACCTTTATGCGGCTAATTCCATCGGAAATATGAAGGGCGTTCAAAATATGGTAATGAACCAACTGTTTATTACTATTATAGTTGCCATTATAATTGACATTCTTACCCCACCACCGACAACTAAACAATATCCTTGCACCAATACACAAGAGTTAAGTACTCATAGTACTAAAAATAATTTGCTACCACACCTCTATAAGCGAGTCGAGGTGCTGGAAGGAACCTCAACCAGTAATATTGGAAAAATGGTTTACGATTTTACCAGCCCAGATGATTTCCCGCTAGCGGTACCTACCCAAAGCCAACCATATTCTCCCAAAACCAGATGCCTTCCCTGGGTATATGGTCTGATTAAGAAGGAACAGGAAATTTCCAAAGCAAGTAAAACGCTATCAGAAAAGGTTTACGCTTACGCTCCGCTAACAACTGAAGTTGGAGATAGTAATGTTGTGTGGAAGCCCAGGAACATGCTGATGTGTCCCAATAGTCTTTATCTGGCATTTTCTACATACTATATTACATTTTATTCAGAAATATACAAACCGTTGCTTGGACGTACCGATTTAATTTCTATTGCTGAAAAAAATTACGATAGCATTGGCAACTTTTCTCAAGCCTCAACGACGTATATTAATAATTCAACAAACCTGTTACCTGCTAAAATTAATGTGGTTAATAGCTTGGGGGATACCATTCAAACAAGAACTTATTATCCCCAAGATTATAATGGTGCGAGCCTTCCGGTGCTAAAAGCGTTAACGGATGCCAACTGTATTTCTCTACCAGTGGCACAGGAAACATGGCAGTTAAATCCCACTGGCCAGAAATTGTTAAGTTCCAGCCTTTCGGTATACAAATTCACAGGTGCTCCGGATATTAAAGTTGAACAGATACAATCCCTTGAAACTGATGTTCCAGTAACTGCAGCAGCAGCTGGTAATTTTAATTCAGGTGTGCTAAACCGGACCCCTGCACTCATAAAGAACCAGCAGATAATGAGCTATGACGGCGCCGGTAATATTGTTCATTTGTCAGGTCCTGCAACTGTGGAGACTGGCTATCAGTGGGGAAATGGCGATGAGTTCGGTAATGTTAAGCAGAAAATAACGGCAGAAATTACGAATGCTCATGCAGCTCATGTGGAAAGGTCTGGAACACAAGGAGCTGTTACAAATGCGAAACTAGTACTGACGGACGGAAACGTTAAAACAGCCACATTCACCCTGGCTCAGGCAGGAACCATATTTCTTCAGCTAGATGCGTCCCCAACAGGGTCTTCTTCGATGCTTAGCTATACCCTTTCTGGTGGAAGTCCTGCGATTTCCTATAGCGGAACTTTATGTAATGTGGTAAACTCAGGAAGGATATCAGATAACTTCAACACCTTTAAACTCAATTTCCCAAAAAGTGTATTCTACGCTTCACTTCCTGCAGGGACATACACGCTTACTGGCCTAAAATCTACTTATTCAGGTAGTTGCGACTTCACCTATTCCTATTTTACAGATCCCACTGTTTCGCTTGCATCAGAATTCCTCTACGAGGATTTTGAATCAGGTAATTATACTGGTACAATAGTGCCATACGCAGGCAAAGGCTGTAAAGAAGGTGATTATCCGGTTTCTTTCACGATGCCCAATTCGCGGAGCTATAGAGTGGATTACCGATATTATTTGTCCGGCAAATGGAATTACAATGCCAAGCCATATACTAATGGAATGCTCCTTTCCGACGGAGACGCCATTGACGAAGTGAGAATATATCCAGTAGATGCGGTAATCTCAACTTATACCTATGATCCAATGATAGGATTAACCTCTCAGACTGATGTTAACGGAAATACCGTTTTTAACGAGTATGATTATCTTGGAAGGTTGAGTATTGTACGTGATCAAGATGGAAATATATTAAAACGGATTTGCTATAATTATTTCGGGCAACCTGAAACATGCGGTGGGAAAGCTTATTCCAATACGGCACTTTCCAAGACGTTTACTAAACAAGGATGTGGTTCCGGCTTTATCGCTGGTACGGGAGTTTATAACATTCCTGTCGGAAAATATACCGGCGATGACTCTTTAATGGTAAATGCAATGGCGCAGGAGGACATGAGGGTGAACGGTCAAAACTATATAAATCAGACAACACAATGCACATGCAGTGGTGTTGATAAAAAAGTCATTAATGGCAGCTGTATAACGGGCGTAATTGAATATTTCAATGAACCAATTTCAGGAAATCCCTTCATGTGCAAAGTTGGCTACCGCTACAAATTTCCTGATGGCACTTATGGTCCAAAGACCTATACGGGCGAGGAGCCTTGTAATTAGTTCATTCCAATTTAATGGTACAGTAATTTTAACTTAGTTAATCTCCAATTATATGAAATTCCCGAGAATTAGATTTATTATCCCTCTTCTATACATTTGCAATAGTACTTTCGACCTTTCTGGTCAAGCACCAGTAATACCCAATTCTGGCTTTCACCTGGCAGCCACCCCGCTGCCACTCCCCGCAGCATACCAGAATCCGGTTATTAACTATGTCAGGATCTGGGAGCCTAATATGCCTACGACCGATGTTATTAATGTGACCGGTACTGCCCGCACAACACGGGAAGTAAGACAAACTACATCTTACACGGATGGTATAAACCGAAACCTTCAAACAGTGGTAAAAGGAGGTAGTACGTCTGGAAAGGATCTGGTAAGCCCGCAGACATTCGATGCATATGGGAGACAGCCAGTAATTTACCTACCATATGTCCAGACTACCGGAAATACGAATGACGGAAAATTTAAAAATAGCCCGTTTTCGAGTCAACAAGCCTTTTCACAAGATCCGGCACTAAACCCATCAGGCTCAGGGGAAAGTATTTTTTACGGTCAGCAAAAATATGAGGAGACTCCTTCTTCTCCGCTGATCAAAAGTTTTAGCCCAGGCAACACCTGGGCGAATGAAGGAGGGCAAAAATCCAATCAGCAGTATCTTTTTGTGAACACTGTCACTGATTCTGTTCGGGTATGGGATTTGGTAACAGGGGTTCCAAGGACTCTAAAAACATATGATCCAGGAGTATTAGGTAAATCAGTTTCCATTGATGAAAATGGTGTTCAATACCAGCAATTTTACGACAAGGAAGGGAAACTGATACTAAAAAAATCATTAGTTACATCTGGAACAGTTACTGCCCATATTGGTTGGTTATGTACTTATTTCGTCTATGATGAACTTGACAATTTAAGGTTTGTAATTCCGCCGCTTGCAGTAGAAAAAATTATTCCAAGCTGGACCATTACAAACGTTCTCTCAGGATTATGTACTTCTTACCGGTATGATGTAAAAGGCAGGCTAATTGTAACTAAATTACCTGGTGTCGATTCATCTGAAACAGTATATGATACCCGCGACAGGCCGGTACTTGTGCGTGATGCTGGATTAAAAAGCAAAGGACAATGGCTGGTCAATTTTTATGACAATCTGAATAGATCTATCAGAATAGCCGCCTATGCCGCCACCACAAACAGGGATGCGCTGCAGACAGCAGTGAACGCCACCCTCCCCGGTACCTTCCCATTTATTCCTGCAGGCAACCTGACAGATCTGTCTTTTCAATATTATGACGATAACTATTCCTTTCCTGGTGTGCAGCCAGCATTGACCACTGATTTTGGGATGCCGCAAAAAGGGACCAATTATTATGACGCCCCCCTTACAGGAGTCAGTCATCGGGTTATGGGTTTACCAACAGGCCAACGGACGAGGATTTTAGGAACGACCCAATGGTTAACAAAGACCATTTATTACAACGATAAGGGAAGGCCAATTCAGTTAATTAGTGACAATATTTATGGTGGAAAGCAGACAGTTACCAGTTTATATGATTATAATGGAAAGCTCCTAAGTAGTTACATCCGGCAAACAAATCCCCATAGTACCGTAACGCCTGAAACACGGGTTCTATCAAATATTTCCTATGATGACGGAGGACAAGTTATTGAGATCAGCACGCAGCTAAACGATCTACCAGCTTCCAAAAGAATTGTCGGAAGTTACAGCTATGATGAAATTGGCAATCTTAGGACCAAAAAAGTCGGCGTCATAAATAGTGTTCCAAAGGAAACACTGACTTACGACTATAATATCAATGGAAATTTGACTGGAATCAATAAAACATTTGTCAATACACCCAACAGTACCTCAAATTGGTTTGGCGAGGAACTGGCATTTGACTTCGGCTTTAGTGTCAACCAGTATAATGGTACTATTGCAGGTGCAAAGTGGAAAAGCAGAGGGGATGGCATAGCCAGAGCCAGTGGTTACTCATATGATAAATCCGGCCGACTTTTGGCAGCTGACTTCTCCCAACAAAATGCTGGTAGTACCTTATGGACCTCAGACAAAGTGGATTTTAGTTTAAGGAACCTGAGTTACGATGCCAATGGGAATATTGGAGGATTGTTGCAAAAAGGAATGAAAGGATTGAGCATTGCAGTAGTTGATAGTCTTAAGTATGGGTACCTGCCAAATAGTAACCAGCTATATTTTGTAACAGACCGACAAAATGATCCACAATCAGGACTCAGAGATTTTAAGGAAATCAATAATAATGAGACCCAGGATTATGTATATGATGCTGCTGGGAACTTAACTACAGATATGAACCGGTTACTGGCAATCAAACCTAATCTTTATCTGAATGTACCAGACAGCTTAACTGTATTGGGTAAAGGATATATTGCCTACACATATGATGCCGCTGGAAATAAGCTTCGCAAGAAAGTTACCGACTTATCAGGAACGGGTTCGGTCACTACAACAGATTACGTTGATGGATTTATTTATCAGAATGATAGCCTGGTATCTTTTGACCACGATGAGGGGCGTATACGTGTTTTGTATGCCAGTGGGCAAGCTCCAACTTATGTATATGACTATTTTATAGCTGATCACATTGGTAATATCCGGATGGTGCTTACTGAACAATATGGGAAGGCCACCTATGCAGCAACAATGGAAACAGCCTTCTCCGCTAAGGAAAATGCATTATTTGCCAATATTAATAGTTGCCGAACCAACAAGCCCGCTGGCTATCCTGTTGATGCAACGACCAACCCAAACGATTATGTAGCTAAATTAAATGCCTCTGCTGGCTCACAGAAAATTGGGCCCTCCCTCGTACTCCGAGTTATGGCCGGAGATTCCATTCAATTAGGGAGTAAGGCTTTTTATAAATCAGCAGCAGCAAGTACCTCTAATACGACTGTCGCAAATATGCTAGCCGCATTACTACAGGCTTTTGCTACTGGAACTGGACCATCAGATGGCGCCCATGGTAATGGAACAGGAACTGGATCGCCAATCGCATCCAATTTCACTTCAGCCAACTACCAGGCCATTAGAGATAAGGACCCTTCTCAAAATGTTGCCACTCTTCCTAAGGCCTACCTGGCTTATGTGCTGTTTGATGACCAAATGAATATGGTGGATGAAAACAGTGGTGTCAGACAGGTACAGGGTAGTCCTGATCAGCTCCAGACGCTGGCTACGAGCCTGATGATAATGAAAAAAACTGGCTTTCTGTATGTATACACAACAAACGAAAGCATTCAGGATGTTTACTTTGACAACATTGTAGTTAATCATAATGCAGGGCCGTTGTTGGAAGAAACCCATTATTATCCCTTTGGTCTGACAATGGCTGGCATCAGTTCCAAGGCGCTGAAAAATCCATATATAACAAATAACTTTAACTATAACGGCATTGAACAAACCGACGAAATTGGCTTAAACCAATATGATGCATTCTTCCGCACACTAGATCCACAACTTGGCCGATGGAACCAGATGGACCCTGTAGCTGAAAAGTATCCCGGCATCAGTCCCTATAATAGCAATTTTAATAATCCAGTATCCATATCCGACCCCTTGGGCGATGATCCTCCGATTTGGGGACTATTTAATGGCCAATATGGTTGGGGATACGGAGCTGTAAATATTGTTACGCATAAGATACCATTTATTACTGCTCAGAAAGTTTTGGAAGTCGGAATGCAATTTCAAACCAACGGTTTCAATCAAATTGGAGACTATGTGACAAGGCAACAACAGCGTCAAAGGTATGAACTGCAGAAACTTCAATCTTTGCAAAGATCATATGATATTCAAACTCAGATAGATTTACAGCAAAGTCAGCAGATTGAAGTAAAAGACGGCTTCGCAGTTCGGCAATACGAAGATCCGAGTACAACTGGGGCCGCCTGGCGCAGAGGAATGGGAAAAGTGCATAAATCTTTTATATTTGTAACTGATTATGTAGAACCGGTTGTGACAGGTGTTACAACAATGGGGTTAGAAGGTCTTGCAACCGCTGCAGTTGTCAGTGGAGTTACTAGAAGTTCAATAATTCGTGCTGCAGGCAGAACAGGCAGAGCTGCTAGCCACCTTAAAAAAATATTGCCAAGCTGGAAGAAAGTCATTATTGATATAGATCATATTGCATCTGGTCATATAAGAGGAGGAAATAGAATTAGTAATTTAAAAACATTGTTTCCTGAATGGATGAATGCTAAGGATGTTAGCAGGGTTGTAAGGAACGCATATAGAAATGTACATACAAAATTACAGACCCAAGGAGATAGAATACTGTTAAGAGGAACAGGATTTGATGGCTTAGAAATCGAAATGTGGCTAAACAAAGTAACAAACACGATCGAAACTGCTTATCCAATATATTAAAGCTATGGAAATAAATTTTGATAGAAAATCGCTTGAAATATCGAAGCGAAAAGTAATTACCGGAATAATTTCAATAGAAGTGGGCAATGACTTTTTCCCGGAGCAAAATTGGAATGACGCCATTGTAACTGTCCTCAATTCCTGGATTGAAAATATGATTCAAATTTTAGGATCGGGAAATAATGAAGCTAAGTTCACATTTTTTGATGGTCCGTTTTTTTTTGTAATAAGAAAAAAATTAGATCAATCTGTTGTTGAATTATTTCGGAATTCAAGAAGCAATGGAACAGACAACATCGATATAAGGAAATTTGGGTACAGCCTACTCGAAACAAGTCAGGAAGTAGTTAAAGAAATAGATAGACGAGGTTGGGAGTCAGAAGATGTGACACAATTGACAATTTTGATACAGAGATTACTTCTTAATCTTGACTTATTGAATAAAGAGAACTAAAAATCACATTGCAATAGCCCCAACTGCCAGGCCACTAATTTGTAGATCCAAACTTTATCAAGTGCTAACAAAATGGAGGCGCAGGCACATTCATTTTGTTGGCACTTGCATCGTCAAGGATTAAGCAGCAATAGTTTTGTAAAGATAGGATGCTGTTTTTACTGTTCCCAGCGATTGACGGAATCCGTTCTATGCCGTAAAAATCGTTGGACTGAATAAAATACTATTTTCAATTTACATTTCTAAAATGAACCTTCGATTAGACAAATATAAATTTGCCGAACAAGGCCCCAAGTATATGCCTAGCTCCACTTTTAAATTAAAAGTTAATCTAAACCCTTATTTAGATTTCTAAGGTGCTGGGCCCTAAAGGCCTTCCAATTTTTACGCTTGAAACCACGAAGAGGATCTACCGGTTTGCAATCCGGCTGTGTTACAGGCATATCAGGCTCCGGTGGGATAAACATTATTTGGTCTTCGGGCCTAATTACTGCATCCTTAACATAGTAAAGGTCGGTGATGTCATAAAATTCATTATTAGCAGACCTAAGTCCGATATATCCCAGATCAGCATAATAATTAAAAATCCGCTGCAGATGGCTCTGAATGGTGTCAATCCTATATTCCGGGAACGAAAGTTGTACTGACGCAGCAGTATTCTTGACATTAAAAGGAAGATCTCTATCCAAAATTCGCCGCCAAATAAGCTGATCGCAAAATTCAACCACTGCCCGGCTGGACGCATGCAATTTAAATCTTTTGTTCATTTTTCTTTAATATCGAATTAACGAAACTACAATTGGAAAAATTGGCTATTCAAATTACTATTTTTTACCAACTAGTACAAATTTAGCCCGGATCTGTATTGACTTCTACAGTTTGACAAAAAGGCACAATTCTATCTATGGAAAGTGGGGCAAGAAACAATTATAGTGAATGAAAATTGCTGATAAAGGAATGCAGATAAACTAAATCGCAAAATTAGCTGATTTAAAACCAACATAAATGAGCGGCACACCTAAAATGTAAAAACCTGGATTTGATCGTTCAATCAGATTTCTCACCTTTAATGTTTGATTGTTTCTCATAATTTCTTATTTGACACAAATAGACGAGGTGAAAAAAGTGATAAAAAAAATGATTTTAGTAATGCGGGGAACGCAATATGGTATTAGGTTTTAGTAATGAAGTATTTATATAGGTTACTGCTTTTGTAGTTTTTTTCATCAATATCCTCTTTGGCAAAAATAGAAAAGCTATTCTTACAAAGTTTCAAATATTTAAGAGGGATCGCCTCATTTGAAGTCTCCTTCCATATTTGGCTGAAAGCGTAGGCAAACTTTCTTTTAGAGCCGTTCTTAACAAAAATCTGTTTGGTTTTTGTCACTTTTGCAATGTTCAGAAACTCAGTAATGATTGTTATTGCTCGGTTTAACTCTTCTCCAGAATTGAACAAATCAATAAATTTGGATAAGTGCTTCCTGACCAGTACAGATTTATCATCTTCTGTTTCAGTATCTGGTGCCTGAACATCAGTATCTCCCACCGTCCACCTTTGCTTATCTGCTGCTAACAGCTTATTATTCAGCGCAACTTGGTCTTTTTCATATTTTAAATATTCCACGAATGTCAGACGATTTAGAAATTGTCGATAGGCAACCTCATCTCCATGTGGCCAGCCTTTATGGTCAATCAACCAAGTATTAAAGGTAAAGTTATACCTAGTTCTCTCAATAAGGTAACGGGACTGCGGATGAAAGGGGCCAACACCTCCTTTTAAAGCAGCATCATCAAAAAGATCTTCAAAATTTCTATACACCGGTTCAGCTGTTGTCTCATCCATTTCCGCTAGGATCTCTCTTACATCTATTCCTGTACGTATTGATGTTGTGAAGGCCAACCCAAGTTTCATGAATTCTTTACGCGTATCCATATCCGTCTTGCAAAACTCCCTTTCAGGTGAATCTTTTTCACCTGAGAGAAAAAGCTGTTCAACTCTTTTAATAGTTTTCTCTTGCTCTCTTTCAGCTAAATGAATCGGGTAACCACCAAATTTCTTTAAGATTAGTCCAAATAACACGTGCTTTTGAAGGTCTGTTAGGGGAAGATCAGTTAAGTGGCTTTCAACTTTATCTCCGTCATAAATATTCTGCGACACAAAATCAACTTGCTTATACAACAAATTGAGTATTTCAATGGGGGCGAATAAACGTGCGCCTGGGCCAGTAGAGAACCATTGGATAATTTCGCTTTGGGATTGCTGGTTTGGGACATTATTCGCATCAGTGTACCATTCTAGCGGATAATTATAACACAGATCAGCGGGGATTTTTGGTGATTTCGTCTTTGCCATGTAAAAAATCTATACTTTCTATTTGATAATTACTCCAAATGCCTGTTAACCAATTGGATAAGTCATTATGAATGTACGGATTTTATTATTGTGTTTGTCGTTTTAAGTTACAATATCTGTCATGGAAATTCAGCGATGATTTTGTTATCAATAAGGTCTGATAGCGAAAATTTTAACTGATATCATCTCTTGGCTGTACTAATAAATAATGCCTAAAGCTTACGAAGTTATTAATTCGTTCAAAATCTGCTACAAAAAAGGAGCGAAATGTGTCTAGTTGCCCTACTCGACAGGACAGCATAACTGCTACCCTATCCTTTTTTTTCCGCCTGTAATGCTGTTCAGGCTTGCAAATAGCGAAAATGCGGCATTGGTCTTTTCTGTTCGAAATGCCTCATTTTCCAAATTATAATATACTCCTTGAGGAAATAGCAGTCCTTTTACTGGATTCAATAAAATGTGCGTCCCAATATTCGCAAAGACTATGTGAGTAAAATTATAAATAATCAACATATGATTTATTGATAGATAATTTTCAATACTTTTATTAAAATAACCAAAACAATTCTAGCCTTATCTTTTTGATTTCCTCTTCCAACGTCTAAATACCCTGTTAAGGGTAAATTATCTATCAATTTGATTTCATCATGTGTTTTTCGAAATAACCAAAGACTTACATTAATGAATAAGGCAGAAAATAGAGGTTCTCAATGGAGAATATGGGATTTACATGTTCATTCCCCTAAAACTTATGGAGGGGATTATTCAACATTCATTACTAATCTTGAAAACTCAGAAGCTGCAGTAATTGGAATAAATGACTACTGTAGTATTGATGGGTATGATGAGGTAGTAAAATTGGGTGGTGTACCTAATAAAGTAATATTTCCTATTGTTGAATTGCGAATGAATAATCTCTTAATCACAAAGAAAAACCCCAATGGCATTAGAATAAACTTCCACATTATATTCGACAACTGCACAAGTGTAATAAGCAAAATCCGCACATGGCTATCCTCATTGGAGTGTTTTGATGAAAAAGGTATTGTTGCACAATTAGGCGTTGTTTCCGACTCCTTAAAAGTCTCATTCGATTACAATAAAACAATTGAAAGCCTAAAAAAATTCGACTTGCATTATAAGCATTCGCTAATATGGCTTCCCTATGACGAATATGGCGGGATTGATGAAATAGACCCTAATATAGACGGTTACTTTAAGTTGTCGCTAATAAATGATGCTCACATCTTAGGCTCCTCAACAAAAAAACAAATCGATTTTTTCAAGTGGGTAGATCCTAAGTATACAAAGGAACAATATGAATCATTCCTCTCCAAACCAAAGCCTTGCATAAAAGGGTCAGATGCCCACAAAATAAACTATCTTTTTGGAAGACTACAAAATGAGAAATCGGAACCTATAGAAAAATACTGTTGGATTAATGCAGACATGACATTCAATGGTCTAAAACAGATTCTCGTCGAACCAAACAGGGTCTTTATTGGTGCAGAGCCCGACTTATTAATAAGGGTCAGGCAAAACAAGACTAAATTTATAAGATCAGTAAGTGTAACCAAACAGGCACCAACGGTCTTAGATGATATCTGGTTTAGAAATTTTAATATTCAAATTAATAATGGCCTAGTTGCAATAATTGGGAACAAAGGAAGCGGGAAAAGTGCAATTACAGATATTATCAGTCTTTGCGGGAATACGCATCAAGACAAGAGTAATTTTTCGTTTCTTACGTCATCAAAATTCAGAAAGGTTAGACCATATAATCTCTCTGAAAAGTTCTCAGCTACCCTTACGTGGGAGGATGGGTCAACAATAACGAAGCGGTTAGATGAGAATCCAGATAAACTAAAAGTAGAAAGAGTTAAATACATACCACAGAATTTCTTAGAACGACTATGTACAAATATTGATAGTGATGAATTTGAAAAAGAACTAAAGCAAATAATTTATTCCCATACCCCACAGGATCAAAGGCTAGACAAAGAATCATTGGATGAGTTAATTGCGTATAAATCTAGTGTCATCAATGAGCAAATCATATATCTAAAAGGCGAAATATCGAAGATAAATGCACAAATAGTCTCCCTCGAAGGGAAATCTACAATAGAGTTCAAGACAACTCTCGAAAGCAAAATCAGTCAAAAGACGAACGAGTTTACAACACACCTATCAGTAAAACCCTTACCTCCATTATCTGATGGACAAAGTGACAATAATAATCATGAAGTATTCACTTTGCTGGATAATCTCCGAAAGAAAATTGCCAATCTAGAATTGGAAATTGCAAGCAAGGAAAAGGAACGGACAGATGAAACTCAAAAAAAAGAAGAGCTAAAAAGAGCACAACAACATTATATAACGCTTGACAGTCAACTGAAAAAACTGCAATCTGAAACGGCTGAATATGTGGTAATATTAAAAAAATACGGATTGAACCCTGATAACGTATTCCAATTTAATATTAACACTTTAGATCTGGCAATTGAAATAGGTCTAATTGATGCCCGTCTTGAAACAATTAATGCTGAACTAGACAGTTCAAAATCTGAAAGTCTCAGAACTCAGTTATCAAATCTTGAAGAAGAACTCGCCATCCATCAAGAAAAACTCGATGCCCCAGCAAAGAATCAGGAAAAATATCTTGATGACCTGAGAGTATGGGAAAGTCAAGAACAGAATATTTTAGGCAGTGTTCAGCAAGAAGGAACATTAGCGTACTATGAAAGTCAGCTTAAATATCTAGTTGATCAACTACTCATTGATCTTGAGGCAAGATACCAACAGAGAAACAGCTTAGTGACTGAAGTCTTTAATAAGAAAATTGCTTTATCAGATATCAGAAAAGAGCTATTCTCTCCGGTTATGAAATTCATTGACGAATTTGAGGAACTTCGTATAAGGTATAACGTAAAAATTGACGTCTCATTAGAACTAAAATCTTTTCCAGAAGCTTTCTTAAACTACATTAATCTTGGGAAAATAGGTTCATTCAATGGAATAGAAAATGCAAATAAGCAAATTACTGAAATTATTGAGCACGCCAATTTCGACTCAAGTGACGGTTTCATCAATTTCACAAATGACATTCTGAACCATTTAAGACATGATAAGCGTACACCAGCTAATACCCCAGTAAGTATCGGGAGTCAATTGAAAAATGGTACTGAAATCAGCACACTATACGATTACCTGTTCTCCTTCGACTATCTATTACCAGTTTATAATCTCAAACTAGGTACCAAAACATTACAAGAACTTTCTCCAGGAGAACGAGGAGCGTTACTGCTAATTTTCTATTTAATATTAGATAACGATGATATACCTCTAGTTATCGATCAACCAGAAGAAAATCTCGATAATGAGAGTGTATATCATATACTTGTTCATTTTATTAAAAAAGTCAAAGAAAAAAGACAGATTATAATTGTAACACACAATCCCAATTTGGCCATTGTATGTGACGCAGACCAAATTATTCAAATGCAGATAGAAAAAGAAAATAAAAATTTAGTCAAATATTTTTCCGGTGCAATTGAGAATGAGATTATAAATAAAGCAGTAATAAATATTCTTGAAGGCACTTTACCGGCCTTTAATAATCGAGATTCAAAATATGCACGATAAAAACGAAGATATAGAGTAGAAAATTTTTAACCGCTTAGTTATAAATAAAATAGATATGGTTTATCTTGATTGGAATGTTTTTAATAACCTTGAAAAAATCTCCGAATTACCTGATGACATCACTCCAATATATAGAAAACTACTTCAGATAATCCATGAAAATAAAATAAGTACTCCATATTCCAATGCTCATATTAGCGACCTATATAGAGGATATGTCAAAAATCCCATTTATACACCAGCTCACCTTCAGCACATAACAGATATGACAAAAAATTTGTGCATGGTGCAATACTGGGGTGAAACGAAAGTAAGAATTCATTATCGACAGCCGTTGGAGTTCCTCGAATCAACAGTTGAGGAATTTGAAAATACAGCAGCCACTTTTTCTAGTTTATTTAATAGCCTAGATGATCCATTGATGCAAAGCGTCTTTGGAATGCAAAAGATGATGATGAGGCTTCAACCTGTAGACAATAGTTTCCGAGCAATCTATTCAGTTAATCCTATTTTCAGTAGTATTTTCCCACAGACAAAGATTGAAATGAATCAATTATCTCTGTGCGAAGACCTTTACGACTTTGCGCGTAAAATAAAGACCGACTACGCCTTATATAAAAATTATCGAAAATTTCTGACTGAATGCCAGCAAAAATTCCCCTCATATAAGAATCTCTATCAAGTTATGCATAATAAAATAATTGGTACACCCAAAAGCATAACATGGGATGATGTATGGGACTTAGCAATTCCTGATTTTAAGCCGAGTTCTAATGTATTCTATGACAAGGTCATACACCTATTTACAACAACTGACTTGAAAGGTTACAATCAAGATGAGAGATTCGCTAATCTGCTTGATGATGCGTTACATTGTTTTTACGCTTCACATTGCGAGTATTTTGTCACTTTGGATTTACGTTGTGCGAATAAGGCTAAATTAGTCTACAACAAGCTTAAAATTCCTACTAAAGTAGTAACACCTCCAGAATATATATCTATGATAAACAAGTAGCTTTCTAGCAAAAGTTGTTACCATATAAAGATAAAGTGAATCATTCAATCCCAAGCAGCGAGAAATAAATAGGGTTTTGCCAGAAGCATTCAAAAATGATCGGTGATCCTGCCGATGATGGAATGGGAAACACAAGCCAGTAAAGGTTTATTTTGAGCTTACCTGACCAGGCATTCCCCAAAGATGGAAGTAGAATGGGTGTCAGTTAGATTAACAAAATAGCCCCGGATTTAAAGAGGGCTTCCAACGGGCAAAAGCCTCGAATAATTATCGTGCTTTGTCTTGCATCAACTTAGTGCTGAATGTGTTGAATGATTAGCACCACAATGACGTCATAGTCTTTACAACGTTACTGCTACCTTTTAAGGTGTGGGCTTATGCCAGTGTACGTCATCTGAATCCTTAGCACCAGGCGGCAAAATTACATATCTATTATCGAGAGGGCCATTCTTTTGGTGCGGATTATCCGAGAAGTAACTGATGGTTTCATCAAAGACCCATGTTAGGCTTTCCGGTGGAGCATAAGATTGAAAGAAATGGCAGTAAATCCATTTGATACCTGTGTTTTTTTTATCGAAAAAATTTATAGTATTGTAGATTTTATTGTGTCTATGATCTTCTACTGCAATGCCGTCTAATGTTTCAAGACCAACATGAATTGCTGCATTTTCATAATCAGGAAGCTGTTTACATGCATCAATGATGTGGTTTTTGATGTCTCTCGCTTTTTTATCAATGGATTTTTGTGCATCACATTTCCAGCTTACGCCATAGGCTTGCGCTATTTGGTCTACATACTGTCCATTTCCCGTGCCTTTTCCGTGATGTTGGAAACTGGCCTTTATTCCACTTGAAAACCCTGCTGGATCAATCTTTTTTCCCGCTATCAAGTAATATAGTTGTGGTGATGGATATTTTACTACCCAATTTTTCAGGTGATCATTTATTTTCCCATAATCCACGAAGTCGATATTTACCTCCCAGGTATCATTGGATATAACATTCATCCGGTTCGTGATTAAAGGGATTTTCGCTGATAATTCCCTTTCCAGGAAGTCGTCAGGTAGTTGTTCGAGTTCGGAGTGAAAAGTAATATCCAGCAAAACATGGTATTTTAATAACACGGCACTTATATAAGATAGCATTTTGAGCAATTTTGCACGCTCTCTTTCACTGTAATCTGATGTTTTATTCAGCCTTTTGCATTCAATAAACCACTTTTCACCATCCATCTCCGCAAGCAGATCGGGTGTCTTTGCAGGAGGATTTTCAGGAATAATGGATACTTTCCAGCCATTCTTGGTCCATAATAGTGCCACCAGTATTTCAAAGAGAATCGAATCAGCCGAGGCTCTACCCTTTTTTACCAGGAATCTGACCTTTTTTTTCAGGCCTTCAATTTTACTTAAGTATTCCAAATCGGTACCAATCCGTTGGAAGATGGGCATTACCCGCGCCCCCTGTATGACCTCATATTGTGGTGGATCTGTCAATGACTTTTCAGCCAGATACAAATACCATCCAATTTGGTCCTCTTTGTCCGTAAGGGGAACCATGCTATCTTTAGTTTTCCCTTTGAACATGGGATTATCATATTCAAAAGCTATTTTTTTCTCAATTGCTTGTTTTCGCTTTATCCAGTCTTCCGGTCCTATGAATGATAAAAACCAGTCCAGCGCAGGTTGGATGCCATCGGTTTCCTCAACAAAAAATTTTTCCATATACCGTTATTAGATCTTTCAGTTAAGTGAATTTCATAATGGTTATGAATATACAAAGTATTAAAATTAATAAGACAGCAAGAACTACTTTTTAATCACCAAACCTAACCGGTATGAGAATAAGGGCATGGCAAGGGGCAACAGGGAAGAAATAGTGAAGCATATAAGTATTTTTTGCAGCAATACAGCTCCAGACATTTATAAAAAAGCTGAATACCCTATCCGGTAAAAACTATCGCCTGCCCACAGAAGCAGAATGGGAGTATGCTGCAAGAGGCGGTACAAAGAGCAAGAAATTTGAATATGCAGGTAGTAATGATATCAATGCGGTAGCCTGAACTTCTGGCAACAGCGGATCAAATACTCATTCTGTTGGACAAAAAGAGGCCAATGAATTGGGATTGTATGATATGTCGGGCAATGTATGGGAATGGTGCAACGATTGGTATGATGCAAACTATTATGGTAAAACTCCGGGAAATGATCCGAAGGGCCCTGCAACAGGACCGCATCGTGTTATCCGCAGCGGTAACTGGAGCCGCGAACCCGCTATCAGCCGCATAGCCTATCGCAACCGCAACAAGATAGGCTACCGCTGGATCGGGTTCCGGCTCGCTTCTTCCCTTTGGGTTACCGAAGATCTTTGAGCTAAAATAAAAAAGAGGTTTGCTTAAAGAGGCCGGAAGGGGTAATCTCGCCAGAATATTTCTCTATTGATGCTTCTAAACTAATGAGGTTTATTTATATACGATGTAGAGAAGCCTATCTATTTGCCAAACACTTTCTAATTGTTCTTCCATTCCAACTAACACAAGCTTTAATATCAAAGCCAGTAATATCTATTTTATCTTGCAATATTTCCTCTTCAGATGGTGCATATTTTTCATCATAATCATAACGAGAGTCACTTGATACTTTTATTTCTGGTTTAGAAACTCTAATCTCCATTAAGCCATAGGAGACATATTCAGAACCGCCACTATCCAAACCCCAGTCATCGAAATCATTGTCTATAAAATATAGTAGGTCTGGTAAAGGCGTCCTTTCTATTGTATTTGATGCAGTTAAAAATTCATCATAGTCTATTTTTTTTTCAAGGTAAGATTTAAAAAGTAAGCCTGTGAGTGAAGCTTTATCAGGATCTTCACACTTATCGATGATATAAAGTAGCTTTTCTCCAACCTTAGTTCTGTATTTATTGCTATCTTCTAACTCGATAATTTGATCTAGTATTTCATCCTCTGAAATGGATTTTAGCTCGTATAAGAATGTTAGCAATTTTTTGACAAACAATCTGTCCTTAATGTTAGTAACTAGATTAAATGAACTTATAATTGTCGAAAGAAACGGCACATCCTTCAAAAAGCCTTCTGCCAAATTTGTATCGATAGCACTCTCGACTAAATCCTTCGTTATGTTCTTAAATTCATTATCTCTGATAACCTGTATCAATTGACCTCCAACTTTACTCATATACATTAATTGTTTATGGTTATTTTATAGAAAGTTGCACACAATGTTTGTATTTCACAATATACGGCGCTTTTATAGTAAATAATATTGCAATGTATTACATTTTAGTATTTAATCAAAAATACCTACCCATGTCTCCATTGACACTTTCGATTCGCAGCATTAGTCTTTATAAGGAATTATATCAATTCTTTTAATTAGGTCGTTATCAAATTCAAATAAATGTTGTGTTTTATAATCTTCTTTTACTGCCATGTTCAAATCTCTAACTATCACATGGGCATCGATCAAAATGTCTTTGCTTTCTAGGACTGAGAATGAAATAGGCTGTATATTTTCTGTTGTAGTTTTCCAAAGCTCTTTCCAATTACTTTTAACTGCGGCGTGGCCCTCAAGGAATTTCTCTGGATCTGAGGTCGGCCAAAGTACGTTTTCGTGTAAGAAGGCGAGAGAATCCCTAACTCTCTTTTCATTTAATGCGGTATAAAGATTTCCAATGATCTTTACCCTTTTGCTCCACTGATTTTTAAAAGCCTCCTTTTCCTTTATCTTTTCTAATTCCTCTGGATTTTGCTTGGTCCATATCCAGCCTTCCAATAATTTAAAAATAGCCTGAGATATTGCTAACATACATTGAACAGCTTCCAGCCTGGATTCATCAGGAACATATTTATCGTACTTACTAACCCTTCCTTCAATAATTCTGCTGTCCGGATCTTTAAGCCTACTTGATGTGAATATGTGCTTTTTACTAAAATGAATAAACCCTGAAGTTTCTTTATACACATTTAACATCCATTCATAATCAATAGATGCTAAAGTTACGAGGTGTTTGTCTTGCATTAAAACTCCATTCTTATCTTTTAACTTATCAATACGATCCCCTTTCATGACATCTGATACAAATTTATTGATATCAGAGACTTGCCATACTGCAAAAAATTGCAGATAAGTATCTAGGTAAGGTCTTACTAAATGAGATGCAGCAATAAAATTCTGTTGTCTAATTAAAGTACTAAAGCCAGAGGTTAGCGATAGCGCTCTATTTACAATTCCAATTGCATAAATGTCAAGGAGAAACATATTTGAATCCGGAAGTATCATTTGCTTAGCGTAATCTTGAAATTGAACATCTAATAAGTCGATTTTATTCAGAGATTGATCAATTTCTCTTTTTAAATTCTCCATAACTTAACTTTTCTATTTTTATAATGTCACATGATAATTTTCGGAGAAATTATTAGGCTCTCAAGATGAAATCAATAAATTTTTCGCCAAATTCTGTGATCGTCATATATATAAAAGGGCTTCCTCCAATAGTATTACCAGCAAAATTATCTTTTAATAGACCTTTCGATAGGAGAATTTGCTTATAATATAGGAATGTATATTCATCAAGGTTATAGAACGAAGGCATCTTGATTGCATCAAGCTCCTTAATTTCAACTTTTAACTTCTTTATCGTTAAATCAGTATCCAGTCGCTGCAGGTTAACCACATCAAAATCGTTGGCAACCCCTTTTTCCTTTAACGCCATTTCCCTGACGACTTTTCCATTCAGAACTGGTAGATTCTGTTCCAATTTATATAACCTAGTATTTTTCTCACTAAATTCTCTTTTCAATATCTTATGATGCTTTAGAATTATTACAGCAATATCGTTCAAGTCATTAGCTAGATCCAGAAATATCTCTGCTTCATCAATTTCAACTTCTGCATTTTCCATAAAATTTAAAAGAATGTCTCTGAACCGAGAATGCTTTTCAGCGGATTTGGTAGCAGTAACGCGTCTGAGAACTGATTCAAATAGATCACCAAAATCTTCCATTTTTAGATTCGCGTTCGCTTCAATTTTATTATTGGTCAGGTATTCCGAAAGCTGAGAAACAAAATTATTAAATCGCTCCTGCTTAATTCTACTACGTATTTCTATATATTCATTGATAAATGCTCCACCAGGAGTAGCACTAAGGATTAATTTTAGAATACTTGCACTAACTTCTTTTGCAACTACCTTATCCTCTAATTTAAACATAACTTAAAGTATATGAGGTTGTTGAATATTTAATTTTTTGAATACGACTATATTGTTAATGATATCAATCGGTTTGATGGTGGCATTACCCAAACATTTAAATGATTGCTATGGTTGTCGATGGTGCCTTTCTCGCCCAGCTGGGTTTTTCTAAATATCCATTATTTGTTTTGTTTCGACTAAAGAAATAAGATAAGCATATTAGTTGATCTGAAAAATAGGACGATCAGTTTATATAGGATGTAATTTTGTCACTTTGTGCTGTTTTGTGCATGAAACCGCCCTATAATGGTCAAATCCTCCATGATAAAGTTCGAAATGTGTCCAGTCGCCCCGACCAACGGAGTCAAAGCATGAAGTTCAAAGCATTGAATTTCATGCTTTTCTGTTTAAAAACAGGGCTATTTTCCGCAGGAACTAAGTGGTGAACCGACCGCCATTATCGGCGCAAACCCTCTACAGTCGCCCACTTTCAGCGGGATTTGATTTACGAATAATTATTTCAACGTATTTCAAGTCATAGCAGCCGTCAAAATAGTGCCTCTCCAAGTCATCTCGTTCAATTCATTTATCGCCAGTTTAAACTAATGGAACTCCCCGCAAATGCTTAACCAGAAAGCATCTTGCGATCATAGATGTACTAGGTGTTTTTCATTTTATTCTTTGTAGACCAATTAAATCTGCAAAGACTAAAAAAATATTTAGCCCATTTTATATCAATTCATGTCAACTCGTTGAGGAACTAAGTGGTGAACTAGGTCCATGATTACTAAATAAAAAGGGATTTAAAAATTATATCTCAAGCCCACCTGCCCTTGTGCTCTTGAACCAAAATAGTCTATTGAATAAGGTTTTCCCGGTTCTCTGAAAGTAAATACAGGGTATTGACCTTGATTTTGTTTTTCAGGAAACTGCGAAGGTATCAGTCCAACGCTTGCCGTGGAATTGAATGTATTTGGTGAAAAATAGACTTTGCCCCAATTGCTGGAAATCAGGTTGGTTACGTTCATAATATCAAAAGAAAGTGTAACGAACTGTTTGCTTTCCCCAAAATGAAACTCCTGCGCCAGGTGAAGGTCTGCGTTAACGTTCCAGGGTGTACGACCAGCATTACGTTCTGTAAAATTACCCCGTCTGGACCGCAGGTAAGCATTTCCATCTATATAACTGTTGAAGGCCATCGCCTGTTGTTCTGCTGTGACAACCGTACTACCTTGTTGCACGTCCTGGAAAAACCGCACCGCTTCCGTTGATTCAGGAATATAGGCCAGGCTCACCTGCTGTGATAATCCCTGCAGACTGTAATTGACGATGCCGTAGGTAAAAGGACTTCCCGACTGTGCACTCACAAACAGGTTCATTATAGTGACCCAGCGATTAGGCCATTCTTTCAGGTAGCCAATGTTTCCAACGATCCTATGCCTGATATCGAAATTGGACCAGGCCAACCCGGCATTGTTAGGATTCAGCGCCTGGTTTAATTGCCAGTTACTCTCCATTGAGTTACGAATACCGTTGAAAACATCTTTAGACTGACCATATGTGTAGGCCAGAGAGAAATTACCTCCCTGTTTAAATTGCTTCCTGATACTGCCGGTGAAAGAGAAACGGTGCCCTAAACCGGTATTGGAAAGCTGGTAAACATTGGTAAACCCTGGATCTGAGGAACCTGGATATACAGGCATTTGATGCTCTTTGTCAAAGCCGTAATAAAGAGGAGCATCCTTTACATTGATCTGTTGAAAGAAAACATCTTTTATCGTTTTTGTATACAGCGCTTCCACACCAAGTGCATAGCCATTATTCGTAGTATGTTCCAGAGCCAGGTTAGTACGTAGCACCTTCGGCATCGTGAACTGATTGTCGATAACATCAATTTGAGTGACGCCTACAGCGGCGTTATTGATAACATGGCCGTTTTGTGCGATGAAATCAGCGATACCATTTACAGAAGGTTTAATGGGGTCCGTTCCCGCCACAAAAGGTTGTTTGTCCGCCCGCTGATCGTAGGCCCCGTAGTGGATGCCTGTGTTATAGTAGGCATAACCCAGCCATGCAAAGGGTATCCGGCCGGTAAACCATCCTGCGCCTCCACGCAGGATCCACTTCCTGTTGCCGGAGATATCGTAACGGAAGCCAATGCGGGGCGATATCTGTAATTTGTTCAGATAATTATTGTCAATCCTGTTCAGAGGCGTATAGTAATAAGTATTGCCAAAATATTCATCTGTCATACTTTCCACAGCCCTTTCGCTTATATCCGGTTTGTCCGGCAACAATGTATAGTCAACCCTTATGCCAGGTGTGATTTGAAATCGTTCAGTTACTTTAATTTCATCCTGCACATAAGCACTCAGCAGGTCAACGTTGAAAACAGCTCCCGGGTTATTCTGAAGATATGATCTTGTGTTATTTGTATAGCTATAACTTCCTCTTACACGATAAGGCCGGTTACCAAGATAATCTTCAATACTAAGATAGTCTACCCGTCCGTTCCAGGCATTAACAAACCCATAGTTGATGTGATATAACTCATTGTGGGTACCAAACAGGAAGGTATGTTTGCCGGTATGCCAGGTAAGATTGTTGGTAATTTCCCATGTTTTTTGTTTCATATCAAATACGGAAGCTTCTCTGTCAGTTCCCATATAGATGGTTGTACCCGGTGTACGACCCCGTATCTGCACCTGTGGCAGGGAAGGATCAGCAGTAGGCATCCGGTAATCATGTATTGTAGTGTAGCCAACAATAAGACTGTTTGACCAGCCGTTGGACAATCTTGTTTTAAGCTCAGCTACTGTAGACACCTGGTTATTGGTCTGCTGATACGCCATCGAACTAAAACGAAAATCTAACTGGTCCCGGTCAAGATTTAAAGACCGGGAGCGAATAGTATTGTTGCGTACGGACAGCTGGTTACGCTCATTGATGTTCCAGTCAATACGATTAAAAAACTTTTCAGATTCGGAACTGGTGTTAAATGCCCCTGCTGTTCCAAAAAAGCCTCTGTCATAACGCTTTTCCGTCTCCGCCTCTATCAGCGCTACATCCTGACTGCTAAGAATACCCGCCACTTCCTGCTGACCAGCTATCAATTGAGCGGGATCCTGCCGCCGGGTAATTTCTTCACTGGTGAAAAAAAACAACTTGTTATGGACTATTGGGAACCCAACTCTAAAACCCGTTTGCCAGTCATAGAAATCCTTATCCATGCTACCCAGTGTACCAGCTTTATCTTTTCCGGTAATACCTGCATTGCGGCCATAGCCATATACGGAACCTGTTACTGTGTTAGTACCACTACGTGTTACGGCATTAATACTGCCACCTGTGAAATTACCAATCTTTACATCAAAAGGCGCCAGGTACACCTGCATGTCTTCTATAACGTCTAATGAAATGGCGTTACTCCGGGTGCCGGATCCGGGTGTACCGGAAGATCCGGTAATTCCTCCTGCAGAAGGACTGAAACCTATCGCGTCATTATTGATAGCACCATCTATCGTAATATTATTATACCTGAAATTGGTGCCTGCAAAAGAGTTGTCTTTGGAAGACTGCGGCACTGTCCGCGTAACATCCTGCAGGCTTCTGCTAATCATTGGAGTGTTGCCAATCTGGGCACGGGATATATTCATTCCGGAACCATGTCGGTTTGCCGCGGGAACCTTTGCCTTTCCTGTACTGATCACAACCTCTTTCAAAACCGCATGCTGTGGCATCAATGCTACCTGCAACTCAAGCGGTGTTCCCAATCGCACTGTAATTTCATTCTGCTGGTACGCTTTCATTCCTGTATAAGAAACGGTGACAGTATAAGGTCCGCCAATGCGAAGATTAGGTATATAAAAAGCTCCTCTTTTATCAGTCCGGGCAGCAAAACTGGTACCTGAAGACGTATGTGATGCTAAGACCGACGCTCCTTCCAGCGGACTCCCCAGGCTATCGCGAACCGTACCGGAAATACTTCCATCTGTTTGTTGCGCCACTGTATGCAACGCTATGGTAATTAAACACAGGAATACGACCAGGACTTTATCCCGGCAAAGACTGAATATAAAATTCATGAGTTGGTAAGTTTATGGAACAAAAATGTTGTCGACAATATGGACTACCCCATTGGAGGCTGCAAGATTTTCTTTTACAAGGCTGGCACTCCAAAGCATTCCGGTGCTGTTGTTTAACCTGCTTAAACGGATGCTGCGAAAACGGCCAGGAGCACCGGGCATGGGCAACAACTGCATTTGTATATCACCATTATCTATCATCGTTTCGGTGTAGTTATCTGTCGCAACATCCGCCATAAAGATGTAGTCATTGATAAAACGCCGTCCGGTTGTAATATGCGCTTTCAGCAAATGTTCGAGCAACGCCGGATCCATACGATAAATACTGTCCGTAGTGGTGATACCAACATTAACAAACGCCTGGTTTGAAGGTGCAAAAACAGTAAAGATATCAGACGAGGTTAGTATCTTATAAAGACCACTGCGCATTACTGCGGCGTTGAAGAAAGTAAGCGTCGATTCATTGCCAACTACCTCCTGCACATTCCCACTGGTTGATGGAAGCAGTACCTGATCCAGCAAATACATATTCCCATTTGGTGTTGGCAGTGCGTTACCTGGAAGCCGGACACCATTTACGGTAATAGCTGTATCCCTGCTATTCTCCCGGCGGCTTATATACACGGGCAACCCGTTGTCCATAAGAAATGTATGAACAGTTGATATCCCAAGCGTATCAAATGAAATCTGTTGGTTTATTACATGATATGGGATTATTTCTGAAAGGAGACCGCTGGCATTTCTGATGTCGACCGCATTACGAATGTTCATCAGGTTGAATGCGGCATTGGACGGGGCCAGTACTGTGAAAGGACCCCGCTGGCTCAAAATGGCGGTATAACCGGATGATTGCATTGCCATGGCAAACAAGGTGAGGTTAAAATTGTTATTGGCTACCGCTGCGATACCTCTGGTATTATAGATATCTTCCTGCACTATGGGATCTTTCGAACAGGCAGAAAACAGCAATATCACCAGTAAATTGATATATATACGTTTCATTAAAATCGGGATTATCATTGTGGGTTTAATAAAAGGTTGTCGATACGATGTATCACACCGTTCAAAGCGGTGATGTTGGAATGCGCCGGTACGATGTAGGCGACCCGGCCATTAGGTATATCGCCTCTGCGCAGGGAGATTCTGCCGCTTTCCTTTCCAAATAACCACTTCATGCTGCCGTTGCTTGCATTGATTGCAAACTCATATGTATTTTCATCAAAAGTGGCCCAGTCATAAAAGTCTATCTTAGTGTCTGTTGTTATCCCTCCCTGTTGCACCGTGGACGATTCGAGATTAGCTGTATATGGTAACGTTCTAAATAAATTTTTGAGTGTTTGCTCATAATTGAAGGCTACACCGAATCCGGCAGTTCTGGTGTAAGCCGGCACAATGAAACTGTAAGACAAAGCTGAATCCATATTGGTGTACATCGGATAGCCGCGACTTACATCCTTGTAAGTATCAGTGGTTACATAGGATTTATTAATAAATCGCTCAATGTCATCAATATCATTGAAACCTGCTTTTCTGAATGCATTGTTATCAGGCGCAAAAACAATATAGGTATTAGCAAACTTATTGCTGGTACCGGCTGGCGTAGGAATGAATTTCTTTAACGTTGACAGATAGTTATTGAAAGGTTCAGCATTTGTGAAAAAAATCTCTTCGTTCCTATCGCCGGGGCTGATACCCGCCTTGTATTCGGTGTATATAGCACTACTTTTTTCCAATGCAGCCAGGTAAAAGCTATAAGCCGTATCAGCGACCAGTTCTTCATACACTGAACGCTCTGGTTTGCGGATTACAGTATCCAGCAGGTATAGTGCGCCATCAGAAGCGTTGATCATCGAGGAAATGGTCCCTGCATGATTGCCGTTCAACACTACCTCTCTTTCATGCCAGGCAAGGTCAAGGCTATAAGTGTATTTCCCGTTATATACAGTACCCCACTCATCTTCATAAGGCACATTGATCCCTTGTATTACCGGGTAAAGCATAGTTCCCCCGACAGTGGGCATCAAGCTGTCTGCCAACAACCGGCCAGGCACCAGGAGGTAAAGCACCAGCGCATTACACTGTTCTCTTGAAAGCGCAGCAGCGCTTGCAAGAGTATAACCTGCCTGTTGCCATGCTGCATCTTTCGGGGCAAACAAGGTGAAAGGCTGATCAGTTTTTCCTGATGCCGTACGGGCACTGTCTAAATAGTGTATGGCATCAGAATTCCGGTATATCACCCGGAAAATACTTAAATCCGGAATAGAATCAATTAACCTGGCGGTTGACACCGGGATCTTTTCCCCATAAGGCAGAGAAGCACCTGCAGAAGGTACTACCTCTTTTACTTTGCTGCAGGAATAGCAGGTACATACCAGGATTATTAATACAGCTAAATTTCTTATTCTCATTAGTAATTGTTTAATGTTCGCTAGCGTTTGACATCGTCCGGCGTCAACAGCAATCCGGACAGCAAATGAACCACACCGTTGTTCAATGTATAGTTGATATAGGTACCTTTCAGACTGCCGGACGTGTTTGATTCTCCGATATAGGGAACCTGATAGCCAGACATTGGATCGCCGTAGTTTGGATAATTTGTGGCATAAGGGCCTAATATCTGGTAAAACCAGAATGAGGATCCACTTCCATCGGGCATTGCCACCTCTTTTGACAGGTCAAAAACAAAACACCCAAAAGGATAATCAATGTGGTAATAACCCCGCATGCACAATGCAAGCCCAGGTTCAGTAGTTGATATCATTAACTCAGGAGGAAAGGTAACGGGAATGCGGGGAGCATTAACCATATCCACAAAAGAATAAAGATCTGACTGGAAGACCCTAATCCTTAAAATATAGCAGTCCATAAACACCTTTTTATAGTGGTTTGTATCCAGGGCATTGATCCAGGCAGCCGTAAGGCCATAGCGTAAGAAAACAGAATCCGGAACAGCTAACACGGTGAGACCATCCTCCTTGATCATAACATTCCACAACCCAAACTTTTTTAGCGCAGCCACGAAAATGGTCATATCCGGCCTTGCAGACAGAAAATCCTGAATATTGGCTGAACTAGCCTTAATCGGTACATCTACCGGATAAACAACACCGTTTAACAAGCTGATACCATATCCGGTGCTCCCTCCACTAATCGTAGGATTCGCTTTTACTCTCACACCGTTTACTGCCAGGTCGCTTTCAAACAATGATATAAACAAGGCATCCCCGTTCCGGTTCGTATATCGCGTATCCAGTGCGCTGGGGAAATCCTCATAAGAAATCCTGCCTGCTATCAAATGTGTTTTAATGAAATGCCTCAAACTGTCGGTGCTCCATTTATCCAGTTCCGCTACGGTATAAATATTCATTGCCTTAAAACCTGCATTTGTTACAGCAAAGACAGTATACAGTCCATTCTGGCTGTTAAGAGAATCGGCCAGATCAGTTTGGGCCAGGGCCGCAGCAAAGATGGAAAAATCGAGATTATTGTTTAAATAATTGGCGGTAGTACTTACCGCAGCAGTACCTGGCGCCACTTTTACAGTCATATCCGGTTTCTGACAGCCTGCCAGCGCTAAGAACAAGCAGGTTACAAATAGTATATTACTTTTCATCATTTTCATATTTTACCTGGACAGCGGTCGTTCATAGACGCGCTGAATACTGGTGAGGTATATCTTTTTATTAATAAACTCCATACTGGATACAGTGGCAAAAGAACGTTGCAGGTAAGGGCCTGAAGCCGCCTGCCTGATTAAGCTGGGCAGCAAAAACCCTGCAGCATGATTGAGGTCATTGTTCCATATTTGGACGCGTCCCTCGTCACTTTCATTTGTAAAAGAAACTGACATCCCGTTAGCCGGAGATGGCGATCCCCCTGCTCCTCCCACTCCGGACGGCGCTACTGCCAGTTGCATCCATTGACGCGACATGATACCGTTTGAGGTGTCTTTCCCTGCGAATAAAGGAATAGCGTTGTAAGCGGCCACCGTTGGCGCCTGCGACCACTGCAGGTTCTGCAAGGGCACATTGTTGTAACCTGGTACAGACGTCTGTCCAATAGCAGGCCTTTGATTGTTCACTAAGGTATAAGGATAAGGTACATCAGGGGTATACAGAAAGTAATACAGATTTACGTTGTCTGCAATAGCACATCCGGTAGCCGTATTGGTGCCAAGAATACTCCTGGAAATTTCAGGATGTGCCTCTGCATAACCTCTGGCACTAAGATTATAGAAGTTTATGTACAGTAACGAATCGGCAAAAGGTATATTTGTAAAGACTTCGTGACGCAAATAAACCAGCGTGGAAAGCTGCGGACTTCTTACATCTTTCTCCAACAGGTTCATAGTATATACCTCTCCTGCTGCAATCTCTAGCGTTGAATCAGCAATAAGCGCATTGACCGTTCTTTCCGTTTCGGGAAGCGTTAAAAAGGGTACGGGGGTAATAGGTCTGATGTAAAATACAAAACGGTGCCGACCGGCAGGTACCTGTGCCCAGCCAGATAAATCAAATCCGTTAATAACGGGTGCAACCGGAACTTTCAGTTTTCCCGGAAACTCCGTGTTTTTGTAATCCGTACCCGCCGCATTGGAAGCTGGAGCTGCATAAGGCTTTCTTACATCTAAAAAATCAGCAATGATAGCTCCGCCTGTAACTACTCCATCTTTATCTATCTGCGGATCTATGATCATAGTTAGAAAAGGTACTTTCTTACCCTTTGTGGTAAGATCTACTTCGTAACTCAATGTATTAAACACCCTCAGATAGGAAGCGTTGTCCACCTTGTTGTAGTCTGATTTTCTGCAACCTGTGGCAACCAATAATATACCGGTAGCCAAACATAAATGACGTATAATCCTATTCATTACTTTCTATTTATTGTGTTTGATAACAATCAGCTTAGGTTGATTCACATTATCATAATGACCAACAAGTGCTACGGTATACACACCTGCTTCGCCAACCGGCAACCCATCTGAGTAAAATTCAGCAGGAAGATGAATAAAGTTTGTTGGTGAAAGTGGTGATACCCCTTCTAACCGATTGCCTGGAATAAACCCGGGCCGGGAGGCATAAGCTTCTATTACCGTATTATTCAGGCTGATATAAGGATAAGGTAATGCCACGGCATCAGGAGCTGTTCCATACTTCAGGTTAACTGCAGCGGAAGGATAACCCGTTGTTCCGGAAGTAAGTGATGCCCCGTTCCTGGCAGTGAAGCTCACATAAGGAAGCTCAGGACAAAAATTCATAAAACGGGTCTGCAAATTCATGGCCATTATTGAAACCGGGTCAAATACTGCTGTACTACCATCGGAGCCATCTTCATTGGAAGCATTATTAATAATTCCGCTCATGTTATTTTGAAGGATCGTAGTGGCAATCTGTTTGTCTGCCGCCGGATAAAATGCTACCGTGAAATTATCGCCTCCCTTTACACTTATTTTTTGTTCTTTTTCCACGGTGCCGCTTCCATTCACCCATTTTATCATGTGTACACCGGTGGTAAGAATAACATAATCACTTGCCTGCCCAAAAAGGATGGACGGTAGCGGTTTTTCATCTACAAACACATTGAGCACTTCATCGGGGAAAGCATTTGCAACCTGTATCCTTGCGTAAGATAGATTTACAGCAGGGTTGAGATCTGTTATCACTGTGAACATATTTACCGGGTAGGGCACTGCAAAAGGATCCCTGGCCATCTTTAGAGATACTGCAATAGTATAAACACCCCCCGGCTGGAATACGCGACGCTGGGTATAATAGAAAAGCGTATTGGCTATTCTGAAATCTTCTGCACCGTAAATGTTCAGGGAGGAAGCCAGCGGATATTGTCTGGCTGTTCCATCTATCAGCATTCTGAATTCGTAGGTACCATAGGGTATCTCAGTGTACTCAGACCAATGTCCCTTAGCAATGCCGGAAGTGGCAGCACTTACCGGCTGGCCATTTGCATAGCCAAGACTAAGCGTTTCATCTGTACCACTACCAGCAACAGCGTCAGAGGCCAGGTTCACTACCCGTATGAGTATATTTTGCGGCTGTGATGGTTTTGCTACTGGTCGGGGTATGGGAGTCAACAAACCTGGTGCTGTATAATCCTGCACGTTATAATAATAATCCAGCGGATTAGTATAACTGTCTTCTATTTCTGTTGTTATTCCCGGGCCACTTCCGCCCAATTCCACCAGCGCTTTTCCTTTGGCATCTATAAATTCAGCAGGAATAAAATAAGTGCTCCCCAGTTTGCCTGTAGTGGGAAAATATGGGGTGGGATAAGGAGGATTGTCCGGTCCACCTACTGTTGTTAGACCAGCCCCCCAATTAGATAATTTTTTCCCATTTACCATGATATCCATTCCTCCTGCCAGTACCACCCTGGTGCGCGAGGGCGTGATATTTTCGCTATAGGGATCTTTACGACCAGCCTCTTCTTTTTCCTTACTGCAGGATGATAATAATACGATTGCCAACAGCAGGCTATAACAAAGCGCCTTACAGAATATTCTCTTCGTTTTCATAATACTATATTCTCTTACCTTAAAACAATTGATAAGTAAAGCCTGCCATCCATTCTGTTCCACGCTTATAACTTCTCCTGATATATTTATCTCCATAAAAAGTGCTGCCAGTACCAGGATTATTGTAGGTTTCTTCAAAGGCGGCATTTAATAAGTTCTTTGCATAACCCTTGAATAACAAACGCCGTGTTATCTTTTGGCTCCATACGAGGTCCAGCATCTCAACCGGGTTGCTGTATACATCAGGAGTACCATCCATACTAATCTGGATTAACCGCTCTCCCACCATATTGAAGTTGATGCTTACGTCACTGCCAGACTTCTGATTTGTATAGTTGATATAAGCATTGATTGAATATGGAGCCTGTTCAAATAGCGGTGAATTTTTGGGTGATTGGCGGTCAATGATCCTGGCTGCTTCCAAACGCTCATCTGTCTTTACGACATCGCTTTGTACTAATGATATATTTGTGCCGGTGTAAAAATTCTGCAGTACTGATGTGATACGACCCAGGTCTTTTACAACTTCCAGTTCAATGCCCCATACCTTACCCCGGTTCGGGTTATTGCGGTAGGCTATTGTCGGGAATTCAGGGAAAGCAGCACTGGTACCGGCAGTATTGAGCGCAAAAACTTTCTCAAGCTGGTTATCTATTTGTTTACCAAAGAGAGAGAAAGCCAGCACCTCTCTTGTATGTGGAAACCATTCCCATCTGAAATCATAACTCCTGGTATGTTGATTAATTAATGAGGGATTACCTACCACCAAAGCCTGCTGAAAAGGGTCGAAATCAAATATGTTGGTCATTTCCCTTATTTCTGGTCTTGCCAGTGTGGTATTATAAGCCAGCCGCACATTCATAAGAGATGTAAGATTGTAGGTCAGGTTTACAGAATAATACGGTTTATACTTCACTGCATAACGGGAAACCGGGTTAACGAAAATCGGTGCCACATTGCCTTTTGTAATAGCAGGATCGACAAATACATTAGCGGTATCCACCTTACTCTGAATAGTTGTCTTCTCAAAACGAACACCGCCTGCCATTCTCAATTTAGAAAGAGGATGCAGGTCTAACATTCCATAAAGTGCATTGGTCTCGTAAAATCCAATATAATTATTGGGCGAGCGGCGGCTGTTGTAGAGAAAACCATTCACCAGCGGTGCACCTTCCGGAGTATTAGCTGAAGAAGGATGTACGCCAATATTATTGTAGCCTACCAATTGATCCAGATTACCCCTCACCGCGTACAATGGATATTGTGCATTGGCTGAAGCGTTAGCCCCCGGCAAAGCCATCTGATACTCTGAAAAATCACGTTCCCTGTATAAATAATTGGCTCCCGTTTTAAACTCTTGCGTATTGCCAAAAAGTTTAAAAGGAATAATTACGTCAGCTTTATAATTGTAGTTCACTTCACTCATATTCCTAAAACGCCTGCCATTCGGATCTGCCTGTATAAGCCCATAAGTACCATAGCCGGTTACATAACCGGATACCAGACTGTAATGTGCCGGACTTCCTATGTATTGTGGATCGCCTCCGCCACCATTATTGGGCACAGGGTAGTAACCACCTCCCTGGGGATAGTATTCTACCAGGTTAGTAAAGCGATAGTCAGGGTTATTGTGGGAGGCTTTTGAAGAGGCCAGGTTATAGCTGAGGCGTGGGGCTAATTCACCCCTTCCGAACTTATGTTCTCCCTGCAGGTTATAGGTATTAAATACCCGGTAGGTTTGCTTAAGTGAGTAAATGGTGCTATAAATAGGACCGCTAAAACCGCTTGTATAACTATAAGAGCCGTTTAAATGCGAAGCCTGTGTTTCTGCTCCTCTACTGCCCATATACTGAAAACTGAATTCATGATTTGCGTTAATCCGGTACGCAAGCCCGGCCAGAAAACCATAATTCAATGTTTGCGTGCCTGTATTTTCTTTGTAGGAAAGGTATTTACCCAAGCGGGGATTATTAGGTGATATATAGGCAGGGATATTTCTGGGCTGGTGAATGTAGGGGCTTCCGGTAATGACACCCTCATAAATACTATACTGATTAAGTGTGCCACCGGTAATGTCAACAGACCGGTTATAATAACTTGCGCCCAATATTACACCAATTTTTTGTACCCCTGCAATCGTAAAAGAGTTACCATAAGAAATACTATAAATACCGTCCAGGGGAGCACGTTTATACCTCGTGGTAAGCACCGGGTCTAACTGGTGCATAATCCTGTTGATGCGGCTCACTTCCTGTAATAAGGACGGATCGTTGTTGGCTCCGGCAATCAAACGCTGAATAGATGCCAGTCCCCCAGGATATTGCGTACTTAGTGCCTTGAACTCCTGACTTAAATTATGATCATTTATTTTTTGTCCCAGGAATCCCATATCACCATTGTAATAGCTATTTACCTTTCCTCCCAATCCAACACTGGTATTACTTCCCTGTTGAATGGTGATTGACAGGGTTTGGATAGTGGGAATTGACTTCGTTTTCAATTCCACGATTCCACCTGCCGCATCAGCCGGTTTATCAGGTGTAACTGACTTAAACACTACGATATTATCAAGGAGATTAGCAGGCACCAGGTCCAATGGTATCGCACTCCTATCAGGATCTGACGAAGAAAGCCTGATTCCATTCAGCTGACCGATCACACTTCTGTCACCAAGCCCCCTGACTGCAACATATTTGTCATCCGTCACTGTTACACCGGCCACCCTTTGTAATGCCTGGGAAGTAGTAATACTGCCAGTTTTTTCTATATTTTCTGCTGAGATCCCATCAGAAATAGTTGCTGCATTCTTACGATCATTCAGTAATGCTGATTGTGTATTAAGTTTTCTTTTTGCCGACACCACCACCTCAGATATAAGTTTCGTATTAGCATTCATTCGTACCTGTAGCACCTTCTCGGCTATGACAGTAATTGTTTGTCCGAGATAGCCATTCTTTGTAAAAATCAGCATGCCGACTGAATCACGCCCTGTTAGCGTAAAGTTGCCATCTTTATCACTTGCCGTTTTGTCAATAAGCCTGGATACTGCGTTAAGAAGAAAAATTTCTACTTCGTCCAGCCGTTTCCCTGTTTTCAAATCTGTGACAACACCACTGAATTTAAAAGACGATGTGCTATTGCTCGTTTTTTTCCTCGCGCCGGGCCTGACTGAGATGATACCGCCCAGTATTTCAAACTCGATACCCGTTTTTTGCTTTAGCTTAGTCATTACCTCAGCTATGCTCCCGCTTGCAGAAAATTGAGAGACGGATATAGACCTCAATTCGGAGGCGGAATAGGACATGTCGTGGCCGGACTGCCGTTTAATTATTTCCAGTATATCCGGCACAGAGGCGTTTTCTACCTTGATAACAATAGGCACAGGTAATTTTTGTGAACGAGCTGAGTTGTGCAAACCTGTTAGCACAAATAATACAATGGCAATTATCCTGGCGGAAGAATAAAATAACGGCTTCACTAAATTATGTTTAGAAATGATAATTAGATCGTTTTGGAACATCCCTTGTTAGTAGATGAACACCTGGCTGTCCTTATAGGTATAGTGTAAACGATGCACGAACAGGATACTTTTGAGCACAGTGTCGATATTGTTATGTGTTTTAATATCTATGGTTACTCTTTTATTGACCACTGTCTGGTGATCATATCCAATAGTCACATTATATTGGTGCGCAACATCATCCAGCACTTCAGATAGCGTTGCATCCCGGAAAGACAATCCTCCATTCATCCAGTTTTGTGCGGGATTATGGTTAAATGCCATAACATTCCATGTTTTGCTTTTCCTGTGATATTGCAACTGTTGGTGAGGCTGGAGTAAGGTTGATTTACCGGCAGAAGAATCATTTACTGAAATGCTGCCGTGGATGAGCGTGATCTTGATCAATTCGTCCTGTTGGTAGGTCTGCACATTAAACCCGGTACCTAGCACCCGGGTCGCTATAGCACCTGAAATAACCACAAAAGGCCTGGTTGGATCCTTTGTTACTTCGAAATAGGCTTCACCCTGCAAACTTACCCTTCTTTCCTTAGCAGCAAAACTTACAGCATCATACGACAACCTGGAATGGGCATTCACCCATACACCGGAACTATCGGGCAGCCGGACATAAATAACGGTACTGTCGGATTGAATGAGTACGTTGCTGGCATATGCCTGAGATGAATTTATGCCCCCCCGATAGGGATAAAGCCAAACACGCCCGAGTAGTAAAGCCGTAAACACTGCCGCAGCTACCGCCGCCATTCTCCAGACCGGACGAGATTTACCATACGTACTTTTCCCCGGAAGCGTGCCTTCGGTTGGCTTACCTAAAATGCCTTCGAGCATTAATTTCTTTGCCTGTGACAGGTCCTCTGGTGATACGCTATTATCGGGCATATCAAGGGAATATAACCAGCGACGAACGATTTCTTTCTCTGACTCATCGGCCTGACCGTTGGCAACCTTGGCAAGAAGTGCGTCGATTTGAAATTTTTCCGGATTCATACAGCCAGTTAGATACCGACCTGTAAAACTTCCCGGCCTTGTTGTGTTAACAAATTGTTACCTGTATTAATCAATTCTTTGTGAGGAATAAAATAATCAGTGGGACAAGTTCTGTGGTCGGATAAGAACGCGCAAATCCTTTGAGCCTTTTTCTTGCTATACTTATTTGGTTGCTGACTGTTTTATCAGAAATGCGGTACTCACATGCCAGCTCATGGATGGATTTATCATATAGATGATTCTGAAGAAATAACTCTTTCATCCGTTCTGGCATTTTATCCAGCTCTGACATTATCGCCAGATTAATAGCGGTTAGCTCTTCGTCTGCCTCAGCAGTACCATATGAAGCCGTTTGCTCAAAATGATGTTCAGTTTGTACCTGAAAAAACTGTAAGTGTTTGTTTCTGAGCCCTTTCGCCTTAAAAAAGCTAAAAATTCTGTAATAAAGGCAGGTAATCAGGTATGCCCTAACCTTACCGGTTTCAACCTGCCGGAGTATGTGAACATTGTCCCAGACGTATGTAAAGGTATCTTGCACTATATCCAAGGCATCTTCGTGAGCATTGGTCTTCTTATTGGCTATCTTATACAGCGCCTCCCAATATTGATTATAGATGTCCCTGAAGTGTTGTTCAGATGAAATAGACTCCATTTTATTTACAGTTGAGGCAAAGGTAAACACGAAATAATGTAATTAAGATTTGTTTACATTAAGTTAATCATGAAAATCGCCATACTACAACGGTAAAGAAACGTTTTCGTGACTACACGGAGCCAAACGGAAATAAAATTTCCATCGGATTATATTAAATTACAAATCTATAATGGTTACACCCAGAGAAAAGGGCCGATCATGCCGGTAAAATATTAACCGCTCAATGCTCGATAACTAATAAAAGGTATAGCGGCAAGCTATAACAAACAGCATAAACTTTCAAAACGACTTAAAGAATTGACAGCACAACCCATTGTTGAATATTTTAAAAACTATCTTCCTTTAAACAAAGAAGAAATCAAACTGTTGAACGAACGAACGAAACAGCGTTTAATAAAGCGAAGGCAAATGATTTTGCAAGAAGGCTTTGTTTGCAAGCATTATACATTTGTGGTAACAGGTTGCTTTAAAATGTATGGAACTGACGAAAAAGGCAATGCGCATAATATAAGCTTTGCAGCAGAAAATGATTGGATTGCTGACTTAGGCAGTTTTTATTCCGAAAAACCAAGTAAACTTTTTATTGAAGCGCTTGAGCCTTCAACAATTCTGCAGATTGAAAAAACGGACTTGTTATATTTATTTGTAAACGTTCCAAAGTTTGACAGAAACTTTAGGGTAATTGTTGAAGAAAAGTTGATTGAACTTCAGAATCGCTTATTACTAAATTTCAGTTCCAACACGCAGCAGCGCTATACCGTATTCTTAGAACAATACCCGAACCTTGCCATGCGATTATCCAATGTTCAAATAGCCTCTTATTTAGGAGTTACTCCCGAATTTCTTAGTAAAATCCGTGCACAGAAGCCGCCGAAATAATTCATACCTTAACCTACATTAAGGCTATTTCTTAATCTTGTTTATTGGTTAGCATTCAGTTGTGCATCAATTTTGCTAAAAAATAACGCCATGAAATATCATGAAGATTTTTTCAAACAGTTCGTACAATTTATCAATACTGCTGATGAAACTTTGGCACAGCAACTTATAAGTCCCGAGGCAAAGTTTTATGTTCCCGGACAATCAGAGCCATTAAGAGGTCCAAACGGTTATTTAACGATTATAGGCATGATGCGTTCGGGATTCTCCGACATTCAGTGGACGTTGGAAGAAATGGTTTCTGAAGAGGATAAAGCAGCCATTTGGTTTACCATGCGGGGTACACATGACGGAACATTTTATGGTATTCCACCAACCGGAAAATCCATCAAAGTTCAGGCAATGAACTTTTACCGATTGGCGCTTAACCAGATTATTGAAGAATACGGACAACCGGATTTACTTAGCTTGCTGCAACAAATTGGGGCCGTGCCTAAGTTCTGAAGGCAACTCAAAACGAATTTTGCCGGCCGGAGTACTTAAGGCTGGACGCGGATAATCGTTTTTCCATTGACCCGATTGGTCGAATTGAAGATGGCAACGGCGTCGTTGAGCGTAGATGTATTACCTATGTTCGTCTGCAGACGTCCCTCGCGCAGCCGCTGGACGATCTCATTTAATTGGTTTGGGATTGCTTCGACAACAAAATCAATGGCCAATCCGTTAGCAGGCCGGGCCCCGGTCGGACCTGCGATGGTCACCAGCCTTCCTCCGGATCTAATCAAACTTGCGGACTGATTGGCAATATCGCCCCCGAAAATATCGAAAACCAAGTCGACTTCACCGACGTCTTGCAGCTTTTCGTTTTCAAGATCGAGGTACTCCAGCGCACCGAAATCGAGCGCCCTCTGACGGCCTTCTGCGCGCCCTGTGCCGATGACATAAGCACCGGCAGCACGTGCGAGTTGTGTCGCCATTGAACCCACTACCCCGGCAGCACCGTGTACAAGAACAGTCTGCCCCGCCCGAAGGCGGCCGTGCTCAAACAGCCCCTGCCATGCGGTCAAGCCCGGCATTACGAGGGCTGCGCCAACTGTGAAATCAACATCGAACGGCAGTGGCGCGAGGTTGCGCGCTTCAACAGCTACATACTCCGCCAGCGTACCGTCGCGGTACCAGTCCGTGAGGCCGAACACGCGCTGTCCTACGGATAGCCCTGTCGTTCCATAGCCAAGAGACGTGACAATACCGGCCAGCTCATGACCGGGGATCGACGGCGTCCTGTCACGGCCGGCTCGATCGGTCCAGGTCGAGGGCCACGACAGCTCGTCCCCTGTCATTGCCGATGCATGAACCTGAACTATAACATCATTTATCGCTACCTGCGGCTCAGGGCGCTCCACAAGCTGCATTCCTGCCTTTCCTGCAGCTTGATCCGTCACTATAATTGCTTTCATAACACACCTCCTTTTTGGGTCATCATAAAATTAATTTTTAGTTTGGTTACCCTAACAGTCCAGTTTTAAAATATAAAGGGGTCCAGTTTATGATTTGAAAAATTTTCCAAATTTTATTAAAAAGGTTACCTAAAAATCCCCCCTGCGCCGCTTTTGATATAAAACTCCTTATAATTTTTTATGTTAAGTATGTCGTTTACGGCTTTATTTTTATCGGTGCTTTTGTCATAGTAGGCTTTACAGATCTGATATCCCACCCAATAGCCCAGGTCAGCAGGTTTATCTGCAGTTTCCTGATCGGAATTAGCTATCCAGTTGCGGGCCTTGTTCAAATACATTTCCTTCTCGAAATCTGCCCAAATCTGCTTTTCTTTGCCTTTAGCCCAAATAAACAGGCGTTCATTAGCCGTGTGCCCTGATATCAACTCGCCAATAAAATCGGCCATGCCTTCGGTGAGTGCCCCGGCAAGAAGGGTGGTGTCGCCCTTAAGTCCGCCCTGGTTAAAATGAATGAGCTCATGAGCAATCAGGTGTGGTAAAGCTTCCAGGTCTGCGAAGTTATTCCGCTGCCATAAGTTCAGTTCTTTAACAGGAACTTCTGCAGTCCGGGCGGATTGATCCAAGCCAATTAATAAGCCTGCGTCAGTACTGGTTCCTCCTGAATTAAATGCGCCTATCACGAAGTAAATATCAGGAAACTGAGCCTCGCTGTAAATTTGTTTGAACTTGACAAAGCTTCGAATCATTCGAGGTTTCTGCTGATCAACGGCCAAAGTATTTTTACGTACAGCAGCGTAAAATTGAGGCTTGGTGTTTACGGATTTTACAAAATTATTCAGGCTTTTGACTTTATAACCCAGATAATCCTCAAGTCCATTTGAAGCGGGTTCCACATAGTATTTCTTATAAAGATCAAGGGCGTGAGCCGTATCTTTTTTAGCCAGCTCGTATGCCTTCCAAAAGTTCTTTACATCGCTGGTGATCAGTTTAGCCTTATACGGATCTGTTGTGCTGTTCTTCGCTGTCTTAATGTTATTGATAAGTTCCGGCCAGCCCGGCAAGGAATGCAAAGATTCAAGATCAGTGTCTTTTTTTATTTGATCGGCATTTTTATAACCGCTATTAACAGCACTCGTAAGTAAAACCAAGGCACTATCTTTTTGACCGTTTAAGGCATAACAACATGCTGCGTTATAATAATTATCTGATTTCAGGACCTTAAAATCTACTTTCTCCGTCGCTTTTAAGTAATACTTACCGGCTTCTTTGAAATTTTTAGCTTTATAAAGACTATCGGCTATTTCCTCAGGTTTTACCTGCGCAATTGTTGCAGTGCCGGTTAGCAAAAAAAGAATTAAAAGTTGTTTAAATTGAACCATATAAAAAGGAAATTTTTATCAGATAATAAAAGCCGTGTAATTCACAAAATTATCAATGGCGATGTTTACATCAAACTTAATTAACAATTTACATAATAGCAGGACACTGCAGGATAGTATTTTTTTCAGGTACTAACGGGGATGAATATATTTTTTCAGGAAGATGCCTGTTTGTGAAGACTTGTCTTTGATAAGATCAGCGGGTGTGCCTTCAAAGATCACTTTGCCGCCCTGGCGGCCGGCGCCAGGACCCATGTCAACAATCCAGTCCGCCTGGCTGATCACGTCCAGGTTATGCTCAATAGCTATTACGGTACTGCCGTTGTCGACCAGCCGGTTCAAGAGTCCTGTTAAATTAGCCACATCCGACAAATGAAGCCCCGTGGTGGGTTCATCCAAAATATAAATATTGCCTGTATTCTCAAGCTCGGCAGCCAGCTTGATCCGTTGCCTTTCGCCGCCGGAGAGGGAGTCCAGTGGCTGACCCAAGGTGAGGTAATCCAGCCCTACTTCGTGTAAACGATGCAACACGCGCACGACCTCTTCTTCTGTAAAAAACTGTATCGCTTCTTCTACATTCAGCTTCAATACCTCATCAATATTTTTGCCGCGCAGCGTATAGCCCAGCACGTTATCTGTAAAACGTTTGCCGTGGCATACTTCGCAGGTGGTTACTACGGCATCCATGAAGGCCAGGTCGAGCGAGGTTACGCCGAGTCCTTTACACGCCGGGCATGCGCCCTCACCGTTAAAAGTGAACAGGCCGGCGCTTACTTTATTGGTGCGGGCAAACAGCTGCCGGATAACATCCGATATCCCGGTGTAGGTAGCGGGGTTCGATCGCACAGATCCTGCCAGTGCGTGCTGGTTAATACAAACAATATCTGGGTACAAACGGGGCAGCACACCGTTGATCAGGCTGCTTTTTCCCGATCCGGCTACGCCGGTAACCACCGTTAACACGCCTTTGGGAATGTCTACACTTACCTTTTGCAGGTTGTGTAATGTGGCATTGCGTACACGCAAGCTGCCGGTAGCAGCTCTCACCTTTGCCCGAAGCTGTGGTTGTTTGCGCAGGGCCGTTCCCGTTAATGTACCCGATTTCAGCAAACCTTTTACAGTGCCTTCAAATACTATTTGCCCGCCATGCTTTCCTGCTCCCGGCCCCATATCTATGATATGGTCGCCGATGCTGATTACATCGGGATCATGTTCCACTATCAATACGGTATTTCCTTTATCGCGCAAACCCTTCATCAGCAAATTGAGCTGATGCACATCACGCGCATGAAGACCAGTGCTGGGTTCATCAAAGATGTACATCATATCACACAAACTGCTGCCGAGGTGCCGTACCATTTTCACCCGTTGGGATTCGCCGCCGGAAAGTGTGGAGGTTTCACGGTTCAGGCTCAGATATCCTAACCCGATACCATCCAGGTGTGAAAGTCTTTCGATGATGGCGGCCACCATAGTAGCCGCCATGGGTTCTTTGATGCGTGCTATTTCTTTTATAAGATCGCTTACCTGCAACGCCGCATTTTCCGCAATGTTCTTTCCATGAATCTTACAACTGAGTATTCTGGCATTGAGACGCGCTCCCTTGCATTCGGGGCAGGGCCCTTTGGTTACCACCCTCCGCAGTGGTTGCTGCCACGACTTCTGGCTGTCGTCCGGCTCTTTAGCCAGGAATCTTTTGGCGAACCGTGGCATTACGCCTTCATACTTCGCAGAAGGCCACCACCCCGGCGCTGGGTGTTTGGGTTTAATTTCTTCCTGGTATAAAAGTAATTGCCATTCTTCTTCAGAATAGTCTTTTAGTTTTTTATCGTTGTCAAAAAATCCCGACATCACAAAGCGTTTCCACAATGCTGTTCCCGGAGCAAAAGAAGGAAACAGGATAGCGCCTTCGTTCAGGGATTTGCTGCGGTCGAACAATTTTTCCACGTCAATGGTTGTTGTGGTACCAATACCATCACACACCGGGCACATGCCTTCCGGATGGTTGAAAGAAAAAACATTAGAATAGCCCACAAAAGGTTTTCCTATCCTGGAATACAATAAACGGAGCAACGAATAAATATCAGTAATGGTGCCAACGGTAGAGCGGGCATTTCCCCTGATCTGTTTCTGGTCAACAATAATGGCAGGACTTAGATTCTGCATCAGGTCGGCATCCGGCTGACCATAGTGTGGCAGGCGATGCCGGATAAAGCTGCTGAAGGTTTCATTCAACTGCCGTTGTGCTTCCGCAGCGATGGTATCGAATACCAGTGACGACTTTCCTGAACCGGAAACACCAGTGAGCACGGTGATCTTTTTCTTGGGTATCTCTACATTAATATTCCGGAGATTGTTTTCGCGGGCGCCTTTTATGATGATCAGGTCTTTATTACGGGGTTGCATAAGCATAAATTATGACGGAGTACACAACAAGAATGCCGCCACTTTCTATCTCTGATGCAATTGGGAAGGAACATATTTCATTAAACCATAACCTTGAGCCGGCAACTTTTTTGTGAACAAGAAAATGTGATGTGACCCAAATGACTATCCGCTGATTTCCGGCACCATCCTCAATTGTTGCTTTATTTGGAACTGTGCCGCCATTCTTTGACACATTCTCTAAGGCAGTGTCTACTCAAGTTTAAATTCCTGCATTGAGATTTTGTAACAGGGGCTATTTTTCCCTTTTTAAAATAGGTTTGGCGTACTATTGGGCTAAATAAATTTATTAAAAGCCCCTATAAAAACAAACGATTTTCTAGAAAAAAAAGCAGGTCAAGACCATTTGCCGCCTGCTTAGCTATTGTATCCCGGTCAAGCGAAACGCCTCCCGGGCTGGAAGGCGTCAAGCAGACCTATAAATGAGCGTACGCCAGATCGGGACGTCGACCTCCTTCAATCAAACTGTGATTCTCTTTGTCCATGAGGAAGGATCGTATCGAAATTTGCGATCAAGAATGATCAATCGAACTTGACCAGGTCCTTAAATATCAGTTGACCCCAACTATTTCCGCGCGCCTGCACAAGCAGTCCTCCTTCCGAAAGCCCTCCAAGTTTGATGGGTGAAAAACCGAGATTCTCAGCGAGCGCACCAATCTCCGCTACTGCGCCCTCATCGTCGCCCGCCAGGAACACAACTCTCCTGCCACCATGTACGGTGGGATCCTGATCAAGAATGGCAGCAATCAAATGGTTGAAGCCCTTAACGAGTTTTCCACCAGTGAATGCCTGGGCCACGAACCTGGAAGAAGGCTGCCCTCCAAGTTTCTCAGGGGGCACACCATAGGCATTGGTCACATCAACAATGATCTTCCCCTGCCAGTTGGGCAGCGCCTTCGCCACATCCGGGTGCGACTCAAAACGGACAGCTAAAAAGATGACGTCCGCCTTCACAGCTTCCGCCAATGTTGTGGGAAGGATCTCCGGCCCGATCGCTGCCGCGGCGGCTGCAAAGCTTTCCGGGTTGCGCGTGGTTGCAACGGATACTTCGATGCCGTTGCGGGCAAACGCCTTGGCCAGGGCCTGGCCAATATTGCCGAAGCCGATAATTGCGTAGCTCGCCACTTCTTTTTTTAATTTACTCATTTTGAAAATTATTTATTGACACGGGTTGCAAACCCGCGCGGGTCAATTATTTAGATAAATAGCTAAGGCCACCATCAACAAGAAGTTCAGCACCAAGCATGAACGAAGAATCATCAGAAGCCAGGAAAACCGCTGTTTTACCAATGTCAGATGGCTGCCCGATTCTGCCTATCGGCATTACATCTGCCCAGTATTTTTTCACTGCTTCAAGTTGTTCTACCGGAACAAACCTGTCAAATACCGGTGTATCTGTTGTACCTGGTGATATTACATTTGCCCTGATCTTTCTGGCTAAAAGGTCGTTTGAAAATCCTTTTGCAAAATGGATTACAGCGGCTTTCGCAGCGCCATAAAGCGTAAAAGACGGATATGCCCGATGCGCCGCATTTGAGGCGATAAGAATAATCGAACCCCCATCATTCATATAGGGCAGTGCTTTATGAACAGTGAGGTAAACACTTTTCAGATTTAAATCCATTGTCTTGTCATAGTCGGTTTCGCCAATATCTGCCACAGAACCAAATGTTGCCCCAGTAACGGCACCACCTGCATTGGCTACAATCACGTCTATTTTACCAAATTTTTCAGATGTCTCTTTAAAGACTCTTTCCAGGTCGGCGATGTTGGTTACATCGGCATTTATGGCGATGAAATTATCTCCAAGTTGAGCTACGGAACTATCCAAAGTTTCCTTATTTCTCCCAACAATAGCTCCTTTAGCACCTTCATTTTTAAATTCCCGGGCAATGCCAAATCCAATGCCGCTATTACCACCTGTAATAACTGCTACTTTGTTCTTTAATCTGCTCATTATTTCCTTTTTTAAAGATTGAGCAACAAAGGTAGACCAGCTAAGTTATCTAAAGTAACTTAGTACTGAAAAATAACAGTAACATCGGTGTAACTCAGTAACATTGTGGTGTAAAATAGATTTTACTCAGGGCAAAACCCACAGCATTACATCCATGAAAAGCTGATAGAAAGGGCCAAAGAAAGAATTTCCACCACCGACCTGTCCATAAGCGAGATCGCTTATGAACTGGGATTTGAACATTTGCAATCTTTTAGCAGGTTGTTTAAAGCCAAAACACAACTTTCTCCCCTTGCATTCAGACAGTCTTTCAAAAACTAACCGGCTACCAAAATGATTACGGTCTCCCCAATTTGGACTTTTCAATACAACAAATTTGGGCTTTTGAAGAAAACTGCCGCGCATATTAATGGCGAGTTTTGCAGTATCATTTAAAAGAAAGATAAAATCATGTCAAAGACTGTTTTGAAGAATAAGAAGGCGTTCATTATTACGGGTCCAACCTCCGGTATTGGTCGCCTTACGGCACTTGAGCTTGCAAAGTATGGTACTGTGGTGTTAGTGGGCCGGGACCTTAAAAAGCTGGAACAAATGCAGCGGCTTATTAAAGAAAAGGGGCAGGATGCGGTCCCTGTCGTTTGCGATCTGTCTGATATTATTAGTGTTCGCCATGCTGCAGCAGCAATCATCTCGCTCGATATCCCGATTACCGGGCTACTTAACAACGCAGGTATCATGCAAATGCGTGCCACAAGGAGTGCGCAGGATTGGGACACGACCTTCGCTACGAACCACCTGGGGCCATTTGCGTTGACCGAGGAACTTATACCATATCTGCCTGATGGCGCAAATATCGCTTTTGTTGCCTCGGGAGTAGAAGATCCCGGGCGGAAACCTGCGAAAGCCGCCGGCTTCCGCGGTGGCCGCTTTATTTCTGTAGAGGCGGGCGCCCGCGGTGAATGGGAGCCCGGCGGCTCTAAAATGCCGGGGGCAGACGCATACGCAACATCCAAGCAATGTATCCTTGCCGCGGCCCTGGCTCTATCCCGTGAAACGCCACGGTTGCACATCAATGCCATCGAACCGGGCTTCATTCCGAACACGGGACTAGGCAGGGACGCCAATGGCTTCCTTCGTTTTATAGGAAATTATTTGCTCCCGCTGGTCGCTCCATATATTAAATACTGGAGCACCCCAAAGCGGGCGGCACGCCTGGAGACAGCATTACTAACCAGCGAGTCTGGTAAAACAGGCATTTATTACGACGAAAAAGGACTGCCCATGCTCGGCTCCATGTTGGTGCAGGATCCAAAATTTCAGGAGCTCGTTGTTGCGGAGACGCGCACCCTATTGTCAAGGGTTTAATTATTATTGTTAAGATAAGTATGATTAACTTAGGGAGATCAAGATGAAAGCTTCTGTCAACAAAACGACTCTCGTTGGTCCTGCAATAGCAAGAGAACAATTCATTGGCGAGCATCTCTTTTTCTATGTTGTGAAAGGGTGTGTGAACGGTTATTACGGCGATAAAAATTACACCTTGAAGTCGGGCGAATATGGCATTGCCCGTAAAAACCGTTTGGGCCGGCAGACCGCTACCAAAAAGCAGTATGTGATTGAGAAAATCATTTTTGTTTTCGATGAACCGTTCTTAAAACAATTCCAGGACAAACACCGGATAAATGCCGTAAAGTTCCGATCTGCTGAAAACTTTATACGCCCGGCAAGCAATGAGCTGATTCCTGCGTTTATTCGATCTTTAACTCCTTACTACAATAGTCGTGGAGAAATGGACAAAGCATTTTTTGATGTAAAGCGGGAAGAACTGCTCCTAATACTGTTGCAACTGCAGCCAGAATTATCGGGACTATTCTTTGATTACGGTATTCCCGGGAAAATAGATCTCGAAGAATTTATGAACCGAAATTACAAATTCAATGTAAGTGTTGCCCGGTTCGCCTACTTAACCGGGCGTAGCTTATCTGCCTTCAAGCGGGATTTCAAAGCGATCTTTAACGACACGCCTAATCGCTGGTTAGTGCAAAAACGTTTGGGCGAAGCCCGTTTTCTCCTGGAAAAAGAGGCTGCAAAACCCTCCGACATTTATCTTGAGTTAGGCTTTGAAGCATTGTCGCACTTTTCTTTTGCATTTAAGAAACATTTTGGAATTGCACCATCGGAGTTTGCAAAAAGGAACCATGTAAGTCCAACAGGCTTACATGTGAAGGTTACTTAGTTGTCTATATTAGCGGATTTGAAAAACCTGATTGGTAGAAGGCATATCTATGTTATTTCTGCAACTCCAACAAGCGCGATTTAATTTCATTTGAGGCAGGATTCAATTCGCTGGCCTTTTTGTACGAAGCGATAGCGTTCTGCTTTTCTCCTTTCAAAGCATATGCTGCGCCCAAAGCCGCAAAGGCTTTTGAAGAAGACGGATAGTTAATTGTATTCATCTCCAGTAGCTTAATGCCATTATTCAGGGTTGCCGGATTTTTTACTATCCATTGTGCCCATCCATTGACATATGCTTCGTCAGGCAAAATCGGATAACCAAACTTTTGTGATAATTCTTTATAGTGTCTCATAATGATCTCGGGATTGATCTCCTCATCACTTACCGGAGGTAGTGGCCACTGGTGATAGATAAACCGAAGTCCATCATAATATGATTTGATAGTAACGGTCATATGACTCTCAACCGGATAGCTCATATATTCAAAATCCAATCCTTTGATGTTCCGCTTTTTGAGCAGGGAATCAAACTTTAAAACATCGGTATGAAATGTTGATCCAGGTGAAGAACCTTCATTGCCATCACTAAAAAAAAGTATTTTCGATAAAGTTGATCCTGCTTTCATTTTTTTATCCGCGAGCTTCAGCAAAAATTTCTGATCCCACCAGAAGGATGGGCTCACGGCAATGTATGCGTCAAACATATCCGGATAATTAAGGAGGCAATTGATGGCTGTCAGCGCCCCGAATGAGTGTCCCGCAAAAATGCGGTAAGGTTGAGTTTTGTAATTTGAATCGATATAAGGTATAAGTTCTTTCTGAATGAATTGAAAAAGATGCTCATTCCCTCCGCTGTTCTTATACGGGGAATTAGCAGTGGTATCCGGTTTTCCATAATAATCAATATTGCTGTGAGATGGAGTGAGGTCACGGTTACGGTCTGTATTTGTTATTCCTACAATAATCAGTGGCGGAATAACATACACATCCTGCCGGCTGAGGTATTTAGAATATTCTACTATTTGGGTAAAATGATTGTCGGCATCCAGTATATAGACTACCGGATATTTTTTCTCCCGATTGTCAGCATCCTTTGGTGTGTAGATCATTATCTTTCGATCTTCTTTAAGGATGCCGGAATGCATCGTCACCACTTCTCCCTGACCGGACTTAATTGGTTCTACCGTTTGGGCAATTGCCTTAAATGAAAAAAATAACGGTATAATAAAAAATAGGAAACCGGATTTCATATAATTTGGAATGTAAGTTAATTGTAAATATGAGGCTTTTCCTGAAATAATCATTGTAAATGAATAGCTTTATGTCTCATTCAACAGGCTATATTAATTTATCCCAATGCAGGACAGCTCCTTCCCTTCCTTAAAAAGCAATGCGCGAATTGCTGGTTTTCTTTATTTGGTAGTTATTGCCGCCGGGCTGTTCGCACAGGTGTTTGTCCGCCAGGCATTGGCTGTTCCCAATGATGCTATGGCAACGGCCAGGAACATACAATCCCATGAGCTATTCTATCGTTTGGGCTTTTCCGCCGACCTGCTAAACTTTATTTGCGGGTTGCCGGTGATATTATTCTTTTACCTTTTATTTAGCCCGATCTACAAAGGGAGCACCATCCTTGCGATCTTTTTTGTGATCATCTCAAATGCAATATTTGCGATGAATATTTTATACCAGTTATATCCATTGATAATTCTGGGCGGTAAAGAGTACCCGGGCATTTTTCAACCTGATCAATTGGCAGCGTTATCTGCCATGGCCCTGGACTTTCAATCACAAGGATATGCCATCGGGCTGGTATTTTTTGGATTTTACTGCATCATAATCGGTTGGCTTATCTTTAAATCATGGCATATCCCAAAGGTATTGGGCATATTGTATGCCGTTGCGGGGTTATGTTATATCCTTAACAGCTTTATAATGTTCCTTTCACGCGGCTTTGCTAATCCCTTGTTCCCTTATATTCTGTTCCCATCCTTCATTGGAGAGGCTGCGGTTTGTTTATGGCTTATTTTTGCAGGGATAAAAGAAAATAGGGTCAGTTAGTCTACTCCATTAAGCCTGATTTTTAGTCATAGCAAATAAATTTTTACTTTCTCAACATTTGTAAAGGTTTTTTCATTTTTGTCTTTTCATCTTTGCATCTGTAACCAATAATAAAATTAAAAAATGAAACAGGTATTTATCAATCTTGCAGTAAAAGACATTCAAAAATCACTGGACTTTTACACTCAAATTGGGTTTGTAATCAATCCGCAGTTTTCTGACGACCAGGCAAAATGCATGGTTTGGAGCGATGCAATTTTCGTTATGATTATGACCCACGAAAGGTTCCAGACATTTACGAAAAAGCCAATAGCTGATACAAAAAGCAATATTGCAGGCCTGTTTGCCTTATCCGTTGAAAGTGTTGATAAAATGAATGAAGTTGTGGCGCATGGATTAAAAGCAGGAGGAACAGAGCCAACGCCTATGATGGATTACGGGTTTATGCAACAGCGGCGAATAGAGGACCTTGATGGACACACCTGGGAAATATTTTTCATGGACACCACCAAAATGCCCAACCAGGATTAACCATTTAAGCATAAGGATGACAGAAATAGAGCACAACATCTTGTTAAGACCTGAAAAAATCACGACCGCATAAGAGAATACGCGATATAGGCGATGCCATAAACTTACCCTAAAACAAGGCGCTCACTAAAAAAGGCGCGCCTTGCTTTTACACGATAAAATCAATATTCTAAAAAATATTTGGGCAAGTAAATACTTGCGCTTATATTTGCAAGCACATACTTGCATTTATGAAAGTCAGGAGAGATGTTTATCAGGCCATCGCCGATCCTACCAGGAGGGAAATCATTAACCTCATTGCAGCACAGTCGTACAACGTAAACACCATCGCAGAAAAGTTTGATATGACCAGGCAGGCCATATCCCTGCACGTGAAAATACTGGAAGAATGTGGGCTGCTGGTTATCAAACAAAGCGGAAGAGAAAGATTCTGCGAGGTACAGCTGGATCAACTTGATGAGGTAGTAACCTGGATAGATCAATCCAGGAAATTATGGACCAGGAGGTTTGAAAAATTAGATAAATACTTACAACAACAAAAATCCAAAGGTAAATGAAGACTAATAAAGAAGATCTTTTTATTACGTATCAGTTTAATGCGCCGCGTGAACTTGTTTTTGAGGCATGGACAGATCCCAGGCATCTGCAACACTGGTATGCACCGGATGGATGCACTATAGTATTTAAGTCGATAGATGTTAAAGTTGGTGGTACATTTCATTCTGTTATTCACGATCCTGTGCATGGAGAGTGCTGGATTACAGGAGTATACCAGGAAATAACTTTTCCGGAAAAACTCGTTTTCACAATGGAGCTGAGTAATGAGCAAGGCACCCCACTCAGCGCAACCGAAGCTGGAAAGTCAAAAGACTGGCCAGCGGTAACTATTACCACGGTGACTTTCGAGTCGTTCGGTACGCAAACGAAACTTACCCTACACCAAACTGTTGCAGAAGCAGAAGCCAGGAAAACCGGCGCCTACCAAAGCTGGTTCAGCATGTTTGACCGTTTGAATGCGCTATTATCAACCGGTAAATAATATCAAAATGATGCACTGCTTAAAGTCTGCCAGGCTGTTTCTTATAATATGTCTGCTCAGCAGCTTCACTTATGTTTCAAAATCAAACCACGTGAGTAAAAATAAAGAAACGGTTACCAAATACATGGAAGCTTTCAACCAGCAAGACCATGCTAAAATACTTGCCTGCTTAACTGACGATATAACCTGGGTGCTTCCGGGTGTTTATCTGCATAAAGGGAAAGCTGCTTTTGACAAGGAAATTGAAAACGAAGGGTTTACAGGCAAGCCTGTTATTAAAGTATCCAGGATGACAGAAGAGGAAAATGTAGTCATCGCAGAAGGCACCGTTCAGGCCAAAACGAAAAATGGAATTATTGTCAACCTTGTATTCTGTGATGTTTTTGAAATGGAAAACGGGTTGATAAAAAAGCTGACGAGCTACCTGATGACTATGCCCGATAAAAAATAATTTCAGGGACCCGGGCCCGGTTTCCCTGGCACCCGATTTCCAAATACAAAGGATAGCAGAAAATTTTAGTCCCATAATAATATGATGCAATTAGTCCGCCAGATAAACCAGGTAACGGAACCGCTCATTACAGCAGCAGGCGTTGTTTATAAAAACAGCGATAATGCTATTATCCGGATAGACAACCATCTTTCGGTTACTGAAAGCGCATTAGATACAGCACCTTTTGTGCTTACCGCAATGGTGAACCGGGAAGTGATCATCCGGACAAAGGACAAGATCATCGCCTGGGATACAGATAGCAACGTCAAAAAGGAATATCCATTCAATTATACAGGCAGCCTGCAGATCAAGCTGCTGTATGGTGATAATATGATCATCCGCAATAAAACGGCTGACGGCTGGAAGCTGAGCAAATATAATTTCCGGGATTCCAACCTTATCTGGGAAGCTGATGGCGCCTATACCCACCTTTTTACCGGCAACGGCGATCAGTTGGTGGCTACGCATACTGAGAAAAAGCAGGAGCTCTCCTGTTTGAGCGAAACAAACGGTCACCTTCTGTGGGAAGTAAACATAAATGAACTGGGACTGCCTGCAGGTAGTTATGAGATCATCGTGCGTCCGCAGTTGGAAGGAGGACGAATATACGCAGGTGTTACCAACGGGCATACAGACTACCTACTCTGCCTCGATGCCGGTAACGGCCAGTTATGCTGGCAGTTGAAGGGCGCTGGCATGAGATTCCAGGCCGCGGATCAGACCGTACTATGCTTTGTGAATACGGAAATATGGAAGATCAATGCCGCGGATGGCGCCCGCCTTCACGGCGTGGACCTGTCAGCGCATATTAAGTCAGCAGGTATCGATCCTTATTCCAACGTAATATTCAGAGAGGATAAAATGTACCTGGCAGGTATCCTGGATACGACTATCAGTGAATGGAATATACAAACCGGCGACCTCTTATGGCATTACCGGATACACGATGCCAATAAAACAGGCCGCAGGGGTACTATGATCCCCGCAGCCGAAGATGTATTTCATGTATTTGACAACCGCATGTATGTGCTGGATTCAGAACAGACCTTACATGTATTTGAAAAAGGATAAACGTTTGTAACGTCCCGATCAGGAACGTTAATTTACATAAGTATTAAACCAAATATATGGGACGGATATTTATCACCGGGTCTGCCGACGGACTAGGGTTATTAGCAGCAAAATCACTAATAGAAAAAGGACATCAGGTAGTTGCACATGCGCGGGATGAAAATAGAAAACTTGACATCACCGGCAAGCTGAAAGGTGCTGACGGCATTGTGACCGGCGATCTTTCTAATATCGAAGAAACAAAGGAACTGGCGCAACAGTTAAATTCCCTGGGAAAGTTTGATGCAGTCATCCATAATGCCGGAGTATATAACGCTGCACCGGAGCAGATATTTAAAGTGAATACCCTGGCTCCTTATATTCTGACCAGTTTGATGCAACGACCCAAACGATTAATCTATTTAAGCTCGGATATGCACACTCATGCTGATGCAAGTATTGGTTTTTCCAGAAACGGATTTGATCATGTCACTTATTCCGACTCCAAATTTTATGTTTTATTGCTTTCACTTGCTGTATCAAGAAAATGGAAAGATGTTTATTCCAATACCGTTGATCCGGGTTGGGTGCCAACAAAAATGGGTGGCAGCTCGGCACCCGGAGATCTGGCAAAAGGATACGAAACCCAGGTTTGGCTGGCTGCAAGCAATGATGAAAAGGCGAAAGTAACCGGCCGTTATTTCTATCATCAAAAAGAAAGAAGTTACAAAAAGGAAGCTAACAATTTTTCATTGCAGAATCAGTTTTTAGACGCATGTAATGAAATTAGTGGGATTCCTTTTCCTGCTGAACAGTTTCCGCCCCCTACCTCTCAGGGTTGGATGTGATAATCTGCACAAACTTTCTGGTAATCACTGTAGTCCGCGCCTGACGCACTCCTTGCTGCAACACCACCAGGAATGATGACATAACGGAACCGAAAAACGTTCAGTTCAATATTGCTGATAACATTAAGACCGCCTACATAGAACTGAGGATACATCTTTATGTCGCCGGCGTTGGAGGCATAAGGTACAAGTAATACCGTAGAGCCAAAATCAACGTATACCAATATAATCCCATTATCAAGAACCGTCTTTGTTATGGCCGGTATAGGCCATTGCGCAACCTTCCCGGTAAAAGACCTCCAGGTGGAATAGATCACATTATCCGTGCCGGTGGCGCCCCGGCTTCCGGTATCTCCTTTATCTCCTTTTGTTCCCTGTGTTCCCTGTGCCCCCTGCGGGCCTTCAGGACCGGTTTTTGAGCAGGCAAGGCACGACATAATCAGCAAGCCTGCCACTAATAGCAATTTTGTTTTCATGATTATCTGTTTAAAGGTTTAAAGCATGTTCGGTGTAATCTTTGTCACGTTAAAGAACTGCTTAAAAAAGAATATGAAAAAGGACTGTTGAGCGGTTGGTAGGATTGACTGAGCGGTTTGTGATAAACGGTTATTGACGTGGCCGGGAAGCAACCACCGGCTCATTCATTTCCGCGAATGGCTAACCGGCACTTTTCAGTGAATGCATTAATTGTAATTTCTACCATAATATTATTCACAAGTAAAATATTGCTGTATAATCCCCCAAAAACAATTAAGCTCCATTATACTTATCAGTACAACGCTTGCAATCCTAAAATAAATCCTGTTATTATTAAATAAAAAGCACATGAACAGAGATCAATTTTTAAAAAAATGCTTAGCAGTAGGGGCTTTTGTTTATGCTCCATTTAACCTGATTGCTCAATCAGTAAAGAAAAGAATTGAAAAAGGTTTTTCAGTTAAGGCTGGCACGGACCGCTTCAATAAAAGTATCAATCTCTTGGAGGGGGACACATTTTATACAAAAGTTTCTTCAAAAGATACTGACGGAGATATTTATGTGTTTGAATCAATACGTATGAAAGAAGGCCCTCTCTCCATTTCCATTTCGATCAGGATGAATGGTGGTATGTTTTGAAGGGCGAATTCCTTATAAAAGTCGGAGATGTTACCTACAAGGCAAAACCCGGCGACAGCGTCTTTGGGCCCAGAAAAGTGCCCCATAGCTTTTCAAAGATGGGTGAAGGTGAAGCGCGGTTATTGATGTTCTTTCAACCTGCGGGAAAAATGGAAGAATTCTTTATTAAACTCAGTGAAGGGGCCGCCAAAAATATGAGTGAAGAGGAACTGGACAGGTTTCGGGAAGAGCATGGTTTCAAGCGGGTGGGGCCGCCTATAAAATATTTGAAAAAGCTGTAAGTACTGCCAGGCAAACAGAGCGAAAGTGCTCCTTTTACCACCTGGAAAACAATGTTTATTACTGTAGGTGCCAGCAGTCCATACAGTAAAATCCTGGTTGCCGCCCAATGACCCGGCAACCATAACAAGTCTTCAATCTTGCCTGAAAACATGCAGCGTTCCCTGATCATCAGTAATGAATAAATTACCGTTGCAGTATATTATATCAGTAAGCCATTCCGCCGCAATATCAAATTTATATAGCCAGTCGATCTTATCGGTTTTCATGTTATAAGCATACAACGCTTTGCCATAACCGGCCATAATATATAAGTAATGATCCCGGACAGCCAGGCGGTAAAAATCTGATGGTTGAAAGCCCTTGCTGGTTAGTTCGCCGGTAATATCGACGTCTTTAAGTATTTCCCCACATTTACTATTAATAATGCAAAGCCGGCCCTGTAATTCCGGCATGAATAGGTAAGAAAATACAAAGATCTCATCACCTATATGCTGGGTAGCCGGAAAGTAACCGTATTGCTGCCAGCAAATCTCACCGGTATCGGCGTCAAAACCAGTCAGATAATTCTTAAATGATTCCAGCTTTGAGCGGATAATTAAAACACCGTTTCTTAAAGTAAAAAAGCTCCCGGCAAGCATGGTCTTATCTTCCAGCAACGCATCGTCAGAAAGCTCCCATATTTTAGCATTATCTGCTAAAGAAAAAGCGCTCAAATGCGGTACCATCCTGAAATACTTATCGTTAAAAATGGCTACCGGGGCTCTTCCCACGATATAAGTACGAACTGGATGCAGATGCTCATTAAAGGCCAGCAATTTATTAGCGGCCGGAATATAAATAGTATTACCGTTGATCAGCGCCTTGTATAATAAAAAATCACCTTCCAGGGTACCACTGGCCGGCTGCAGACTGCCTAGCTGCAGGTACTGGACCGGCCCTTCGTTTTCCGGTTGAAATAATAACCAGTCACCAAACAGACAGGCGTACCATGGCGAAACCGACGATAGCCTGACAAGGGCTTCCTCCTTGTAAACAGTTATTCCATTATCTACATAACAAATAATCAGTTCCTGCTTATGCAGGTAGGTATATTTTACCTTTTCCAGCTGCTGAAATGGTGAAAACATCAGGGATACTATTATACTGTAAATATATAAACTAAGAGAATTGACGGATAATTAATTCCTCCATCATCTTTAGCTCCTCCTGCTCTATCTTGTCGACTGCTTTTATTTCTGCCCCATAGTCTATGTCAAAATAGATATTAAACCTTTTCCCCTTAAACTTACATAGAAGAACATTTGCTTCTGTGATCATGACTTCTTCCACGATTTCAACTTCATGCACCGGGTCAATATGCTTTAACGCCTGTACCACTTCATGGTAACTCAATTCCCATAATTTTATTTTCATAGCCATGTATAGATACTCTTAGTGAACTGCGTTATGAGCACTCAAATTTAACAATTATACAGGCACTGCTACCCTGTTATTCAACTACATGATAAAAATATGCTTTCCTTTTTCCGGGAAGTATATACTCTCTTCGATGGCTTTTTTAAAATCCTCCAGTGCATGCCTGCCGGAAACATTTGAAGCAAAACCGGCAGATATTTCCGCAATTTCCTTCAGCATGGTAACATCTTCAGGAAGTGGTGGTGTGAAAAAGTACCGGTATACATGCGGTTGAATCTGGAGACCGCTTAATAGAATGTCGAAATTATGGAGTGTATATTTCTCAGCACTCATGCCGCCGTTGATGATTAGCTTACCGCCAAAGTCAATGCACCTGATCAATTCGCCGGTAACCGGGCCACCCACATTATCAATGATACCCTTTACGCCTTTGTTTCCGGTAACCTCCATGATGCGTTGTACGCTGTTTCCCTGCTCCGCAGAAAGGTCTATGACCACGGTGGCGCCCAGTGACTCCAGTATATGTACCTGTTTTATACGACGTACAATAGAAATGACATGTATTCCCTGTAGTTTCGCCAGTTGAGTCACCAATATTGATATCGCAGAGTTGCCGGCAGTCAACACCAACCATTGACCCGGCTGAACACCCGACTGCTTCAGCAGGTCCCATGCAGTAACCAGGTTTACAAACTGGCTGCTCAGTTCAGCAGGATAACCGGCGGGTAAAGGAATCAGCCATTCCGCCGGAACCGCTACATATTCTGCCCAGGAGTTATAATAGCTGAATGCTACGTGCGCGCCCGGTTGAAACGCTACCTCTTTTCCTGCTTTTTCTATAATACCGGCGCCGTGATTACCAGCAATCTGCTGAGGGAATACTGGCTTTTTGGGTTCCGGGTACAGGTTCTGAATAAATAGAAAATCACCCGGGTTAATAGAGGCTGCGGTTGTCCTGATCAATACTTCGTTATCTTTTATAGCAGGTACTGGTACTTCAGATAATTGGAGCACTTTTTCCGGCGCGCCGATGCGATTAAATGTTATTGCTTTCATTGTTTTGTTTGAATAGCAATATTACCAGACGTTTCTTATCTTCGATATGTCTTATCTGACAATTACTATGCAAAAATAGACATATGCATTTCGTCATCTATTTGCCTTCCGGTTTTTATGCAGCGATTGCCTCCAGTGTGGTAGAAATATTGCAGGCAATAAATGTGTTGAGTGACTCGGATATTTTTACTTTTGAGTTTGTGTCTAAACACACACACGCGGTTTCTCGTTCTGCTATTTCTTTTAATGCGGCAACAAAACCTGCTAAAAAGGCCGACGTGTTGATCCTGTTGGCCGGTGCGGGAGCACAGGCTATTCCCGAACACAACTTATTGGCAGTGGAAGCAAAAAGGGCAGCACCATTTATTAAGGCGGCTCAACGGCATGGTGCCATTATTGCGGCCACCTGCGGGGCTTCCTATCTCCTGGCGGCCAATGGTTTGCTGGATGGAAAGCGGGCCACCATCTCATGGTGGTTGAAAGGAGCCGTACAGGAGCGGTTTCCCGCAGTGCGCTGGGAACCCTCCCGGATTGTAGTGAAACAGGGGAATATTTATACTTCGGGTGGAGGTTTTGCCGGGCTGGATTTAATCAGTAACCTGTTAACGGACCTTGGTTTCGCAAAGGAGCTGAAACGTGTAAGGAAAATAATGCTGCTCCCTCCTGCGCGCGAATTTCAAAGTCCTTATGAGATTCCGGTTACAGAGATGATTGGCAGCTTTGAAAAACAACTCAGCAAACTGCTAAAAGACAACATGGAAGTCATAAGCCTCGATTTTCTATCCAAGGAGATGGGGATGTCTTCCCGGACATTATCACGCAGGTTCCGGGAAGAATTGAATACCAGTCCGGGCAAATGGATCCAGGAAAAACGTATGGAAATAGCGAAAAAACTATTGGGAGAAACTAAGCTCAGTATCTCCGAAATTTGTTACCGGGTGGGATATGAAGATCTGGCTTCCTTCTCACGCCTGTTTTCTAATACTACCGGTATGCCGCCAGGGGAATTCCGCAGGGAGACAGGGAGATGATTACCAACATTTTTTACATGGGAACGGATTACTCTGCCTTATCCCGCTTTCTGTCAAAAAAATTGCTTTTTTCACCAATGGCTGTTTTGAGACAGTTCATAATTTCCTCGTGAAAATCAGTACCCGCTGCATTAAGGGGATCAATAGCTTTTACCAGTAAAGTGCGCAGTTCAAAAAGCTGCTCCCGGTTATACCTCTTTGAAGCCTTTACCAATTCCAGCTTCATCAGTTCTTCCTGCTGGTTTTGTTTGGGGTTAAATATTTCGTTGATATGGCTGCATTGGTGGCAAATACCATTCTTGTTGATTAACGCACACCGGTGCTCAAAAATATTTGTCATCGTATTCCTCGCATCGTTCAACAGGTGTTTGATGACACCTTCGGTTTTACCAAGAATGAGACAGATCTCCTTTACCTGAAAATCGTAAATGTCTTTTAAGATCAGCGCCACCTGTTTTTCTATAGGTAAGGTTTTTGAAATACAGGTGAAACAGTAGTCTATATGCTCTTTCATTTCATAAGCCCCGGCGGGTGACGTATCGTGCGTCATCCAAAAGACCTCCCGGATCTCCTCCGAACTTATGGCCAGATCCGCCGCCCTGTCCTGGGCATCTGCCTGCCATCTTTTTAATTTCCGTAAGTGATCGTAGGCGAGGTTGGTGGCTATTCTGAATACCCAGGTTTTTAGCGATGATCTGCGATTAAACGTTCCGATTTTTGTAAAGGCCCTGACAAAAGTATCCTGGGTCAGGTCATCTACATCGTCCCGGTCGGTAACCAAACGATACAGGTAGGATTTCAATTGATGTTGAAATCCGGCAAACAGCGCCTGGAAGGCATTGATATCGCCAGCTATTGCCGACAAAAGAAGTTCCTCTTTTTCCATTAAGATAATTAATCAATAACAGATAGTTGCGGCCCTTCGGCGGGCCGCAACTACTAATGTACCACAAAAAGGATTCTATAAAATGTTCAGCTTGCCGCAATCCACATCTACAATATGACTGTTAAAGGCTACCCCTGTTTCAGACGCCAGGAAGGCTGCCGTTTCACCCACTTGCTTCAACGTCGGACTTGTTTTTAATATGTCCAGGGATTTGTACTGCGCTACCAGCTGTTCCACAGGCATTCCGTATTGTTGCGCAGCAGCATTTATCCACCCGGAGATACGCCTGGTTTCCAGCAGGGCGCCAGGACAAATACAGATCACTTTGATACCATCTCCTCCCCATTCAGCGGCCATCACCCGTGTCAATCCTTCAATGGCGGCACTGGCGGCCGTAATACCAGCCACATTAGAAAGCTTGGACCGGGACAATGCAGCCGTAAGCAGCAAGATAGTTCCTTCGGACCGGGTTTGCATCATATACCTCGCTGCTATCCTTGAAGTGAGGAATTGTGAACCGCAAAGCTTCTCCAGTGGAGCCATAAACTGCGCAAAAGTGGCCTCTGTTGTCGGCGGACGTCCTCCCATCTCGTCGTAGTTTGCCCCGATACCATTGAAGACAACATCCAATTTACCGTTGTCTGCGACGACTTTTCTTAAGAAGTTATCGATTCCAGCCTCATCTAAGGCATCCACTTTGGCGGCTTCCGCACTTCCACCATTGGCTTTGATTTCCTGTGCCAGTGTTTTTACGGCATCGAGGTTCCGGGCAGTGACATACACTTTTGCGCCGTGTTGGGAAAACGATCGCGCTACTGCTCCCGCAATCTCACCGGATGCAGCAAATACAGCGGCGACTTTGTCTTTTAAATTTTGCATTTTGTTCAATTTATCTTTTGACGGTTAACCCGGCGAAATGATCGGAATTTTTCAAAAAAATAAATTTCACTTCTTTGCACATTGATTATAAGTCAATTTTATATACTTTTTAACAACATGTTTAACGCCCAGATATTTGCACAAATATCCAAACCAATCATTTGATACGAACAAACAGACATTAATCATCTCACCTTTTATTTCGCCACAATATGGTTCCCGGAAAAGTAGCCGTTATATCCGGCAAGGCAGGAGATTCTATATTCGAAGATCAACTCACTGCCAAGTGATATGGATGCAGTTATTAACTGAGATACAGGGAATAGACAAAGTCATCATTGCCCGTCCTGACAGCAGCCCACTAGTAAAGAACCGGCGGGCTGCTGTCAGGCAAGTCTATCATTTTGGCTGCTGATCTTCACGGACTACATGCGCTTATCAAAATGAATACCGCGCGCCCACCTGCATTTGCCACCTCGATGCAAATGGATCCACAGAATAAGGCTTACCGGGATTTACGAACTGGTAAATCGGGTAACTCTGGGAGGATTTGGCAGGTACATAAGGCAATAATCCTACGCTTGAAGTAGAGTTATAGGTATTGGGAGAAAAATAAGCTTTGCCCCAGTTTGCATTCAGCAGGTTGGTAACGTTCATAATATCCAGGCTAAAGGTGATGGTCTTTACTTTGGATGGATCATTAGCGTATGTATTCAAATGAAGGTCCTGTGCAAAATGAAAGTCGGCACTGGCATTCCAGGGTGTTCTGCCCGCATTTCGCTCGGTGAATGATCCTCTCCGGGAGCGCAGATATTTGTTGCCATCAATAAACGCATCAAAGGCAGCCGCCTGCTCCCCCGCGGTTTGCGTTTCAGTAGGCGCAAAGAAATTAATAGTCTCCTCTTTTGCGGGTATATAGGCCAGTGATACCTGCTGTGGTGTATTCTGCGGTGTATAGTTCACGAAGCCATAAGTAAAAGGCGATCCTGATTGTGCAGATACAAACAGGGAAAAAGAGCTTACCCATGTTTTATTCCAGGCCTTGCGGTAGTTGATATTACCCACTATCCGGTGGCGGATATCAAAGTTGGAATAAGCCAACTGCGGGTCATTTGGATTCAGTGCCTGGTTCAGTTGCCAGTTAGATTCGAAAGAGTTACGGATGCCATTGGCCACGTCCTTGGATTGCCCATAGGTATAAGCCAGTGAAAAACCGAAGCCGGATTGAAAAGCACGGGCTACCTGCCCGGTAATACTGTAACGGTATCCCTTAGAAGTATTGGACATTTCATACGCATTGGCAAACTGTGGGTTCAGGTTGTTCTGCCCGGGGAATACCGGTTGATACTGATGATTCACGGCCGAATCAAAAACGGCATAAGTGGGACGGTCTGTAAGGTTAATTTGCTGGAACATTACATCCTTGATCGTTTTGGTATAAATCGCTTCAAGGGTATATTTAAAACCATTTTTATCCTTAAAATCAACTGCCAGGCTTCCACGCAATACCTTTGGCATAACAAAGCTGTTATCTATCACATCCACCTGTGTTTTGCCGGCATTTTTATCCGTTATCACCTGCCCGTTATTACCCGCAAAATCACCAATGCCGTGGCCTGGTTGGTGTTGCATGGGATCTCCCTGGAAAATATAAGGCGGGTTGCCATCCGTTTTCTGATCGTAGGCGCCATAGGTGTCGCCATTGTTATAAAAGGCATATCCTAACCAGGCAAACGGGATCCGCGAAGTGAACATACCCACACCGCCTCTCAGCACCAGCGACTGGTCGCCATAAGCATCAAAACGGAAACCAATCCTGGGAGAGATCTGTATCTTGCCCAGGTAGCCACCGGTTATCTGGTTCAGCGGCGTATAAGTATAAGTGGTGCCAAATGAAGGATCCGTAAAAGCATTGCGGGTCTTATCGCTTAATATTTGTTTAGTGGGCACGTTTGCCAGGTCAAAGCGGAGGCCTTTGGTCAAAGTAAAACGGTCTGTAAGCTGTACTTCATCCTGGATATATGCGCTGTAGAAATTAACGTTAAACACTGCGACCGGGTTTGCCATTATATAATCGCGGCTGTTATTTACATAGTTGTAGCTGCCTTGTACGCGTTCAGGGTTGTTGTTCAAAAAGTCGTCTATGCTTTGGTAGGTAACCCTGCCATTCCATGAGTTTACAAAACCATAATTAATCCGGTACAATTCATTGTGCGTACCGATGGTAAGGGTGTGTTTACCCAGGTTCCATACCAGGTTGTCTGTGATCTCTATAGTGCGCTGGCGCTGGTTGAATATAGAAGCTTCCCTGTCTGTGCCAAAGAAAATAGTGGTTCCCGGTGTACGGCCCACGATCTGTACCTGCGGAAACGAAGCATCACTTAGCGGTGTACGATAGTCATGAATACTGGTAAATCCTACGATGGCATTGTTGGAGAAATTGTTGTTAAACCGTGTCTTCAGCTCCGCTACCGTAGAGGTCTGATTATTGAACTGCTCATACGCAATGCTGCCAAAGCGAAAATCAAACTGGTCGCGTTCCATATTAATGGCTTTGGAGCGTATAGTATTGTTGCGGATCGCCAGCTGGTTCCGGTCATTAATGTTCCAGTCAAGGCGGTTAAAGTACTTCTCTGAGTTGGCGTATGCATTGTAAATACCTGCCGTACCGGGATCAAAGTTATAGTGATGAACACTATAGTCGATAATGCTTTGTGCATCCGCCATGCTGAGAATGCCGTTGGCAGACGGGCTGCCGGCTACCTGTTGTATGGGGTCTTGCCGGCGGGTAATTTCTTCATTGGTAAAAAAGAACAGTTTGTTTTTAATGATGGGGAAACCTACCCTGAACCCTGCCTGGTAGTCATGAAAATCTGATGGCATTTTTGTATTAAGTTCAGAGCCGGTATGGTCTGGTCCTACCAGCGTGGCATTCCTGCCATAAGCGTATACGGAACCATGCACTTCATTGCTGCCGGAGCGGCTAACGGCGTTGATGCTGCCGCCGGTGAAGTTACCAATCTTCACATCATAGGGCGCCAGGTATACCTGCATATCTTCAATAGCATCCAGGGAAATAGCATTGGTGCGGGTGGATGAACCAGGCATACCGGAAGAACCGGTTTGTCCGCCAATAGAAGGGCTAAAGCCAATAGCGTCATTGTTAACAGCACCGTCAATTGTTACATTGTTATAACGGAAACTGGTGCCGGCAAAAGAGTTGTCCTTTGTGCTTTGCGGTACTGCCTTTGTAATATCTGTAATGCTGCGTGAAATGGTGGGTTGATTGCGAACCTGGTCGCGGCCGATATTCTGCCCTGCGCCAAAGTTATTGGCCTTTGGTCCCGTCTTTTGCCCTTTGATGGTTACACCGGATAAATTGCGGGCATTATCTGTTAATACAAAGTTTACCATCATCGTTTCGCCAAGGGCAATTTGCGCAATGTTACTGGTTTCCTTATTCATGCCGAGGAAGGTTACTTCAATGACATAGGGTCCTCCTACCCGCATGCCGGGCAGGTTATAACGGCCATCGGTGCTGGTAACGGTGCCATATTTTGTGCCTGAAGCGGTATGCACCGCTTTTACAGTAGCACCGGGCAACGGCTGCCCGGAAGCATCCTTTATCTGCCCGCGTAAACCTGCGCTGGTTTCCTGCGCGGCCACCCGGCTACTGTAAAAACAAAACAGCAAACAAAGGCAGCTGCATATAAAATATTTTATAGTGTAGTTGTGTTTCATTGCAATCAATTATTATCTGAGTAAAATAACCTGGTCCACTACATGTAATACGCCATTGGTACCCATAACATCCGGCTGTATGATATGTATAGGTGCTACGTTGCCGGAGGCGAACATGGTAAATCCATCCGCATTCACATAAAAACCATCATACCAGAATGAATATCCACCTATGAAATCGGCGGTAAACAACCGGGGGCTGCGCACCATGTTCTGCAGTGGCGCCTGCAGCAGGGAAAGGTCTGCGTTATAAATGGCATCCAGGTCCACATATCCTATTTTCCGGTAAGCATCATTTACAGGGGCAAACACCAGGCGACCCCGCTGATCACCGGCTGTAGCCACCTGAGTTGCATAACCAGTGCGGTCCAGAACGGCTGCAAAGAAAGTGAGGTCCGGTTGCTGCCGTATCCAATCCATCAGGTTAGTGGATTGGGGAAAAGGTACCCTTGCCAGCTCGTGTAAAACGCCATCTGCCAGGGTGCTGCTGCCTTGTGGCAGTAATGGTATACCATTGAAGAAAATGCCATAATAGTTTTTATTGAGCCTCGGCCTTAATGAAGGATGCCTGGTCAGCATATCCTGTGAATAAAACCCTATCAATGTGCTGCTGCTAATGCGCCCGTACAACATACCGTATTTCAGCACCAGGGCCAGCGAATCGGGGTTGTATTTATTAATGCTGTCGAGCGTAAGCCCGGCATTGATAAAGGCGGAATCCACGGGTGCAAATACCGTATAAGGTCCTCCATCAGCAAATGTTGCAGCATCCAGCATACCTGCACGTTTCAGGGCTGCCTGATAGAGACTGAGCTCTTTTTTTTCCAGGAGCGCTTTAAACAGGGAGGCGCCGGCGCCATTGGTATATACCGGCTTATCTTTGGTGCAGGATACCGCCAGCAGGAAAGACAGGCAGCACAGCAACAGTGGTATGTATTTCATTTTCATGAATAAGCAAATTTTAGGGAATAAGCACCTGGTTAATAATATGGATAACCCCGTTGCCGCAGGGCATGTTGGCATTGTTTGAAGCGGGTGAATATTGCGGAGGTATTGCTATTGCTGCGGGCTGGCCGTTATTGCCGGCGCCCAGGAAGGTAACGGCTTTGAACCCCGGGGGATTACCTCCAATCTGTACTTTACCTCCGTTCAGCGTACTGATACCATCCGGGTGAACAGTGGCATGCCGGTAAAGGTCTCCTTCAAAATACCGTCCTTTGATAATGTGATATTGCAGCAATGCGGACAACTTTACCGGGTCTGCGCTCAGTATACCATCCAGGGTATTAATATTCATACCTGCGATGACAGCCTGCTGGAAAGCGGTGTTCGATGGCACCAGCACTGTATATTCATCGCTGCCTGAAAGCAGCGCTGTAAGACCGGCACGTTGCATGGCAGCGGCGAATAAGGCGGTAGTAGTATCACTGCGTATTGCAGCAGCGGTGGTAGCATATAGCTCAGGGTTTAACAGCTGCGGCAGCACCTGTATAAAACCGTTTGAAGCGGCATTATCCCGGCTTACCAACCGGAAACCATTTACGGTTACTACTGTATCGCCGGCTTCTTCGAACGTTTTCACGTATACGTTGCCGCCGCCGGTTGTTTTATATACCTGTACTGTATTCAACGGAAGACTGCCGAAGGCAACAGGTTCCGGAAGAATGGAATAACGCATGGCCTGCTGTAACCAACCGGGTGTAAAAAATTGAAAGCTATAGGGATTTACAGGGTAGTTAACTCCCTGCCGGCTAAAGGCCGTATTATCGGGCGCCAGTACCGTATAAGGACCGGGCTTAGCCACGGTGTCCAGCATTCCGGTAGCGCTTAAGGCGGCGTATAATACCCCGAAGCTGAAGTTATCTTTCAATATATATTTGATGGTGCTGCCATCCTGCTCCGTACCGGGAGCAGGCGCATCTTCTTTACCACAGCCAGCGATCCCCAGTGCCAGCAGCAGGATAAAAAACACCTGGCGGCGTAAACAGTTTGTAATAGTCATATGCTGCTTAATTTATGATGGGATAAAAAAGTTTATTGATCTTGCACAATGAACCGTTGGCAACCGTGTAGACTCCATTGCGCGGCAAAGGCCAGGAAGGATCAGCAGGATCAGTACTGTATTTCACATGCGCTTCCCCATTAACATTTGAAAAAGTAAGCGGCAGCCTGTATCGCACAACAGCATCCAGCACTTCACCTGTTCCGCCTGTGTAGGTGTTCAGTTTGCCGTTATTGAATACAGGATTCAACAGGTCGTTGTAAAAAATCCTTACTGTACTTTGGGTGTAATAGAAGCTGCTGGCAAGTGGTCCGTTAAAAATGATATGCCTTTTAAGGACAGAATCCAGCGGTGAAAAATAGAAGGTGATAAAATCGTTGGGATCAAGCCCCACAAAAGTGCTGTTTGCATAGGTGCGGATGTCATCCGTGGTATGAAAGCCAGCATCTTCAAACGCCTTGTTGGTAGGCGCCAAAATAGTGGGATACATGCCGGTCAGCGTCTTATCTCCAAAAAAAGCGATATCCCCCGAAAGGTAATTGACAGCTAGTATACTGTCTTCCAATAACAGCGCCTGGTAATACATGCTAAGATCCGGATCATTTTTAATGATATCCAGCAGGGTAATGCTGCCTGTAATCTCAGTTGCCAGGGCGTTCACGGGATAAATATAACCGTTGGTAGCCGGTATCGCTGTCCCTTCTTTTTTTACCGGCATACCATTAAAGTACAGCTGATCATCTTCCTTCACATACAGCGGCGCATACTGGTAAGTCGCTGCCCCGCCAGGTTTTGTGATCAATGTTTTTCTCAGTGTAAGCAAATAGGTGGCTGTTACCGGCTGGGAAAGGGATTGATCGTCCAATGAGCCGGAGACTACCTGGTAGCTGACCAACCTGCGCAGGCTGTCGATATTCATTTTATCAATCGCCGTTTCATCCAGGCCCGCTGCTTTCATGGCTGCATCTGTAGGCGCAAATATCGTATAACCGCTTCCGTTATTTATTTCCTGCTCCAGGGAAAGGCGTTTGAATGCCCGGTTAAACAGCTGAAGCGAGTTTTCCTGTGCCAGGGTGCCTGCCAGGTCTGTTCCCTTAAAAGGAATGGAAACGGCGGGTGTTACCGGTGCATCCGAAGCCTTTAAACAGGCGTTCAATGCAGTAACAACACAGCATGCCAGCAATACCAGTTTTATTTTTATATAAATAGATGAAGATGTCATGGTATTTTTTCTGATTGTTTAAGGATTAATTCTTGCGCTGTCCGGCATCATTATCAAACCATTCAGGCCATGCACTACTCCATTGCCGGCGAGATGATCACTGTTAATGAAACCTGCAGGAGGGCCATAGATATAAGGGTCTCCCCAGTAAGGCGGTCCTACAATGTCCAGTATCCGTTTGTAACTAAGAGGCCAGATGCCAAAGGAGCCGGCGTTTATTGCCTGAAGAAACTCCGGTGTGAGAATACCTGGCTGTGAATTACTGAGCGGTGCATCCAGCAGGTCAGTAGTAAAGAAGCGATGGTCTTTTACTATGTAAGCAGTCACCATTGTCTGCCTATAATGGGCAGGATTCAATTCTTCCTCAATAATACCATACTGATCAAACAGCTCATTGGCCGGGGCCATTATAGTAAGCGCCCCTGGTTTTCCCATCTGTTCCCACATACCAAATTCCTTCAGGGCATGTACGAAATAGCTGTATTGCGGATCTTTATCCAACACTTCCTGCACGGAAGCAGCCGGGTAGTATAAAACACGGCTAAGCGCATGCATAAGCCCATTCCTGGCCAGTATATCGGTTTTACTGACGGCTACGCCATTAATGTGCAGGATATTGGCGGTAAGACTTTGAAATTGCCTGGGGCCTGGTATGGGCACCCCCATATATACCGGCAGCCCTGCCAATGTTTCATATGGGAAGTTAATGGCCTGAGGTATGGCTGTATAATTAACCCGGGCAGGGATAATATGATAACGCAGCAGTTTTGCCAGTGATGCCGTATCTATACCAGCGAGACTATCGGCACTGATGCCGGAAGCTGCAAATGCATTGTTATCCGGTACCAGCAAAGTAAACGGCCCGTCACCCTCCAGTGTTTTGTCCAGCCCCGTTCGTTGCAGGGCACTAAAGAACATGCTGAAGTTATAGTTGTTCTTCAGAATGGTGAGCAGTGGCCTGTCGCCACCAGTCGCCTGCGGCGCATCCGCCGGTTCTTTTACACAGGCCGTTATCAAAAAAAATAAGAATAAAAAATATAAGTACTTCATGATCATTCATTTTAAGGTATCTGTTCAAATCCCCGCACTATCTGCATCATATACACGCGGTCGTAAACAATTTCCATGATATTCACCGTGGGATACACATGGTAAGTCCCCTTGTTATTTACCACCAGGTTTAGATTAGGCAGATAATTCTTTACGTTCGTAGTAACCACGTTATAGTTATTATATACAGCAGGATTTGCAGAGCAGTTCGTTTTAAACAGGCTTCCATATGCCGGCACATCAGCATCCAGGTACTGGAATCTGAAGTAAGGCAAAGTGCCCTGCCTGGCAGGCTCTGGTGTCATAACGTCAACGTACGTACGCAGCAAACCCTGGTAAAAAAAGTCGCTTTGTGGCAACATAGGCAGCGGGTGATAGGAAATTGTGGTATCCATACGGGTACTGAGTGTGGTTAAATAGGTATTATCGTACCCCGGTACCGGCGTGTAAAACACGTTGCCTGAAGCCTGCGACGCAGGGTCATTATAACGCAGGTAGGATCCTGTTACTTTTACCCTCTCCGGAAAAACGTTCATAAAACCATTGCGTGCATCTTCCGTTTTTTCGCCGGAAAGATTCACAAAGCCCACATAGAGCTTATTGGGTTCAAATGCCTGGTGAATAAACTGCTCCTTCCTGATATAAAGGCCATATTTGCCATTGTCCAGATCCCGGGAAATCACTTCCAGCGTATATACTTCTCCTTTCTCCAGCATGATGGTTGTATCCAGCAGGATACCACTGCGGATGGAAGCAGACAAATCTTTAAATACAATACCGTTCTGCGGTCTTATCACAAACATGATCCTGTGTTTACCGGAAGGCACCTGTGCCCACGCCGATAAATCAAAGCCATTGATTACCGGGGCGGTAAGTATGTGCGCATTGCCCGGATACTCATACTTAACCGGCGTAAGATTAGGCGCGTCAGGATGAGGAAGCGGTCCGCCAGTGGTATTGTTGCCCACTGAGCTGTTAGCTTCATTGGCGGCATAGGATAAGCTGAACAATTGCCGGGTACCGAGGAAATCGCCTACTACAGTAGCATCTGTTGGTATGCCGGCAGCATCTGTTTTTGGATCCATTAAAAACGTAAGGAATGGCGTCACCTGCTGCCCATGTGCAAAGTCCAGGGTTGGTGTAAGATTATTGAATACCCGTATAAAGGCAGGATCCTTTACCTGCGGTTCAATCTCATATTTCTTACACCCCGGCCAGGCGGTTGCGCATAAGCCCGCGAAGAGTATGGAGATATATCTTTTCATATACACTACTTGTTATGTTTAATGACGATGATCCTGGCCTTTTCAGCTGCAGGAGCAGTTTTAGACGTTCTTCCCACCACAGCCACCGTGTATACACCTGTTTCCGGTTGTTTAAAGCGGGGGTCGGTATACAAGTGATCATTGGCAATAAAGGCCTGCCTGGTGTCCAGCGGCATTATATCCGGCAACACAGTGCCGGGTACTTCCGGCAGCGGACCAGCTACCGACCGGTAAACCCGGATCTGCCGCGGGAAATAGCCGAGCTCTGAATTGCCATTGGGATTATCGGGCTGATAAGGCGCAATGAATGGCAGGGAGTAAATCATTGACACATCCTGAAGCGGTTGCACGCAGGAAGGCAGGTTCACATAAGCAGCGGGATAACGCATGGTATCCCGGAAGCTGACGCCATCAACGGGTAAAAAAAGCTGGTAATCGTTGGTGAACGTAGCATAAGGCAGATCAGGGCTCAGGTTAAGGAATCTGGACTCCCAGGCGTATGGATACCGTGTTCTGCGCGGTGTACCATTGGTACCGTCGTCCGGAATAACACCGCCTCCAGCGCCGTTGGGATGATAAGTGGCGGTATAGACGGTGCCTGTCATTTCATTGGCTTCAAATAGCAACCCCGGCTCACCGTTTGGCTGCTCGTAAGCCCATACGGTGTAATGATCTCCGGGGTAGAGGTTAATACTTTTCCTAACCAGTTCCCTGCCGGATGCATCCATTACCTGCACCTGGTGATTACCTTGTACATACATATCCCCCGGAGGCTGTACCGCTTTTTCAGGGGTCGTTTGCCCGATATAGTCCAGCTGCCCGCCAAGCGGCTTGCCATCCACCAATATTGTTACCTGTTTACCAGGGATTGCATTCACAGCCTGCATACGGGCATATACATAATTTACTCCCGGATTCAGCTCTGTTATCAGCCGGTAACCGTTTGTGATTAAACTACCGTTCTGCAGGTCGCAGGTAAGCGTTTTGTAGAAGTTCTCCGTAATAACAATGCTGTATACACCACCGGCCTTAAACGTACGCAGCTGCGGCATAATACCCTGCTGTATATTGTCCGAAGGATTGCAGGAGTTGTAATAAGGCTGCAGCGGCCTTTCCGCCAGCTGCTTTGTTACATCTATACCAGCGCCCCTGGCCAGAAATACTTTAAACTGGTAGGCACCATAAGGCAGCTCTGCATAGGCGGTAATTTTGCCGGAGGCTACATTGTTCAACAAGGGATTTACCTCAGTGCCATCCGCATAGGTTAAAGAAACCGCGCCATTAAGTCCCGTTACATTGCTTGCCGGATTGCCCAGGTTAATAATCCGTACTTTAAAATATCCTGCACGGGCAGGCGGTATGTTATCCCGTTCCAGCACTTTCAGGCTGTTGTCTCTCATCAGGTAGTAATCCTTCGGATGCACCACATCGCCTGCAATAACGGTATCCAGAATGGGAGTACCGGCTAAACTACTCAACACGATGTGTGCTTTCCCTTCTTTATCCAGCAAGCTGACAGGCACTGAGAAGGGATTGCCGTTATCGCCACTGGTCCAGATGCCGGAGGGAAAAAGCAATAACCCCAGCGTGGTACCGCCACCGGCGCTGCCGCCGGTTTGTCTGAAAGCCGTTAACGGCACATTATTGATGGCTACTTCGGTTCCTTCAATCGCTGCGCTGGCAAAGTTGAACATGCGGATACTCGAAGCGGAGCTGTTGGTAACATCCAGCAGGGGTATCTTACTATCTTCTTTTATTTTCATACACCCTCCTGCCAGCATACCAACCAGTAGCAGTGATACAAGCGTAAAATTCTTCTTCATATACATCAGAATAATTTATAGGTAAGGCCCAGTGAAAACTCTGCTCCTTTGTGATATTGACGATAGATATATTCAGTGCCATAATACTTCCCGTAGTTACCCGGGTTTGTATACACCTGCTTAAATGCGGGATCAAAAATGTTCTTGGCAAAACCTTTGGCCAGCCACTTTTTACCCAGGCGTTGGCTGAACACCAGGTCGAGCACCGGAGCGGGCCTGTCATACAAGTCGGGTGTACCATCGAGCTGCACCTGTATCAGTCTTGCGCCAACCATATTAAAGCTGCCGGTGATGTTGGTGCCCGACTGCGTATTGGCATAATCCAGGTAAACATTCACCGCATAGGGCGCCTGTTCAAATACAGGGCTGGTGGCCGGGGAGCGCCGATCATTGATGCGCGAAGCATCCAGGCGTTCGGGGTTCTTATCAATCGTGCTCACATCCAGCAATATATTAGTGCCGATAAACAGGTATTTCAATGGCCTCCATAATTTGCCCAGGTCTCTCCTCGCCTCTAACTCTAAACCATATACTTTACCGTTATTAGGATCGTTCTGGTAGATGATGAGCGGAAACTCCGGAGCGGTAGACTGGTTACCTTGTGACTGGTAAATGAATACGCGCTGCAAAGGATTAAGAATGGTTTTGGTGAACAGGGATGCGGATAATACTTCGCCTGGTGCCGTGAACCATTCCCACCGGAAATCGGCACTCCTGGTGGTTTGGTTTTTCAACCCCGGATTACCGCCGATGACGGCAAACTGGAAAGGATCAAACTCGTATACGTTAGTAAGCTCCCGCAGCTCCGGCCTTGCCAGCGAAGTGCTGTAGCCCAGCCTGAAATTCATATCCCGGATACCGGAGTATACCAGGTTGGCGGAATAATAAGGTTTATAGGTACTCACATAACGGGTATGCGGCGTTTGGGTGCTGTAACTCACCGAGGCATTGGGTAAACCGGTAAGTGCATTCAGGTTCTGCGGAACAAATACATCCGCCGTATCTACATTGGCTTCAATATCGGTAGATTCAAAACGCACCCCGCCTGTAATGCGGATGTCCTTCTGCACATGAGCATCCAGCATACCATAAAAAGCGCGTGTTTCATAATATCCTTTATAGTTATTTGGTGCTTTCTTTACCTGGTACAGGAAACCACCTACTCTTGGCTCGCCTGCACCATCATACCGGGAGGGATTCTGCAAGCCTATGTTGGCAGGAGATACCAGTTGATCTATATTTCCCCTGGCGTCATTCAACAGTTGTATACCGCCACCTCCCAGGGTAGAACCTGGGATACCTAATATATTTTCGGTGAAGTCCCTTTGTCTTCTGAGGTAGTTAGCGCCAAATTTCAATAGCTGATCAAGCCCGCGGGTTTTAAAAGGAAAGCTCAGGTCTGCTTTAACGTTGTAGTTGGTTTCATTCAGCTTGCGGTACTGGCGGCCGTTGGGGTCTGCCACAATAATGTTGCTGTTATCGTTATCCACTCCATGCACCAGGCCACTCACGAAAGCATAGGTATCCTGCCCTACTCCTACTCCGTTAGGATCCTGGAAACGGGTAGTACGCAGGTCCGCCACGTCGGTGGAACGGAAGTCGGGGTCCGTTTGTGTACTCCTGGAGGAACTGAGGTTGTAGCTTAAACGCGGCGACCATGGCTTATCCACGAATTGGTGCTCCCCCTGAAAATTATAAGTATCAAAAGTGCGGTAAGTGATACGGAGCTGGTTGATGATGTTGTACACCGGAAAGTTAAGGCCGGTGTTCTGCCAGGCGCCGGTAAGATTATTGGCCTCGGATTCTGCACCCCTGCTGCCTATGTATTGAGCCTGAATTTCGTTGCGTTTATTGAACTGGTAGGTAAGTCCCAGCAGTCCACCATAGCTCAGTGTATGCGTACCCGTATTTTCGGTATACCTTAAGTAATTATTCAGCCGGCGATAGTTGGGTGTAACGAAAGCAGGTATGTAAAGCGGGTTAAATATGCTGGGCGAACCGGTTACTACTCCCTGGAAAAGGCTGTACTGGTTACGTTGTGCATTATAAATATCGTTGGTGCGCTGGTAGTAATTGGCGCTGGCTATCAACCCCAGTACGTGCCCGTGAAATACCCTGAAAGTATTGCCATAGGATACAGTATATACCTGGTTGGGACTGGCCTTTTGGTATTTGGTAGTAAGCACCGGGTCAAAGCTCTGCATAATCCTGCTTACCCGCATGGCTTCTGCAGCCAGCTCCGGGCTGTTACGGCTCTGAATGAACATTTTCTGTATCTGCGGTAAACCGCCAGGATATTGTTTACCCAGGTCAATAAAATCCGGGCGCAGGTTATGCTTGCTTACCTTTTGTCCGAAGAAGCCGAGGTCATTATTATAGAAACCGTTGTATTGTCCGTTCATGCCTACATTGGAATTGAATCCCACCTGGGCAGTAAATTCCAATACCTGTGTTTCCGGTACTGCTTTTGTTTTCAGCTCTATCAGTCCGGCAGAGGCATCGGCAGGACGGTCGGGTGTGAGCGTTTTATAAATGGTGAGGTTTTCGAGCAAGCCGGCCGGCACCAGGTCTAACGGCACAGCGCTGCGGTCTGGGTTGGAGGAAGAGAGGCGGGCGCCATTTAGTTCTGCCACCACGCTACGGTCACCTAATCCTCTCACGGCTACATATTTTTCATCCGTAATGGTAACCCCTGTAACGCGTTGCAAAGCCTGTGTTGTAGTTAAGCTGGCTGTTTTTTCAATCTGCTGGGCAGAGATGGCGTCAGAAACCACACTGCTGTTTTTTCTTTCCGTCAGTAAGGCCATTTCTGTACCAGCCCTGCGCCTGGCTTCCACGGTAACAGCTCCCAGTGTTTTTGTGTCCTGTTTCAGGCGGATGGCCAGCCGGGTTTTACCGCTTAAAGCAATCATCTGCACAGCGTACCCCACAAAAGATGCTGTTATTACAGCGTTATCATCTGCATACAAAGCAAAGTTGCCTTCATTATCTGTTTGTGTACCGCCGGGAGTACCCTTCACCGCAATGCTGGCGCCAGGTATAGCCTGCCCGGATTGTGCATCACTAACGTGACCGGTAATACGTACTTTTTTACCACTGTTTACTGCTTTTTCAATAAACCAGCCAGCTCCTTTTTTTTCCACGGTAAACGGCAGGTCCCGCAGCAGCATTCTCAGAATATTTTCTACCGGCTGCTGGCGAATATCCTGTGCCGGAATATTAATGCCACTTACATCTTCTTTATGAAAAACGATACTGGCGCCGGATACACTTCTTACTTTGCTGATGGCCTGTTCCAGCGGTCCTTTCTCAACCCGTAGGCTGAACTGTTTGTCCTGTGATTGGGAAAATAACGGATACAACTGCATTAGCAGCAACCATAAGCATAGGGATAAATAACGCGCATAGCGTAGCCTGACGTATTGGAGTAAACGTCTCTTCTTCATACATTTGTTTTTTATTTCCTTTAATTGAAGAGCAACCGCCCTGTTACAGCAGGGCTTTGCTATTTTAGATCAGTATGGTCAATAAACTTCTACGGTGGCATGATTCAGCCACTTGTAATGGCAATTAGCTGTGTTACAAAAAATATTAATGATGTCTTCCGCTGACTGGCGGCTCGTAAAGTTCATATTGGCATTAGCTATCAAATACTGCTGGGCAGGCCCATGCGCAATTACATGAATATTGTAGTAGTTAAACAGCAAAGCCTGCAGCTCCTGCAGCGACATGTTTTCGTACTCCCATTGCCCACGGATCCAGCCCGCTTGTTTATTGGCATCTGCTACTATATCATGCCGACTGCCGCCACCCTGCCGGTTGTATACAACCCGCTCATTACTACTCAGTATTCCCAGCACCGTATCTGCATGTTGCACCTGGATACGGCCGCTTATAACCGTGATCCTTGTTTCCGGCAAATTATCATAACTGCGTATAGTAAAAGAGGTACCCAGTACTTTTGTATGTATTCCCCCGGCGGTATGTATAATAAAAGGATGCGTCTCGTCCTTACTTACATTAAAAAGGGCTTCACCGGTTAACTGCAGCTCCCTGTTCTCACTGAAATCAACCGCATAACTGAGGCTGGAATTAGCGTTCAATATCACTTCAGTACTATCCGGCAACATCACTTTGGATACGGTTCCTTTGGGATTGCTGATCTGCTTATAGGCAATCATTTTCCCGGAACGGGATACCTTATCCCAGCCCCAGAAACCCAGCAATAGCAGCAGGACAGCCGCAGCCTGCCATACAGCTACCTTCCATACCCGGTAACGGAACATGCTTACCAGTAAGCTTCTTTTTACAGGCTGTCCGCTGAAACGTGGGGAGTCCCGGAAGGCCATAAACATGCGGGCCTGGTCCTGCTCGGAAAGGTGCGCCGGTTTCTGTTGCTCGCCGCTTTGCTCAAAGAAACGGGCCAGCAAAGCCTCTTCCTCCGGTGTGCAGCTGCCTTCCAGGTAACGGTCTAACAGCGTTTTAAAACTGGTTTTTTGATACATACTATCTGTGTCAGAAAAAGCTCATTACATTAAGTGCCTTCCTGAAAGAATAGTGTAGAAAAGAAGAAATTGAAGTAGTTGGTGAAACGGGCTTAACATTAAGTTAATATTGCACGCGGCAAGGCAGGATCAGAACAAACGGAGCGCCATGCTATGCAGGCGTTTTTTGATATTTACGAGGTGCTTTTTTACAGTATGTTCTGAAATAATAAGTTGTGTGGCTATTTGCGCTGTATCCATTCCTTCTTCATAATTAAGCTGGTAAATCTTTTTCATTTGAGGGGGCAGCTTCTCTATTTCCCTGCTCATATTGGCTTCCAGCCGGAGCATTTCTGCTTTCACGAAAACTTCGGGGGTGGCGCCGGGCGACTGGTCCAGGTTCAGGAAATGTTCCCATTGCCGCTGGTACTGGTCTGTCCGTCCCTTATCGCGGTTGTAACGGAATGTTTTATAACGGGCTACACTATACAGGTAGGAGAAGATCTTTTTCTGCAATACAATTTGTTTCCGTTGTTCCCATACGCTTAAAAAAACGTCCTGGGTTACATCTTCTGCATCATTGCGGTTATCTATATGCTTAAATACCAGGGCAAAGATTACGTCAACGAAACAACGGTACACGGATTCAAACGCCGCCTTGTCATCTTGCTGGATACGTTGCCATAAGTCCTGATCATTCCAGTCATCCATTTGCATAAATGCAAATATAACGGCTGAATATTACGCTATTATTATCTTTTGGCACCGCTTCCGGCACTGGCACATTGCGTCATATTATTTTGATTTGATAAACTACCATTAAAAATGGTATAAAAACACCACATCACCTGTATAAGCCGGCTTCGCCTTGCCTTTAATACTAAGCGTAGCGCCAATTACTACTTTGGTAACTCCTCTTAAATCGACGATGGAATTGAGTTTCGCTTTCAATTGTACTTCATCGTTTACAAACACCGCCTGACCAAACTTAAACCGCTCTATGCCGTAGTTAATTTCCATTTTAACATTCCGGATGTCTGCAATCTGCTTCCATAAATAAGGAATCAGCGCCAGCGTCAGATAACCATGGGCAATAGTCGTTTTGAATGGCCCTTCATTTTTCGCTCTTTCCTCATTGCAATGGATCCATTGATGATCCAGTGTTGCATCCGCAAATTTGTTGATCTGTTCCTGGTCTATTTTATGCCACTCAGAGCTACCTATTTCTTTACCCTCATACGCTTGATATTCTGCGAAACTGTTTACAATTACCATAATTCTTTCTTTTATTATTATTTATAGATACAAGCGCGCCCAGGCAATAAACTCGCCAGGATAAACGGATTTCCAACTTACTTCTATTTCTTCAAGTATCCAAAACATCAGCCCATTTAATTTGTTAAAAGGGCTTTAGAAAAACAAAAAGTCCGCTACCATAGCGGACTTCCAGTCAAAATAGGCTCTGTTTACTCAGTCCTGCCAGAACATATCTTCCTGCTGCTGGTCGTCTGAAAATAGCCAGACCTGCGTAATTTTCCCTTCTTTAACTTCAAATAAATCGACCCCATTCATGTCTATGCTTTTGCTTCCTTTCGTGGCAGTGAATCGAACCGGGCAGGCTACCAAATTGTCGCTTGCCATCAATGCGCCATTCGGTTTAACAACCAAACTTCCTGCTACATCCTCCATCATTGTTCCAAGCATATTGCCTATTTCTTCCAGGCCGCTTTTAACACCCGAAAATTTATGGTTTCCTGGTTGATGCCACCTGGCATCCGGCGCAAAAACCGAAAAGGCTTTAGGAACGTCTCCTGTTTCAAGCGCTTTAAAGTAGCCTTCAATTATTTCTTTTGATGTCATTTCTTACCGGTTTTAAAAGTGTATAATTTCTATCTATCCCAGGAGTATTTGCCGGATGCTTAAAATCCGGCATTTTTATCGCAGGCATTGCGTAAAGGTATGTATTGCTTACCTTTAGGAAAATACCTACCAACTGGTAGGGTACTTACTTTGTGGTAAGAAATATTGAAAATCAATGGAGAAAAAATCAAAAATTAATCCTAGCGACGAAAACTGCCCCGTAAGGAGAACCCTTGGACTGCTAGGTGGTAAATGGACTTTACTAATATTGTATCAGATCAATGACAGGGTAATAAGATATGGAGATCTAAAAAGAACGATTCCCGGCATCAGCGAAAAAATGCTGATCCAGGAATTAAATGCTTTGGTTAAAAACAAACTGGTGTCCAAAACGGCTTATCCTGAAATTCCGCCAAGGGTTGAATACAGTTTAACTAAGACAGGCTTAAAGGCACTGCCCATCGTTGATAAACTGGCATCCTACGGCCTGGAAAACCTCGTATAATATTCACCGTTTCCACGGCAACCCCGTTTACTCTTCCGGGTTAAGCGAGCCGCCTGAAAAGACGGAAAAGAAATCTCTTTTATACACCTCCCCTATTGGGATCTCTACATCTCCGAGAAATATACTTCGGTGATCAAATGAATCTATATACTTCGAATTCACTACGTAGGATTTGCTAACCCGCAGGAAAAGCTGTTGTGGTAGTTTCTGGTGGATGGTTTTTAAGTTCATGGCAGTAATCAGTTTCTGGTTACCGACATACATGACTACATAGTCTTTCAGCCCCTCAATGAATTTGATATCCGCAAAACTAATCCTGTGGAATTTCCGCTCTGATTTGATCAGTAAGAAGTCAACGGTGTTGGACTCAATAGTGCTTTTCTCGGTATCATCTGAAAGCAGCTTCCGGTATGTCTCCGCTTTATGAATCGCTTTCGCCAGCCTTGATTTTTCAATAGGTTTAAGCAGGTAGTCGATAACGTCCAGCTCGTAACTCTTTAAAGCGTACTGTGGATAGGCCGTGGTGAAAATGGTAAGCGTTTGCCTGGGCAATTGTGCGGCAAACTGTAATCCCGTTACCATCGGCATTTGAATATCGAGGAAAATAAGATCTACCTCATTTTCTTTTAAGAAGTCCAGTGCGGTGGGGGCATTGGAGAATTTCCCCAATATCTCCAGCTGGGATACTTCTTTGATCATTGACTGCATTTGTTCTCTTGCCAATGGCTCATCATCTACAATAATACAGTTCATAACGGTATTGTTAGTTTTACATTATATTCATTCCCGGAAGAAGTGATCTCAAGACCATAATCAGCGCCATATAAAAGTTCAAGCCGCCTCTTAATATTCGCTAATCCCAATCCGCTGTTCTTTTCATCAGAAGGTATATATCCCGGATCTGTGGAATTAACACAACTGAAATAAAGCCTATTCACGTCAACAGCTATGCTGACCCTGATGTAAGACGCAGCCTCACTTATACTCACACTATGCTTCACCGCATTTTCAACAAAGGTAGTGAAAAGATTAGGCGGCAGAAAGATATGATTGAGTACCGTGGCTGCTGTAGGGCTTTCTACACTAACGGTTAGGTTATCTCTCCTGAGTTTTTCCAGGTCAAGGAAATTGGACAGAAAATTTATCTCAGACCTGAGTAATGTTCTTGTCTCGTTGTTCTCATAGAGCTGGTAACGAAGAAATTCGGATAGTTTCATGATAACCATGTCTGCTTTCTCCGGATCGCTGTGCAGCAGCGCCCTGATCCCATTGAGCATATTAAAGAGGAAATGCGGATTGATCTGGTTCCGCAATTCGTTCAGTTCCATTGTCAGGGTGATGCTCTTTAACTCGGCGATCCTTTCATTATCCCGCATCCATCGCTGGAAGAGCTTTATCATGGTGGTGACCAGGATGATGGGGACTAATATAACCGTTCCTTCATAAAACCCCATTTTCCTGTCGGGCATAACCAGGTGCGCCGGCAGTCGCCCGGATGAGGAGAATGCACTCAATAGATTAGCCATCAGTACTACAAACACCGATACCAGCAAAAAAAGCACTATCAGGTATCTTACGTACCGTCCCTTAAAAAAAATCCTGGGCACCAGCACATTCATGTTAACATAACACATCGCCATTATAGATCCATACACACATAGCAGCCGGTAATACCTGTAGGGCCCGGAGTATTCCAATATCTCGTCAGTGCAGAAAATTACAGGAAGGAATCCAATCAATAGTATAGTATGACGCCAAATCCTGTACCGGTCGTCAATGATCAGTTGTATAAGCTTCTTATCCTTTGACTCCCGGAGATCGTTCTTCATAATATTACAGGATGTCTGACATCCCACACAAATATAGAACGATATATCCTACGGCTACCAGAAATTATACAAACCCCCGCTATTCTTCTACCAAATTCCGGCCGGAAAGGATTTGATATAAAATGTAACCGGCTTGGTAGAAAACAGGAAAACTGCGATGGTTTAAATCCTTTCTTTGTTCCGTCTCATCAACGATAAATTTTTTTTCCTGGTCTATCATTAAAAGTATAAAATAAAGAAGATGGATATTTCAAAAAATACCGCGTCATTAGTCGCCGGTTTGCTGACTTTATCGGTAACCGGCTTTTCGCAGACGCCTGACAGCATTCCCGGCGCTGTGAAAGATAGCGCGGATGTGCGCCAACGGGTAGTGGCTTATGCCGCCGATAAATTCACCATTACGCGTCCCTTTAATATAGAGTTTTCCCATTCCGCTCCTTACAACTTTTCTTCGGAGAGAAACGGGAAGTCGTTGCCTGATAATAAGGTCAATAGTTTTTCGCAGGTAAAAGTGAGTACAAATATCAATTTTATAAAAAGAAAAACATGGTTCCTGGGTGCTACTATCGGATATGTGTATACGAATACGGATGCCGGTTTAACAACATCTGTTGGAGGACCAGTTACCACTGTTGAGGGAGATTTCCATTATCTTTTTTCATCTGTCAACTTTACTTATTTTTCCACCTTGTTCAATAAACGAACTATCTATACGTCCAGTATCCTGGTAGATGGCAGTGACAAGCATTTTGAAAGGGTTAGAGGGATAGCGACGGGAACAATGGTCCTGAAAGCCAATCAACGCACAAAAATGACAGCTGGTATCCTCCTCAGTATTGATCCGAGCGCACAAACGCCGGTTATACCAATTTTCTCCTATGAGCATAAATTCAATAACGGACTGGTTGCAGATGTTGTTCTCCCAAAAAGTGCTTACCTGCGAAAGCATGTATTCACCAATGGCCGTGTGTCGCTGGGAGCAGAGATGAACAGAACCTCCTTTTACCTGTACAATATAGACGGTACTTCTCAAAAGTACGAATACAGGCAATTAGATATCAACTCAGGGCTAACCTATGAACATCTTATCGCAAAGTATTTTGTGGTTGCCGCAAAAACAGGTGTGAGGATAACCCCATCCGGCAGGATATTCAGAAAGGAAGATTCATTCGGATCGCCAGTATTCCAGACCAGTCCCGATCCAGGTTTCTATTTTAATGTAGGGGTATCGTTCAACCCTTTTTCGCTGATAGGAAAGAAAAAGTAATGTACAGCAATCACCTTATGACGATGGTAAATGTTTTCAAAACAGATGTTCAATCCGCCGTTGCAGCCGGGAATATAATAAGTGATCTCTTGCAGATATATCCATACCTGAGGATAACCTTTGACCTGGAAGATGAAGACAGGATGATGAGGGTGGAAGGATTTTTCTTTACCGCAGATGATGTTATTAACTGTCTTAAAGAAAATGGTTATCGTGGTATTTATCTGCCAATAGATTTTGATCAGTAGGCATTTTCCGTTATGTATAAAAACTACTTAGGTCTGCAGTGGAAGACCTAAGTAGTTGATGCCCGGTTTATTTTACTTCAGCTCCTTTTTATATCCGGCCAATTTCTTTTCAGATTCCTTAATGGTATCTTCCATGATAAAACCTGCGAATTTACCATCTTTCAGGAACTGCCTTGCGGTTGCAATGGCTTTTTCCTGGTAGTCTACCGCGTTTTTGTAATCGCCCATGTTGGCATAAGCGCCGGCCATCTCTTCATAAACCATAGAGGCGGGCATCTGCGGTACTTTCAGCTGTTCATTCAGCAACTCCAACGCATATTCATAAGTTGACTTCTTCCATCCCTTCTTTCTTGCAATTACCGCAGCGGCAGAGCCTACATATCCTGGCTTGGTGGCCTGCCATGGTCTTACAAAAGCCATTGCCGAATCTTCATTCACATGTTCCAGTAAGGTTTGGAACTTAAAGAAACCGAATGTTCCGGCAAAGGGAGGCATGGTGGCAATACCGGAATCCAGCAGCTGCAAGGCATGGCTGTATTGGTTATCCTTAATGGCTTTGTCATACTCCTTCATCAGGCCCTGAAAGGGAGCTGCTGCGGCGTCTGACTGTTCATTTCTTTCCTGTAGCTTCTTCCTGGTGGCAGCTACGTCGTAATTTCCAGACATTACCACCTTTACTACAGAATCCAATTCGATCGGATGTCCTATCCACAGGATAATGCCATCTTTCACCATAAATGTGCAGGGAATGCCACCTTGACCGGCAGCCTTCATCCATTCATTTCCCATGAACTGGTCTTTGCTGTCAGTGATAACATTGAAGTCCATTTTGTCGCCTATGCCTTTAACAAATTTGCTCACTTTGGGCAGGGAAGATTCATAAGGTTTGTCACCTGTTTTTTCCCAGATATTCACCGCTACTACGGTCACTTCATTTTTGTGATCCCTGGCGAATTCAGAAAGATGTGGCATAGATGCAATGCAGGGGCCACACCAGGTTGCCCAGAACTCAAAAAGATAGAGATGGCCCTTCTTATACTCCTTAACAGGTGTGCCTTTTAGCCATTTTCCGTAACGAAGCTCCGGTGCTTTGTCGCCCACAAATAATTTAGCTTTTTCCTGTGCCAATGAAACAACCGTGAAACAAAGGATAGAAAGAAGCGTCAGACACACAGTCTTCGAAATCTTCAGATTGTAACTCATTTTTTGTTAGTTTTTGAAATTTGAAATGCAAAATAGTATCCTTTAGAGGCCTGAAGGCTTCTATGACAAAAGATGATCGTAAATAAAGTCCCCTTAAAAGTTTGGTACAGTCAGCACCACTTTTGGATCGTCAGGCTGAATGATCAACTCTTTCCCGTTGTTATCGGCGGCCTTCCGGATCATGGGTAAGCCATTGCGGAAATAATCATACCCGGCGTGTCCTTCAAACGCAAGCTCCATACGTCTTTCTTTGAGGATAGCAGCAAGCAGGTCCTGGTCGGCGATGCTGTTGATGTCCGATTCGGGCAGTCCTGCGCGGGTGTGAATGGTGCGGAGATCGGCCCTGGCCATCGTGTAATTCTTCATTTTAGCATACGCTTCGGCCCTGTTCAGGTACAATTCGCCGGTACGCAAAAAGATGTTGGGAGCGCGGGTAAGCAATTGATAAAGTAACACCAGTAATTTGGTTGTTTCTGTTAGTCCTGTTCCGGTATTGACCTTGAAAAAATTACTGCGGATATCCTGGGCGGTAAATAATTGCTTAAGATCCGAAGACGGGATAAAAAGCGCACCCATACCATAAGTCGGATCATAATTGTAGTAAATGCCAATGCGTGTATTGCCGGTCATGTTATCAAATGCAAAGATGATCTCTTTATTGGCGGCGAACTTAGCCCGGCCAATAGATCCGTCCTGGTCATCGGCAAACAGGTTCTTATAATCGTTTCCCTGCAGCAGTGCCAATTTCCCGCCATTTTGAGTTAACGTACTGTCGGCATAGGTTACGGCCGCCTGATTATAAGTAGCATCCGGACTGGCCATACTGCCCCCCATATACAAATACACCCTTGATAACAATGCCCATGCAGCCTCTTTGCTGGCAAAGCTGTTTGTTTTTACCACGGGGGTTTTCATCAATTGTGCGGCTGTCTTCAATTCTTCCGTGATAAAATCATACACTTCCTTAACAGTAGATGGTGCAGGTATCTCCTTTACATCACTTGTCTTTTTTAATGCAACACCTGTATTGCCTGCCGCATTCTGGTAATATGGTTTTCCATATAACCTGATGAGGTTAAAATAAGCAAGCGCCCGCAGAAAATGATTTTCTCCCTTTGCATACAATATACTATTCCGGTCGGCCTCAGGGAGGGAAGCGAGGTTTGTTTTTTCCAATTTATCGATTCCTTCCAGTGTGGTATTGATGCTTACAATCAGCTGGTAAGAACCGCGGTAAAAATCGCTGCTGAAACCCAGTGTGGGGCTGTTACTGTTTTGAAAAAAGAAACCGTCGCTTATTTTGTCTGCAGGTCCGAAGGTCCGCAGGGTGATGTTGTTGCCACGGCCTTCGGAAAGGTTTAGCAATGGCTCGTCATAAGACGGAGTGGAATTTTCGCGTAACAAGGAGTAGTTTCCTACGGTAGATTCCACAATTCCTGCGGCTGACGATAGCTCTCCGTCCTTATCCACTTTAATCAGCGGGCTGATTTCGTCAATCCTTTTATCGCAGGCCATGGCGAAAAGGGAGATTAAAAATATGATAGCGTAATTTTTCATTTTAATACTTTTAGCTTTCAATTAAAATGTAACCTGTAATCCAAATACATATCGTTTGGGGATGCTTAACGGGCCGGCCGAATTGCCAAAGTCCTGTGCCTCGCCCACGGAAGGGCCTTCGGGACCGGAGCTTACGATATATTTATTGTAGAGGGTATACAGGTTGTCGGCACTTATATACACGGTAAAGTTGGATAACTTCAGGCGGTTGGTCAGCGGCTGTGGCAGATCGTAATTTAACCGCACGTTACGCAGAGAGGCGTTACTGGCATCACGCATATACCTGCTTGATCCAAAATAGTCAGTATTTGCCTGGTAATAAAGTGCCGGCTCGGTTGCATTGGTTTGCCCGGGCGTTGTCCAGGGTACCTGGCTTTTGGTGTAGGCAAGTTGATTCAGCCGGCCAACACGCGACACCTGTGAAGAAGCAGCATAATTATCAATGATCGTATACTTTAGTGCAAAAGTGATTAATACGCTCAGCGAAAATTGCTTGTAGGTAAAGTTGTTGGTAAGGCCGCCATAGAACCGTGGCTGGAAAGAACCGATGGTTTGAAACTGCCTGCTGTCTGAAGCGGCGTCCACTTCAGCGATTGTATTTACATATTCCACGCCCACTTTATTGCCCTTCGCATCAAAAATCGCTTTCTCAAACCGGGGCTTTCCTGTTTGTGGATCTACACCCGCATACTTCACTGCTTTTAATGCGTTAATATCATCTCCTTTAAAAAGATAATAACTGTTTTGCGGATAATATCCCTGTCTTAACGAGTCATTGGCCACGTTAACGATCTGGTTCCTGTTAAAGCTGATGTTGAAGGAAGTGCTCCAGGAGAAATTGGGTTTGTGTATATTCTGAGCATTCAGTACCAGTTCTACCCCTTTGTTTTCCACGGTGGCCGCATTCTGCCATTGTGTTGGAAAACCTGCCAAAGCCGGCAATAACACCTTCTGTAGCAGGTCTTCAGAGCGGCGTTTGTAAACGTCCACGGTGGCTGTTAAACGCTTAAAGATCTCCATGTCAATGCCTGCACTCCATGATTTGGTTACTTCCCATCTGAGTTCCGGGTTACCTAATACCGAAATCGTGGCGCCTCCGGCCCCGCTGTACGTATACCTTGGATCGTATAACGTTCTTGTGAGAAAGTTATCGCCAAGTTGAGAGCCACTGGTTCCATAGTTGGCCCGGAGTTTTAAATAACTGATCCATTTTACATTTTTCAGGAATGCTTCATCGCTGGCCACCCAGGCGCCGCCGCCGGAGTAGAAGGTGCCATAGCGGTTATCACTGCCAAAGCTACTGGATGCGTCCCTGCGTACAGAAGCGCTTAAGCTGTAACGGTTTTTATAGGTATATCCTGCCTCTCCAAATAACGAATAAATGGCCTTAACATCTTTCCCACCCTCAATATTACCTGCCTTGGTAGTAGGGATGCCATAGAGCGATAAATCGGCCGGACCGCCCATTTCCCTGGCCAGGGAAATAACCGGATAACCGGCGCGCACATGGTTTACATTTACCAGCATATCTTCCACGGTAGTTTGTCCGAATTCCATACCGGCCAGCGCACGGAACATATGTTCGTTCACTTTTTTATTAAAGGCTAACTGGTTGGAGGTAAGATAGGACATAAGATTGGCGGTGCTAGTACCCAAAAAGCCCTGCGGGGCAAAAAAGGAACTGCCTCCGTTATAAGTTCTCACATCGGTATACCGGGTATTTTTGCTGTAGTTAAGATTACCAGAGTTCGTACTGGAAATGCTCAGCCAATCAGTAATTTTATAGTCCAGTTTAACAGACCCGAAAAACAATTGCGACTGCCGTTTTGAAAAATTATACTGCCTGTTGAACAGCGGATTATCAACGACCTGCTGCGTTCCACCCATTTTAAAATTAAGTGCCTGGGTAACCGATCCGTTCGCGTCATAAGGATTTGCCCAGGGAACAAGACTTTGAAGGCTGCTGATGGTGTAGCCCTGATCCTGACGACCGTCATTCATAATCCCATTAATAGCAACAGTGGCGGTGAGCCTGTCTGTTAAACGGCTTTCGAGATTCAGACGGAATGTTTTCCGGATTAAACCATTAAGAACACCAGTGGCTTGCTCATTATAATAAGAGCCGCCCATATAATATTTAGTGCGGTCGTTTCCGCCGCTGGCGGAGAGATTTACTTCCGTAGTGTTGGTGGTGATGAAAGCATATTTACTCCAGTCGTAGGAATTATCCACCTGTTCCTGTGTGGGCAGGCGATACTCCAGGTATTTGTCCAACGTAGGGAACATGGGAGAAAGGCTGGCATTATTCTGCGAATAATCTTCGGTATAGAAGCGTTTTTGCAGGTCATAAAGTTCAGGACCGTTCAGAAACCTCATGCGCCCGCGGTTAGGTTGATTGATGCCATATTTCACCTCGGCATTAATCCGGGGTTTTGCGTTGGTTCCCCTTTTGGTAGTGACTACCAGGACGCCTGCAGCAGCCCTGGATCCATAGATCGCAGTAGCGGCGGCATCTTTCAGTATGGTGATGTCCTGTATTTCCTGTGGGGTGACGAGTTCTTTCAGGTTCTGATTCGGCATAATTACGCCATCCATTACGATGAGCGGGCCATAGTTCAGCGCAGGCACCACAAACTCATTCACCTGGTCTACGCCAACACCTGCCACACTGCTCTGGCCTCTCACAAATATCTGTCCGCCGCTGCTGGTGGGGTCGGCGGCATCTTGTTCGGAAATATACAATCCTGCGGCTCTTCCTTTCAGTAATGACGCGGGATCGGAGGAAGTGATCCCTCTCCGGATTTCATCTCCTGATATTTTCTGTACCGCGCCGGTCAGCTCTCCGGGCTTCCTGACGGAATAGCCGGTAGATATGACCACTTCCTTTTGTTCGATCGCTTCCTGCTGAAGTGTGAAGGCGAGTTCTAATGGCTTATCTGTTACAACCAGTTTTCTACTGGTAGTGGAATAGCCGATGCTGGATATTTCCAGCATATAAGTACCCGGTGGTACTTCCGGCAGTATAAATATCCCGGCGTCGTTGGTAGTGGTGCCTATCTTTGAGGGTTTCAGCCTTACCGACACGCCCGGCAGAAATTTACCATCTCCATCTGCAATAATTCCTTTTATTACTATCTGGCCACTATTAATCATATTCTCCTGCAACGGCAGATCAGCGCGGTTAGTCGCGGGTTCTTTAGCAGAAAGGGTAATAGTGGTGTTCCGCAAACTGTATTTTAAAGGTTGGCCCCGGAAAAGCTGATCGAGAAATTGCACTAGTGGTAAATCTTTTGCCGTAATGGTCACCGGCTTTGCAGCAGACAACAATTTTTCATCAAAGAAGAAAACATAGCCTGTTTGTTTTTCCGTGAGTGCCAGTACTTTTGAGAGTTCCTCCCCTTTCACTGACATAGATACTTTGGCCTGCGCCATCACGTTTGCGCTGACATGAAGTGTGGCAAAAAACATTAAAATGAACGCAATGCTCTTAAGCGGCAATGTTTGATAGAGATAAAGGGACCCGGAACCGCGGGCCCGCACACTTTTCACATTTTTTTGCATAATTTTGGTTGGTTTGGTAAAAAACAAGATCTATCCGGACTTGACTATTGCCAAATTACAGCCGGAATGTTGACGCATTCCGGCTTTTGGCTTTTTACATGGTTGATTTTTGATGGCTAATTATATACAACGATTGTTTTCCCTTCCATTCTGAATTTGATATTTACATCCTGAAGTACTTCCAGTACCTGTGCCAGGTTAAGATCACGTTTGATTTTTCCCCTGAAGGTCCGCGATGGAACCTGTCCCTCATAACGCACATCCACGTCGTACCAGCGGCTCAGTTCATTCATCACTGACTGGAGATTAGCGCGGTCGAAATTAAAGAGCCCGAACCTCCAGGCCATTACCTGGTCGATATTGGCATCATTGGCAACAGTGATCGCTCCCTGGCTGGCCGTGGCTTGCTGCCCTGGTTTGAGCAATACCGGCTGATTGGCAGGAATCAACATTGATACCGATCCCTCCAGCAGGGTTGTTTTTATGATGCGTTCATCCGGATAACCATTTACATTAAAGTGAGTACCCAGTACATTTATTTCTGCCTTACCATTTATACTTACTTTAAAGGGCTTTTCTTCATTCTTTGCCACTTCAAAATAAACCTCCCCGGTCATTTCCACCCGGCGTTCCTGCCCGGAGAAAACAGTGGGATAGCGGATAGAACTCGCCGCGTTTAACCAAACCAATGTTCCATCCGGAAGGGTTATTTTAAATTGTCCGCCACGGGGGGTGCGCAATGTATTATATGTTACCGCATCTTTGTTGGCTGAAGGCGCATATACGAGCTGTCCGCCCTGTTGCTGTACCAAAGCGCCGCCCTGCTGCAATGTACGGTGCCCTGTGCTATCCAGCTGCACAACGGCGCCATTGTCAAGGGTCAGCGTAGCGCGCTCGTAACCATGTGTTACCTTTTGTGCATCTGCAACAGTACTTTGCTGTTGATGCGTCAACTGAAAATAGCCGCCAACACTTACCAACAGCAGGATTGCAGCTGCAGCTGCCCAGTACCAATGTTGCATTACAGGTTTGATCCGTACCGGTTTTTCAAGAATAGCTGCTAATACATGAGCACCACCGGGCGCCTGCACCGCAGTGTCCTGCATCGCTTCAAAGCGCCGGCGCATCACTGACTCCAGCAATACATCGTCCGACTTCCTCACCAGCTCCATTAATTCCTGGTGTTCCTCGTCAGTAGCCGTGCCTTCAAAATAACGCTTAAACAATTCGGTTAGCTGTTCATTCATATGAAATAAATTAACCCGTACCTATAAATGACACCTGGCTTTTCAAAAAGTATACGGTGAATCCTATTTTTTTTCAAAAAAAAGAGAAAGTAAAAGTGTAATGGCCAGTCCCAGGGAAGAATGATCTTTTACGTATTGCGTGATCAGGCCGATAGCCTGCTGCATATATTTTTTTACGGTTGGCAATGCAATACCCAGCGCTGCGGCTATTTCCGCCTGTTTCATTTTGTTGACCCGGTTCATGATCCATACCTGACGGCAGTGTTCCGGCAGTTGTTTAATCGCCTGGTCGATGAGGGAAAGATGCCACTCCCGGGTTTCCTCTGTTTCCACAACAGGAACCTGCCTGGCAAAATCATCTAATAATGCGCTGCGGCGTGCCAGGTTGCGCATCGCATTGAGGGCATGGTGACGGCTCATTACCCAGAGATAAGGGCTGAATCGCTCTACAAACTGCAAGGTTTCACGCCCCTGCCAGATCTTCATGAAAATATCCTGTAAAATGCTTTCGGTTTCGGGGGTAGATTGGATAATCCGGTTGACGTATGTAAAAAGCAATGGATAATACTGGTCGAATATGGCAGCAAATGCCTGCTCGTCGCCTTCTGCTATTCTCGACAATAATTCTTTTTCGTTATATGTTTGATTGGCTGACACCCCGTAAATGAAGCACAATCTAGGAAAATTTCCGAAAAACAGCCAATATACATTGGCCGGTAAATAATGGCTGTCCCTTTTTCCCTGTTGCTGCGTCCTTTTTCAATGTCCTGCGTCTTACTGCTGTATATTATTCTTCAACACAAAAATTACCTGTTAATGGAAAAGAAAAAAGGTCTGATGCTATGTCTTAAGAATTTGCCGCTTGTTGTAGTCGCAAGTACAATGATCAATGCACCGCTATACGCGCAATCTGTACATCCTTTAGAACCAATATCAAATCATTACAAATCGTTGGCGGCAATGAGTCCGGCTGCGGACCCTGCAAATGAAAGACTGGATACCATTACGTTCCCATGGAGTGAATATAGTAAAGGAGCGCTCGCCAATTCACTCATGCGGACCTACTATCTTAGTAAAGAAGATGAAGAAAAGCTGCCTGGTTATATTAAATATCCAGCCAATAGTTCCTTACAGACCAGGGCTGAATTGGATTATATGCTACAGTTGCAGGCAAAAAGAACGCGGGAAGAAATCCGCAGGGCAGAATATATAGCCAACATCGGGTCGTGGCCAAACATAATAAACCCTTTGGACGCTGACTATGCCGAAAACCGCAAACAACTGTTTTATATTGCCGGCCCGGTTGGTGATTGGTTCAATGATCAGAATTTTCCCGCCATCACCCAGCTGATGTTACATTGTATCCAGGATATCAGAGTAACTGAATTCAGGTTAAAAAGATATTTTAAACGCCCACGCCCCTATCACCTGGAGCCCCGGCTATACCCACTGGCACGGATTAGTTCCCCGTCTTTTCCCAGCGGACATACCCTATGGTCTTTTACAGAGGCGTTAATATTCAGTGAAATAATACCGGAGAAAAGAGCGCAATTTATAAAGATGGCAGAAGAAGTCCGTTGGTCAAGGGAACTAATGGGAATCCACTACCCCAGCGACAATGAGGCATCGCGGAATTTAGCATGGCACCTGCTTACCAGTTGGTATAAATCCCCCGCATTTGTTGCAGATATGGAAATGGCCAAAATAGAATGGGCCAGGAAAAAGGGGATGTACGATACTAAGTAATTACTAAAAAGCTACAGTGCCTTCACGGACCTGTAGCTTAACACTTAAATGACGGTATCGCTGGCACAATAATTTTTACCCGGAGGTGAGTTCTTACAACAGGCAAGGATATTCCCATATTTATCAAACTCATATTCACAGCAACGTATAATTTCTTCTTTCAGTTTTTCCCTGGCTCTTTGTACTCTGGACTTCGCTCCTGATAAAGAAATGCCCATCTTCCCGGCAAACTGTTGCTGCGTCAATCCTTCCAGTTCTGTAAATACAAGCGCCTCCCGGTAGATTTGTGGCAACGATTCAATCATTGGCCGGAGGCAATCCGCAAGGCGATACTCATGCTCTTCAGCAAAAACTTCATGATCCTCCGCCATTACAGGTGCGGCATCAATGGCTATATTTTCACGAGTGCGGCGATAGTAGTCTGTTACGGCATTATTGGCTACCCGGTACAAATATGCCCGGATGTGCTGCGCCTTTTCTATCTTTCCAATATTTATAAATATTTTAAGATAAACATCCTGTAGAATATCGTTACAATGATCGCCTTGATTCACCTTCTGGCAGATGAATCTTTTCAATTCCGTACTAAATTCTTCCCAGATCGAAATATGTGTAGGTTGCATAAACAGCAAGCTTAAATACCGGTTCTCAAACTTTCGGCATAGGCATCAGGCAGGGGGCTGTCTTCTACCGCTTTAGCGGCCTTCTCCACATCATATTCAAAGCGAATAAATTCCACCTGGATGCTGTTTTTATCATGAATACTACTATGGTCATTGATATGCAGCATCACATAGCCTCCGCGGGGGTCGCCGTCTTTAGGCTTCCCTACGGATCCAATGTTAATGGCGTGCCTGTAGTGTGGATTCCCCTCCGCTTCAGCCGACAAGATCCTGTGATAGGGCTTATGTGTATGGCCAAAACACATAATGTCGGCATCTGCATCAGCCATAATTCTCAGCATACTTTTTTCTTCCCGGTCTTCAAATAAATATTCATTGATTTTACGGGGACTGCCATGTACAAGGAGCAGGTTCAGCTTATCATTATTTAATTGAAATTCCACTTTGATGTGGGCTGGCAGTGTACGAAGGTATGTACGTTCGTCTTCGTTTACAATCTGGTTGGTGTAAGAAATCGAAACACTGCCGTTGGCCTTTTCGATATCTGTTTTGTAAGCACAGCCACAGTCGTTGCTTGTTCTGCCAATTCCAAAATCGTAGTTGCCGGCAATCGCAGGAATACGACGTTTTCTGATTTCATTGATTACCTCGTTGGGCCAGATATTATATCCTACAAAGTCGCCCAGGCAGTAAATGGCATCAGGTTTTCTTTCATCAACATCTTTAAAGAATGCTTCCAGAGCCGGTAAATTTGCATGAATATCGCTGAACAAAGCTATTTTCATAAATAGAATAATTGAAGATTGGATTAGATGTTCTTAGAAATATTAACGATCAGCAGCAACCGCCTCCTGGTGTACAACATTGGGCAGCTTCCAATCCTGCCGGAACTGCCAGTGTTTCCGTTTTTGGTGTACCACAGGTCATACCACGATCTGTTGCTTTACATTGGGTAGCATCCGGCTGCAGGTTTACTACCAGGTTATCTCCATCCAAAAGGAATTCCTTTGGATACATCTGCCGGGTATCAAATTCAGCATTGCCAAATTCAATTTTCACAGTGGCTTTGGGATTTAAGTCGATGCTGCGTTCCACCAGGTCTACTATCTTCAATGCTTTGTTGACTGCCATAGCGCGATCTGTTTGTACTTCAACCGGTTCCCATAATTGCACAATAATTTCTGTCCAGGCGTTTACTTTGCCGCCGCAGTCTACGGAAGTTATAGGAGCCTGTTTGATTTCTGTGATATGATAAGAAGGTGCTACCAGTTTGTCCTCAGCATATTGAAATTGGAGGATCTGTTCCGGATGTTTTTGCAACTGGTCTTTAAAACTCTGCCAGTTCATTTTTGAATTACTCATCTTATTAAAAATTTAAACGTTTTTAATTATGCTTTAACAGCGGTTACCGGCGCTTCCACGATTTTGCTGTACCAGCGTTTACGAAGCCAGAAGGCGACGTTTACCAGTGCAATCAATGCAGGTACTTCTACCAGCGGTCCGATTACGCCTACAAATGCCTGACCGGAATTGATTCCAAATACACCAATCGCCACCGCTATGGCTAATTCGAAGTTATTGCCGGCTGCGGTAAAAGCGATGGAAGCATTTTTGGAATAATCTGCCCCTGCAGCTTTACCTAAAGCGAAACTAACGAGGAACATGATGGCGAAATAAATTACCAGTGGTATAGCGATTCTTACTACATCCATAGGAATTTGTACGATCAGTTCCCCTTTCAGGCTGAACATAACAATAATGGTAAACAGCAATGCTATTAATGTAATGGGAGATATAAATGGTACAAACTTTTCCTGGAACCACTCTTCCCCTTTCCATGCGATTAGGGTATATCTGCTGATGATGCCCGCTGCGAATGGAATGCCCAGGTAGATACCCACGCTTTTCGCGATTTCACTGATAGAAACCTCCACCGTAATGCCCTTCATTCCAAAAATGGTTGGAAGCCAGGTGATAAATACATAAGCATACACGCTGTAAAGCAATACCTGGAAGATACTGTTGAGTGCTACCAGTCCGGCAGCATACTCGCGGCTTCCGTCTGCCAGCTCGTTCCAGACGATTACCATTGCGATGCACCTGGCAAGACCAATAAGAATTAAGCCGGTCATGTATTCAGGATATCCATGCAAAAAAAGTACTGCCAGGCCGAACATCAGGATAGGGCCAATGATCCAGTTAAGCAGCAAGGATAAGGACAATACTTTGGTATTGCGGAACACTTCGCCCATCTTGTCATACTTTACTTTCGCCAGCGGTGGGTACATCATTAATATTAACCCGATTGCCAGGGGAATATTAGTCGTTCCCGAGGAAAAGGAATTGATGACCCCTGAAGAGGAGGGAAAAAAATATCCGATACCTATTCCAATAGCCATCGCCAGGAAGATCCACAATGTCAGATAACGATCTAAAAAGCCCAGTTTCTTACGTTGAGCAGGATTACAATTTTGCATAGTATTTTTATCAGGATATTATTAGACGCCAACTTTTTTGCTTCTTCGTTCCAGTAAAAGCGTATCCCGCCAGGTATCACCCATTTTGCCGATGCGTTCCCGCCGCCCTACTATACGGAAGCCGCAGGCTTCATGTATTTTAATGCTGCCGGTGTTTTCAGGAAAGATGCCTGCCTGTAAAGTCCAGAGTTTATTTTCTTCGCTTTGCTCAATTAATGTTTGCAGCAATGCTTTTCCGATTCCTTTGCCTCGTGCGTCCGGCGCTACGTACACACTTACTTCTGCAACACCTGCATAAACGCATCTGCTGGAGACCGGTGTTAACGCCGCCCAGCCAAGAATCCTGTTGTCCTCCGTCGCTACCAGGCGGCAATTTTTTAAATGTGACTGGTCCCATTCTTCCCAGGAGGGCGCTGCTGTTTGAAAGGTAGCGTTGCCGGTGGAAATACCTGCTTCATAAATGGCCAATACCTGTGGACCATGTGTTGCTGTCATTGGAAGGATAGTCATAGAAAGATGCTTTTTCAGTATTAAGTATGACTTCGTGATTATATGAAACGTGCCGCAACGAGGTGCTTAACAATAAACCCCCATCGTATAATTGTAATATTGCGATATATATAAGCAAATTTTTTTAACAGCAGGATTTAATCTCCGCCGCCTCTTTGAAGAATGCTCCAAGAATGCTATGGTATTGGTTCCAGACCTTTGGATTTATACAGTAGCAAACACTGGCTCCTTCAATAGTTCCCTGAATAAGACCTGCTGTTTTCAACTCCTTGAGATGTTGCGAAGTGGTTGCCTGTGCCAGGCCAATCTCGTCTACGAGATCGCCGCACACGCAAGCGTTCTTTTTAACGAGATACTGCAAAATAGCTATCCGGGCCGGATGTGCCAGCGCTTTAGCCATATTGGCTATATCATTTTGTTCTTTAGTAAATAAATCCGATTTGGTAGCTCCCATAAATGTTACCTCTTTAGCATATCGCAATATTACGATTAGTTTTGAAACCTGCAAAAAAAGATTGCTTTTTAATAGAAAAAAATCACACGATAATATCCAGGCAGTTTTGAAGAAGGAAATCTTCCAGAAGACATTTATGTTTCGGATTGTTTGCCGGCTCCCTGCAAGCATCGTTCATCCGGATATTGTCAGTACTTTTGGAGAACAATTTTTTGCTGATGCAAACTATTAAGTCACTGCTTAGCGATCATAAGCAAAATGATCAACTGCCCATCAGAATCGTTTCTCCGAATTTCGGGCATCTTTCCGCGGAGATCGCGGATCAGATTGAGCTGACGCATCGTTCACCTTATTACTTTATACTGTTTATGGTAAGCGGTTGTACGCGGCATGGCGTTGACCTCGAAGAATTCGATATTGAAAGCAATCAATTGCTGATGGTGCGTCCGCACCAGATCCATCGCCTACCAGCTTCTGGGCATGGTAGCGATTATTTTAAACTAGGCTTTGATGAAAATTGTCTTTCCCGGTTGCCAAAACCATATCCCTTTCTGATTAACCCTTTAAACCAACAAAAGATAAGCGTTACCTCAGCAACTGCCGTCAGGCTCAAAGCCATCTTCGAAATGCTCATCGGTTTATTAAGCACGCCAGATACTGATCCGGAGCTTATCCTGGCGCACCTCAATAGCCTGTTAACCGAAATCAACCTGGCGTATTTTGATACGGATAAGGCGCCGGTGAACGATCATATCTCGAAGTGGATAGATTTTCAAATATTTGTTGAGGACAACCTGACCGATCACCCTACGATTAAAGATATAGCCGGCAAACTGGCATTAAGTACAGATAGCTTATACCAGATCGTGAAACAGCATTCCGGACTTTCGCCTAAAGAGTTTATTACTAATCGCCTTATACTCGAAGCCAGGCGCCGGATATCCCATGGCGAGCGCGCTTCTGTAAAGGAGCTGGCTTTCGGATTGGGTTTTAACGACCCTGATTACTTCTCCCGGTTATTTAAAAAAGTGACTGGTAAAACCATTTCGGCATTCTTCAGGGATCTGTCCTGATATTCACGGATTTTGTCCAGCCTTCTTCCCGCTGTTTCCACGAATATTGTTCATGAAACTAATCACAAGACTATGAACAGACAACTTGGAAAAAACGGACCGCTGGTATCACCGGTTGGTTTAGGCTGCATGGGGATGTCGGGCGCTTACGGACCATCTGACGACAAACAATCCATATCGACCATTGAAAGAGCCCTGGAACTCGGGCACAACTTTTTAGACACCGCTGATTATTACCTCGCCGGCCATAACGAATCGCTGATCAGCCAAGCCATTCAGCATAAGCGTGACAAAGCTTTTCTCTCTGTCAAGACCGGCCAACTGGTTGCTCCCGGCCCTAACGGCGCTATGGGCCCGGGTGCTGTAACCGGCCGCCCCGAATACATCCAAAACGCAGTGATGTATAGCTTAAAGCGACTTAAAACCGACTACATTGACCTCTACACACTGGCTCGCATAGATCCAGCCGTACCTGTTGAGGAGACGATTGGCGCAATGGCAGACCTGGTGCAAAAAGGGGTGATCAGGTATATTGGCCTGTCTGAAGCATCCGTAAAAAGTATACGCAAGGCAGCAGCCGTTCATCCCATCACGGCGTTGCAGATCGAATATTCGCTTTGGAGCCGTGATATTGAAGCTGAAGTGCTGCCAACGTTAAGGGAGCTTGGCATCGGCCTGGTAGCCTACGCACCTTTAGGCCGTGGCTTCCTTACCGGGGAATATAAAAAACCGGAAGATATAAAAGATAGTCGTGTTCATATGCCTCGCTTCCAGGGTGAGAACTTTTATAAAAATCTGGAGATGGTAGCGAAGATTAAATCACTGGCTGATGCAAAAGGTTGTACGCCGTCGCAATTAGCGATTGCCTGGGTGCTCGCACAAGGTGAAGACATCATTACAATTCCCGGTACCAAACGAATCAAAAATCTGGAAGAAAACATCGCATCTGAAAAGGTAAGGCTTACTGCTGAAGATTTGCAAAGCATTGAAGAAATCATGCCTGCGGGAAGCGTTTCCGGTACGAGGTATCCTGAAAAATTTATGAGCAGCCTGGATAAATAAGTGCTTCGCAAGCGGAATTTTCAAATATCTTGCAGGCATGCAGCCAACGATCACAGAAATAATTTTAAAACTTGAGGATATCCACGGAATGCTCGGCATAACACTTTTCGATAAAGCTTCACCAGCAGATATTGACTTATTTGAGCAGACAATGGGTATAAAACTTCCGCAGGACTTAAAAACTTTTTACCTGTTTTGTAATGGATTCGAACAAAACGAAGACATGTTTCGAATGATTCCTTTAGATGAAATCATAGATAACACGCTTGGGGAGGAAAGAAGCACATATTTTTCTGTGCAAAACGGCTTTCACGTGGCAGAGTATTGTATTTACTGTGACACCTGGGAATTAAACTTAGACAAGGAGGATGAAAACAAATATACTATCAGCCACCTATCAGATAACAATACATTAACGCTCACCGATTCCTTACCGGAATTTCTGAATAGATTTCTCAATGGTGGTCTGTTTAACGGACTATATCCATGGCAAAGCGAAATTGAGCAGAGAACTTCCGGACAATAGCAATCTTTCCTGTTACTTAATCTTCTCCTGGTACTCCCTTCTACTCTCTTCCAATGCCCTGTCGTACGCCTCCCTCTTTGCAAACAGCGCCGGGTTATAAAGAGCATTTTCCTCGCGTATCTCATGCAAATCAAACTGACTGGCATGGGCAGCTACCCATATGTCAAATTGAATTTTGGGCATGGTATCCAGGGTATATTTATAGTCAGCGGCGATCTGCGGGTAGGCAGTCACCTGTGAGAATTTCTTTTCCGTTACAATAGTAGGCATATTTGCCAGCAGTACTTTGTAAGTCTTACTGCTATCTTTCACCTCCATTAAAAAGCTGCAGGAGCCTTTCGTGTGGCCGGGGTGGTGGAGTACCAGCAATTTAGTATCTCCCAAACTAACTACATCCTTATCATGCAGCAGCCTGGAGATTTTGACCGGCCTGAAAGCACTGAACTCGCCGCCCAGGGCATAATCCGTTTTGCCACCGGACTTCACCACCGATTCATCCGCAGCATCTACCATGAATCTGGCGCCAGTCGCTTCCTGAACGGCGGCCATGGCGCCCAGGTGATCAAAATGAGCCTGGTTGGTGAGCAGAATTTTGATATCACTAAACCTGAAGCCGAGCGCCTCTATGTTCTTTTTAATAACAGCCGCGGAAGAAGCCAGGCCGGTATTAACCAGTATATGCCCTGAAGGCGTAGTGATCAGGTAGCTGGCAAGATCATAGGTACCTACATAATAAAGGTTACCCGCAATACGGAAAGGCTGGTACGCCCTGGCCCACTCTTCACTGTGATTAGTAGGTTCTACCACTTTCTGAGCCAGTACATAGTTGCTCATGCAGGAGCACAGGATAACAGGTATTAATTTTTGAAGGATACGTTGACGCATATATGAAGTCGGGGGTGAGCGATAAGTGATTATCCCGCAATATTAATGAATTAAACAATTGGTCCTCAACCCTACTTCAGATTTTGTTTAAACGACAAACTTTTTTCAAAGAATTGCAGCATTTTTCCTTCAATCCTGTCAGCAACATGATTGATATGGTCGCCATCATAAATTTCGAAGGAATGTGCAATGTTGTATTTGCTGAGTACCTCATCCAGTGTTCTGATACTTTCTGCGATGGATCTGTCTTTATCGCCTGCATCAAAACCAATGGACTTCAGTTTCCTGATGTTATAGATATATTGATCCAAATTATTTAACGGGCGGTTCGCGTCCCATTTATTCAATATTTCCGGTTGTATATTTCCATTTTTTATTGGAAGATCAAGATAGAATGGAGGATTTGCCGGGTTGGGTGACCAGGCCGCCGCGGATGCAAAAAGTGCTTTCGTGAAAAAATCTGCTTTTTGCAGTTGTTCAATCGTCTTGATGCTGTCTGCCCGGAGGAACTGCGTTTCCGCGGCCGTTGCCGGAGAGTTCAGGCAACAGGGACTCAGCAGGTATACCGTTGAAAATACATCAGGATTCTTTTCCCCGATCCGTAATGCTCCGTAGCCGCCCATGGAGTGGCCGCATAAACCCCTGCTCTCCTTCTGTGCAAGGGTACGGTAGTGGCTATCGATATAATTCACCAGTTCCCGGGCAACAAAGTCTTCCCAATTTCCGGTTGTAACTGAATTGGAATACATACTTCCCTGGAAAAGGGTATAAGCATCAGGAGTAACCACGATCATTTCCTGATCCGGCTTTTGGGAAAACGCAGTATCTAATATAGGAGGCAGTGTCATCCAGTGCTTCTGGAAGCCGTAAAATTTTGCATCATTATCCGTGTAGCCATGCAGGAAGTACACTACAGGATAGTGTTTTTTAGTACCGGACTTGTAGCCGGCGGGTAAATAAACAGAAACGTAGCGGTCTGCACTGTCGCCACTGAGATTGCCTTCCAGCAATGTGCTGTGCACTTTTATCCGCTCCACAGTACCTTTTGCGATTTTTGGTTGCTGTGCCAGGACTTTTACGGAGAGAGACAACAACAGGAAGACAAAAGCAATAGTGAAGCAGGTTACGTATTTTATCATATCGTTACAATTTTCGTTGGATTACCTATCTCATTCCTCAACATACCGCACCGCAAATTCCACCCAGTCTTCCACAGAACTGTCCATATAAATATCCGGCTGGATACCGATATTGTCTATCGGATAGTCTGGCAAACGCATGGCCCGGTAAGTAGGAATAAATACCTCGTAACCGGGGCATCCGAAATCTACCTGATATGCGTTGCCGTAATCCAATGCGCCAGAACTGGGCGTGCCCAATAACTTGACCTTTTTGCTCTGCTTTGCGATAAACAAAAAATATTCTGCCGAACTCCCTGTTCCCTTATCTGCAAGGATAACAATCTGCCGCGGGCTTTTCGCTGCCAGCTCAACCTTTTCTATATAGGCAGGTTTATCTGTACCGCTAAAGTTCACGAATTTACCCAGGTTTTCTTTTAATTTATCTATTTGTTTGTCTATTTGATCTGTCGGGGCATTCTTATCCAGGCTTTTTTTATAGGTTTGAAGGTTCCCGATATAAGTTTGGGTAGATAGAAATTCTGTCCCGGTGTTCCGTATTGATTTTCCGGAGATGTACGGGAGAAGTTGCTGATAAGCATCTGTTGTGCCTCCCGGATTGCCGCGAAGGTCGATGATCAGGTTTTCGCTGCCCTCCATCTGCATGCGGTGCTGCGAAATCAGCTCCTCAATTTTTTGGAGATGCCGGTATTCAAAACTTGGTAATTTAAGAATCGATGTTCTCGCAGATAATTTTTTGAAATAAAAGCCGGTCAGCTCCGTCAGTTTTTCTTCCAGCTGGGCCGCACTTACCGATGGTGAGGGTACTTCTCTGACCAACGCCATACTTATTGCATCCAGAAACAGGATGCTTTTCTTATGCATGTGGTAGTGCCCTGTTTTTTTGGACCGGTCAAGCATCAGGTATTCAAAAGAACCATCCGGAAACAACCTGAACTTTATATCTCCGGCTTTCCACTGCGTGGATGCTGCGGCGATAATAAACCCGGTGTATTCATTTCTACTCCCCTTTTTAATCCCAATCTTATACCCCTCTGTGGACCACACCCCCTCCAGCGTATCCCGCGTGAGCTTAATTTTTTCCCGGAAATCCGGAATGTCGATCACGAGGGATGCTGCTGAACCACTGCTGCCGGAGGAAAAGGGAGAACCATTTGAACCTACCCATAAATGGGGATCTTTAAAGAAATCGGTATACTTTTTTAGTATTTTTTCGCAGGCGCTGCTATCTGCATTTTTTGCCTCCCTGGTCAGATGCTGTTTTAATTCTTCGTAGGATGATCCGTCCTTAGTCTTTACCCCAAAACCCGGGTATTCGGCTTCCACTTTCTTCATCAGTTTTTCCAACGTCACTGCGCAGTTGCAGCCAGTTTGCTGCGCGTACATGGAAAGGGAAAACATATTGAACGCAAGGCAAAGCAATAATCTTTTCATGTTAATGTTTATTTATCGGGCTGCAAATATAGCCTTGCCGCCTTATTCAACGCCACCTGCGGGAGCTATTTCTTTATAAGCTCCACTCTCCTGTTTTTCGCTTTACCCTCCTCTGAACCATTGTCAGCAATTGGCTGCGCTGAACCAAATCCTTCAGAACTTAAGCGTGACTTGTCAATACCGGATGAACTTAACGCCTCCAGCACCGCCTTGGCCCTGTCTTTCGACAACTGCAGGTTATGTGCATCATTACCGGTGTTGTCTGTATAACCATTGATGGCCACTTTTAAACCGGGGGTTGCTTTTAATGCCTTTGTAATTTCCGCCACCGCATCATTCCCTTCGGGCTTCAGGGTGGATTTATCTGTATCGAAGTTGATATATAGAATTGCTTTCCCTTTTTCGTTCAGGTCTTTAGTTATTTCATCCGCTTTCAGCATGGTGATAGTTTGCTTAAACCCTTCCTGCTGCAATATATTCAGCTTGCCCTGGGCGGAGGTGCCGGACAGCTGGATATAAATATTGCTTCCATTGGTCCTGCGAATGATATAAGTTTTGATTTGGTCCTCCGTATAACCGATAGAACCGTCCTCCCCTAAGTAAGAAGCGCCCGGGCTGTAGCGGTCATATTCTTCTTTCGAAATTGATCCGTCAAATATCTTCACGCCGCCGGCAGCTTTGATGGCTTCATCATAACTCTTTTCAAAAAAAGGAAGGGACCACTCACCTTGTTTTATTTCGCTAACATTACTTTTCCATATGCGACCTTCCAGCGGTACCATTTTACCGTCTATGGCGAAGAAGAGACGGTCAAACTTACGCTCAACAGGTTTGTTCATGGTCTCTAAACCTTCCGGCAAAGTAAAAAAGGGGAAAGCACCTAATTCTTTTTCTGATACCGGTATGGCATCAACGTTAAAGGTGGCGGGTGCGGTGGCCGATTTATTCTCCGTCGTTGCAATAACATCGGTCTTTGGGATAGAATCAGCGGTGCCTGCCTGTTGCTTGCCCTTATTATTGCAAGCGCACACAAAAGCCAAATAAGAAATGCCGAAGAACAATACACGAATTCTCATAATAGTATTTTTATTAAAAAAGATTTGTTACCAGCCGGTATATCATCAGCCAGCGTGGGTTTAAACCAAATTTAAATATCAGGAGAAAAATCCGGATTGCCTATTACTTCTTTGCCGGTAATCAAAAAATACCTGGAAATCAGGAGAAAAACGGCTTCGCAGTAACAGCAAAGGTATTACCGGCAGAGGTTGCATAGGCATTGATATGCGTACGATGTAATGAAAGTGCAATCCTCTGTTTAAAATTTTTTTGGTAATATCGCACACTGCAACGTTAACAATGAACGTTTATCGCTGGCAAGAAGCAAGGAAATTTATGGTGCAAAGTGTGAAAGTGAGTCTTTTTATTTTATGGTTGTTCTGTAGCTTCCCGGGGGCCGCGCAAACCCTGAAGGATACAGCTAAAAAAGAACAAAAGACCGTTTATCTTTTTAGTGGTATAGGTGCCGATTCAAGTATATTCATGAATCTGAAACTTCCGGGATACCATAAAGTTTACATCAACTGGATCCCCGCGTTACCCAAAGAATCGATAACGCAGTACGCAGGCAGGATAAAGAGCCAGATCACGGTTGAAAATCCGTATATCATCGGGCTTTCTTTTGGAGGCATTGTAGCGGTGGAAGTATCCAAACAAATATCAGTGAAAAAAATGGTACTCATCTCTTCTGTCGAGACAAAAGATGAGTTGAATAAAATACAGTTCTTTTTCATGAAGCTGGGTTTATACCGGCTTATTCCAGGTGTATTAATCAGGCGGACCAATTTTCTTACCTATCGTTATTTTGGCGCCCGGTCCCCAAATGATAAAAAGGAACTGACAAAATTATTGCAGGATACAAATGTGTTGTTTTTTCGCTGGGCACTGAGAGGCATTGCTTATTGGAATAATAAAGAAACACCTGAAAGAACCATTCAAATACATGGCACAGCCGACAGGGTAATCGCCAGCAGGTTTGTGCATCCCGACTATCGTATCAAAGGCGGCGGACATCTCATGGTTTTTAATCAGGCGGATACAATCAGCAAAATCATCCTGCATTATTTTCGTTAGCAGCGCCTGTGATCACTTTTTGGCAAGCCTTACCCGGAACGTTCTCATAGAGGTGCGTATTCCGTCCGCCTCGATTTGACCACTCACAATTAAGTGTTCCAGCCTTGAGCTGACAAACCCATCTCCAAGGCTATTGCGGGGATCACTAAACCCCATCGTTTGCCCTATTACCCGGACGGCGGGCTTCCAGCGTTTATCACAATGTGACAATAGCAGGTTATCATGTGCGGAAAGTTCCCGGAACTGCAACACGCCATTTTCATCGCATTCCCTCAACAATTCAGGACGGGATGCGATATCCTCAAATTCACGGGCCAGTTTGCTGCATTAAAGTTCAGGCTGCGCAGAAATGCCATTCGCTTTTTTCCATCATCCAGCGGACCGGTGCCGGGAATGTCATTGAAAGCGAATACTTCTCCGGTCAGCATTTTCTTTTGGATCGCCCATTTGAGCATGCCGCCCCCGCTCAGGGACGAGACGATGTGTACATCCGCCATATAGATTTTTTTAACAGGAAGTGATCTGGTAAAAATAAGCGTATATCCGGCAAACTTTCCGTCATTCGTCAACTTTTTTCCTGCATTACAAAAACCAGTGGGCGGCAGCCTTTTGGAGTTCGTTATAATCCGGTTCGTTGTCCGAAGCCCAGGCGACAATACCATCGGGGCGTATCAGTATGGCGTTTACGCCTAACTGGTCTTTTGCTTTGCCTGCAACATACCTGATCCGGTTGCCGTATGCTTCTGTCCAGGCTCTAAGTGTAGCATTCGTGTCAAAATCAAGCAATATCCCCTCGCCATCGTGCATCAGGTCCCCTATGCCTGTACCATCTCCGAATTCAAAGTTGGGAACACTGTAGCCTGTCAGCGGATGCGCTTCACCGAGATTATAGCGGGTAAAAATGCCCCATACCCTTCCCGCAATATAGGTGGCGCCATCGCGTGTATTTATCAGGTCACGGAAAATTGCATACAGTGCGCGGGCATGAGGATCCGGCCGCATAATGGCCACCTGGGCGCGTGACCAGTCCAGCACCTGTGCACCAATGGGGTGCCGTTCCGTATAGTAGCTGTCCAGCAAGCCTTCCGGCGCTTTATCCTGGATGGTAGCGGCGAGCTTCCATCCAAGGTTCATGGCATCTCCCAGCCCGAGATTTAGTCCCTGGCCTCCCAATGGCGAGTGAATGTGCGCGGCATCGCCGGCCAAAAGTACCCGTCCGTTGCGGTAGGCAGTGGCTTGCCGCGCCCTGTCAGTCCAGGTGGTGGCGAAATGCAGCGCGCTGATGGTAACATCGGTATCAGAGATGCGGCGCAACACCTCCTGAATGTGCTCCAGCGTAATTGGGTTCCCTGCATCATGAAATGCCCCGTTATCAAAATCCTGGATCATCAGGTAGCCGGGCTGTGATTGGAGGTACATGCCTTTTGCAGTCATGTTACGGCCAGGATTGAGTTGCTGGGGATCGGCAATATCCACTTTGGCAGAGTAGCCGGTAAATTCCGGCTCCGTACCTGCGAATTCAAAACCGCCCGCCTTGCGGACAACACTGCGGCTTCCATCACAGCCCACCAGCCATTTGCATTGAAACGACCGGTCACCTGCCAGCACCGTTACGTCATCGTTGGTTTGATGAAAGCCAGTAACGCCTAGCCCCCGCCTGATGGTTACCCCCAGGGATACCGCGCGGCGGATCAGCACTGTTTCAAGTTCGTACATTTCAGAAATTAAACTGGTCTCCGTTGAACCTGGCAGGCGATATTTCCATTGGGACCTGTCAATATCACCATCGTGGAATGGAATGCCGGCGAAGTGTCCGGCCTGACGGCGCGGCCCCTGTACCGCGTTTGAATGAGGACTTTTAAGCCGTTTATGTATTTCAAATTCTTTCAGTAACCCACGACGGTAAAGCGCTTCAATAGTAGGCGCCGATAGCCCGCGTATCCCGAAAGGAAGTTGCTTCAATAAAGAATCCGGAGTCTCCGCCTTTTCCAGTACCAGGACGGAACATTTGGCCAGGGCCAGTTCACAGGCGAGGAACAGGCCCACAGGCCCTGCGCCGGAAATGATTACATCGTAAATAGTATGATTTTGTGCGGGTTCCTGGCTTACAAGTGTAGCGTTCATATAGCATAATTGAAGCACAAAATTCCGGAATGCCTGCTCGTCAGGCTTGTATAAACGCGACAAAATCGCCGGCAACAGCCAGCTTTCTTTTCTTTGTTCTCCGCGCAAATGCCGCAGGCGTAGTGCCGCTGTAGCGCTTGAACTCCCTGCTTAGATGAGCCTGATCTGTATAGCCAACCTCATGAGCCAGACCGGCAAGGTTGGTATCCGGGTAAAGCCATAACTGGTTTCGTACCTGCTCGAAGCGCATCACACCAGACACGTCTTTCACAGTATGACCAGAAGATTGCTTGAACTTTCGTTCCAATGTACGAACCGTAGCATGAGCCGCCGCCGCTATCCCGCTTACCGGTATAGCACCATTTGCCTCTCTCATAGCTACTCCCGCTTTGAATAGCATACTGTCTGCAGCAACCTGCGACCCTGCATCCAGGAAATACTGTTTTACATGAGCCAACGCTTCATCCATTTTCTTTCCCTCCATACATTTACTCAATGTGGATTGAAGGCGCGCGATCGGATGCTCAAAGATGTTCGCGCCTTTCTTATCGGACGGCAGTCCGAGCAAATCGAATACGGTCCAGGGAAAGCACCTGATACCGATGACTTCCAGGCAGTTTTTCGCGTTTAAAATAACAGGCTGGTTAAGCAACCCCATTATAGATGGCGATGGCAATGGTTGCAAACCTCCATGGTGGAAAATGTGACAGTCGCCTCCGAAATGAAAAACAATTTCAGCGTAACCATCCGGTAGTATCTCGAAATCCGATGGCAATTCCCCGAAGTCTACCCTGGTATACCAGAAGCACTTTATAGCGTGTTGCAGCTCTTCAGGAGGATCAAATTCCTGGTGCTGCATTTTGAAAGATAGCATATCCGGGGTGTTTGTTTAACAGTCAATTTGCCTGGGTTTTTACGCGGTAAAAATACAACAAAATAAAGAGGATAGGATTTCCCTTGCTTAATCAATTATTACAACCAGGTACTTACGGTTTTCGCTGCCTGTTTAATTTCTTTTTCAGCAGATGCCCTTTCCACATCCAAAGACCGCTTAATGCAACTACCGGCAGAAACACCCATCGTACCGCGTTTGCGGCGGGTGGGTTGGCGGCTACCGGTCCATAAATATATCCCAGGATGGGAATGCTGAGTATAATATGTAACCAGCGGATTATTTTTCGTTCTGTGGCTGCTTTCATAAAAAATGCTTGTTACACAAAAGTAGCCCGCCATCCTGTAGCCACTTATGGGGAGTCGACATGCCGGGGAAATATGGCGATAAAACGGGTGATACTCATTATTATATCCTGCTCTGCGAAGCAAAAGCAGGCGAACTTACTAAAAAGCCTCATAGAGCCATAGCTCTATGAGGCTTTTTACCACCTGATTTAAGCCCTGCCTGCTGAACGGTAGCCTCATACTGGCAGGTCCTCTTTTGTTAAACCTTCTTTTGCTTGCTATTGCTGTCTTTTTCAGATGGCGGCTGGTCTTCCAGCAACGTCGCTTTTTTCTCGATGGCTTTCTTTATCTCCGGGTCATCCGATGTAACACCGGAATTGAAGTTACCTCCCAGTGAGGTTTTATCTCCGGTATCTTTTCCCGGAACTCCCTTTGAAGTGTTTTTGTTTTCCGTGTTCTTGCTTTCCATAAAAAAGATTTTTATTTACTAATACCTCATTAATGCTGCAACAGGGCTTTCAGCCGGCATCTCGTCTTTTTCGAGCAGGAATACCTGGCCGCCATTGGCGATGGTTTTAATTACCGCCATATTGAGCAGGTCTTCATTGTTGCCAGTCATGCTGTCATCAACATGCAGTTCATTTTTCATTTCATCAAATGCTCCCCATGCCTGCGTGTTATTCGCCACAAATAGTGTATCTATCTGCCCATAATAAGCAGCAGGAACTATATCTGCAATGATAGAAGAAGTGCGGCCTGTAGCGGATTGATTGGCGTACCGGTCCTTTACTTTCTGCAGTTCCTGGTTAAAGTATGGTTGCAATACAGTGCGTGCCTGTTTGTACAAAGCAGGGGTATCATCGTATTCATGATTACCGGTGAGCGCTTCAGGATACACATATGTATATCGCGAAACAGAACGGTATACTGTAATCAGCTCCTCTGCGCCTGCCATCAAAAGCGGTATATGCTGATCATGTAATACTTCCCTGAAAAGAATGTCGTCTATTGCTTTCAGGTACGCTGTGATATTTGTATCGCTGGCGCCGCCAATACCCTGATAATTGGTATCACCATTGGTAGTATCCGGTTCCACGGGAAGGTTGGTGGCCGTGCTGTCCGGGAGCCCGGTTACAGGTACCGTATTCATGCCCGTTGCATCTGCTTTGAAAAGCCGGGCGGTATGCTTACTGATAACGAGTGCATAAAAATCTTCTGTTGCCGGCATCACCTGTACCAGGGGAGATAACTGGAAAGAAGTATTTACCACTAGTTGTTCTGGCGGTGATACAGACATTTTAACATACCCTGAAAAACCGGGGGCGAAGAACATGGCCAATCCGGCAGATTGGCTTCGCCAGAAGTCATCATCATACATCAGTGTATACCCGGGGCCGAGCAGCTTGTCAGTTTCGGGCTGTTTCAGACCTTTCTCCTGTAATATTTTCTGTGCATCCTGCAACTTATTTTTAAAAAGAACCGCATCTGATAAATCATTCACTGCAGCGCCATATTCATGTGTGGGAATATAAACTGATACACAATATTCTCCGGAGATAGCGGCCAGATGATTGAAGGCTTCCTTCGTGAATACACCAGGCAGCTCTTCCGGAGGACTGGCTTCCACCTGTGCCGCAGGGAAACGGTTACGTACGTTATCTTCCTGTTCCTTTTCATGGTCAGGCTTACCGCTTGTCCGGGTACCATATCCCCTGGATGTATTTGCTTTTGAAGTATTCCTGTTCGGATGTAATACATGTACATTATCTGACAGCTCATCCGGGCCGTCAGTGTATTTATCTGTTATTTCCTCGTATTCATCCATTCTTTCGGGAGGCGTAGCCTGTGCTCCAAGTCCCTCTTCTTTGTTTGCGCCGGAGGGTTTTCCCTTGCCGGGATGGAAAGTTCCGTTTCTATCTTTTCCCATAAAATTATTTTTTACAAAGTTCAACAATGACTGCTCACATGCTATTTTTCATCCACAGCAACTGTACCAATAATCTCTGTCGCCGGCCGCTGCAATAACGCCGGTTATACCGGTACGCTGCGTAAAGGAACGGCATACCAGTCATACTCCTGCATTTCCATGAAGCCGGCAAAGGGAAGATGAAAAAGAGATGTGGAGAATTTACCGCGTATTGATTTCTTTTGAGGAAGGAATTTTACGTCAGATGCTTTCCTGGATCCACCACTGATGCGACCGGTCTGGTGCAAACACTACTTCTTAATCTCCTGCAAAAACTGGGTGGGCGTTTTCCCGAATTCCTTCTTAAATGCCTTCGTAAAATACGACTGCGTTTGAATACCCACGCGGTACATTACGTCCGAGAGCGGTACATCCTCGTGTGTCATAATATAAACGGCCCTTCTCAAGCGGGTAGTCCGTATAAATTCCACAATATTCTGACTCGTAATGTGCTTTATTTTCTCATAAAGTTTTGTCCTGCTCATGCCTATTTCAGCGCATAGAACGTCTACATCAAACTCGGGATTGATCATCTGGGATTCAATAATACCAAGCAGCTTATCCATAAACTCCTTGTCCTGGGTAGAATGCACCAGTTCTTTTGCTTCTATATGATAATCCTGTATATAGCGTTCTTTCAGCTTCTGCTTCTGAACAAAAATATTACGGACAGTAAGTAGTAACAGGTCGATACTAACCGGCTTTGAAAAATAAAAATCCGCCCCGGAGCCAACGCCTTCTATTCTAGATTCGATCGCATCTTTGGCAGTAAGCATGATAAACGGAATATGGCTGGTTTCAACATCTTCCTTTATCAATTTACAAAATTCAATCCCGTTCAGACGGGGCATCATTACATCACTTATAATCAATGAAGGAAATATCTCCTTTGCCAGCTCAAGGCCTGAAGCGCCGTCAATAGCTTCAGATACCTTATAAAATGGGTGCAGTGAATCTTTCAGGAACTTCCTTAATTCATTATTATCTTCTACCAATAAAATATGTTCGTCTTGCAAGGCTGGTACAGGTAAGTGCTCGGGACGGTCGTCCAGCAATAACTGTGGTTCGAATTTTTGCTGAACGCTTTCCAGGGCAATTACGCCTTCCGGCACATTCCCCTCTGTCTTCTCCCCGCTGGAATAATTTTCTGCTGCTGATGGCAACGCTATGATAATTTCTGTTCCCTGGTTCCGTTCACTATATACATACACATCTCCTTTATGGAGAGTGGTTAAACTTTTTACAAAAGCCAATCCAACACCCGATCCGAGATGTGATTGCGTGATGCGGTAATATCTTTCAAAAAGATGTTTGATAGATTCTTTTGAGATACCAATGCCGTTATCCTTTACCCTTATATAGAAGTAATCTTTTGCCCGGAACTCATTTTTGAGGATCAGCTCATTGCTGAAGGAAGGTTGAAATCCGCTGAGGGAGGTAAATATATCGATCGTTATCTTCCCCCGTTCTTCTGTATACTTAAAGGAGTTGTTCAGCAGGTTTAAAATAATCTTTTCCAATATTTGTTTATCAAACCAGGGAGTTAAATGCGTATCTGTAGTTGGAAAAGTAAATTCAATCTGCTTCTGCAGCGCCAGGTCTTCAAATTCTTCTGCCACGGTTTGTACAAATCCACTCAGGTTATGCGGAGAAACTTTTAATTTCAGCACGCCCGCTTCCACTTTTCTAAAGTCCATCAGTTCATTTATCAGGCCTATCATACGAAGCGCATTTCTATGTATGGAACGATAGTAATGGGAAAATTCGGGATGGGAATGGCTTTGTCTTAATTTCTCTACAGGCCCCAGGATCAATGATAAAGGTGTACGCAGCTCATGGGAGATGTTGGTGAAAAGCTGCAGCTGCACCTGGTGCATTTCTTCCTTCTTTTTCTCTTCTAATTTATTGAGTTCAAACTTTCGCCGCTGTTTCAGGGCAAAATAAACGAGGTACATCATCAGGCATCCCAACAGGAGTAAAAACCACCATGTTTTCCAGAATGGAGGAGTGATAATAATCGTTATCGCGGTACCTGCTTCGTTCCACTTGCCATCATTGTTGGAGGCTTTCACCCTGAAAGTATACTCACCCGGATCCAAATTGGTATAAGATGCTTTCCTTTCAGTGCCTACCAGGTTCCAGTCGTTATCCAGTCCTTCGAGCTTGTAGGCGTACTGGTTATTCTGTGCGGCGGTATAATTTAACGCAGCAAAACTGAAGGAAAAATCCGCCTGCTTATAAGAAAGGGTAATCTCCCGGGTGGCGGTGATGTCATTTAGCAACGGAGTGCCTTTCTGCCCGGCGGCCACCTTTCTGTTGGATATATGGAAACCGGTAATGTATACTTTGGGAACGAATGTATTTACTTTGATACTATCAGGATAGAATGAATTAAATCCATTAATACCCCCGAAATACATTCTGTTGTCACTGGCTTTCAGGTAAGCATTCGCCTCAAATTCGCCGCCCTGCAGGTTATCTCCTATATTATATCTTTTATGTTGACCCGTTTCCGGGTTAAACTTCAACAGTCCGTTAGATGTGGAAATCCAGAAATTACCTTTATTATCTTCCGTTATTCCTTTGATAAACTCCCGCGAAAGACCAGCCTTACCGGTAAAAATTTTAAAGGTGTCATTCTTCTCATCAAAAAGATATAACCCCGCCTGCCCTATCCATAACCGTCCTTTGCTGTCATTGAATATCACCCGAAGGTCGGGCACCTTTTCCTCACTTTTAAAATAACAGGTAAATTTCCGGTTTTTAATATGATAGCAGTTCAATCCGCCATCGTCTGTACCAATCCAGATATTATGGTGAATGTCTTCATCGATGGATACAATATTATTGCCGGATAAGCTATTTTTTCCTCCGGGAGCTGTTGTTATCCTGCGGAATTTCCCGGTGGCCCGGTCAAATAAATTCAATCCGCCGTAATAAGTGGCGACCCATAAATTGCCATTGCTGTCCTCAAATGTTTTTTGCACATAGTTAGAACTGATGGATTGCCTGTTGTCCGGATCATTTACATACCTCCTGAAGGTGCCGCTTTTCCGGTCCATCAGGTTTAAGCCGCCGCCCCAGGTGCCCACCCATAAATTCCCTTTGCTATCTTCCGTAATATGTAAGACGGCATCAGAACCTATGCTTGCCGGCATATACGGATTATACCGGTAACGGGTAAACGTATTTGTCCGGGGGTTAAACCGGTTTAAGCCACCGCCATCGGTACCTATCCATATATAACCTTCTTTGTCTTCATAAAATGCTTTTACATCATTATAACTTAAAGAAGAAGCGTTGTTTTCCTGCCGGTATAATTTGAACTTATCCGTACCGGGGGTGTACAGGTTAACACCGCCCCGATGGGTACCCACCCATAAATTGCCCTGGTTGTCTTCAAAAAGCGCAGAAACGGTTCGTTGCGACAAGCTGTTCGGATTATCGGGTTCATTCTGGTAATGATAAAAAGAGCCATTGGCCGGGTTGAACAGATCCAGTCCCCCATTAATGCTGCCTACCCATAGATTCCCGGTGGGAGTGCTCAGTATTATTTTTATCTGGTCGTTCGACAAACTCAGGCTGTTTGTTTCACTGTGCCGGTATCCCTTAAAGGTTTTCCGAGAGGGATCAAAAAGATAAAGTCCCTTGTCCTGTGTACCCAGCCAAAGATTTCCGGCAGTATCTTCCTGGATAACCTTCACAGTATTTTCGCCTGCGTTGCCGTCCCTGCTTCCGGATGGATAGAAAATTTCAAATGTTTTGTTCTCCGGATTGAACCGGTTCAACCCATTATCAGTACCAATCCATATATTATCTTTTTTATCCCGGTAAAGATAATTGACCCGGTTATCGCTGATGCTACCCGGCTGGCCGGAATGTAAAATATGACTGAAGGTATTTGAAGCCCGGTTATACAGGTTAAGCCCTTCGGTAGTGGCTACCAGGATCACGCCGTCGCGTTGTTCCAATACACAGTTCACCATATTGTTACTGAGGCCGCCGGCCTCCTGGGCACGATGAGTAAATCTCCTGAAGGTATTTTTAACCGGATCAAAAAGATTTAACCCATTATTCGTAGCCACCCACAGTTTGTGGTCACTGTCTTCACATATATAACGGATATAGCTGTCGCTGATGCTGCTGGCATCACTACGGTCGTTCCGGTATACCACCATTTCATACCCGTCGTACCGGTTTAATCCGTCGCGCGTACCAAACCATATAAATCCCCGGCTATCCTGGAATATTGTTTCAATGGTGCTGTTTGAAAGTCCTTCCTCCTGGGTAATATGTTTGAAGGAGAGTCTTGGTTGTTGTGCAAAAGAAAACAGCGGAACCAATGAAAGTGTCATGGCAGCCACGTGGAATAATAAAAAATGGGAGATATATTTTTTTAGAGACACCAGGCGCTTTTTAAAAAATCCTTAAACGAATCATCAACCAATTTAGATAAAATCGGGAAATATAGCTGCCTCCCCCTCCTGAATACCTGCTGATATTAACAAAAGACAGATTGAAACAAATGTTAGATGATTTGAACAAGCCTCCGGAAGCGAATTGCAATAAATTGCTTCCCAGCTAATTATGTACGACTTGAAGCTTAGAGTCACTTTATAAATTCCCAGCATATGAATAAACTACGACAAACGCATCGTTCCGCGTGGAGGGTTAGTTATGTAAGACTATTTTGCCAGACCGCGGCGCCCTTAGCCTTCGCCATCGTTTCATCTATGCCTGCGATGGCTGCTTACAGCGGTAACAACATCCGGGTCACCTACCGGATAAAAGCCGACATCCCGGTAAAGGGAAAGATCACAGACAAAGCCAACGGAGATGCCCTGCCCGGCGTTTCAGTAAAAGTGAAGGGAAGCAGCGTTGGGGCGGTAACAGATGCCAACGGGAACTTTTCTTTAAATGCACCGGAAAACGGAACGCTGGTTATCAGCTATATTGGTTATACCACTATGGAAGTGCCGGTAAATAACAGGAATACCCTTCGTATTGCCCTGGAAAACCCCGCCACGGCATTAGGCGAAGTAGTAGTGGTAGGTTACGGAACCACCAGCAAAAAGGATATTACAGGATCAGTGGTATCTATAAAAACTAAAGACCTGCCACAGGTGGCCAACACTTCTATTAATAACCTGTTGCAGGGGCAAGCAGCCGGCCTTAATTTAAGTGTGCGGAGCGCCCAGCCGGGCGGCGGCCTTTCTGTGAACATCCGGGGCGCCATTTCTCCGAGAGGTAGCAACGCCCCGTTGTATGTAATCGACGGAGTGCCTATATTAAATAACGCCTCGCCCGTTCCTTCCATCGCCGATGGCGATCTTGGTTTTTACGGCGGAGTGGACCAGGACCCGTTAAGCAGCATCAACCCTTCAGATATTGAATCCGTAGACGTATTGAAAGACGCCAGCGCTACGGCCATTTATGGTTCTGCTGCTGCCAATGGCGTTATACTTATTACCACCAAAAAGGCAAAAGCCGGACAGGCGATAACGGAATACCGGGGCAGCTACACGATACAGTCGCCCAAACCCTACCTCGATTTTTTAGACGCGGGTAACTTTATGCAACAACAGGTCCGTTTGGCCCGGGATAAGTATTTATATGATAACAACCTGGCCCCTTATGGCAACACAGACCCCTCCTCCGTTCCGGCGTTCAATCCCATGTTTTCGGATGCAGACATCAGCAAAGCCGGCGCAGGCACAGACTGGCTGGACCTGTTAATGAGACAGGGCAGTATTAATGAACATAATATTTCCGTGTCCGGCGGTACCGAAAAAACGAAGGTATACGCCTCTTTTAACCTGTATGATAATAAAGCGCTGCTGGAAAACTCCCGCTACAAGCGGTACACCGGGAGGGTAAACCTCGAACAGCAAATCAGCAGCCGGGTAAAATTCAACCTGAATTTAACGCTAAGCCAGGTTAACAGCGACAATGCAGCAACAGGATCTAATGCAGGAGGCCCCGAAAAATACAACCAACTGCAAGCCGCCTACACTTTTGCGCCTAATATTGGTATTTATGATGAATCGGGAAATTATACCAAAAGCTACGACCGCCTCATTACCAATCCCGCTGCATTTTCCATTATCCGGAACCAGACCAGCCTCAAACGGCTGTTGGCTGCCCCAACCCTGGAAATAAAGATCCTGGATAATTTAAAACTGACTGCAGTAGCAGGTATCGATAAACAAAGCTCCGATCTGAAATTTTACCTGCCACGAAAAGCTCAGAACGCGCAATTGCCAGAAGGAATGGCGCAACTGGCCACTAATAATATTGGTAACTATACCGCAGAATCTTATTTAACTTTCAACAAGTCATTTAAGAAAAGCGATCTCGCGGTAGTGGCAGGAGCCGGATACTACAAAAGTATGTCAGATAACTTTGGTCTCCAGGCAGTAGGTTTTTTCACAGATGCTTTTAGTTTTAATAATGTAGGCGTTGCCAGCAATAAAGAAAAGAGTTTCCAGAACTCTTTCAGGGCGCCCGACCGCATCAAAGTTTCCCAGTTCTTCCGGGTAAATTACAGTTACGACAATAAGTATATTCTTACTTTAACAGGGCGTAACGACGGATCCAGCTACTTTGCCGACAATCATAAATTCGGTTTCTTCCCCGGACTTTCAGCCGCATGGCGCATCAGTGAAGAGCCTTTCCTCAAAAACTCGGGCGTTATTTCCAACCTCAAGCTTCGCGCGGGATATGGTACCTCCGGTAATGAAAGCATCCTTGGCACCAATGCCTTATCACTGTATGGAACGGGCTCCCCATTTTTAATAGGCTCCACTTATTACACAGGTATTGCCATTACACAGATTGCCAATCCCGATCTCACCTGGGAAACAGACAAAACAATCAATCTCGGTCTTGATTTTGGATTTTTCAACGACCGGCTTACAGGAGCGCTCGACGTGTTCCGGAAGGAAGCAAAGGATCTGCTGGATTACAACCCGCTGCCATCCAACAATGCCGTAAGCCAGGTGGCGGCAAATGTAGGCTCCACCCGCAGCGACGGCATCGAGCTATCGTTGAACTCCCGTAATACTACCGGTGCATTTAAATGGAATACTTCTTTTAATATCTCCCAATATAAAAATTACTGGATAGAAAGAAATCCTGTTATTGCGCTTTCTCCTTTCATCGGCGCCAAAGATCCGATCCGCGAAATATACGGCTGGAAAACGGATGGTATTATCAAAAGCGCCGCTGATGCTCCTGTCCATATGCCCAATGCACGGCCAGGAAATATCAGGTATACAGATATAAACAACGATGGTAACCTGGATATCAATGACGTGGTGAAACTCGGCAACAGGGATCCGAAATTTTCTATCGGACTGGGTAACACTTTTTCCTATAAAAATTTTGACCTGAATGTATTTGTTTACGGCAACTTCGGAGGATATCTTTTCAACAGCTATTCGGGGTTTTATGATCCCGCACAAATAAACGGCAGCAACGCACACAATACACTTACCGGTATCAAAGGAGTTTGGTCTGCCGACAATACCAACGGGGTTTATCCCGGTTATGCCAGTAATCCCTACAGTGGCAATAATCCCACCACCACAAATGATTTCTACCTGCAGAAGGTGAATTTCCTTCGGTTAAGGAATATCACATTAGGTTACAAGCTGCCTGATAACCTTACCCGGTCCACCCGGTTTATACGGAATGCCCGGTTGTTCTTCGACATGCAGAATATTGCGGTACTCACCAACTACAAGGGATATGATCCCGAGGTTACAGAAGTGAATCCTTATCCGCAAGCATTATCTGCCACTTTTGGCGTAAACCTGACCTTTTAATATCCACATCATGAAAATATTCATTTCAAACTGCTGCAAACTTTCGCTGCATCAACTGGCACTGATAGGCCTGATCATACTTTTACCGCTCTCCGGGTGTAAAAAAATGCTGGAATCAGACATCTATTCCCAGCTGGCGCCGGAAAATTTCTTTCAAACAGAAGGAGATGCGAATGTTGCGCTCATTACGCTTTACAATCCCTTCACCTCCAACTGGGGCAACGCTGATCCCGGCGCCGGCAGCTGGTATGGTGCGCTGTATAACGCTGATATCAAATCTTACTTCATCCGCAGCCTGATGACAACAGATGAATTACAAACCGATTGGGATGCCAATTTAACCAACTTTACCTTCGGACCCTCCACCTGGGTGGATGCCAACGATCCCACCTATCCCAAGATCAGGTACGTAGCCAAAGCTACCGACGTAATTAATAATATAGAAAAATCAACGCTTGACGCAGGCATTAAAAGAAAATATATCGCAGAAGCAAAAGTGCTGAGAGCCTGGCTGATGTATGTGCTATATGATTTTTACGGCCCTGTAAATGCCAAAACTGATCCGGCAACACTGGCAGATAATACCATCACACCCAGGCCGGACGCCGCAACTTATTCCGCTCAGATTGAAGCGGATCTGACTGCCGCCCTGCCCGACCTGGCCGACAAATACAACAGTGATGCCACCAACTGGGGAAGGGTTTCCAAAGGCGTTGCACGCATGCTGCTGCTGAAATTATATATGCACAATAAAGAATGGAACAAGGCGGAAGCAACCGCCAAAGAAATAATGACCATGAATTATTCGCTGGAAGATAATTATGCAGATATATTCAAAAAGAAAGCAGGCAAGGAACTCATTTATGCTGTGCCTACCAATGATGCCTCTCCTAACTACTGGATCCAGGAAGTACTTCCCGGCGACTTTAAACAGGCAGGAAGCATCCAGAGAGCCCCGGGCTGGGGAGGATATTATATGCCCTGGAGCTTTTACAATAAATATGAAACCAACGACACCAGGAAAACAACGATCATAGACCACTATACTAAAAGCGATGGTACGGAAGCCAACAAAAGTAATGGATTAAGAGGAGCCATTCCGCTGAAATACACCAGCATCCAGGGCGACGGACCTGGTTATGCCATTGATGTGGTAGTGTTCAGATATGCAGAAGTACTGCTGGCCATAGCCGAAGCCATCAATGAACAAAGAGGACCAGGCGAAGCATACCAATATGTAAACCAGGTGCGGGCCAGGGCAGGCGTTCCCAATTTTACAGGCTTAACACAGGCAGGTATGCGTACCGCCCTGCTGGATGAACGTGGCAGGGAACTCTATGGCGAAGGCGTGAGACGCCAGGACCTGGTACGAAACGGCTCCCTGATAACCAACGCCCTGGCAAGAGGAAAAACAAACGCCAGGCCATACCAGGTGTTATTTCCCATCCCATCTGCCGTGATCATCGAAGCAAAGGGAATCATTAAACAAAACGACGGGTATCCGCAATAACCATCTAACCCATGACTACATTTATGCAAAACCGGTTCATCTTTCTTTTCATCTTACTAATTATTATTAACAGTTTACAAGCACAAAACACACACCCTGCGAATAAAATTAATTTCAACGGAAAATGGGAGTTTGTGAAGAATGTGGATAGTATGGAAATAGCTGCATCCCTTTCCGGTAATACTGGTCATAAAATTTTATGGGAGAAAGTTTCACTGCCCCATACACCACGGATTGAACCTGTGGAGAAGAAAGAGGAGCAATGGCAGGGCACCTGTTATTACCGGAAAAACTTCCGGGTGGCTGCTGCCGTCAGGGGAAAACACATCGCATTGCAATTTGATGCAGCCATGCACGAAGCAGATATTTATCTGAATGGAACGCATGTATATCGCCATGCAGGAGGATATCTTCCTATCTATATTGATATTTCTGATAACGTCAGGTTTGATGGAGAGAATATCGTAGTCGTTAAATTAAATAATCAAAACAATCCCGCTATTCCACCGGGAAAATCAATTAAAGACCTTGATTTTAATTACTATGGCGGCATTTACCGCAATGCCTGGCTGATCATCAAAGATAAACTGCACATTGCCGATGCGGTGGAAGCGAACAGGGAATCCGGCGGCGGCGTGATGTTGCATTATGAAAACGTTAGCAACAGCCGTGCAACATTAATGATAAAAACAGAATTGCGAAACGATTACCGCCGGCCACAAAATGCACAGGTGAATTTAATTTTAACAGATGAAAAAGGAGTGGAAGTTGGTCGCGTTTTATCTGGTGTAAAAAATGTAATCAGTAAAGGATATGTTTCTTTTAACGGGCAGGTGGCTATCAAAAATCCCGCGCTATGGTCACCAGAACATCCTTCGCTATACCAGCTTACTGTGCAGGTATTGCAGCAGGGCAAAGTTGTGGACGAAGAGCAAATCAGTACCGGTGTTAAAACCTTCCGGTTTGAAGCAGGTAGTTTTACCTTGAACGGGCAGCCATTTTTCCTTCGTGGCACTAACCGCCACCAGGAGTATCCTTATATCGGCTATGCACTTCCGGATAATGCGCAATTCCGCGATGCCTATAAAATCAGGGCAGCCGGATTTAATTTTGTGCGTTGCTCCCACTACCCTCCTTCCCCCGCTTTTTTAGATGCCTGTGACAGATTAGGAATACTGGTGATGAACTCAATTCCCGGCTGGCAATTTTTTGGTAATGAGGAATTTCAGCAAAACAGCTATCAGAATATCAGGGATCTCATTCACCGCGACAGAAACCATGCCTCCATCATTCTATGGGAAGCGTCCCTGAATGAAACCAATATGAGTATGGAGTACATGCAGCAGTCCCACGATATTGTACATAAGGAACTGCCTTTCACAGACGTGTATACCTGCGGATGGATGGACGACGTGTACGATGTGTTTATTCCTGCAAGGCAACATGCCAGGGCGCCGGACTACTGGAAAAAATACACCCGGAAGCCAATACTGATTGCTGAGTATGGCGATTGGGAATACTATGCACAAAATGCGGGGTTTAATCAAAAAGAATATAAAGATCTGAAAGAAGGAGAAAGAACTTCCCGGCAACTGCGGGAAGCTGGTGAAAAGGCATTGCTGCAACAGGCGCTCAATTTCCAGGAAGCCCATAACGACAATCTTACCGGAACAGCCGTAGGCGATGCTAACTGGCTTTTGTTCGACTACAAACGCGGATACGCGCCGGACATAGAATCGTCCGGGATCTCCGATATCTTCCGTTTACCGAAATTCTCTTATTATTTTTATCAAAGCCAGTACCGGACACCGGAAAACACGAACAGCGATTTTGGCAAGCCGATGATCTTTATTGCCAGCTATTGGAATAATCCCTCCGTAACAACAGTCAGGGTTTTCAGTAACTGCGATGAAGCGGCTCTTTTGCTGAACGGGAAGCTGATAGCGCGTCAAAAGCCCGATCAGAACTCCTTCTCGGGAAAATTGCCCCATCCGCCGTTCACCTTCCCGGTAAACAAATTTGAACCCGGAACATTAACAGCGATCGGATACAACAACGGAAAAGAAGTGATCAGCACTACACAAAGAACGCCGGCAAAAGCCAGCAGCATCAGTATGAATGTTGATACGACCGGGAAGCCGCTTCAATCCGGCCAATCGGATATCGTTTTCCTTTACGCGCGTATTACGGATGAAAATGGCGTACTGGTGCCCGATGCAAAAAATGTCATTCAATTCACGGTTACTGGTAATGCAGTATTAATTGGCAGCAACCCGGTAAAGGCGGAAGCAGGCATTGCCACTATCCTGCTGAAAGCAGGAGATCTTACCGGAAAAGTTGTTGTTACTGCCTCTTCGGAAAATCTGAAAGAAGGAACGATAAAAGTGACCATCAAATAACACTTAAATTTCAGCCAGATGAAAATATCAATAATCACTATCTTCTTTATACTGCTCGCGGTTATACTATCGACAGGATGTACCACCTCAAAAACATCCGTTGGCCCATCCCGCAACGAATTTGCAAAAGGAGCTGATATCAGCTGGCTACCGCAGATGGAAACTTCCGGGTTCAAATTTTATAATGATAATGGCGTGGAGCAGGATTGTTTCCAGATCCTGAAAGATCACGGTATCAATACGATCAGGTTAAGAACATGGGTAAATCCATCTAACGATAAAGCCAGCGGTCATTGCAGCAAAGAAGAAACGGTGGCAATGGCCTTACGGGCAAAGAAATGGCAGATGCGGGTAATGATAGATTTTCATTACAGCGATAGCTGGGCAGATCCGGGTAAGCAAAAAAAACCGGCTGCCTGGGAAGGCCACGACTTCCCGCAGCTGCTGAAAGATGTATATGATTATACTTTCGATGTAATGTCTGCTTTGAAGAACAGCGGCATCACCCCTGAATGGGTGCAGGTGGGCAATGAAACAGCCGGAGGTATGATCTATCCTGAAGGAAGCACTTCAAACTGGCATCAACTGGCGCAATTGATCAACAAAGGCTATGATGCCATTAAAGCGGTGAGCCCTGCGTCTAAAGTGATTCTTCATGTGGATCAGGGTAATAACCGAACACGCTTTGTTACGTGGTTCGACAGCGCCAGGACCCAGGGCGCAAAATATGATGTAATCGGGCTGTCATACTATCCCTACTGGCTTACCGGCAAACCCGATTATACCCTTTCTATTGATGACCTGGGCAATAACCTGAAAGAGATGGCCGCCAGGTACGGAAAGGAGGTGATGGTAGTAGAAGTGGGCGGAGAAGACACGAAAGCGCAGAACACCTATGATATGCTGGTTGCCGTACAGAAAAAGGTAAAGGCCGTGCCGGATGGAAAGGGTTTAGGTGTAATTTATTGGGAGCCGCAGGGAGCAAAAAGCTGGAGCCATTATGGATTAAGTGCCTGGGGAGATGACGGGAAACCCACGAAGGCGATGGATGCCTTCCTGGAGCACTGATACAGTAGGCATACTGCGGCTGACCCACTAAAATCCATTTTCTGCCAGCCAGCTTTTAAATAAATTAAACCAGTTATCCTTGCTGTGAAGATCTGTTAAACCAAAACCATGACCACCAGATTGCAGGATATGCATTTCCGCCTTTACATTCGCTTTCAGTAAAGCGTTAAAAAACAGGAGGGTATTTTTAACCGGTATCACATCGTCATCAGCCGCATGCACCAAAAAAGTCGGTGGCGTATTTTCCGTGACCTGTTTATCGGTACTATAAAGATCCAGCAATGCAGCAGATGGATTTTTACCAATCAGGTTTTCGCGGGTTCTGGGAATAGCAGGATCATAGATCGTTACAGGATACAATAGCGCCATAAAATCTGCCCGGAGATTGATCTGCTCTCTATTTTCAATCACTACCCTGTTCAACTGCGTACCCGCTGTTGATACCAGGTGACCACCTGCTGAAAGGCCCATTGCGCCTACTTTGTGGGGATTGATGCCCCACTCTGCAGCTCTTTTGCGTACCAGCTGAATGGCAGCCTGGGCATCCTGTAACGGACCAATTGTTTTATCAATCATGATGGTATCATGCGGCAAACGGTATTTTACTACAAAAGCGGTGATACCTGCTTCATTGAGCGCCCTGGCCATTTCATAACAGGTGGCTGGCGCCAAAACAAAATAACCGCCTCCGGGAAAAATAAGTATAGCCGTGCCGGTTGCAGTTCCCTTCTTCGGAAAAAAAGGTATCAGGGCAGGTTGTGTTACTTTTCTTATCAAACCTGAAGTATCCGTTTCTTCTATATAATCCGGGGGTATGCTCCTGGAATTCGGAATATTTTTTTTATACAGCGGTATCATTGTTTCCTGCGCATGCGCCAACTGTAAAAATGACAAAAAAGCAAATACTGATATAATTCTCTTCATTTTGTAAACATAAAATGCATGGATACTCAATATTACGCCTACGCTGCAAGATATGATGTGCAAAAATGCTCAATTTTATTTTTTCCTGAAGAGCACCGGTTGGATGCCATAAACAGATTTGAAAGCCCGGCAAAAAGCACTCGTATTTTCAAAACCGCATATCCAGGTAATTTCCTGCACAGGCTTATCCGTGTCTTGCAACAATTGAGCAGCATGCCTGAGCCTGATGCGTATGAGGTATTGATACGGCGTACAATGAAAAGCCGCTTTGAACTGCCTGATTAGTTGAGGCATGGATAAGCAGGCCAGGCTACTTATCTTTGACAGATCAAGATGTTCGGTATAAGAAGAATGCAGGATATCCCTGGCTATGCATAGCCGTTTGTAAATTTCAATCCTGGTAGTTGCCTTAACCGCCTGGATACCAGCTCCGCGAACCACGTCAGATTTGTAAACCCCAATCAGGTGCCGCAACAGAAAAACCAGGTATTCATCTACCATAGTTGCATCATATCCCCTGCTTTCAATAGTGGTTACAAGCCGGGATAACCGCGCCTGTAAATCAGGGGAGATATTATTAAGGGTCTGGAAAAATTCAGGTATTGTACTGTTATTATAAGAAGAATTATCCAACAGCGCTCCTTCGCTGTTAAGCATATCACTAAACACAGCCGACGCAAATTCCTTTTTAAAAAACACCGACAACCCTCTCACTTTTTCGCCCCGGCTGGTACGACACGAATAACGCTGATCATCGTTTAAAACCAGGAACTGGCCGGGCCTTACCACCAGCTTGTGACGATCAATCCCATACCATTCCTCGCCACTGAGTATTGTTTTGATAGAAAGACACCCGGCATGATCGTCACAATGACTCCCATTGCTCTCCGCATTAATAATAATGTTATGCTTTTGGAATTTGCTGAAATACAATGCCTCATCAAATCCTGGCTCCGTATGATCGGGCACACTGGTAAGATACATACACTAATATTAAATTAATTCTATAAACCGGTCAAATTTGTTTTGTTATCCCGCTTTTAACCAGGCAGGAACCCATCTGGCAGGAGTTAGTCCAGCCCCTTTAACTCCCCGCCGGCTCACCCACTTCCTCCATCTGCTAAACGGGGCTTCTGCCATTCCCGCTTATACCGGAATTTTAATGGTACACAGGTCGGTGAAGAGGCTCCCCCCGATCCCGGCGGACTTTCCGGTAAAGCCCTGTACGATGCCATCAATAATGCCTCCCCCCTTCAAGCTCAAAAGCGAAGGAGTGACGACAGAAGAAAAGCTCCAGGTACTGCAACAAAACCTGGACACCGGCGCCCGGCAAGGCAAAATCGCTATCCCCACGATAGAAGGATTGCTTTGTTTCAATATTGCCGATATTATATGTCTTAAAGCGAAGAGCAACTACACGGCTATCAGTTTTTCCAATCACCCTGCCCTGGTGGCCAGCCGTACCCTGAAAGATTTTGAAGAACTATTGCCAACAGATTTATTCTTCCGCACCCATCACTCGCATATTATCAATCTGCAGTACATCAAACGCTATATCCGGGGAGAAGGCGGGCAGATAGAACTGGAAAATGGTCTGTATGTAACAGTATCGCGGCGAAAAAAAAAGAGCTGCTCAAAAAGTTCAGGTATAAGAAATAGATCGGGCTAACAGATAAATGGTAAACATCTCCCAGGGAATTTGCCGCACCGGTATAAATTTACCCGCTTGATAAATTAGTACTGTCAATATTACAATTATTCAAACCGGGCACTTGAAAAATTATAACAAAAAAAATAACTGATTATCAGAAATATATAAAAATGCCCCGGGCATCCCCCCACATTATCAGGACTACGAATTAAAAATTTGAAAAATAAATTCCCGGCGAATTAAAATTATTCTTTATTTTAGATAGTATTATAATCGTGATGCTTACCCTCAGGTATCACATTTGTTTAACCTATTCTCATTTTTGCTATAGTCTGATAATATGTAACCCAAAGTATTCCTTCAACCAATAAACATTACCCATGAAACGTAACCACTATTTGAAAGCATTCCCGTTGTTAGCCGTATTGTTTTTCCTGTCCTGTAGCAAGGATAACCAATCCAATCAATCAGATAACCAGAAAGATGGCCCGATCACTTTAAAATCCGGTGCGATGGTCGAAAAAAAAGGAGCTGATTATTTTTGGGAAGGAGATATCCGTCTCACTAAGGAACAATACAAAAACCTGGATCTCTATGGCCAGCTACTGCCCAAGAAACCAGACTATGTAGGCGCCGAAAAAAATGCGCACCCGGTGTATAATGTGCCCTTTCAAAACACCGCCCAGGGCCGCACCATCCCCAGAGCATTCAGTATATACCCTACTGCCTATAATTTATGGGCCATGGTGAGGATTATATACGGGTCAAATTTAACCCTGGCGGAGAAACAGAAAGTCCGTTCAGCACTGCTTGAAATGGAATCCAATACCAATGTAAGGTTCTACAACGCTACCTGTGAGCCGCTGGTTGACCCCACTTATGGATTTACTTACCCCAACATCGAATTCTGGTCCACAGATGGTGCTGATGTCAGCGAATCAAATCTCGGAAGAACAGGCGGAGTACAACGCATCAACCTCGCTGATTTCGCCTTTGATTCATGGGACAACAGTGTGATCATCCATGAAATCTGCCATGCGCTGGGTTTAAGACATGAGCATACGCGCCTCGACAGGAATTCGTTTGTTACCGTTAATACGTCTAACCTTACCTCTTCCGGGCTGGCGCAATTTAATATCCCCTCCACCAATTACTATCAGACAGGTACATACGATTACACTTCTGTAATGGGATACAGCTCGCTGACAAGCAGTACATCCATTGTGCATAACACCAGTTTACCAATGTACACTAAAACAGATGGCAGTTATATTTACCAGGGCAGTTTTCTTTCCAACAGCGACAGATCCTGGATAAATTATTTCTACATTCCGTATATAGCAAGATCAGATGTGTATGCTGAATTGGCGCCAACAGTGTATAAGTCAGATAACACCATCATGACGCCGAGTGAAAGACTTGACCTGCAGGCGGCTTTGAACAACGGCAATCCATACCCTCCTAATTGTTGTACACTGAACAATGATTTAGGAAAATTTACCTGCCCTTAATGTAAGCGCACCAGGAAGAAGCCTGTTAAAAAATGACAGGCTTCTTCCTGGTTTTAAAAGATAAAAATGTAATTTACTTTTCAAAATAGATAAAATATCCACAGATGAAATCCTTTTTCATTTTTTTGTGCCCAATTGTAGCGCTGCTGTTATTACAATCCTGCGGGAAGGATGATAACGATGGTGATTTACAGATAGATCCTTTTACCTATGGCGCTAAATTCGATTGGCGGGAAGACTCTATCAAGACGCAGCAGGAAGGAAGCTGGACAAAGATCGGGAACGGCAACATATTTTCCTGGCTGGCAAAAGAAAACACATTGCAAAGCACCAGTTTCGCGGCCTATGGTCTCCGGACAAATATCAAAGCGGATTTTGTATATACTATCCAGAAAGATTCGGTATTTGCACTCAAGCTGACTGCAGACAGCATCTATTTCCTGGATGGAGATGGCCGGCAAAGAACAGATCTGAAAGGAAAAGTTACCTATTCACCGGATACTTCATTAGTCGTAATCAACACAGCTGTGTCACCAGCGATTACAATAAAATACCGGTTGGAAAAATAGGACGTTCCCTGTATTGTTCAGGATATTTATAAATGCCGGTTATTAAAACTGGCCTTATTTATTTGTGCCTGGTTCATCAAACAGGCAATCCATCAGAACTGAATGATAGCGCCCAACCTGGCGCCGTAATAATTATTCGCGGAGCCATTAAACTGTGTGGAAATCTGCGTGCCGTTACTCAAATAAGAGATATCAGTTCCTTCCGAAATCCTCGCATTCCCCAGCATGCCGTTAAGTGAAAAGGCGAGAAAGCTGTTAACGGCATATCTGATATTCAAACCATAGTCCATACCATGTCCCTTCGACGTTTGCGCAAAGCTTAACGGATGCATGAACAGATCGATCAGGTTCCAGTTCGCCTCTCCCCGGTAACTGATCCAGGTATAAGCGATATCAGCGCCCACTGATAAAGAGCGGTTGATCTTGTAATTACCTTCCAGAGAACACTCGGGTCCACGCCACTTTGCTGTATAAGTACTCTGCAGGTCCGTTAATTCAGGACTAAGTATAACAAAGTTTTGCCGGGTATTTTTATAGGATACCCCAGCTCCCAAACTGAAATTGGCACGTTGCAGAAATGTAGCCATGGCGCCTGCCCTGAATATCTCCAGGTAGCCCCTGTTGCTGGAAAAAGACTGCTGAAAGGTAGGATCTGTGCGGTTATCACCCTTATAGTCGGTATCCACACCACTGCCGCTGACTACACCATTTCTTTGATAGTATGTGTTGAACCGGAGGCATTTCAACGGGCGATAGGCGCCATCCAGGTAAAAGCCCAGGGACGTGATACCATTAAAGTGCAATTCTGATAAAACGTTGGGAGATTGTCCCTGCGGATTACCTGCAATCGACCAGTCGAAATCATTCGTATTAAATGCACCGCCACCGGATACCGAAAACTGACGGAATTGCGCATTTGCCGGAAATTGACTCAGCAGCGCCATCATACAGATAGTAACACCCGACCATAAGGGTTTTAAGCTGGTCATGTTATTGGGATTATATAACAGATGCAAATAGTGTTTTCATACCAGCTAAAGATACATGCTTCTTCAGAATAATGCAATAACATCAGATGAAATCCCTTAATCATCCAATCCCTTCCCGTCGAGAATCTGCGACATATATTTCTCCACTCTCGATTCCCGGGTTTTAGATTGTTTGGGAGCAGAAAAATAAAGCAGGTAGCCTCTTTGCCGCCCCGGTGTTAATTCATAAAAAGCTTTTTTCAAGGCCGGCTTTTTATCTAACTGCTGCTGAAATTCTTCGGGGATGGCGTATTCTTTCGTCTTTTTAAGCTCCACTTTCGCACCTGCTTCTTCCAGTTCAACCGCCTCATAAATATATGCTTTCAGGGTAGGCGCCAGCTTCACTATTTCCTGGAGACTGGTAAAGCGGACCTGGCGCGCCGCCTGCACATTTTCAGTTTGCTGGATCAGGATTCCTTTAGGGTCCTTTAACAGGGCTCCTTTAAAAAACAAAAGCGCACAGTACTCTTTAAAAACATGTATTAAAACGATGTTACTCTTTTCAAACATGTAACAGGGACACCCCCATTTCAATTCTTCATTCAGGTGACAGTCGAGAACAATCGTTCTCAATTTCTCTATTTCTTTCTTCCACTTGTCAGCTTTACTAAAATAGAAATCAACCTTGGGATTCATGTTTTCTTGTTTTATTGATTAACTGAAATAGTTTTCCTGTCTGCAGGCCTGAAGTACCAGGATGTAATTGTCAACGCCAGCAATAACAACGAAGGAAAAATATTGTTCATGGTACCAGTTGCCATATGTGAAAGTGCGGCTCCCGACATGACAAAGAAAAAGCCCGCATACGCCCATTCCTTTACCAAAGGAAATTTAGGAATCAGTACTGCTATGGCTCCCAACAATTTCCAAATGCCCAGTATGGTCAGAAAATAAGTGGGATAGCCCAGATGCGCCGTAAAATCTGTTTCATCCGGTTCTTTGAATAACTGTACTAATCCGGTTGATACCATTCCTAATGCAAGCCAGAGCGTAGCAATCCAATAAATAATTTTATTTCTCTTTGACATGATGTGTTATTTTAATTTGCCTACGATGCTTTGTAACCGGTTATGTGCCATATTCAGGCCGGGAGCAAAACCCATTTGCATCATCTGGTCCCTGAGTTCAACTGATTTATATACAATATGCATATTGAGTTTGCTGGTATCGGCTGTAAGTGGTTCAAATTCCAGGAACTCGAGCTGGGCGGCAAAAGGTGCATTCTCCATTTCAAAAGTCCGGGTAATTTTCTGGTTCGGAATAAACTCATGAACGGTTCCATTGGCTTTAAATACCACGTTGCCTTTAGCATCGCTGGTTTCAAACTGCCAGCCGCCGTGCTTCCTGTTTTCAAGTTTCAGCACTTTGGTTCCCATCCATTGCTCCACAATTTCGGGTTCTGTGTATGCCGTAAAAAGTAATTCCACCGGCAAATCAAATTCCCTCGTTATCACTAATTCCTGTTTGCCGTCTTCGGCATTGATTTTTGTTTTTCGTTCCATAAGGCTGCTATTTTTTTGGTTTGTACTTTTTCATGATGGATTCTAATTTATTAAATCTGTCATCCCACATTTGGCGGAATGGTTCAATAAAGTCTGCTACTGCTTTCATTTTTTTTGCGTTGATGTGGTAATAAATTTCCCTGCCGTTTTGTTTCTGTTCCAGTAGTTCGCACTCCGTAAGTATTTGCAGGTGTTTGGAAACTGTTGGTCTGGCGGTGTCAAAGTTAGCGGCTATTGCCCCTGCTGTCATGCCCTGTGAAGCTACCAACAGCAATATAGCCCGTCTCGTCGGGTCCGCTATGGCTTGAAATACATCTCGTCGTAAATTCATTATGTAGCTATTTGACTACAAATGTACATGTAGTTATTTAACTACACAAATTTATTTTTCACCGGCGGTTGGCTGTCTTAACGAATCATTGATTTGAAGATGATTACCTGATCCCCGTGATCCTGTAAAGCGCCACGTCCTTTGTCAGTAACAGGCGTTCGAAATTAGCAGGAATCTTATCTGTATGTTCATCCAGCAAAAAGGAAAACTGGGGAAGATATGTGCTGCTAAGCCGGTTAAAAATAAGGTAATTCACAGGGGATTTTGTGATATCCAGGTCTCCCGGAAAGCGGGGAACATAGTTAATGACCTTGGGAGCAAGATGGCCGTATGCGATCCAATCATTGATATTATTGCTGTCGTAATAGAGTGGTATCATCACAAACCGGCATCCGAGGTAATATGCGCTGGCCGGATGTATGGCCATGATCGTTTTTTGGGATAAATCAGGATCCTGCGCTTTTAAAAGCTGTGTTATTTTTTCCATATCCGCCAGCTGTCCGCTATCGTTTTTGTCATCCAGGTAAATATCCATTTTCCTGATAGTCACTATTACGTTTATCAATAAAAAGAAGAGCAGTGCGCCGGCAACAAGCGGTTTTAATTTTATCCACCCCGGATCAGACATGCCTATTGTATACAACAACACAGCTATAGCCATACCGGTTATGGCAAACCAGCTTAAAAGCAAACGGTCTATGATAAACGCCTGTGAAATCAAACCTGTATACATTATTAAGCAGGTTGCAATCACCAGGAAAAATTTATTATCCGCCAAAAAGGACCTGCATTTCCGGGTAGATAAAAACTGTACAAAAAATAAAATAATACACCCAATAAACGATAACAGTGTTTTTATAGTGAGCGTGGAGAAAACCTCCATTACATTATATAAAAAATGTTTCCCATAATCTAATGGTGATTGCCGCATAATTTGCCAGACAGAATTGTAGGATGCCTGGTCATGCCACCACCATTTCGGATTAACCGGAGCTGACTGGTACGACAAGCCATAACCAACGTTCAGATAATGCCAGCTATTAAAAGGACCGCCGCTGTTAAGCGTATTAATGATCCACCAGGGCAGGGAAACTATTGCAAACCCCACGAACAAGGTGAACACATTTGAAGAGGCGGCCCGTGGCCGGTAATAGAAAAATAGCAGTATTATAAAGGAGGGCAGCAAGGCGTAACTGGTATACCGTGTCAGCCCCGCTAATCCGGCCATAATTCCTGTTATAAAAAGATATTTATAAGAAGCTGACTGCAGTGCTTGGAAAAAAAAGCAAATAGCGCTTACATAAAACATGGTATCCAGCATGACGTTTTGCGCCTGGATACTGTAAAGAAAATAGGTGGGATTAGCGGCAACAAGTAATTGCGCTAAAAAGGCAGGCACCTGGCTGCCGGTAAACTTCATCACAAAACGGTAAATAACCAGGAGCAGCACAGACGAGGAAAGCACAGATATAAATTTCGCCGCCGCAAAACCATCCTGAAAAATCCAGGTGAACAAGCCTGTTAATAGCGTAAAAAGAGGAGGCCAGAAATGTGAGCTCACGCCCCGATATCCTTTTCCCTCAAATAAGTCCACACCAGCCAGGTATTGCATGGCGCCATCCCACTCCTCGAACAAAGTATGATGTTGCGCAATAAAGAAAGTCAATATAAAATATGCCAACGGAATTAAAGCTCCTTTCCAAAGAGCTGGTTTACTTGATCTGATAATCATCTGACAGCTTTAGATACCTGAACCTCATATAAATTAGGCTTATTTTCCATAACAGATAAATATGTTGTTTAAGTATATGTATCAGAGGTCTGTTGTTGCATATATATCATGCTCAGCCATTTAAATATAAATTTAACAATAGCCCACCGACTTCCCGAAACCGGGAAATGGGTTATCTTCGGTATCTGCGTGTTAGAAAATAAAAAATGAATTACCAGGTAATTGCTCCCCCTCCGTCGCTGAAAAATTATGTTCAATGTTTCTGGACCCTGGAGCACCAAACTGACGATGTATCACAAAAAACTTTCACGGCCATGTGCAATGGTGCTCCGGGGCTTATTTTCCAGGAGAACCCCGCAGTGTTTACCGGTTTCGAAGGTGAACGGCTGCCACAATTGTTTGTTTTCGGGCAGGCAAGGAAATATGGCCAATTGCATGGCGGTGGTAGTTTTCGCACGGTTGGTATAAACTTTCACCCCGCAGCACTTAAATCGGTGTTTGGTTTGAATGCTAATGAACTGACCGACCAAAATACCTGCATCAGTCACCTTACAAAAACAGCTTTAAGCGAACAACTGCTTAATTGCAGTTCTGCACAACAACAGGCTGCTTGTCTTTTTAACTTCCTGGAAAAACAGGCACACCTTTACGAAAACAGCAATAAAAAAGTAGATTATGCCGTAACAGCACTGCAACAGGGGAAAAGGCTGTCGCATGTATTACATGACCTCAGTTTATCAGAACGTTCGCTGGAACGTCTCTTTCTTACCCACATCGGCATTACACCAATTTTTTATGCCCGTATCTGCCGCTTCCAGGCTTCGGTAGCGCTTTTGCGGAAAGGCAATCTTTGTTCACTCACAGGCATTGCACATTCGCTTGGCTACTTCGACCAATCCCATTTTATCCGCGATTTCAAACTTTTCGCCGGCGTGAGTCCGGGCATTTACCTGCGCAAATCCATTGAGCGGATGCCTGGATTTCCCGAATGGGAATCATAAAAGGGCCTGTCGGTTTTTTACAATTTTACCCGGGGCATAGCAGCTAATTTTGTCACATTAATCACCCAAACCATCACACATGGAACAGGATAAAAGAAAGGCAGCACCAGACAATACAGCGGTACGCACAGCTTTATGGAGAGCCCTGCACGTTCAGATCGATCCGATGCCTCATATTATTGAAGATGAAACCGGGCTTCAACTAATAGCGCCCGATAATGGATGGCAGCAACGGCCGGACATGAGCCCGGATTTTACCAAACGCCTCCGGGCATCCATGGTGGCCCGCGCCCGCTTCATTGAAGACCTGGTGATAGCACAGCAGGAACAGGGTATTCAGCAGTATGTGATACTGGGTGCGGGACTCGATACTTTTGCACAACGCAGGCCGGACATTGCATCCCAATTACAGGTATTTGAAATTGACCAGCCTGATACCCAATCCTGGAAACAACAACGGTTAACTGAACTTGGCTTTGGTATGCCGGAGTGGCTGCATTTTGTTGGAGTTGATTTTGAAACCTCCTCCTGGTGGGAGCAATTGATAAATGCAGGCTTTGATACCAGCCAACCCGCAGTGGTGGCTTGCACCGGTGTTAGCCTTTATCTTACCAGGGACGCGATCGTTGCTACCCTGCGCCAGCTTGCCACCCTTGCACCCGGCTCCCGGATTGCCATGACGTTTTACCTGCCATTTGACCTTCTTAAGGAAGAAGATAAACCCCTGCAACAAATAGCAGAGAAAGGCGCCCAGGCGGCCGGTACTCCTTTCATCAGTTTTTTTACACCGGAGGAAATGCGAACGCTGGCACGTGAAGCCGGTTTTAAAACGTTGGAGATAATATCGGTAGACGATCTTGACAAACGTTACTTTACCGGCAGAACAGATAATTTCCACCCGTCAAGCGGAGAAGAATTTTTGGTAGCGACTACCTGAAATAAAACAGCCTGGCACGATCATGTGCCAGGCTGCTTCATTTGATATTAAGTTATCAGGACCTTAGCCGGTAAAGAAATTATTTCTTTGCTGCCTTCAGGCTGAAACCAATTTCAACATCTTTGCTGATCATCCAGTTTTCCGGGCTACCTTCTGTTTTGTAGTTAATACCCCATGAAGACCTGTCGATCACGAACTTTGCATTAGCAGTAACGCCGCTTTCAGCAACAACGATTTGCGCAGGGAAAGTGATGTTCAGGGTGCTGTCTTTCAGGGTCAGGTTACCGCTGATAAGATTGGTAGCGCCAGGAAGCAGACTTTTCTGCTTGGTGCTGTCGAAAGGAGCTACAGACGTGATAACGAATTTGGCGGAAGGATACTTCGCCACATCGAAGAAGTCGGGGCTTTTCAGGTGCCCTTCCAGGTCGGATGCTTTTTTGTCCGGTTCAGTAACAGAAGCCGGGTCTGCAACCAATGTAGTCAGGTTTACATCAAAACTACCGCCGGTAACAGCGCCGTTTTCAACGTTAAGACTGCCATCCGCTACTTTGATGGTACCAAAGCGGGGCGCAAAGCCACCTTTGTGAGTAGCACGCCACTGTACAGTGGTAGTGGCAGTGTCAATGGTATAAGCTGCGCCACCGGTCACAGCTGCTTCTTTCTTTTCTTCGGTCTTCGCCTGATCAGTCGAAGCACCACCACATGCTGCAAGTGTAAGCAGCAGGGCAAAGGCAGGTACTGTTTGCTTCATAAATTTAAATTAGAATTATATATAAGTTCCCGAATATAGGCAATCGGCCTTAATCATGATGCAACATATCGAAAAATGTCAATATTATAACAATCCCTGTATAACTTTTTGCATGATAAAGCTCCTACAGCATAATCACCGAATCAATCTTTGACACCTCCTTATAATACGAAATCACTTCTTCCTCATTCTGAACAGGCACCTGCACGGTAAAGGATTTATACTTCCCGCCGGAAGAATTGGTCTCTGTAATTTTTGCACTTACATCCGCAAACATCGACTTCAGCTCCGCTATCTTGTCCTCGTCCGCCTTAATGATAAACTTAAAAGTATACTCACTGGGGAATACAATTGATTGCTGCAACAATGAACGAAAATTTTCATACGGATCTCCGCCTAAGCTGGCATTTACATTTTCACCTGTAGACATATTAATACTATTTATCAATTTACTTTGCAAAATCAACGTGCAAAATAACTTCTTTTTTAAAAATCCCCCTGTCCACCACTAAAACATCTTCCCTTCTTTCAGTATCTCCCAACTGCCTTCTGCTATCTCTCCTTCGAGTTCCTGCGCATTCCAGCCGCAATACCCGATGAATATCCGGATGTCCTGCTCAGATATCGTTCCATTATTCATATGCATCACCGCTGCCTTAAAATCCCCGCCCATATAGATGTTATCCACTACCTGTATACCTTCTTCTATCAGCTCAGGACAACGGTGTATAAAGTAAAGATGCTCCCGGTCTACCGGACCGCCATCATACAACGGAAACGGGGGACTATACCTGAACTCCTCCAACTCGTTAAACTTACGGGGATACTCCTGGTTCACCACAAATCCCATCGCCCCGTTCTCATTATATTCCGTAATGAACAGGACGGCCTTTTCAAAAAAGGTATCCTCCAAAAGCGATGTGCTGGCGATAAACATTCCTGCATTCATAATTTATAAATCTCCCCCAATAATTAATTAAATGTGCCGATCAACTGCAATACCTGGCTGGTGGCCAAAATTAAGCCAAGTATAAGAAACAGCCAGAACCGGGTTGTCCGGTACGTTGGTTCCCCTATTACATAAAGCACCAGGCACACAATCCAGAAAGCGATCGCGAAGCTTTTAAAGGTAACGGAGTTTTTCATATACGTACTCCCGATAATTAAAAGTATAAGCCCCGCAACTTCTATAGGAGGGCCGTAACGCTGCCAGAACAAAACCAGTTTTCTTTTCATAACAATATACTTTTGTTAGATATGCCGAATGTCAAACATGCCAATTCTTTCTTTAGCTGCTCTCCATAGTTACATACACCCTGCGGAAATCTTTCCGCGCCAGGTCGCTTTTATGTATAACAAAAAACAGGTCGCCGGCATCTCCCCAACTAAAATCCCCGCGCGATTTTACGGTAAGCAGAATGGTCCAGTCCTCGGGGTTTCCTTTGCAGGCCAGCGCCGCCTGCAACTCAGGGGAATGATGCTGCGTAAAACCATAGTTATTCATTTCATGATCGCTTTCCAGCAGGCGATTAACCAGCTCTTCAAAGATATCATACAAATTGCTGAGCAGCGCCTCATCCTGCAACAACGACTTCGATACACCCCGGAAAAGATACTGATTAACATGCCAGGAATAAAAACCCGGTACCGAATTTTTAACCGTAGCATCGGCTTTATATGGGGCGTATTGCCCATCTGTTAATTCATAAAAATCCTGCTCCCCGAAGGAAAACCGCTTACCGGATTGCAGGGTGGAATTATCGGCCACATACAATACCTTACAAGGCAGGTGCCCGTCCCGGGCGCCGAGGTTGTGCATGGTTTCCAGGAAAAAGAAAAGCATTCCCTTTTCCGGTAAATATTCCTGCAACAGCGCCAGCGCTTCACAATTAACCTGGGCGATGAATTCATACTTATAATGCTCCTTGCGGTAATCATCGTAGTACACAGGGTAATCAACATCCGCGGGCAAATCAGGCATGCCGCCAAACCGGTGGTTGCCAATGGCAGCGTAATCTTCTTCGCCGGAATATTTAAAACTGATGGTCTTTTTTACCAGCGCACGTAACGCTTCGCGCTGTTGTAATAACCCCTCTTTCTGCAGGATCTCATCCACCGGTTTAATTAATGCTTCATCATACTGCGCAAAGAAACTTTCATCGTTCCAGTTCACCGGTCCGTTGTCATCTGCATCTTTGTAAGTATTATCCAGCAACTGCTGCTTACTTTTTATATCCAGTTCCAGTCCGGCAAAATCTGAAAAAGCTGCCGGCAGGAATGAAAACGGGTTATTGGCAGCGTTGATCTTTATAATTTTTGGCAACGCCAATAGATTTTCGGGCAGGGTTTTTAATTGGTTCTTCGCCAGGTGCAGGTATTTCAGCTCCGGCAATTCGAATACGGCTATTTCGCTGAGCTGGTTGCCGTTGAGGTTAAGATATTCCAGCCGCGGCATATCCATCAGGTGAGCGGGTACACGCGATAAATTTCCACCTGCAAACGAACAATGCTTCAACTTCGTAAGCTGGTTCATATACTCAGGGATACGGCACAGGTTTGAATCAACAATCACCAGGTGCTCCAGTTCACGGAGATGAAGCAACTTATCATCCAGCCATTCCAGGGGGATTTTTTTCACCGGCCATTTGGCCATGATTTCCACATTCCGCAATGCTTTCAGGCGATAAAATTCATTCGGCAGCCGGTCGAATGCAGGGTTGGTGAGCACCAGTTTTTTCACCAGTTCCACGGGAGCGCCTGCTGCTTCTGCCACGGAAGTGAAACAGTACTCTTCCCAGTTTAACTGTGCGGTATCTATCTTCCGGTAAACAGTCACCGCAAACACGGGTTGATCACTCCACGAAGGTTTCAACTGCCCCAGCAGCGCTACCCAACCATCTTTAAAAATAACATCCCCTGAAAATTTTAACGTATAATGAAACCTTTCCCGGTTAATAGAAAGATAAGGCGCCTCGTGTTTGTCTTCCGTAAAATGCAGCATGCCTTCCGGTGCATCGCTTTTATAGATTCCCAATGCGGGAATCGTAATTTTCACCTCGCCCGTAGGCTCGTAGTCGTCCAGTAATTCCGCCGCCACAGCCCTTTCTACATCACCGGTCCTGGCAACCACTGTGATGAGTAAAGCCCCTGAGTAATCGAAACCCTGTCCCGATTGTGCTTCATCTATCTCAAAATTAAAATCTCCTATCTGAAAGTGGTTTTTACCATCCGCTGGCGGTACAAAAGCATGAATTTCCATAAGCCCGTTCTTTTGACATGGTTTCCGAATTTGGGTTAACCGGGTTACCGGCACATGGCATAATTATACGAAAAGCGGGTTAAAAAAAGAATTTTGCGTCAAAAAAATTACTTTGCAACATTATGAAGCCATTTTCAACCAATGTTGCTATGTTTAAATATTGCCTGACATTATTAATAGTTGTATTTACATGCACGGTTACTTATTCACAAACAGCTTTTTCAAATAACCCCGACAGCGCTGTTTTTCTCACAAAAGACATTGATGTTTTCTGGAAAGCTTTTGACCTCTTTAAAAAAGACACGACCGTTAACCCGTTTGGCAGCGCCTATCTCGACATTGGCAGCGCCGGCGTAAAGGGGTTTACACCAGGCAGGATTAAAAGCGCCGAAAATTTATTCCTGGTAGTGAGGAAACGCCGCAGCGACTATGAAAAAGTAAGGGCCACCACCTTGCAAATGAAGGAGAAAGAAAAACAATGCCGCAGCGCGTTCTACGCTTTAAAATACTGGTATCCTCCCGCGCAGTATCCACCTGTTTATTTTGTGATCGGTGCATATAATTCAGGAGGAACCTTCAATGAGCAGGGTTTGTTCATCGGCGCTGAAAAGCAAACTGATGTCAGCAACATTCCATTTATCGTAGCGCATGAGCTGATTCATTTTCAGCAAAAGAACTGGATGGAAAATCCCACTTTATTGCAGCAAAGTATTATCGAAGGCAGCGCCGATTTTTTAGGAGAACTGATATCCGGGGCAACCACCAATAAAATTGCGATAGACTACGGGAATAAAAACGAGGAAAAGTTATGCAGGGAATTTGTTACAAGAATCGATAGTACCAACTATATCGACTGGCTATATGGAGTTTCCGGGAAAGACAACCACCCGAATGATCTCGGTTATTGGATGGGCTATAAGATTACACAGCAATATTTTGTGAAGGCAGCTGATAAAAAAGAGGCTGTCAGGGAAATTCTTGACATCAAAGACTATAAAGCTTTTTTAACCCGCAGCGGGTATCTGAAGGAATATCTTAAATAAGATAACCATCCTTACACCTTAACATATATCTTCCGCCGGTCCATCACATATCCAACAAGCCACATCAGCAGCATATAAAAAACAGCAAACAACAGGGAAGCATTTTTGTCAGATAGCCAACTGGTAAAAGCACCCCTGTAAATAATACCTCTCACGGATCCCCCGTTTATGCGTATCATTCCCAGCAATACAATCACCACCCAGGCAACGATGTAAATGAACAAGGGATTTTTACCAAACACTTCAAAGAAATAAGTCCATTTCCGGAACGACCATACATCAATGATGATGATCAATGCGGCGAGGATCAGCAAATCAAAGCCAGTGGCATACACAACATAGGAGCTGGTCCACAGCGGCTTGTTAATCGGCAACCACCTGTCCCATAACGCGCCGGCTACCACCAGCAATATCCCGGCCAACAGCAACTTCACGATACCGCTTATGCGCTTCCCGTTCTCCTGGATAAAACTACCCGTAAGAAAACCTGCCACCACATTAATAACAGCCGGGAACGTACTCAATAACCCCAGCGGATCAAATGGAAATCCATAATGCCGGTACATGTTCCGGGGAGACAAATAAAGCGCGTCCAATCTACCAACAGCATTTCCTTCGAGGCTGTAAGGTCCTGGTTGCGTCCCAAAATAATACAACACATACCAATACAACAATAATATCAGCACGCTCATAACAACAAGCATGCGGTGGCTGCTGTAACGGATCATAAAAGCTGCGATACAGTAACAAACCGCGATACGTTGTAAAACGCCCCAGATCCGGGTATCAGCCAGGTCCTTCCACAGATAATGTCCCTCTTCCACCTGCACAAAAGGAAAAACGCCGAGTAATATCCCAATCACAAAAATGATCGCTGTACGTTTGAATACCTTACCCATAAATGCAGTATGAGAAAGACTTTTCATCTTCCTCATACTGAAGCTAAGAGCGTTTCCCACCACAAACAGGAACGACGGAAACACCAGGTCGGTAACCGTAAATCCGTGCCAGTCGGAGTGTTTAAAAGGTGCATAGATCGCATTCCAGCTGCCGGGTGTATTCACCACTATCATGAAAGCAACGGTCATGCCTCTCAGCACATCCAACGCAGGGTATCTTTCCGGTACAGATTTCATACGCCACTAAGATAAAGGGGTAAATTTGAATTCGTGTATAATGATTTCCACTGCTTTGCCATTAGAAGGCGGCACCGCTTTAAAAAGCCAGAGGTTCATGTGTACCGGCATTTGCAGCGTGCTGATAGAAGTGGGTGCAGTCCACGTTTTTGTTTCAAACTGGTTCACGTTTCCATTCTGAAAGCCGTGCAAACTCTGAAAATGAATGGAGGTGGCATCCCGCCGGAAACGGTGCGTGGTATAGGTGCCGCTCATCACAAAATCCTTTGCATAGGTTACATTGCTGATACCCGTATCGCCGGTAGCCGGCCAAACGGTATAGTTTAATATCGGCGCATTGGGATATCCCCATCGTGAAAACTCGATATCCATTTCATCAAAACGGCTGTTGCCGGAATAGTTGAAAAGGCCCAATACAATATTCTTATCCAGTGCATTTACGGCTCCTTCAATCTTCCATTGGTAAGTGCCATATCCAAACAGCTGTGTGCTTCTTACCTCTGCACACTCCCACCGGCCGGTATCATTGTGTTTTTTGAGCACCAGGTGTAGCCGTCCGTTGCTGTCTACCCAAACGTTATCACCACTCCAGTAGTTATTATGTGGTCCCTGCTGACCAGCCGGTTCCTTTACGATCCAGGTATAACCCGAAAACTGGATAGTGGTTTGGTTCAGCGCGTTCACGGCCACCGTATTGGCTTTGCTGTTCTGAATACTTGTTTTTGTTTGAACCGGCCCATCCAGCTTGGAGGAGGTACAATTTGCAAAACAAACAGGGATGGCTGCCAGCAGCCATGCAAAAGTGCTTTTCATATTTTGTACTTTTTATAGGTTAATGAATATCAGAGAAAACAGATATCCGCAAAATCTTCCCGCCGGTGGAAATCCGGCATAGCGGCTTTTACGTCATTCCAGGTTAAAAAATGCGGCGCCGGCATTTCATCCCCGCATTTGTAAAAATTGCCTTTCACCTTCATGGCGGTTAGGGTAGTGATATTGTGATAGCTGAATACTACTGCAGGTATAATCACCGTCAGTTCCCAAACAAATGATCTCCTCCCATGCTCCACTGCCGATGTGATATGGGTAGCCGTGGTGATCAGGTCTGTAGCCGTAACGGGCAGCGGAGCCCTGTTTTCACGGCTGGATCCAAATCCTGCTTTACACCAGCCTATACAGTTAAACTCCAGGTTATAATAATTGCCGCCATCGTCGCAGGCAACAAAAAATTCCACGCAGCTGTCTTTATGAATATCCCCGTTAGTGGAAGCCGCTGCCAGCAAATGGCTCTCTTTTACATAATACTTGAGCAAAATAGCCTCTTCGCTATGCGCAATGGAAAACGCTGCGGTTACCGCATGCGCATACTGCGGCCAGGGGTTACAGCTGATCGGGATCACCTGCAGCCTGTCCAGCAACCGGCTCACTTCCGCCGGTGCCGGCCTGCCATACAACGGAATAAAGGGTACCTCCAGTTTCCGCATCCTTATACCTTTTGATGGCTTAGCTGCGCACCGCTGTCAGCATCCAGGAAAAGCACCACACCTGGATGGGTGCGCAGGATGGTAGCAGGATATTGCTGCTGTATGTCCCGGTGAACAGTATCGTATACCGCCGCTGCTTTCCGGGAACCGGGCACCACGCAAAAGATATGGGGCGCCGCCAGCAACGTGGGAATGGTCAAGGTAACGGCATGCGTGGGTACTTCTTCCAATGTGGCGAAACAACCATCATTCACCTGTTGCTGTCTGCACACTTCATCCAGCGCTACTGTTTTCACTGGCAGCGGATCTTCAAAATCGGCCACCGGCGGATCATTGAAGGCAAGGTGGCCATTCTCCCCTATGCCCATGCATACGATATCTGCTGCATGTGTTTGCAGCAGGCCGGCATATTGCTCACAGGCAGCTGCTGTTCCGCTGCCATCGATATAATGAACGGAATGAAAGGGCAACGCATCAAAGATCCGGTGCTTCAGGAAGTTGCCAAATCCCTGTGGCGCATCTGCCGGCAGGCCAATATATTCATCCATATGAAAAGCATTTACGCGGTTCCATTCAATGCTTTTCTCCTGCTGCAGCGCTTCCAGGAACTCGTTCTGGGAAGGGGCTGCCGCAAAAATGATATTCACTTCTTTTTTATTTTCCAATAAATGCCGGAGGGTAACCGCCGCCATCTCCGCAGCTGCCCTGCCCATTTCCTGCCGGTTGGGATAAATCCTCACGGTTAATTTTCCCGCTTTAAATTCCTTTATCATGTTTTTTTATTTAGATAAGATACCCGGAGAAATTTCTTTCGACGTGTACACTATTTTCCCGTTCACGATAGTGGTGTGAATATTTATCTTGTCGTCGAAGATGACAACATCCGCGTCCTTCCCTTTTTCCAGGGTTCCTTTCCGGTCCTGTATGCGGAGAATAGATGCAGGTGTTTCACTCATCATCCTTACGGCATCCCGCAGGGGAATGGTGGCCAGTTCCACCATGTTCCGTACTAACCGGTCGGCGGTAGCCACGCTTCCGGCAAAAGCGCTGCGATCGGGCAGCTTGGCCACGCCATCTTCCACCAGCACGTTCAACCCATCTTTAAGGCTGCCCAACACCGAGGGGCCTTCCGGCATAGCCGCTGCGCGCATGGCATCGGTGATCAACGCCGTGTGTTCGGGCCCTTTAATTTTATACACCAGTTTCAGCAACGGTGCGGGCAAATGAACGCCATCGGCAATAATCTCTACGGTCATGCCATCAATCAAATAAGCGCTTTCTATCACCCCCGCATAGCGGTATGCGTTGCGCCGGGACACGCCGGACATACAGGAATAAAAATGCGTGGCATGTGTAAAGCCCGCTTCATAGCCTTTTACCACTTCTTCATAAATAGCATCGGTATGCGCCAGTGCCGCCAGGATATTCCTGCTGGTTAAGTATCTTCCAAACTCGGGCGCTCCAGGCAACTCAGGAGCGGCGCTCCATCTTTTGATGGCCGGGGAACGGGAAAGTATTTCCATGTATTCAGCCGGGTCCGGGTTACGGATATAGCGCGGATCCTGCGCTCCTCTCTGCTGCATGGAAAAATAAGGTCCTTCGATATGCAGGCCAACGAAGGCCGCGCCTTTATCATTCCCCTTATCCGCCTGTTCGTAAATAGCCAGCGTATCCAGCAAATCCTGCTTGCCGCAACTCAGCGTAGTGGGCATCATGGCGGTGGTGCCAAAGCGCGCATGCGTAATGGCAATCTGATGGAAGGCTTCGATGGTATTATCCATAAAGTCGTGGCCGCCGCCGCCATGCACATGCATGTCTATAAAGCCAGGCGCAATGTATTGCCCGCGGGCATCTATCTCTATGGCGCCGGGCACGTCTATCTGCTGATCGCTTACCTCAGCAATAACGCCATCAGCGATAATCACGCAACCACCGGGAATAGTGCGTTGCGGTGTAAGCACCGTTCCGTTATATATCTTCAGATAGTTTATCATTTATTAATAGTTTTCCGGTTCCAGCTTCTCAAGCCAAATGCATAAAATGCGTAAAAGATCAGGTAGCTATAGCAGGGCAACAACACCAGGTAAGCCAACCGCAAACCATACCTATCGGCCCAGTATCCATACAGCAGCGGCAAAATGGCATTGCCGCATAACCCCATTACCAGTAAGGAGGCGCCCGTTTTTATAAAACTCCCCAGGCTGTCGAGTGCCAGCGGCCATATTCCCGCCCATATCATGGAATTGGCAAATCCCAGCAGCACAATGCACCATACAGAAATATCCGTGTGGTGTCCCAGCAGCGTTACGTTTCCCTGTATAAAAGGAATCATACAGCTGAACAACAGTCCCAATACAGTGCAGATACGTAACGCCACCAGCTGCGAAAGAAACCGCGGTATCAATAATATACCCAGTATATAACCGGTGATGGTAGCCGCTAAAGTATACGACGGAAATACCTTTGCTTCAAGGAATGGCATCCCCATACCGGAGGCGTAGTTAATGATACTGTCTACCGCAATCACCTGCGAACCTACATGAAAAAAAATGGCCACTGCTCCCAAAACCAGGTGCGGAAATTCCAATACACTTTTCCGGTTTTCATGTAAAGCAGCCGTGTCGCCATGCCCGGTATCAGTATCAATTTCCGGTAAAGGAGAAAATCTTATCAATAATCCCAACAAAAATAAAACAACAGATACCACTGCATAAGGAACAATCACCCGTTGGATCAGCTGGTCCAGTATCAATTCTTTTTCCGGTCCCTGCATCGCGGGGAGCGCCTTGAAAAGCGTTTGATCACCAGGCCGGATGATGGCCACCGCAAATAAAAGCGGCGCCAGTATCCCCGCAGCTTTGTTGCATATGCCCATGATGCTGAACCGCTGCGCGGCGCGCTCTTTATCGCCCAGTATAGTGATGTACGGGTTGGCGGCAGTTTGCAAAACGGCCAGCCCCAGACCAATTGTAAAAAGTCCCGCCAGGAAAACAGGATAAGCCCTCGTAAAACCTGCGGGTACAAAAAGCAGTGTACCGGAAGCCATGATCCAGAAACCAATCATCATCCCCTTGCGGAAGCCGGTTTTCTTCAGCAGGTAACCGGCCGGCAACGACATCACCAGGTAGGCAATATAAAAAGCAAAAGCTACCAGGTAGGATTGAAAATTATTCAGCTCACAGCCTATCTTAAAATAAGGGATCAGGATAGCATTGATCCAGGTGACCATCCCAAAAATAAAAAACATCAACCCGATGATCACAATAGATATCGTGTCTTCCCTCCGTTTGTACAATACGCCCTGTATATTCATATGTGTCATTTGTTGGCCTCCAGCTTATTTCTTAACTGATTCCATCTTTCATTACGCAACGTGTTCTCTGTTTCAATTTCCGCCGGAAACATTATTTCCTCATTCATCAGCGAAAAGCGTTTGTTCAGCTCCTCCGGCTTCAGTGCATCCAGCTGTTGCAGCAAACCGGCCGCCTGATCCCGGGTATAATTCACACTATTCATTTTTGCTTCTATCATTAAACAAGACAGGTAATAGATCCTGATATCACTCATTAACAGGAAATGACCAAAGCTGGCTTTATTAGCAGACGGTTGAAGGGAATATAAAACCCTGGCTGTTTCCCGCGCACTGTCCAGCAAAGCGGCGAGCGAAACACCCGGCTTTACCACCGCGCCCTGCGACACCTCATAAGGCGCTTTCTTCAGCGCGTTCCAGCAGGCAAGGGCCTGCGTTTCATTAAAGCCATAGGTATCTTTGCAATACCGGGTAATGAATTTCGTTACTTCCAGCGGGCGGGTGGTACGCAAACTTTCAAAATACGCGGCTATCAGCATATCAAACCCCGCAATGGGATACACCCGGCGGATCGCATAGAGATCTGTGATATCGCTGCCCGATTCAAACACCGGGGAATACAACCCGGAGGTGGACCAGGAAGTCATGACCATACCACGGTAACCTAACTTCCGCGCCTGCGGGATAAAGTCACGGATATTATTAAAATGCTTCTCCCAGTCGGTCAGGAAATAATTATCCGGCCCACTCCGGATAGCCGGGGAACCCCATATTTCAAACCCGCTGTGCATAAGCTTTTCATGATCGCCAAAACGATTGAGGGCCCAGCCATAGTTCCAGTCAATAAAAACAGTTTGCTTCGGCAACCCCTGTAATGCATCCGGGTATTTCAACGCAATATCTGCCCATACGACCGGTATTTTGCCCAGGCTCACCACTACCTCGCACAGCATTTTGATGTAATCGCCATACAAACGCCCTTTGCCCACTTTCGCCACTTTTTGTTTCGACGCTTCTGAGTGACCAAGCAGGTAAGTTTCATCCCCACCAATATGAATATACCGGGAGGTATGTGTGGAGATAAGATCCTTATACAATTCGCTAAAAAGGGTTTTGCACGCCGCTTCTTTGGTAGGATTTACCTGGGAGTAATCTTTCTGGTCTTCCCGGAGCTCCCGGTAGCGCCAGTGCCGTAGAATATATTCAACATGCCCAAAGCTTTGCTGGAGGGGAATCACATCTATCCCCAACCCGTTACAATACTTTACAAAATCAACAATCTCCGTTCGCGTATAGGCGTAGCGGTTGGAAATAACAGCGTGTTGCTGATAAGGATAAGTGGCCTCCCACTCCATCACCAGCGTGTTGATGCCATGCCCGCTCAGCTGCCGTGCAAATGCTTTCAACGCCGGCATTTTCATCACCTGTATGCGCAGGTCGAGATGAAAACCTTTCACACGGAAAGTATCCGCCTGGCCATTCACCGAAAGATACATGACCAATATAAACACTGCTGTTAATACCCGCTTTGCCATCATATACTACTGGTTTTTATTATTTACGTGTGTTCATTTCAGTAAGTTGAATACAGCACCTGTTAAAGAATTCGCGCCTTGTACGTCATAATCGCCTGTCCAGATATAAGCGCCCAGGAAGCCGTTCTGTTTCAGGTAAGTGGCTTTCTGCGTTACCAATGGCAGGCCATTAAAATACACCCCTTTGGAGATATCCGCGTACTCCTTGTCTGATGCTGAGGGCACTGCTGCCAGGATATCTTTATAAGGAATATAGTTGTACGACGACCAGCCCAGGTTATTCCCGTTTGCATCGAGCTGGTTATACCTCAGCCCGAACGCCGGTATGCCGATTACCAGTTTTGAAGCAGGGTATTTCGCTTTCCACAGCAACGCCCCCGTCACAAAATAATCATATCCTGAAGGCTGGCCCGGAATTTTACCCGGCCCTACATGCACGCCATCTTCAAAGGCATGCACATTCAGCCAGGTGGCGGCGGAGAGATCCGGGTAACGGTCGTGGTATTGATTGGTAGGCACCGTTACTGAAATAATAGCGCCTGCACCCAGTGCTGCCCGCAGCTCATTCAATAACAAACCCGTTGCCGCAATGTTGGCATTAATAATAGCGGAAGAAGCGTTGATGTCGGTCATCATAATATCTACGCCATCCATTTTCTTTGCGGCAATATAACTTGCAATGGCCTTCACCAGTGCCGCTCTTTTTGCCGCATCGGTGATCACGGCGCCAAAATTATTACTCTGGCTTACGCTCCATCCGTCGCCCGACAATGCGCCGCTTACACTCAGCAGCACCGGCACGCCGTTGAGATGCGCCCTGCCTGTCAGCTCTTCGGCTTTCCGGTAAGGCTCCCCTTTTGAGATATCCATCACGCCTGCAGCCGATAGAGTGGCTACTTTATAAGCCAGGTGCGTGATCGTGTTCCAGTCGATATACTTATAACCGGCCGTATCATTCAGGTAGGCCAGCACAACGCCGGCAGCCGCCTTTTTCTGATAGGTGTCCGGCACTACAAAAACGTCGCGGTACCGGCTGGTGGTCATGCCTTCATAAGACACATCGAGCTTTATACGGAAAGCACCGCCGGTGGTGGCCTTGAAGGCAAAGGTATCGGCAGTGGACACTTCTTTATCATTCACCTTCCAGGAAATAGCCACTTTGCCGCCGGGAGAAAATTGCATGCCGGTGAAGGGCAGTTGCTCTCCCATCATCAACACCCTCACACTATCGCGGCTTTCCGGGAACAGGGCCGCTTCATTGAATACGCGCGGTGTAAATGGCCGTCCATCGGACTGTTCATCCGCTTCTTCTTTTTTACATCCTGCTATACAATAGCAGCAAACCGCCAGCAATAAATAAATGGATCGTTTCATCAGTTAATATTTTTATTCCTGTGTTTGGATGTTTATTCTTTGTCCCACCATACTCTCTTCAGCCAGTCATCTTCGTTTATCCGCTCAATGGCAGCCTGCACATTCACGGTGTTCTGCTCTTTTTCTGATAACGGATACTGAAACCGCCGCGGTATCGTCAGGGAGGTGGATTCATTGTTGGGAGTAGCTACCAGTTCGGGATAGCCGGTCCTGCGCCAGTTGGCAAACAGTTCTGGCCCGTTCAGCATCAAAGCGATCCACAACTGGTTATTGATCTGCTTCAATTCCGTGCCCGGCTGCAGCGGGTTATTCGTTAAGAAATCCGCTATTTCCGCATCGGGGATCACCGGCCCGCCGGGGTAAAGGCTCAGCTGTTTCATGGCTGCCTCTACCCCCTTCTGATAATGCGTAGCCGCATCCGCTCCCAGTGTGAGCCCCAGGCGCACGGACGCATCTGCCAATAACAACTCCACTTCTGCATAGGTCAAATGCAGGAAGGGAGCGTTATTGCGCATAAAACAAGTATTCATCTCACATTTCAAATCACCGTTCACTGCGTTATAATTGGCGCCATTGGCGAGTTTTACGGTAACCGGACCTACCCAGTCGTCATACACATATTTCCCGGGCTTCGATCCCACCAGCCCCAGCACACTGGCTTTTACCTGCGCGGTAATATCTTCCCTTTCAAAGGGCTTCAGCGGCACGTTCTGCTTGTAACAACGCGGAATGTAATTCACCCGCGGGTCGTTGGTATTTTTCAGCTGATCCAGGAAAGTCGTCACCAGCTTCGGCATGGCACTCTGCTGATTGATGGCGGCTGACACAGAATTACCCCGCAGGTCTGAATAATTATTCTGGATATCCATGTGCTTCGTCATGCAGTTATCAGCGTTGCTCATCATCACGCCGCCATCGGCATTAAAGGCTTCCTGCACTTCTTTCTTTGCCTTTTCGGCATCACGCTTCACCAGGCGCAGGGCCAGCCTGATCCGCAGCGAATTGGCAAATTTCTTCCAGGCAACAATATCCCCCTTGTAAAAAATTTCATTGGATACTTTGTCCTTAGCCGGATCCAGTTGTGCAGATGCCGCTTTCAGTTCTTCAAGAAAATTATTATAAATGTCCTGCTGCAGATCATACACCGGGCGTTTCACCTGGGTGTAAAATGCGCTGCCTGCCTGGGAATAGGGGATATCTCCATAGAGATCTGTTAACCTGGCGAAAGTATATACTTTCATGATCCGGCAGATCGCATTCAGATTAGTTTTTGATGCTACCCCGTTGGTGCGTTCCACGGCATCTACTATATTCACCACATCATTCTGATAACTGTTTTCCCACATTACCCACATCCGCGTAATGTCTTTGATATACATGCCTCCCACCCTTGCATAATAAGCGGCTCCCAGCTGTTGCATCATCGGCATCAGCACAATGCTGTTGGTACGTTCCTGCGTGGAAAGGTCTCCGGAGAACCACAATTGCGCAAAGATCAGCTGGTTCTCGGGGTTTATTTTGCTGGACTTGGTGGGATCGGTATTCAGATCACCGAACTTGCTGCAGGCGGATATCAGCAGCAACAGCGCCAGTAGTATATATCTCATTGAATGATTGCTTTTAGTGTGCATGTCTGTCATGTTTTGATTGATTAGAACTTGACATTCAGGTTAATTCCCCAGCCCCGTCTTGATGGAAGTGATCCATATTCCAGCCCCTGACCGTTACCGTTGTTATAATTTGAATCCGGATCTACGTTGGGAATATCTTTATAGATGATAAAAGGATTTCTCGCTACTAAACCAACCGAAGCATCTTTGATGCCCAACCTCCTGTTGAAGGTTCCCGGCACGCGGTAAGACAACGTGATTTCCCGCACCTTCACATAGGTGGCCTTGTAAATAAACGGTACCGCAATACCATTACCATCGGAGTAAAAGCCGCCCCAGTAAACAGAAGGATCCACTGCCCGCGTGTTTTTAGTGTACACCGGTTTGCCCCCGGCGTCCGTGCCGGTTTGCACTACACCTTCAGGCACATATCCTTTTACGTTTCCTGCCGCCTGCCATTCGGCCGGCGTCTTTTTCGCGGCGAGCCTTTCCTGTTCGGACAGGATCCATTCTTCGCGGCCGGGCAAGGTTTTCACGCTGCTGCCCCTTACCACGGAGAACAGGTCGGTCATCGAGAAAATATCAGCGCCGTATTTGATATCGAATGCCGCATTAAGACTGAAATTTTTATAGGTAAACCTGCTCATCACACCACCGGTCCAGTCGAACACGCCCTTGCCCAATACTCTTCTGTCGGCCGTAGGCATGGGATTCAGGGAAGATGGGTTAAGGATAATGTTTCCGTCCGGATCGCGCTGGTAGTCGTATCCAAGGATAGCGCCGTATTGCTGACCGGGCATAGCGGCTACCAGCAGGCCAAGCCATCTTGCTTCTGATAAAGCAATAAACGGTACATCGTCTGCCAGCGATTCAACTTTATTAACATTGCGGGCAAAATTTAATGTAAGATCCCAGGAGAAGTTCTTTTTAGATACCGGTGTGCCGGACAGTAACAATTCTATTCCCTTATTGGTGATCATACCGGCATTGATGATCTGCTTTGGGAACCCGGAAGAGATAGGCGCCGGCACAATATTGATCTGGTCCCTGGAATGGGAAGTATAATAGGTGGCGTCGAAATTAAGCCGGCCATTAAAGAACTTCAGGTTAGTGCCCGCCTCAAATGAGCGCGTCCTGGTGGGTTTCAGGTTAATGTTTGGTAATATTTTCGTGGCCAGGTTAGCCGGCTGCACCCCATTGAATGCGAGTGGGTAAAGACTGTAATACACATCCAGCATATAAGGGTCGGTGTCGTTTCCTACTTCCGCCCAGGAGGCCCTGAGTTTACCGAACGATAATACATCGCTCTTCATTTTAAACGCATCGGTAAAAATGAAACTGGCAGATACAGAGGGATAAGTATATACGTTGTTATTTTCAGGCAGGGTCGACGAAGCATCTGTTCTCACCGTAGCGTCGAGGTACAGGTAATTCTTATAGCCAAAGGTGAACAGTCCATACGCCGATCTGATCTCCCTGCGCAGGTTATTTTCTTCAATGCTTTTATCCTGGTAGCTGTTGATGCTGATCACATCTGTGACCGTCATATTGGAATAGGTAGCGGTAGTGCCTTTCCTGATACGCTGGTTAAAGCTGGCGCCCAGGCGTGCAGAAAAATTGAGATCGGGTGTGATCTTTTTAGTGATGGTAGCCATGAAATCGGCCTGGGTAGTGGAATACTTCTGGTCCAGTACATTCATCATACCCGAAAGCGCCAGCGGTGTGGTACGCGGACTGTATTTCCGGTAGTTCAGGAAAGTGATATCGGTGGAAGCTCTTGCGAGGAAACTAAGCCAGTTGTTAACCGTATAGGTGGCGTTGAAAGCACCGGTGAGCCTGTCTTTCAGCGTAACATTCGACATTTCATAGAGTATCCAGTAAGGATTCAGGCGGTAAGCGCCACCACCCCATTCCACGTACTCGCCCTGTGCGGATTTATAGGTATCGGAAAAAACAGATTGATCGATGTTGTTAGCCAGGCCGTTAAAGTTTTGCCCGATGTTGGTGGGTGCATCTCCCAGTCCTGCCCTGTTGTTAACCCTTTCATTCAGATAGGTGGCTCTTACATCCACATCGAGTTTAGTTCCGAATTTAGACCGGCCGCTGAAAGTAAAATTATTACGGCGGATATCACTGTTCGGCAGGATGTCTTTATACCGCAGGTCTGAAACAGAGAAGCGGAAATTGGACCTGTCGGTGGCATTGGTGAGCGACAACGTATTATTCAAAGAAGATCCGGTTCTGAAGAAGCTGCCGAAATTATCTTTTGCAAGGGCATAGGGCCTGGTTACGCCGTCGAATCCAATGGAATGGATACTGGGATCCAACCGGGGACCAAAGTTGGTGAACATAGTGCTTTGCGCCTGCGATTGATCCAGTGGCAGTTGCCCGGAGCGGCCTTGCCCGTACAGGTATTGGTTGCCATCAACTTTTGTAAGCTGGTTTTCAATAGTAGCGGTACTGCTCAGTTCCACGCCCAGTTCTTTCGACTTCGCGCCTCTTTTGGTAGTGATGAGTATCACCCCGTTGGCAGCGCTGCTGCCGTATAATGCAGCGGCGGAGGGGCCTTTCAATACACTGATCTTATCGATATCATCCGGATTAATAGCGGAGATGGCATCGCCCATGTCCACGCCTTCTGCGAACTTGGTATCGCCTACCTGGCCATAATTGGAGTTATCCATCGGGATACCGTCGATAACATACAGTGGCTGGTTGTTGCCGGTGATACTGGTATTTCCGCGGATGATAACCCTGGACGAACCGGACGGACCTCCCGCGGTGCTGTTGATGATCAGGCCGGGCACTTTTCCTGCCAGGGAGTTGATCACATTGGTTTCTTTTGCTTTATTGATATCCTCTCCCTTTACTTCGGAAAATGCGTAGCCCAGTTCCCGTTCTTCCCGGCGGATGCCGAGTGCGGTAACCACCACATCTTTCAATGTTTCTGAGCGCGACAGCAGCTTCACATTCATGAGGCGTTGTGTTCTGGTGAGAAAACCGGCACGCTCGTAACCAATCATCTGGATGATGATGCTGTCGCCGCCGGCGGCTTTAATGGAATAGGCCCCATCGCCCGCTGAGATGGCGGTTTCCTTACTGTTTTTGTTGAAGATACTGGCGCCGGGAATCACAGCGCCCTTTTCATCGGTGATGATGCCTTTTATAACAGCAGGCGCCTGCGCAGCGGCATAGTGCCGGGAAGCCGCCAACATCGTTATACATAAGTACAGATGTTTAAACTTGACAATTGCATTCATGGTGGTAGTGATTTTGGTTCTGGCCTAATTCGATAGGTACACAGCAGTGATCAATAAATACCCGCCCGGCTTCACTTTATCCGGAATAAAGCGTAGCGCATTTTGGTTGACTGAATACTCCCTGGCAACAACGATGAAATGATACAGGCTGTTAAAAAACGATGGCTGAAAATAAGACCGTTAACGTACACGAAAAAAAGGTAAAAAAGAGGAATCGCCCCAAAAGCACAATTCCATGTACGTTAACGAAGCGATAAAGGAATTACAAAATCCGTCATTTCGTTAACGTACACGAATATAGAAATAAAATTCAGAAAATGCTATCTATCGTAAAATATTTTTTTTCTGGAGAAGTAAAAACAGGGTTAGTTCCTGTAATTGAGATAGTTTTCCCTGGTAATGATATCAATGGGCATATACTGCTGCCGTTCAATGACAGCGGCATGTGTAAGATGATCATATAAGGCCATGATGCCCTTATTCCCCTGCTCCTGTGGTTTCTGGCAGATCAGGAAATCGATCACCGACTTTTTGAGATAGTCGATATTTTCTGCGAGGAAATCATAGCCTATCAGTTTGATGTGCGCCAGACCGGCTTCCTCCAGGTAACGGCCTACGGTAGCCACCCTCGAATTGGTAACAAAAATTATATCCACCGGCGTTTTGCCCAGCGCCTTGTGCAACTTGCTTTTCACGGACTTGTAATCGGTTTGCCGGATATCGGTTTTCCTGATCTGTATATCCGCAGGATGTGCCTTATAGTATGCACGGAAACCTTCTTCCTTTCTCAACAAATGGTGATGCAGGTCCATTTCCCTGGAGATATTCACAATCAGCACCTGCTGCCCTTCCCTCACCAGGTAGCTGATGAGATGCGCCGCCAGGTAACCGCTCTGGTAAAGGTCCGGACCAATGTAACTAAGACTTCCGGCTGTTTCAATATCTGAGTTAATAAATACAAAAGGGATCTTCTTGGCCCGGCATTTTTTTGTGAAGCCCAGCGATTCCTCTTCAAACATAGGCGCCAGCAGAATGCCCTGGTATTCTTTCTTTAAAATTTCATTGGCCCTGGCAGTAAACGTAGTTTTATCGTTCTGATCAAAGAAGTATATTTCCACAGTTACCCCGAAGTCCCTGATCGCGGCAGCCGCCTGCCTGATTCCATTCAGCGGCGCATTCCAGTATCCTGTTTCACCGGAAGCCGCCGGGATCAGCACCGCCAGGTGAAGAAGCCTCTTGGATGCCAGCCGCCTTGCCATAATGTTGGGCTGGTAATCCAGGTCCTTAATAATCTCCAGTACCTTTTCCCTCGTTTTCTCCGCCACACCGGTACGGTTATTCAATACCCTGTCAACCGTGCCTATGGAAACATTCGCCCTCCTGGCAATTTCCTTCACGCCTACCAATGCTGCTTCTTTTGTATCTTTCATTAACTGGTTTATTGAACATTCAATTATTCGGCTTACAGCTGCGAAGTTATGCCTGTTGCAGCAAAACCTGCTATACCAGCCGGTAATACATCAAAAATACTAATTTAATCCTGTTTTCATCTATTCATATATAAGCGTTGCCCGCCACAACAATATCCTGATATTTTTTATCGCAAAACTTGGATATGAAGAAATAAACACTATTTTTGTGTACGTACACGAAATATAGGTAAAAAACCGTTCGCCCAAAAAATACATCTCCCATCATTACTGAAGCATGTTTTAAAAAACAGCTTCCCTGCTGCATCATTATATCACTTCTTTAGTGGCATAACAATGATGGCATGCTAATGTAAAACATCAACCAGATCGCTCTTTCCCGGTATTGCTGCACCGGGACAGGAACAACTATTCAAATATTTCCGCTTATTATTTACCGTTCATTTAAACCAAAAAAAATGAAACAAAAACTAGTCGTATCCGCCCTTCTTGTATTGCTTATTTCCGGCTGCACAAAAATCCGGTATATGCTTAACGCCGGCAAAACGGCGCATATGTCCGCATTGCAACTGGAAGAAACCGGGTTTAAGATAGTCGCCTATCTGCCTAAATATACTTCTACACTCGCAGATCATATCAATGCCTTTGACTTCTCCAAAGTTACCCACCTCAATATCGCTTTCTTTAACCCGGATGTAAATGGTAACTTCCCTGCATCACAAGGCACCGGGCTGGATACCATTGTATCAAAAGCGCATCTCAATAACGTTAAAGTGTTGTTGTCGCTCGGTGGCGGCTCCAATCAGAGTCAGTATGCCAACCTGCTCACCTCCGCCAACAGGGCAGCTTTCATCACCAAAGTGGTAAACCTCGTATCACAATACCATGTAGATGGCATCGATGTAGACCTTGAAGGAGATAACATCGATGAAAACTACGAAGCATTTATTACCGGCCTGTCTACTCAACTCAAACCCAACGGAAAATTACTGACCGCAGCTGTTGCCTGGTGGACACGCGACCGTGTAACAGATTCCTGTCTCGCTGCCTTTGACTTTATCAACGTGATGGCATACGACAAAGCGGGCGACGAACATTCGCCTTACAGCTACGCCAAACAGCACGTGGAATACTGGAAAGGACAAAGAGGATTAGCGGCCGCTAAAATAGTAGTGGGCGTGCCTTTTTACGGGCTATACACCCTGTCCGGTAATTTACAATCCATGAAGTACAGCGAGATCACCGCACAATACCCCGGTGCTGAAAACAAAGACACCGTGCGGCGGCCAGACGGCGCCATAGTTAACTACAACGGCATACCCACCATTCAGAATAAAACGGCGTATGCCCAGCAGGAAGCCGGCGGCATCATGTTCTGGCAGGTGCTCCAGGACGCCACCGGATCACTCTCCCTGCTGAATGCAATTCACGACAAAATAAACAGCAGCACAGGTTGGGAGCATCCCTACATCACCTGGAAATTTGATCTGAGCGCCCCTGCTTCCGCTACCTTCGCTGATTCTACCGCCGCTAAAGCGTCTGTTTCGGTAAAAGGAACACCCGGCTTCCTCCCCGCTCCACCGTATGGCTACGGACGGGTATTTCTGCCGGCCACCTGCGGAGGATACTTTCAATTGCAGCCCGGCGCCAGTCCTCCCAGTTTAAAAGTCGCCGCAAGTTCTACCAATACCCCGGCAAAACTTTCCTGGTATAATATCGATGAGGCGAAACCGCTGGCTGCCCTTACTTTTAATCTCAACCTCAATGCTGCATTAACAAACGGCCAGCTGATCATTCCATTTGGCTACAGCACCACCAGCAGCAGTACCTTTAATAACACCAACCAGCTGACTTCTGTTAGCACACCCGGCGTTTTCGCTGCTATCCGCCTCGACTTTTACGGCGGCAACTTTGCCACCCTCTCCTACCGCAATGCTACTTACGGCTATACTACCATCAACAATACGGTATTCAATAAAACAGGAAATTATAAAATTGAATTATACTGCAATAACAGCAGTGCAGGAGAGAATTATACAAAAGGCGCTTCCACCTATGCATTACCAGCACAAACCTATAACCTGTGGGTAAATGATGTGCTGATACAAGGCGCCGCTTCATTAACAAACTTTCCGGCTACCGGCGAACTGGCCACCCTCAGCACCATCAATAGCTTCTCTTTTAACGCGTCAGGAAACACCGGCACACCAGGTACTACACCGCCAACAAGCGCTAATTCGTTGCTCGCAACGCTGAGTAATATTTTTATCAGCTTTGATCTTAAGAACTGATAAAAGAGAAGAAAAGAATTTTATTTGCAGGAGGTTGTACCAAAAGTACAACCTCTTTTTTTTGATATTTTCGCTGATCAGGTTTATCTTTGAAACATGTATAAAACATTGACATCCAATATTTTTCTCTTTGCTGTTTGTCTAAACACAACGGCAAAACCCTCTGCAAAATCTTGATCCTCAATACCTTACCGATCAAGTCCACGTCACCTCCACATCAACCCCACGTCAACTCCATAGCAAAGGCATCTCCCAAGTATCCCCAAAGCATGTCAAAGGCAATTGCAAAGTATGCGCTATCTCTTGCTCAGGCCATCTTCAAATACACCATCACTTAATTATACGCCCGCTCTGTTACGCTCTTAAAAAAATAAACCTTTCGCCGTTTTAATGAAAATTGTAACTTCGTTGCATATTTTGAATACGCAACAAAAATACCGCCTTCAGCTACTCTCCAGGATTGGGGCCATATTCCTATTGCTTATATTCCTGAGTGCCCCGCTGATAGAGGCTTTCCATCATCATCATTGCACGGCCGGAACAGAACTGATCCTGAAAAAACATACCCCTACCGGTGATCAGCAGTTCCATACTATCCATGTAAAGTGTAAGCTGTGCGATCTGATAAAACACCAGTCGCATCATTTCCTGCCAACACAACTACCTCCCCTGGTATTCATTTCCCCGGTTACAAAAACAACCGTTTCACTTTTCCGCGTACAGGCCTATTCAGGCTATCTGCTCTCCTGTACAAATAAAGGACCTCCCGCTTTCTGTTAAATCATTTACTGCTACCGGATGTAACATCCGGTTCCTGATTTCTCCGCCCCCGCTATCCGGGGGGTGTATCGCTGCTTATATTCTTTTTTATGCTTCAGGCAATATCTTTATCAAAACATTACCAGTCGCACGTTGCGCTGGACAATCTCAACCTGGAAGTTAAGCCAGGTGAAATTTTTTGTCTGCTTGGCCAGAACGGCGCCGGCAAAACCACTACCATCAACCTGTTCCTGGGCTTTACAGCGCCCACATCAGGGAAGGTAATGATCCACCAGCAGGAAGTGCGTCCCGGTGACGCCGAAACACGCAAACACCTGGCGTATATCCCCGAAGTGGTAATGCTGTACGGCAGCTTAACAGCCACCGAAAACCTGGACTACTTCAGCCGGCTGGCCGGTTTTAAGTATGATAAAAACAGGCTCACCACCTTCCTCTCCGATTGCGGCTTACAACAGGAAGCGCATCATAAACATCTCTCCGGATTCAGTAAAGGCATGCGGCAAAAGGTAGGCATTGCCATCGCGCTGGCAAAAAATGCAGACGTGATCCTGATGGATGAACCCACCAGCGGACTGGATCCTAAAGCCACCGATGAATTCACGGGGCTGGTGAGGGAACTCGGCAGGCAGGGCAAATCCGTGCTAATGGCCACCCATGATATATTCAACGCCGTTAATGTAGGCGCCCGTATTGGGATCATGCGCAAAGGTCAGCTGGTGCATACCTTAAATGCCGGCGATATCAATGCCCGCGATCTACAGGAACTATACTTACAAACCATCTAGTTACACACTTCATGAAATTTCTTTATTCTCAGCCAATGGCCAAAAACCTGTTTTTGGCAGCAGGCTTTATATATTTATCAACGGCGGCAACAGCCCAGACAAAGGCCGGCGACACCACCCGGCTGCATGCGGTCACCGATTCCTCCAGGAAAAAGGTAGAACTGCAAACAGTGGAAATCACCGGTACCAACGCACAAAAATATTATGGCGACTACTCCTTCTCTGCCACAAAGATCGCGTCTGCCAACAAAGATATCCCGCAGGCTATTTCTTCGGTATCTAAAGAACTGATCTCCGACCGGCAGGCATCCACGCTGGCCGACGCCGTGAAAAATGTAACAGGCGTTTCCCAAAGCAGCTACTACAACCAGTTTGCCATACGCGGCATCAGCCAGAACGAAGAAGGCGCTATTATCAATGGCATGCGTACACGCCAGTACTTTTTTAATCAACCGCTGACCAATAACCTGGAACGCATTGAAGTGATCAAAGGACCGGCCAGCGCTACTTTCTCCAGTGTAGACCCCGGAGGCAGCATCAATATGGTGACCAAAAAACCACTCACGGAAAACAGGAAGCAGGTCAGCATCTCCACCGGCAGCTTCAGCAGCATAAGAGCTGCCCTCGATTTCACCGGCCCGCTGAATAAGGAAAAAACATTGCTGTACCGCCTGAATATAGGATACGAAAACAGCAAGAGCTTCCGCGACCTGCAATACAAAAAGGCCTACCTGGTTTCACCATCCTTTTCCTATGTGCCTAATCAAAGTACCAGTCTGAATGCGGAGCTGGTGATGAACAACAGCAACTCCAGGCTGGATCGCGGACAGGCAATATTCGGGGCTATCGCCGGGCAAACAAACCTCAACAGCACCCCCATCAGTTTTAATATGGGCGCCAGCAACGATTACTTCAATACACAGGACCTGATGCTGATGATCAGCGGCTCCCATGCCTTTACATCAAAAGTGGTTTTCAACGTTGCCTATATGAAGCAAACCTGGAATGAAGACCTGCTCGAACACCGCACCACCAACGCTTTTGGCGTGGATGAAAACAATCTCCCTATCCCTACCCTCGCTGCTATGCGCGCTGTACAACGGCAACAGAAATGGAATACGGATAACCTGAGCGCTTACTTCAGTATCAACGCCAGCACCGGCACTGTACATCACAAGATCGTGACGGGATACGATCGTATTAACACACAGAAGTACCGTGGCGGCGGCGAAAATTCCGCCCAGGGCCACCGGCTGAAAGACGGAACCATTGCTGCACGGTACGATCCGGCAAAGAAAGATGCCTATCTCTTTAAAACAATTAACGGCGTAAATGCACCGGTTCCTAATGTCGACTTCTTCAACCTCGCCAGTCCCGTTTATACACTTCGGAACCTGGGCGATTATATTTTCAATAAAACAGAGATCCCGCCTGCCTATTATCTCGTTAACGGCGTATACATCCAGGACCAGGTGAATTATCAACAGCTCACCCTCACGCTGGGCCTGCGGCAGGAATGGTATGAAGATTTCAGCAACTATAAACTTCCCGGTGAAAAAAAGATCTCCCAACAGCAACTGCTGCCAAGGATAGGCCTTATCTATGCCATCTCTCCGAATATTAATTTGTACAGTACTTATCTCCGCGGTTACCAGCCACAGGGCAATACCTCCACGCTGGTAATTGTACCTCCGCCGGCAGGCGTCAACTATAAACCGCTGGAAAGCGATCTTAAAGAAATCGGGGCAAAGTCTGAATGGCTGAATGATCTGCTGATGGTGAACATTTCCTTTTTTGAAATCAACCAGAAGAATTTGCTGATGAATGCCAACGATCCGGAAGATGTGAACCGGCTGGTGGAACGCGGCGCACAACGCAGCCGCGGAATAGAACTCGAAGCCTCCGGGTTCATCATGCCCAACTGGCAATTTAATGCAGGCTATAGCTTCGTGGATGCCATCATCCTGCAAGACTTAAACCCCAAACTCATAGGCGAACGCGTACAAAACACGCCAAAACACAGCGGCAGCCTATGGACCCGGTACGACCTGGACGATCACCCGCTGCTGCAAGGAATTGGCTTTGGCGCCGGCATTCAATACAGTGGTAACAAACTACCCTGGTATATCCGCGATTTCACACTGCCGGCGTATACATTACTGGATGCCGCTTTGTATTACAGTCCGGCTAAAACAAGGATACAACTGGCATTGAATGTGGGCAATATCCTGAACAAAACCTATTGGATAGGCGCGCAGAATTATCTCCGCCTGTTCCCCGGCTCTCCCAGAAACCTGATGTTCAACGCTACCTATAAATTCTGATCGCATGAGAACAATTTTTTTGATTGCAGGCAGCACCTGGAAAGCATCATTCCGGAATAAAGCCACGCTGGGCCTCACATTGATCCTCGGACTGGCATTGTGCCTGGCCATGTACATCGGGTGGCAGAACTTCAACATCCAGAATGGCCAGCGGCTGAAATATAAACAAATCGTCCGCCAGCAATGGCTGGCAAAACCAGATAAGCACCCGCACCGGATGGCCCACTACGGCTATCTCGCGTTCCGTGATAAACATGAACTGAGCTTCTTTGATTTTGGCATTGAAAGCTTTGCGGGCGTATCCATTTTCCTGGAGGCGCACAAACAAAATACCGTCAACTTCAGCGAAGCTGGCTTCTCCAATGGCATGCTCCGTTTCGGGGAAATGAGTGTAGCCATGGTGTTACAACTGCTTGTTCCATTGCTGATCTTTTTCCTGGGATATAACAGTATTTCCGCGGAGCGCGAAAACGGTACTTTAAAAATACTGCTTTGCCAGGGGGTTAGCTGGCCGGCATTGCTAACGGGAAAAATTGCAGGGATTATTGCCGTCAGCTTTACACTTTTCATCCCGGTTATTTTGCTCACCATTTTCCTGTGGGCAATGCTAAGTCACTGGCAGGTAACGGCCGATGCAAGCATCCGTCTTTTATTACTGGTACTGGCTTACGCGGTATACTTTATCATCTGCACCGGCATTGCCGTAGTGGTATCCGCGGTGCACAAAACATCGAGGGCCGCGCTTACTACGCTGCTGGCCTGTTGGGTGTTTTTCACTATTGTGATGCCGCGGATTACCCAGGCGATCGGCGTTAAAGTGTACCCCTCTCCATCGAAAATTGAATTTGCGGCTGCCGTTGAATCAGACCTGCACCAGCAAGGCGACAGCCATAACCCGGACGATCCGCACTATGCGAAATTCAGGGCAGATGTTTTAAAACAGTATGGCGTAAGTGATGTGAAACAATTGCCCTTTAACTACGGCGGCTATGTGATGGCCGAAGGAGAAAGAATTTCCGCCGGCATTTATACCCATCATCAGAAAGCGCTGACGACAACATTTGAGCAGCAGAACAGCTTCCAGGTGGCTGCCGGCTACCTGAACCCGTTCCTGGCTATAAAGAACCTTTCCATGGCGCTGACCGCCTCCGACTTCAACACGTTTGCTGATTTCCAGGATCAGGCAGAAGTTTACCGCTACGGGCTCGCCCAGCGTATGAACAAATTGCAGAAAGATAAAATCAGCAACACCACACCGGGAGAAAAAGATAAACCTTTAACCATCAGCCGGGCGCACTGGGCAGAACAGGCCGATTTTAAGTATGTGTTTAAACCGGTTGACCAGGTAATGTCACATCACATCAGCACCATCATTTCCTTACTCTGCTGGCTGGCGGCCTTGTTGGGATGCCTGCTGCTGTCAGCAAAATGGGTTAAAACTTTATAACAGCAAATATGAATCAGCATATATATCAATTGGAATACAAGATCTTTTTCAGGAATAAAACGGTATTGACAGGGATACTGATCCTTCTTATCAGCGGGTTGGCCGGGTTATATTTTGGAAAGAATTTTATAGACAGGCAGCAGGAAGTGATTGTCAAAGCCGAAAAACTACAGGCAGAAAATACCGCCAGGAATATTAAATACTTCGGTAAAGAACTGGGATTAATGTTATATCATACCAAATTTTCGATGGCCAACATGCCACGCAACTGGGCGGCATTTTCCAATGGCCAGCGCGACATCAATCCTTATCTCATCGGGGTTACCACCCTGGGCCTGGAAGGACAGCTCTATGATACCGATCTTAACAATCCTTCCACGCTGTTACTCGGCAATATGGATCTTGCTTTTGTATTTATCTTCATATTTCCTCTCATCATCATTGCATTCAGCTATAATTTACTTTCAGGAGAACAGGAGTCCGGTATTTGGGGGCTGCTGCGTTCCCAATCGGCTGTTCCTCTAAAAATACTATGGCGGAAGTTCCTGGTGAGGATGAGTACCGTTTACCTGACAGCGTTGGTATTAATAGCTGCGGCGATTGTTTACCTCCGGCTTGCAGCAGATCTCCGTTTGCTGGCGGTAATCGTGGTATTAAGCCTGTACCTGCTGTTCTGGTTTGCTCTCTCCTTTTGGGTCATCTCCCGGGGAAAGTCCTCCAGCGTTAATGCGGTGACGCTCATTTCATGCTGGGTAGTGCTGAACATACTCGCACCTGCTTTGGTAAATGTTTGGCTTACCCGGAAATATCCCATTCCGGAAGCGTTAGAAACCGTGGTGATGCAACGGGAAGGATACCACGAAAAATGGGATATGGATAAGCGCGTTGCTCTCACCTCATTTTACCGGCATTATCCGCAGTTTAAAAAATACCCGTTCCCGGAAGAACTGGCGTTCAGCTGGTATTGGTATTTCGCCATGCAGCAAAACGGCGATGACCAGGCCGCACCGGGCGCCAGGTCTATGAAACAAAAGCTGGCACAAAGGAACGATTTTACAACTGCAGTGGCGCTTATTCTTCCTGGTATTCAAACCCAGCTTACGCTTAATGGAATCGCCGGATCCGATCTTCAGCAGCACCTGGATTTCCAGCAGGCCATCAGGAATTATCATGAACAGCTACGCCTGTATTTTTATCCGGCCATTTTCCAGGACCAACCGGTTAAAAGTATTGATTGGAGCCAGTTTAAGTTAAAGCGCTATAATGAAAACGGCACCGGCGCCATCTGGCCAGGTGTGCTTTCACTGGCAGTGCTCATTTCACTGTTGTCCGGTGCGGCCATCTATAATTTCGGCAAGAAGATCTATTGAGGAAGTGATTAGGTGCTGCCGCCAGGCGGATATCTTTTCCTGGTGTGCGGGTAAGGTAGTACCTTTAGCACTATGGCAAAAGAAAAAAACAAACCGGTACCGGTGAGATTCGATTTAAAGCTGCTGGAATTGCTGAAGGAAGAAGAGAAGATAGATACACCCCAGCAAGCATTAAACTTCCTGTCGAAGTTCTGGGAAAATAACCGGCCCGCAACTACTGATTTTGCAAATGATTTCAAAACGCTGACACCGGTAGCGCCGGTTGTAAAGAAAGAAAAAACAGATAAGGAAGACGCTTCCTCCCACCCTTCCGGGTTGTCGGGAATCGACCTCCTTATCTGGAAAGCCGAGCAACGGGAGAAAAATAACGACCCCGAAATCTAATTCCGGCTAGTACCGTTTCTTCGGTTTAGGTATTACCGTACTGGTCGAAGGCGAGGCCAGGAAAATACCATTGACTTTTTTGTCGGTGGTTTCCGTAAGCTCGGCGTCATAAGTAATTTTACCACGTTTTATTTCATAGAACTTCGAGGGAACGTAATACATTGAATCGGCAGCGGGGTAAACCTTTGTAACATCACTGCCGCCGAATTCGAGGTCACCATCGCGGTCCCAGTCTTTCACATCCGAGCTCACTGCACTCAACAGGGAATCTGCCAGGGAGTGGTCGATATTAAACACATACAGCCTGTTCTTGTTCGGGCTGCCGTTTACCTCCAGGAAGAGAAAAACGGATTTACCGTTTTCCACCAGGCGGTTGCGTTTACTTTTGTAGTTGATAATATCTTCATGAAGCACAAAAGCTTTATTGCCGTTCACAAAAATAGTTCCTTTATACACCGTGATCAGCTGCTGCTGACTGCTGGTAAAATGTAGTTCATTGGCGGGTTTCTGAGCCATGGCTGGCAAATAAACGGCGAGTAACAGGCATAGTTTGAATAGATGGCGCATCGTAATGTTTTATACTGAAAATTAATAATAATTATTTAGTAGCCCTAAAATAGTGTGATAAAAAACAATGCCTCACTTTTTTACGCTGCAAACAACTGCCTTTCCCGCCTGCCCGGAATAGAGCCGGTATTTCAACGCCCGCTGCATACGGGCGTTGAAATACCGCTACCTGCTTATAGCTCCGTCCAGGTAGTACCTCCGTCTGCATTTCTCCAGCAAAGATGACCGGTTGTTATACTCCAGTCGTTATAAATGATGGTTCCTTTGGGTTTCACTTCTGTTGGCACCACTGCTGCATAAGATAAATGATGATCTATGCCCGCTGCCTCCAGGCCGGTATAAGCTGTTACCTGTTTAAAGTCAAGTGTAGCCACGGAAAATGATCTTATTCTCAGGTTCGCTGTCCCGGATGTTAATATTACTCTTACAAACGCTACATTATCCGCTACATTAAAGCTGGTTGGGTATTCAACATCTGAGTTGTTCAGGTAACACCCTCCAAATTGCCCTGTATTAACTATTGTCAAATGTGGTGAAAAGAGGTTGGCGCCGATTACAGGCGTCAATATATTGCCTGCACTGTCGTAGCAAACCACCGATACCCTTCCTCCGAAGCCTGTATCCACATTCTTTCTTACAATAAACTTTTTCGCAGACGATGTATTGATAAAAACGCCTATGCCGGTGTTCCCGGATATCTCCACGTAACTGCTGGTTACCCCTGCAATGAGCCTTGATGGTAACACAGCGCTGCTGGCTTTATCGGCGCAGTGCAATCCCCTGAAAAAGTAACTGGTAGCGTTATACCTGTTGATATGCAGGGGCAGGAAAAGTGATTGCCAGCAATTGCTGTTATTGACAGCGTCATTATAATAGTTCGGATAGTTAGCCACCCGGTTGTTACGGGCCTTACTTCCATCCTCTATCTGGATAGCGGCATTGTTTACCTCATTGGCAGATAAGTCGGTGTACCCGATATAAACACTGTTCTGCACACTATCCTCGCCAGTGATCTTCAGGGAGCACTTCCCACTGTTCTCGTTTCTTGCATCCCATATCCGGTTATTAATTCCCCGGTTGATTAGTACGGCACGGCATTCCGTAACGGTTGGATCAGTTATGTATGATGCGCTCAACTCAAAACTGGGTTTGTAAAATACATTGTTGTTGGGAATATGCGCTGTTGTTCCCGACATGCCAATCCTGACACCATATCTTGCTTTGTTCGCCAGGCCGCTTAGTGAGTTTACGGCAAACCGGCCGCCGGTAAAAACATTTTCATTACAAAACCCGTCTGTTCCCGACGCCTGGAGATCCAGCTGTATTTTGCCATCTTTCAATGTCCCTATCCCCACCCGGTTGTAGGCGCATTGCACACTACCCATGAGCTGCGCGTTAATGGTAAAGGAACTTACAAATTCCAGGTTTAATCTTGATGATAAAAGGTTAATAAGCTTTACGCCGATACAGCTTTCATTCGTCCAGCCCGATATGGTTTCTTTCACGATCCGGATGCTGAGTTTGACGGATGCATTACTTGCACCGTCACTTCCTATTACCATGCCTGGCAGTGAATCAGTGGGGTCAACAAAACTCACCGGCGCCTCCATTTCCACATTCACACCTGCGCCGATATTCAGGGTAGCGCTACAGGTATACCGGTCGCCCCTGGGAAAATACAATGTAGGCTTATTCCCATAATAGCTGGTACCCGGATCAGGCGAAGTGACGGAGTAGGCATTTACTACCTTGACGGCATCCTTCAGTGCATTGGTTGAATCAACAGCAGGATTTCCTAAAGCGCCAAACCACAGGACATTTATGATATTGCCATCAATATTCCTGATCCATCTGCCTGGACTGCCCGTCACCTCAAATATAGTACCCAGGTTGGCAGCTAGTGAAGAAGTGCTATCCCAATAAAATACCCCTTCTCCTCCATCGGCCGGTTCAAGATATCCTAACAGATGGCTAAGTTCCCCATTCGTTGTGCCGGCAGTTGCCTTCAATTCATTTACATTTTGAAACGTCATTTCTAATTTATTTGTGGGTTTTCAATAAAGAAATTGTCTTTATAAAAATCCACTTCCCATACGCATTGTAAATGCGTATAAAAATATTTACCACCAGAAGCTTTTTAAAAAAGAAATACACAGATTCCTGTTACCGTTTAAAACCCTATCTTCGGTATCACAACCACCCAAACGCAGGATGATTGAAATAAAAGACCTGGACCATAGCCCGCTCCCCGACAAGCCAAGGCGCATCATGAAGTATGTATTGGTATACTGTACATCAGGAAAGCTCCATGTACAGGTAGATCATACCGCATTTGACCTGAATCCGGGCGATGTGATCACTATCACCTCCGGACAGATACACTGCATTCAGCCGCTTCAAAATACCAAAGGATTTGTACTGGAATTTACACTGGACTTTTTCTGCAAAGATGATAAGGACATTGAACTGATTTTTCACAACGGGCTTTTCTGCCACTTCGCCATGAATGAAGTAATCCCCGTGGATAAAGAGATCGTCGAAACACAACTCACCCTCATCCGGGAAGAATTACAGGAGCAGCCTTACCAATACCTTATTTCTGTGCATAGCCGCGTGGCGCTGATACTGGTATCTATCAACCGGGCAAAGGTGAAACGTGGCGATGAAATCTGGAAACCGGAAGCCCTCTTCCTGAGATTCCTGGAAGCAGTAAGGGATAACTTTGAGCATAACTATCCCCTCGCGCAATTTGCCAAACTGCTTGGCACTACCGAAGCAAAGCTCAATGAACTGGCAAAACTCCATGCCGGCAAAACAGCCCAGAACGTGATTTATGGCCTCGTTACCTCTGAAGCAAAACGGCTGCTTACCTATGGCGACCTGTCCGTAAAAGAAGTCGCTTATAAGCTCGGCTTCAACGATCCCTTCTACTTTTCCAACTTCTTCAAAAAACAAACAGAAATCTCCCCAAAACTGTATAAAGAACAATTCTCGCTTTAAATATTACATGCTTTTTGCAGGATTCTCTATTCCCTGGGGTCCCTATAAACCGCACCTTTGTATCAGGTTAACAATTAAACAACTGGTACATGAAATCTTATCAGCACATCGCTTCCCTGCTACTCCGCCTTGCACTGGCAACAGGCTTCTTATCCGCGGTAGCAAGCAGGCTGGGGTTATGGGGGCAACAGTCATCCGGGTGGGGAAAATTCCTGCAGTATACAGCACAGGTAAATTCATTTGCACCGCAAAAACTGGTCCCTGCCCTCGCAGTAGCCAGTACCATCCTGGAAACATTATTGGGTATTTTACTGTTGCTGGGGTTCAAAACATCGCTGGCAGCCATCAGCGCCATGATACTCACCCTGCTGTTTGCGCTCACCATGACCTATTCCTTTGGGCTGAAAGAACCCCTGGACTATTCCGTTTTCACCTTCAGCGCAGCCGCTTTCCTTTTAGCAACAATGCCTCCAAGCAAATGGAGCATGGATCAATACTTCACCAAATAAAAACAAGATCATGAATACAGACATCCATCACTACATCACTAAAAGTAACCAGGCTGAATGGCAGCCTCTCGTGGAAAAAAATGTTCACTACAAAGGAATATTCGTGAAGTCGCTCCGGTACGACGAAGCCGCCGGGCGCTCAAAAACCATCCTGCTCAAATTTGAACCCGGTGCGCATTATCCTTATCATAACCATCCCGCTGGTGAAGAGATCTTTGTGCTGAGTGGAGATGCGGTGCTCGAACATGCAACACTGCTGGCAGGCGACTACCTGTACACACCGCCAGGCTTCCGGCACTCCGTTACCAGCAAAACCGGCTGTGTCCTGTTCTTCGTGATCCCTGAAGAAGTAGAGCTTCTTCCCGGTTCAGGTGAATGATAGCTGTTTTGTTCCCCGTTTGTTTTATCCGGGGAACAGTTGTTCATCAATCCGCTTTTTTTGCCGGAGATGATGTCTCATATGCATCTCTGCAAACTGAAGCCATTCCAATGAACTAAAAAAAAGCAAACCCGGATGTTCGGTTTTTCCGCCTGCCGGTGAGGGATTTGCAGCGTATAAGGTATTCACGGCTTGTTTTACGCGCAACAGGCCCTGCAACAGCTCCTCTTTATTTTGTGGTTGTCTTGAATAAGGGTCGTTGGACGGGTTTTCGACCAACATATCCGGGAAGTCGTTCTTTGCAAATATGGCTTTGGCATGTTTATGCATTGCTTTTTCATGGTTGGCATTGTCCACCAGTGCAGCTTTCATCTGCTCATAAAAAAAGGTGGTATCGGCAATAATGTGCAGGTACACCTGTCCCAGCGACCAGGCGTCTTCCCGGGGTTTGCGGCAAAGCATCTCTAACGTGTAGTCGTTGAGGTAAGTAATCCATATTTCAATGGTTTCATTGAAATGCCGGAGTAAAGTAGTGGTGTGATTTGTTTCCATACGGATTGATATGTAGTGGTGTTAACAAGTTATTCTGCTATAATTACTTTCACGCCGTGCTCCTTCAGCGTTTTCACGGTGTCTGCAGATACCAGGTTATCGGTAATAATATAATCCACCTGTTCAAGGCTGCAGATGCGACCTATGCCACGGCGGTTAAATTTGGAGCTGTCGGCCATGATGACCACAGTTTGCGCCAGGTTAATCATTTTCATATTGAGGCTCGCCTCCGCCAGGTTTGTAATAGAAAGACCAAATTCCATATCAATCCCATCTACCCCGATAAATAATACCCCGCAGGAAATATCATCCAGCAGCCGCTCTGCAAAGGAACCCGCAGCCGAAGAAGAGGTTTGATGAATGAGGCCGCCAATCTGCAACACATCTACAAAGGGGCGGTTACATAGTTCCAGCGCCACTTTCAGCGCAGGGGTAATTACCGTGATATGTTTCGACGGATGCAGGTAACGGGTCAGCTCAAAGGCGGTGGTGCCGGAGCCAATAATGATGGAATCATTCATCCCGATAAGCGCTTCCGCTGCTTTGGCTATCTTTTTCTTCTCTTCCGTTTTGATAAACTCTTTCTCGTTGATCGGCCGCTCCACCGTATAAGGATTCTGCGTTGATCCGCCTCCTTTGGTACGGTATAATAACTTTTTCTCTTCCAGTAGTTTGAGGTCTTTCCGGATGGTTACTCCTGATACCTGCAAGGCATCACTCAGTTCCTGGATATCCACTTTCCCGTTTTCCTGCAATTTCTGCAGGATAAGCTGATGTCTGTCTGTAATATTCATGGAAAGTTGAATTTCTTCTTTATGTTTAAATTTCTTTCATCAAATATAAAATTATTAATCAAGACTCTACTGTCCTTTTCTATACAACAGCCACCATTATAGTTAAAACTCCCTGTTAGCCTGGAAACCATCCCGTTTCCCTACACTTAAAAAATATTTAAAAAGATTAAATAGTTTACTTACATTTACTTTAATTTAATTAAATTTTGTTTAATTTAAAGGTAACATCGATTGCGCAACCGTATGTTCCAACGTTCATGAATTCCACCATCAGTCCGGAAAAGGTCAGACGAATCAACGGGTAACGGATATCAACAAACAATTTCATGTTATAGAAAAAAGGGTCAACCAAAACAAAACAATCCAGTTATGAATCACTTAAGCTGCACAGCTATGTACAAAATGTACATGCTCTGTTTCCTGCTGCTTGCATGGCCGTGTGCATTATCCGGCCAAACGTCCCGGAAAGTACAGGGGCAGGTTACCAACGACAAAGGAGAAATACTGATCGGTGTGAATGTAAGAGTGAAAAGCAGTACTACCGGCGTTACCACCAACACAGAAGGGCGCTACCAGCTGGCCGTACCCGGTAACGAATCTATTCTCCAGTTCTCTTTTGTGGGTTACACCCCGCAGGAACTCCCCGTTGGCAACCGCAACACCATCGACCTCCAGCTCACCTCCTCCGCCAAACAATTGCAGGACCTGGTAGTAGTAGGTTATGGAACACAAAAGAAAGTAAACCTCACCGGTGCGGTGGACCAGGTAGGCAGCGAGGTATTTCAAAACCGGCCGCTCACCAGCGTTACCCGTGGTTTACAGGGCGTAATTCCCAATCTCAATATCCGTATGACCGATGGCAAGCCTACCCGCAGCGCTACCTATAATGTACGCGGCACCACCTCCATCGGCGCCGGCGGCAGCGCCCTCATACTCATTGATGGCGTACCAGGAGAACCTTCGCTCCTCAACCCCAACGATATAGAAAGCGTCACCGTGCTGAAAGACGCAGCTGCTGCAGCTATATACGGGTCACGGGGATCGTTCGGCGTTATCCTTATCACCACCAAAAGCCCGGCGAAAGATAAAACCACCCTCAACTACGCCGGCAGCTACTCCATTAACGAACGAACCATCAAACCCAAAATGGTAACTAACGGTTACGAATGGGCCAAAAACTTCGACGACGCATTTACCTCGTGGAACGACTATGCCTCGCACCCGCAAAAAGCAAACTCCGTGTTCCCGTTCTCGTTAGATTACCTCGATGAACTGAAACGCAGAAACGACGATCCGTCCCTGCCTAAAACAGATATCAATCCCACTACCGGCGAATATGTTTACTACGGCAACACCGACTGGCTGAAAGAACTCTATGCAGATAACAATCCATCCATGGAACATAATCTCAGTCTTTCCGGCAGCAGCAAAAACGTGAGCTACTATCTCTCCGGCCGGTACATGGCACAGGATGGGATCTTCCGTTACAACCCGGACAACTTCAAAACCTATAACCTCCGGGCACGCGGCTCCGTACAGGCGTTACCGTGGCTCAAAGTGGAAAATGATCTCAACTTCACTCAAACAAATTATTTCTACCCCATATTAAACCATCCCAGTAACACACCCGTGTGGAGAAGAATTTCCGATGAAGCCTTCCCCATCGCCATGCTCCGCAACCCGGATGGCACACTCACCGAAAACGCTTCCATCGTCTTTGGCAGCTTTATCTCCGGTAATAACCAGTCAGAACTGAGTCGCGCGCAGATCCGTAACACCTCCCGCTTTACCGCTACCTTCTTTAAAAATAAAGTACATGTAAACGGCGATCTCACCTTCTGGCGGCTCAACGATGTGGAAACGCGTATATACACGCCCGTGCCCTACAGCAAAAAGCCAGGCGTGGCACTGGAACGCGGCGAAAGTAAGATCAACGAAAACGACGATAAAACAAACTATCTCGCCGCCAACGTCTATGCCGATTATGAACATACCTACCGTAAACATTACTTCAAGGTAATGGCCGGCTATAACTATGAAAACTCCCTGCTGAAAAGCAGGTACATCCAGCGGGATGGCATCATCAACAATGAACTGCCCGACTTCTCCCTTACCAACGGACTCAACTTCACCATGAGAGGCGGCGGTAACGAATGGCGCACACTCGGCGGCTTCTTCCGCATCAACTATAACTTCGATGAACGCTACCTCCTGGAAGTAAACGGCCGGTACGACGGCACCTCCAAATTCCCGCAAACGCAGCAATGGGGTTTCTTCCCATCCGCTTCCGCAGGATGGAGGATCTCCAAGGAAAAGTTCTGGAACATCCCTTATAAAGTGGTATCCGACATGAAGCTGCGGGCATCATATGGCACCCTCGGCAACGGCAATATCGCTCCTTACAAGTTTCTCGAAACCATGAGCGTAACGCAAATGGCCCGTATTCTGAACGGTATCCGGCCCGACTATACGCAGCAACCCAATGTAATTCCCAACGGACTTACCTGGGAAAAGGCGACCACGCTGAATGTTGGTACTGATCTCGCATTGCTCAACAACCGGCTCACGCTCACGGCCGACTGGTACACCCGCAAAACGAAAGATATGTTCACCGACGGATTGCCGCTCCCCGGTGTATTCGGCGCCACCGAACCCAAAGGCAACTATGCCGACCTGGAAACAAAAGGCTGGGAAATATCTATCGGGTGGAAGAATAAAACCAATGGCAGCAAACCATTCAGCTACGATGCCCGACTGGTACTGTCTGATAATAAAAGTGTGATCACCCGCTTCAATAATCCACTCGGCCTCATCAACACCTACTATGAAGGCATGCAGATCGGCGATATCTGGGGATTTGTAAACGACGGTTACTTTAAAGATCAAAATGAAATAGATACCCGTGGCATCGACCAGAGCTTTATCCGCGTATCCGCCGCCAACAAAATATTACCAGGCGATATCAAATTTAAAGATCTTAACAACGATAAAAAGATCAATGAAGGCGCCGGCTCACTCGCTGATCCGGGCGATAAAACGGTTATCGGCAACAGCTCCCCGCGTTACATGTATGGCTTCACCGGCAACATGGAATGGAATAATATCTTCTTCTCCTTTTTCCTGCAAGGTATTGGTAAAAGAGACTTCTGGCCGGGAGCCGACAACTCCCTGTTCTGGGGCGCTTATAACCGCCCTTACAGCTGGCAGCCGGTGGATGTGGTGAACAATGTATGGTCGGAAGAAAAGCCCGACGCCTACTTCCCGCGCATGCGTGGCTACACCGCGCTAAACTCCCGCGCCGAACTACAGGTAACACAATCCAAATACTTACAGAACGCAGCTTACCTGCGTCTCAAAAATATTACACTGGGATATAACCTCCCCGCATCACTGGTGAACAAAGCCGGTATGGCCAATGCGCGCATTTACGTAACCGGCCAGAACCTGTGGACCTGGAGCCCGATGTACAAGTACGTGAAAACAATGGACCCGGAAGTTATTGAAGGCTCAGATCCTGAGCTGAACGATGGCTCCGGAAACGGGATGAGTTATCCTATGCTGAAAACCTACACTATAGGGATCAATGTAACATTCAAATAAAATGATCATGAAAAATATTCTCTTCCTGGTTGCCGGATTGATGATCATGAGTGCATGTAACCGTGATCTGAACCTGAAACCATTTGATAAGCTGTCGCCTGAAAATGCTTTTAATACCGAAAAGGACCTGCAGTTATACGCCAACTCCTTTTACCTGGATTTGCCCGATGGCAGTGATATTGTAAGGGGAGATGCCCTGAGCGATTACCTGGTGGGCAGAACCCTGTCCAACTACATCTACGGCGCCTTTGGCCCCACCGAAGCCACTGGCTGGAGCTGGAGCGCACTGCGCAAAATCAACTACTTCCTGGAACACGCCGGCAACGCAAAAATTACAGACGAAGCCAAAGAACATTACATAGGTCTCGCCCGCTTTTTCCGCGCCTGGTTTTATTTCAATAAAGTAAAACAATTCGGCGATGTGCCCTGGTACGATAAAAGCCTCGCTGCGGACGATCCGGATCTTTACAAAGGCCGCGATCCGCGCACGCTTGTAATGGACAACGTACTGGCCGATCTCGACTATGCGTGTAGCCATATCCGTAATACCAAAGATAACGGCGCATCACAGGTAACAAGATGGGTAGCCCTTGCCTTTAAATCAAGGGTATGTCTTTTTGAAGGCACCATCCGCAAATATCACCCGAAACTGAAGCTTGCCGGCACGGCGAACGACTGGCTCGACAAAGCCATTGACGCCGCCAACCAGGTGATCAAAGGAAACCAGTATAAACTGCTGACTACCGGCTCCACCGATCAAAATTACCGCAACCTGTTTATCAATGAAACACCCAACAGCACAGAAGTACTGCTGGCGGCCGTTAATAATAAAAGTCTCCGTGTATTCAACGATGCCAACTGGTACTGGACCAGCGCCACTTACGGCGGCCGGTACAGCTTCATCAAAACTTTTATCAACACCTATTTAAATACGGATGGTACGCCTTTCACCGCACAAGCGGATTTTAATAAAATCCCTTTTGCACAGGAAGTAAAGAACCGCGACCTCCGCCTGAAACAAAGCATCCGCATGGGTAACTATTCCCGCGATGGTGTAGTAACGCCGCCCGACTTTACGTATACCTATACGGGTTATATGCCTATCAAACTGGCGGTGGATGCGAAAGCGACCGATGGTCTGGCAGAAAACTTTAACTCCCTGCCACTGATCCGGTATGCAGAAGTATTGCTGAACTATGCGGAAGCAAAAGCAGAGCGTGGCAACTTTACTACGGAAGACTGGAACCTCACCATTGCTCCGCTGCGGCAGCGTGCGGGCATCACCGTTACCACGCCGCCGGTTACAGCAGATCCATATCTTCAGCAACATTATTTTCCTGGTATAAATGATCCGGCACTGCTGGAAATACGCCGGGAGAGAGGCATTGAGCTGGCATTGGAAGGATTCCGCTACGATGATCTGAAGCGCTGGCATCTCGGCAACCTGCTCACCATGCCCTATGATGGCATGTATGTACCCTTCCTCAACACACTGATGGATCTGAATGAAGATGGGAAAATGGATGTTTGTTTTGTAGAGAAAATCCCGGCGACAAAAGTACCGGGCGTATATTATTTCCTGATAGACAAAGTACAGTTCAAGCTCAGCAACGGTACCAACGGCAATCTGCAGCTGTTTGATAACCTTGTGCGCAAATACGAAGACCGCAAATACTTCTATCCCATTCCATACAACGAAATCATCTTAAACGGCAACTTAATCCAGGACCCGGAGTGGGCAAATTAAATAAAACGAAAAACCTTAAACAAGCAACCGTATGTTATCAGGTAACAATTCCACAGTAAACAAAACATTTTTCGAAAAGGCCGGACTGCCCCGGCAGCTGCTCTTTGGCTACATCGGCATCATGATATTCATGATGGGTGATGGTATTGAACAGGGATGGCTAAGCCCATACCTGGTATCACATGGCATGTCGGTGCAGCAGTCGGCCACCCTGTTTACGGCCTATGGCATCACCATCGCCATCTCCGCCTGGTTTTCCGGCGTACTGGCAGAAGGCTACGGCGTAAAGCGCACCATGTTCACGGGTTTGATCCTCTACATTCTCGGCACCATCGGGTTCGTCGGATACGGCATGCCGGGGCTCAACTACCCGCTGATGTTGCTCTTTTACGCATTGCGTGGATTTGGTTATCCTTTGTTCGCCTACTCCTTCCTGGTATGGATCGCCTACAGCAGTCCGCGGCAGCAACTGGGTCGCGCTGTAGGCTGGTTCTGGTTTGTATTCACCGGCGGACTCAATGTACTCGGCGCGTACTATTCCAGCTGGGCCATTACCCGCTTCGGGCACCTCAATACTTTATGGACCTCAGTTTTCTGGGCGCTGCTGGGCGCACTGTTTGCACTGGTACTGAATAAAGGAAGTATTAAGAAAGAAACTGCCGGCGGCTCGCAGGTAAAAGAACTGATCAAGGGGCTCACCATTGTGAAAGAAGAACCCAAAGTATTATTGGGTGGTATTGTGCGCATCATTAATACCACGGCGCAATTTGCCTTCCCGGTATTCCTGCCGATGTATATGGCGAAACATGGCTACGAAACCACGCAATGGCTGCAGATCTGGGGAACCATCTTCACCGCCAATATCATCTTCAACCTCATCTTTGGCTTTGTGGGCGATCGCATGGGATGGCGTAATACTATCATGTGGTTCGGCGGCGTAGGATGTGCAGCCACTACCCTGCTGTTTTATTACGCACCACAGATATGGGAAGGCAATTTCTGGATGGTCATGACGGCCGGCATACTTTGGGGCGCCTGCCTGGCGGGCTACGTACCCCTGTCGGCGTTAGTACCTTCCCTGGTGAAAAAAGACAAAGGTGCGGCAATGGCTATTCTGAACCTCGGCGCCGGCTTACCTGTTTTTGTGGGCCCTGCAATTGTAGGATTATTTATCGGCAGCGCAGGCGATGCAGGCGTTATCTGGATCCTGGCGGCCCTTTACCTGGTAAGCGCCGTCATCACCCGGTTTATCACCCTGCCGGACAATGCAAAAACATCTCATCATTACAGCAATACAACGGAAACCATACAATTATAATACACATGAAAATCTTAATCACTGCCCCTTATCATGAGCAGGGGCTGGAAACATTGCAGCGGCAGTTCGGAGAAATTATTTACCGGTCGTGGAAGCCTCATGGAAGGGCATACAATGAAGACGAGCTGCTGGCCATGCTTTCAGACACGCAGGCCGAAGCGCTGATAACAGAGCACGATCACGTTACTGCAAAAGTAATAGCCGCCAATCCCCAGCTGCAGTTTATCGGCGTATGCCGCGGCACACCGTCCAACGTGGCAGTGAGCAAAGCCACTGAAATGGGAATTCCGGTATTCTTCACACCTGCCCGTAATGCGCAGGCCGTAGCAGAACTGTTTATTTCCAATGTAATCATGCTGTTGCGTAATACCATCCCCGGCATCAACTGGCTGAAAGGCCGCAACTGGCAGGCAGGTGCGCACGACTCCTACCTGCACTTCAAAGGCAATGAGCTGGCAGGCAAAACTATTGGCATGGTTGGCTTTGGCGCTATCGGCCAGCTGATTGCAAAGCTGGTAAAAGAATATCCCTGCCCCATCCAGTTCTTCGATCCGTATGTGGCCGAATACAACAGTGATTACCGGAAAACAAGCCTGGAAGATTTATTTGCTACCAGCGATATCGTATCCATCCACCTGCCGGTTACCGCAGAAACAAAAGGGATGATCAACGGCCGGCTCCTGAAAATGATGAAAAAGGAGGCCATATTTATCAATACCGCCAGGGCTTCGGTCGTGCAACGGGAAGACCTGCTGGAAGTACTGGAAAAAAAATCGATCCGGGGGGCTATCTTAGATGTTTTCGATCATGAACCACCGGACGAACTGGATTACAGGATCATTGACCTTCCACAGGTAATTGCCACCCCGCACATTGCGGGCGCCACCTTTGAAGTGGAAGATCACCACGTTGAAATTATGAACAGGGCCTTGCTGCAGTGGTATGCACATGCCAACAGGCACATAGCCGAATTAGCCAACAAAGACATACTTAAAGTTCATTTCCAATGACAACACAGAACACCTACATCATTGTGGACATAGGCACCGGAAACGTAAGGGTGGCAGCAACTTCCCCGCAGGGACAGGTATTAAGCGTTGCCCGGGAAGACATACATTACATCAAAGATCCGTTGTACCCGGATGCCCTGTATTTTGAGCCTACTCAGCTATGGCTTCAGGTAAAGCGTTTAGCCGTGCAGGTACTCTCCGGTATTCCCGGCACGGTGGTAAAAGCCATTACGGCTACCAGTCAGCGCGAAGGTATTGTGCTGTTATCCGCCACCGGCGAATCGCTGACCGGGTTGCCCAATATCGACCACCGTGGCCGGGAATGGGAAAACACCATTGCCGATAAAAGCAGGGTGTACCAGCTGACAGGGCGTTATCCTACCTCCCTGTTTTCTGCCCTGAAACTGGTGGGCATCCGTGAGCGCAGGCCCGAACTGTGGCAGCAATGCAGCACGTTCCTCAGCATCAGCAACTGGATAGAATTTATGCTCAGCGGTGTAGCGCGGTATGAGCATTCACAGGCATCGGAAACATTGTTGTATGATGTAGCGCAAAAACAATGGTCGGCTGAGTTATGCGAAGTTTTTGCACTGGATGCCGCATTGCTGCCGCCGCTCGCAGACTCCGCCACTATACTGGGAAATATCCTTCCTGGAGTAGCACAGGAACTGGGGCTGCCTGCCACCGTGAAAATAGTAGCCGGTGGCGGCGATACGCAACTTGCCATCAAAAGCACGCGGCCGGCGGTAGACGACGTGGTGATTGTTTCAGGCACTACCACTCCTATTGTGAAGATAACGGGCACGTATACACTGGATGCGGAAGAAAGGACCTGGACAAGCCGTGATATAGAACCGGGACGCTTTGTATTTGAAGCCAATGCCGGTGTAACCGGGCTAAACTATCAGCGGCTGAAAGAAATTTTTTATCCTAATGAAGATTATGAAGTGATTGAAAAAGAGCTGGAAGAAAACACCCATACGTTTTGCATGGCCTCCCTGGGATCGTTGCTGGCTGATGAAGAAGTGTCCCTTACCCGCGGTGGCTTTATTTTTCCCGCGCCGGTATCGCACCTGCTCACCCGCGGCTCTTTTGTATGGGCCACCATCCTGGACATTGCCTGCTCCATCGTTAAAAACTACCGGATACTGGCTGCTACTGCCGGTCATGATCCAGATTATATCTGGGCCTGTGGCGGCGGACTGCAAAGCCGGGTGCTGCGGCAACTCATCGCCAATCTCACGGGGAAAAAGGTACAGATCAGGAAAGAATACCAGCAATCATCTGCCGTTGGCGGCGCGTTGATCTGCAATGAGGCGCTGCAGGTAAATGCAGTAATGGAGGATGCTACCGAAGTAATCCATCCTGTTGATACTGCCTATTACAGCACATTGTATGCTGAATGGGAAAAAACCCGGCATTATTTCCGGGGCATGAACTAACTACTTAAAATTCGATTATGGCAACAGCTTGTTTCATAGGCATCGACGTAGGTACACAAGGCGCCAGGGTGGTATTAATGGATGCCACCGGCAACCTGCTGGGCAGCCGGGAGGAACATTTCCCGTTGCATGAAAAGATGCGGGAGGAGCAGTCGCCCACCGGCTGGTGGGATGCCTGCCTTGCGTGTTTGCATCAGCTCCTGCAGGACGCCTCCGTGCAGCCGCACCGGCCACTTATCAGGGCCATAGCCGTTACTTCTACGTCCGGTACCATCGTACCCGTTGACCGCCGGCACCGGCCACTGCATAACGCCCTGATGTACAGCGACGGCAGGCAGGTGGAGACCGGGAAGCTTTGCCGGGAGACCGCTCTCCGGTATCACCCGCATGGCTATACGTCGTTTAATACTTCCAGTGGACTATCGAAAATGTGCTGGTTTGTACAACAATATCCGGAAGCAGCCCAACAACTTTATAAGTTCATTCATGCGGCCGACTATATCACCGGGCAGCTCAGCGGCCGCTTTGATATAACCGACGCCACCAACGCACTGAAATCGGGATATGATGTGCAGGCGCAGGAGTGGCCTTCCTATCTCTGGGAGCACCTGCCCCTGCAACAATCGTGGCTGCCAGAAGTAGTGCCTGCGGGTACTCCGTTGGGAAAGATACAACCCGGTGTGGCAGCCCTCCTCCACCTGCCGAAAGACGTGACCATTGTAGCTGGTATGACAGATGGCTGTGCCTCGCAGATTGCGGCGGGCGCCGTTTGCCCCGGCGACTGGAACACCACCATTGGTACCACCCTGGTGGTGAAAGGAGTAACTACCCGGTATATCGATGATCCTTCCGGTGCATTGTATTGTCACCGGCACCCGGAGGGATACTGGATGCCGGGGGGCGCCAGCAATACCGGGGCGGACTGGGTATCTCAAAAATTCCCTGGTGATCTTACGGTGCTGAATGAGCAGGCGTTGCGGATCATACCCACCGGCCACCTCTCCTGGCCGCTGCTGCAACACGGAGAAAGGTTTCCGTTCGTGGCGCCGCAGGCATGCGGGTTTGAAGCCGCGGGACTTTCTGCCGTTGAAAGCTATGCCGCCGGCATGGAAGGTGTGGCTTATATAGAGCGCTATGCCTACCAGATGATCCGGCAGTTAAGCGGCGAAGCGGTGGAAAAGATTTATACCGCAGGCGGCGCCAGCAACAGCCGCGCATGGCTCACCATCCGCAGCAATGTGCTCAACCTGCCCATCATTAAAATGAAACACGTAAGCGGCGCTGCCGGTGCGGCTATCCTGGCGGCGTCCAAAACATGGTACCACACCGTTATGGAGGCAACAGCTGCAATGACCCAGGTAGCGGAAGAGATACTGCCTTCGCCATCTCCCGTAAAAACCTACGATGCCAGCTACCTGAAATTTATACAACTGCTGAAAGAAAAAGGATACATTTCAACTTATGAACATGCTTAATATTTACCTGTTAAGACACGGACAAACCGCCTGGAACGCCGATAATAACCGCTACTGCGGCAGGTCCGACATTGCCCTTACGGCAAAAGGCATCGGCCAGGCAGAAGCCGTGCGGGAACAACTGAAAGGAATTAACTTTGCCGGCGTATATTCTTCCCCGTTAGAGCGGGCATATCAGACCGCGCGCATCGCCGGCGGAATGGATGTTATTAAAGATAACCGTCTTATTGAAGCTGATTTTGGTAACTGGGAAAAGAAAACAAAGGAAGAATTTATTGCCGAAGATCCGCAGCTGTGGCATAACTGGATGGACGACCCAGGTCAGCACCGCGCCGGTGGCACCGGCGAAACCGGCAGCGAAATCGTTGCCCGTGTGGATGAATTTTTCCATGACCTGCTACAGCAACATGACCATGGAAACATTCTTGTAGCAGCGCATAATGGTGTAAACCGCCTGTACCTGGCGTATAAGCTGGGCATGCCGCTGAAAAATTACCGGATGCTGGTGCAGGACAATGCCTCTGTTACAGTATTTAACCTGTCGGCTCACGAACCTTTTACATTACAACACCTCAATGCAAAATTCTGATCATGATAAAAGTTATTGCCAGAACCTTACTGCTGACAGGCGCGTATCTTACCTGCCAGCTTAACACACAGGCTCAATCACCTGAACTGAATGTGCTGAACATCCGCAACAGCCAGGATCTGCAGGCATTCTTTAAGTATACCGGGAAAGATATTCCCTTTATCAGCGGGCATCGTGGCGGTGTAAACAAAGGCTTCCCGGAAAACAGTATCGAAGCCTTTGAAAATACCCTTCGGCATACGCCCGCCACTTTTGAAATTGATCCCCGGCTTACAAAAGACAGCGCCATTGTGCTCATGCACGATGCAACACTGGACCGCACCACCACCGGCAAAGGAAAAATTTCCGATTATACACTGGCGGAACTTAAACAGTTGCAGCTAAAAGATGTGGAAGGAAATATCACCAATTTCCGCATTCCCACCCTGCAGGAGGCAATTGTGTGGAGCAAGGGGAAAACAGTGCTCATCCTGGATAAAAAAGATGTGCCTTTTGAGATGACCGCAAAGATCATTAAAGACAATCATGCCGAAGGAAACGTAATGGTAACGGTACATACCGCGGAAGAAGCCCGCTGGTACCACAGCCGCAATAAGGATATTGTATTCGAAGCATTTGTAAAAACACAGCAGGCGTTGGAAGAATACGAGGCCGCTAAAATTCCGTGGTCGCATATCATGGCGTATGTAGGTCCGGATAACAAACCGGCTCTGAAGGAACTTTACCAGCAATTAAACAAGCGTGGTGTGATGTGTATGATATCCACGGCGCCCACCTACGATAAGCTTCCTTCTTCCGCCGATCGCAGTGCCGCTTACCAGGCGATTATCCGCGATGGCGCCAGTCTTATTGAAGCCGACCGCTCCATAGAAGCCGCAGCGGCCATCCTGCCATTAGTTCCGGTGCATAGCGCCAAAAAGAAATTCTTCGGTAAAAAAAGTATTTAAAATACGAAAGCGTCTTACAATATAACTGTAAGACGCTTGTTTTATACGGCAAACTTATGGGGTCTTCATCCGTTTTAAAACGATTGCCTTTCTTCGCTTCCACCCAGTAATCACCGGGTCTTCATTTGTTAATTTCCCTTTGGCATCTATTTGCCCCAGGCTTTTTGCCAGTGCCTGGCTTAGCTTCGCCGCCTTCCGGTGCGCTTTCATCCAGGTAGTCCTGGTTTGATGCACATTATCTTCCAAAGATTTGATCCCTTTGTTAATTGTTTCCAGTTCTTTTTTATACGCTTTCTGCTTCCGGAAAATGATCATTAACCGGTTATAGGCAGCAATGGTCAGCGGATCATTGGAAAGCGCTTCGTTATACAAGGCAATAGCGCCTGGCAGGTCGTCTTCCGCCTCCAGTTGCCTCGCCTGTTCCAATAAGCTCTTATGGGAAATTTTATCCGCCATGCAACGGGTTATTAATGACCATTCAGGTATTTGATCACATCGCTTCTCATCGGCCCGGCTTTTTTGATGGCGTCTTTAATTTCCTGGTGGGTTTTAGATGGAAACTGCTGATGCAGGTATTCCACTTCTGAAGGGTCCTGGCTATCTACCCGGATATCATCCTGCTTGCCAACGTTTTTTTTATCGTCTGCCATAACAATGAAATTTAGGTGAAGAACTAATTACTTTTCCTTTCAGTTGCCGCAAATTATATGCCCTGACCGATAACAGGTGTGGGACAGAAAAGCGGTGCGGAATTGCAGAAACTGCTCCCCAAAATGTAGCGGCCGTACATCGTAAAACCGGTTTCAAAGAAGGCTGCAACGTGTTCGCATTAATAGGATTATTATTTGATAAAAGGCTGCTATACAAACCAGGTTTTTATGAAAGCGATCGCTGCGGGCCTATTTGGTACTTTATTAATGACGGGCGCATTATATCTTCTCACCGCCATTACCGGTAAAAATTATAAAGTGGTGGGAGTGCTTGCTACTATGGTTACTAATCATACAACACCGGATAAGGGTTTAACCCGGAAGCCGGCAGACCTCTTAACCGGCATCATACTGCATTACCTCATAGGTGTGTTTTTCGCCATTATTTACTTTTACCTGTGGCAGGCCGGCATAGGACGTCCTACCTTGTCCTGGAGTATCGTATTTGGGTTACTGAACGGTATTTTCGCGATGGGGTTCTGGTTTACTTTTATCCGTCTCCACCCGCGGCCGCCTGCCATCCCGGTGATGTCGTATGTGATGGCGGTTGGCCTGTCGCATGTATTATTCAGTATAGGCGTGCTCATTGTTTATACGCTATAACCCAGGCAGGGAAAAGCATTGCGTGCTTTTCCCTGCTGTTGCTCATCTTCCTATGCATTCCATACGCCTTCGGCAGCGGTTTTCCGGGCATAGTCTGAGAAGTCCCGCGGCGCACGGCCCAGGGCGCGTTGCACTCCATCAGTGAGATGGGCATTCCGGCCATCCAGTACTTCAGCAAACAAATAGGTGACCAGCCAGATGAAATCATCGGGGATGTTATATTCAACGAGCATGGCTTTGTATGCTTCCATGGGTATTGCCTGGTATTGGATTGGCCTGCCGGCGGCTTTGGCTATTTCCCTCACCGCTTCTTCAAAGGTCATCAGGCGGGGACCGGTAAGTTCATATAGCTGGCCGTTATGGTTTTCCGTGGTAAGCGCCGCAATGGCTACGTCTGCAATATCATCCACATCCACAAACGGCTCTGCAACGTTTCCGGCCGGAAGCGCTACATGGCCGGCCAGCAGCGGATCTAAAAGATAGCCTTCACTGAAATTCTGGCTAAACCAGGCGCATCTGAGAATGGTCCAGCTGATCCCGCTGTTCATAATGACCTGCTCGCATGCCTGCGCTTCTTTTTCTCCGCGGCCCGACAACAATACTATTTTCTTAACACCGTTTTTCACCGCTGTTCCGGTAAATGAACGTACCGTATCCACTGCTCCGGGTATCGCCAGATCCGGGTGATAGCTGAGATATACGGCGTCAATACCCTGTAAAGCAGGTTCCCAGGTGGATGTATCTTCCCAGTCGAAAGCCGGATTGGCAGAACGTGATCCGATACGTACGGGCCATCCCTTTTCTGTGAGTTGTGCTGCCACCCTGCTGCCGGTTTTACCGGTGCCGCCTAATACGAGTACTGTTTGTTTGGTAGTATTTGCTGTTTTCATGATCTATTTTTTCTCAAAGCTACTATGGCGGTTACCCGGAAAATAGAACAAAACCGACACCGCGATATTTTCTTCTTACTTCAGCAATTCAAACTCCTTACTGGTAATGGTCAGCACCGTACCATGCCGGATGCCTTGCGGCATAGATAATTTGTCGGATACGTCCATCCACGTTTTCAGATCAGTAGATTCCACTGCGCCATAACGGTGCTGGGTATACTTATCGAAATACACGATCCACTTACCGGCGGTATGCAGTGCCGTAGGACCTTCCGCCCAGTAAGGCCCGGTAATAGGCGCAGAAGGCTTCTCATAGCCCCCTGTTAAAGTGTTGCTGACTGCTGTGCGGATATTTTTCTGTGGCGGTGTTTTGGTTTCATCTTTCAGGAACATAATAAACCGGCCCTGGTCAGGTACAATGCTCGCATCTATCACGTTAAAGCCCTGGTCGTATAATAATTTCGCCGGGCTGAAATGCTGGAAATCTTTTGTGGTAACATAATACAGCCGGTGGTTATATTTTTCGTCGCCGGTAGAATCGCCGGCGGTGAACCGGCCGGGGATCGTGGTGGCCCAATAGATCATATATTCTTTACGCCGGGCATCGTAAGTAATTTCAGGCGCCCAGCAGTTTAAGGCGCCCGGTTCATGCGCCATCACGGGGATATCCCTTTGCCCGGACCAATGCACCAGGTCGGCCGATGAAGCATAGCCGATGCTTTTTTCCTTCCAGCTCACGGTCCATACCATATGAAACCGGCCATCGGCGCCACGGATAATGCAGGGGTCCCGCATCAGCTTATCCACTCCGGCGGTGGGCGTGAGCACAGACTGGTCGTTGTGCAGTGCCAGCCACTTATAACCATCCCGGCTATACGCCAGGTGCAGTCCATCCTGCCCGTTGTCTTTAAAATAGGCAAACAGGTATACCGCATCCTGTGCGGTGGCGTTATGCAGGAGTCCTGCTAAAAAAATAAGAATAAATAGTTTCTTCATAAATGACGGATCAACCTTAAATATACATGCAACGATTCGTTTTTCGCAGTCATGGTACCCTGGTAACAAGGCTTTTTTCAGGCCGCGGGTCTATTATTTCTGCCAACTTATTATATTTACCCTCAATTATCCAACCGCTGCTATCCCGAACTGCTCATGAAGAAAACGATTACTCACAGCAACATGTTCCGTCAGCTGAAGGCTGACCTCGGAGGTAAGGACTCTTACCGGGGGGTTACGCTTACCTATACGTGGCTGGCCAACCAGTTTGGTCACTTTTCACTGGGGTTTATTCCTGCATTCATTTTATACCTGGTGCTGAGGCATCGTATGGAAGAAACGCGCGCTGCACTTACGGCCGCCTGGAGTATCAGCGCCGTTTGGCTGGTATTTGAGGCCATCAACTTCCTGTGGCCTTTAACCTTTGGCAAGAAAGGCGGCGTAAAGTCATACGTATTTCAGCCTGCCTGGGGCAATGTGGCTTTTGATACCATCACGGATCTGCTGTTTTTCTGGCTGGGTGCGTTTTTCTGCTCCCTTTTATGTAAAGATACCATGGTGGCCAGGGCCATCGTAATAGTAACTGCGGCGTTGCTGCTCTACCCCACCTATTACTGGTATCTTACCAAAATGTACCTGCAAACGCCGGGCTATCCGTTTCAGTTCCGGCTGAGCCAATGGAGCACCGAACAGATTGCCCCCGAAGATATCGACCTGATCAGGCGTTTCCTGGATAGTAAAACACAAGGGATGCATCTGTTCCTGTTTGGGCCGAAGAACAGCGGCAAAACGAGTTTGAGCGTGGCCATCGCCACGGAACTATCCATCCGCCACTATTCGGCGGTGTATACTTCCGCCATGAAGCTTTACTGCATGTTTTATGAACACGACGATGACTCCACCGCCGATGTGCTGTGGACCTGGCGCAAAGCCTCCATCCTGGTGATAGACGATATCAATCCGGGCAACCCGGTGAAAGAAGACCTGATCACGTCCGACCGCTTCCTCAGCTTCGTGGATGGCTCCTCTACCAATGACATTAACAGAACCGCGTTAAAGGATACCAATGTTATCTGGGTGCTGGGCAACGACGACCAGGACCGTAAGCTGTCTGCCACCTGGCAAAACATGCTGCACAGCATAGGAGTGGAACGGGAAAAAATGCTTTCCCTCAACCTGGAGCGGTATGTACGGAAAAATAAAGCGGCTAAGGCAGAATATGATTTGCAAATGCAAAGCTGATGAGATGGGTCAGGCTTTTTACCCCGAAACGTTTATACATCGGTAAAATCCTTTTCTCAATAGCTGACTGCGATACCCCGAACCGGGCGGCAATTTCCTTGAAGGAATAACCTTCCGCCACCAGGGAAAGGGCGTCTTTCTCTTTTTCTGAGATGGCATAATACCGGAACAACTGCTTGTTCAACTCTTCCTCAAACTCGGATTTTTCAGGCCCGTATGCCGCATAGCGCATCACGTTTCCGAATTTAATGCTCTCATTTTTCTGGGAGTGGCCAATGATGCTGGTCACCTTTCCCTGTTCGGTGGTAAATACGCCCACTTTACTGATGAGGGGTATGGGCGTGCCGTTTTTGTGGATCTTCTTCAATTCGATGGTAAAGCTGTATTGTTCGTCGCCAATAGATTTATTGTGCAGGAACATCAGGGCTTTATCGTTCAGCTCATTGGAAAAAGGGGCATATTCGGGTGCGGTAATATTTACAATGGTGAGCATGCTGATCTCGTTATCTGCATAGCCGAGCAATTCCTCCCAACCGTCAGCATACAACATCTTATTTTCTTTAAACGAATAAATATAGATGGCTTCATCCGCAAACCGGCGGATCGTATTTTTAAAATGCAAAGCTTCCGGGCTGGTCAGATCAGCCGGAACATCAGTTATAAATCCTTTCGAGTAACTTCCAAACCCCAACTTATCAGGATGCATCTTTTTGATCGTAAAAATAATAAAGAATAGCATAACCTGCGAATTTTCGCAGTTGATTCACTGGCTGCTGCGCTATACTTTTGCCCCTGTAATACAATCCTTTAAGGATTAACAAGAAGAATAGCTGATGGCCTTTTATCCGGAGATCCCATCAAAAGCAGACCTGGCAACGGTTTGTATAATGATGGTATCTCGGTAACACCCCAATATTAGTTTTTAACAAGTGTGTCTTAACGTCATTGTTGGTAACCCGGCCCCATTCAATAAATACAATGTTCCCCAGACCGGTGCAGTAATACAGAACTGCACCGGTTTTTTCTATTTTGAGATATCAATTGTTATTTTACTTTTTTACTCACCATCCGTCCCAGTTCTTTCCCCGCTTTGGCATATGCATCACCAATCCGCATACCGGTAGCGAACTGCCCCTTTCCACCTTTCATATCATTCATCATAATTTTACAGATAGATTTTTTCAGGTTGGCCCGGTCGTATATTTCAACCTCCAGGTTCACGGCGGCCTTCTGCGAAGAAACAGCCACGTTATAGCCCACCTCAATAAATTTTGTCCGCACCACCATTAAATATTTACTGGCGGAATCCTCGGTAAGTTTAATATCGGAATATTTGGTAAAAAGCTCTGAGAACTCGGGTTCATAATGTTTTTTCCTGTCGGCAAACCAGCTCTCCTCCCACTTGTCGCCGGTTCCCGGCTCTTTAGCTTCCTTTTCTGCTTTTTTTCTTTTGAGATAGTTCGCCTCTTTTCCTTCTGTTCCTACGGTTACTTTATTGTAGTCGAAGGATACGCCCAATTCTGTAACATCCTTCAGGAAATCAAGCTTTCCTTTTACCAGGTCCTGTGCTTTTAATTGGGTTGTTGTGGTCATAGCTGCCACTAACAGCAGCAGGGTGAAAATTCTTTTCATACGGTAAGGGATCTGTTTTTTATCAAAAATATAGGTAATCCGGCGTGTTATAAACACTCCGTGAGCAAACATAAGTTTTAAAGCGCATTATTCCTTCTCCGCCCGGAAGGAGCCATTAGGCTGGATGGATGTTAACGCCACCACCTTGTCTTTATCATCCCTGATAAACTTCACCTTGTACTCTTTCAGCCCCTGAATACGGAAGGTACTGCTGTCGATTGCTTCCAGCGTATACACCGGTTGCCCAGGCACTACCATGGTAAGTACCTGCTTATCCGACAGTTTGATCTGGATCGGCATGGAGGCCATTTTATAAGCGCCCACAAATGGCGCCAGCGAGGCGGCAGATAATACCACCTGTTGTAGTACGCGCTCAAATATAACCGGGTCGCCGGACGGGTCATAGGCAAAACTCAGCCGGTCGATATCCCCGCTGTTATTCATCAGGAATTGTACTCTCATGTTCGACTTGTACTTTACGTCAATCGCCGTATCTGCAGCATCGTAAGGAGAGAAAATATTATAGTCTTCCTGGTTGAGGTACCAGGTCACATCGGGGAATGTGGCAAACAGGGAATCTCTCTTTACAGCAATATCAAAGTTACCATAAGCATCATTCTTAAACACTCCCGCGAATGCCGCTGCCGGGTGTGTAGGAGGATGCGGCCTGGAGGCAGAATCCCGGTGAGGCGCGGGGTCTTCCTCCCTTTTGCCGGGTTTAGCTTTAGGACTGGTCGCGGCTGCAATGCCCAGCAGCCGGTCGGTGATCAGATTGGTCACCTTAGTGGGGATAGCGGAATTATTCTGATTGCTCAGCACCACGATGCCAATACTATCTGTTGGGTAAAAGGTAGTCAATGCCGTGAATCCATCTATATTCCCGCCGTGTTCCACGCGGTAATGACCACGATAAGAAAGCAGCATCCAGCCAAGCCCGTAATTGGCAAACTGGATATACGGTGTTTTGGTATCCGGTTCTCCGCCAGGAATGACCATCTGGGAAGAAATGGCTTCTTTCACATAGTCTGCCGGGATGATTTCCTTCCCGTTATACTTCCCGCCATGGATCCAGGTGATCAGCCACTTCGACATATCCGTTACCGTGCTGTTGATAGCTCCGGCGGGGCCCATTGCTACTATCGGGTGATACTTCATTTCATTAATGCCTTTCTCCCTGCTGAACTCATATCCGTGTGAGCGCTCTTCTGCAGCGGCGAGGGCAATAGTGCCGATAGAAGATTCACTCATGCCCAGCGGTTGAAAAACCCGGCTGGCAATGTTTTGTTCCCACGATTGCCCCGTTAACCGCTCTACCACCATTCCCTGTACCATAAACATAAAGTTGTTGTACTGCCAGCGGGCGCGCAAAGGCGCATTGGGCTTCATATAATGGATGCGTTTCAGCAGCGAGTCACGCGAATCCGTTTCAAAAAGATACCATGCAAGGTCGTAGCGCGAAAAGCCGGTACGGTGGCACATCATATCACGTAAAGTAACCTGGGTATTGAGATAGCTATCCGAAAAATCCAGTGCAGGCAGGTAAGTGGTAGCCGGTTTATCAAAATCAACCTTTCCCTCTTTCCGCAAATCGCCCAGCAAAGTGCTGGTAAATGCTTTGGTACAGGAGCCGATGGCAAAACGGGTATGTTCTGTCACCGGTAATTTTCGGGTCATATCCCGGTAACCAAAGCCTTTTGAAAATATCACCTTATCTTTTTCCACCACAGCCACGGCAAAGCCGGCGCCCTGCGCATCCTGCAGGATATCCGTCAGCGCGGCGTCTATCTTTTCAAGTTTATTATTTTTGGCGGGAGTTTGAGCAGTGGCCACTGCTGCAAAAATTAAACAACACAGGCAGGAGATCCACCTGTTAATTCTAGGTACTGTCATCGGGTTACTTTATTACCGTATAAGATTACAGTAAATAACCGGATTTAACAAACGCCTGCAACGAATCTCCCGACAATGACTATTTTTATGATCTATGACTCTTCCTGCTATCAAAACGGTCCTTGTTCTTGGCGCGAATTCCGATGTGGCCAAAGAAGCGATATTATTATACCTGGAAAAAGGCTATCATGTTATAGCCGCTTCACGCAGCACCGCCGACATCGCATCGTTTATGAAAGCCAGGAAGGCAGCCGCTGAGCAACTGACCATCTGTTACTTTGACGCCACCGCTTTTAACGATCACGCCGGGTTCTATGCCAGTCTGCCGGTTAAACCCAACATCGTGGTATATGCCGCAGGCTTCCAGGTTACCAATGAACAGGCACTGGTGGATTGGGAAGGCAGTTACCGGATGATCAACGTGCATTATGCCGGCGCCCTGTCTATTCTTAATCTCATTATTTCGGATCCCGAAAACGATCACCTGGAAAGGATTATCGGGCTGTCGTCGCTTTCGGGCGTACGCGGGCGCAAGAGCAACTTTGTATACGGCAGCACCAAGGCTGCCTTCACACAATATCTTGCAGGACTGCGGCAATACCTGTTCTCCAGGAAAATTATTGTTAATGTAATTATAGCAGGATACATCCGCAGTAAAATGACAGCAGGACTTAACCTTCCCGAATATTTACTGATGGAGCCTTCTTTTATTGCAAAAACTATCGTGCATGCCGGTAACCGTTTTGCCATTGTGCCGGGCGCCAAATGGAAAATTATTTACCAGGTGCTGAAGTATATGCCGGAAAGACTGGCAGCCCGGCTGCCTTAATGCACCGGTGCCTGAAGCCGCCCACCCAGGGACTGCTATTAACCGCCACAGGCATTTCCCGGTACAATAAATTTGAATTTCTGTAAAAATGACCGATATTAGATATCAGGAAAAGAAGCCCCAAAAGACGAGTAACTCCAAATCAATACCCCAATAACCTCAATTAAAGACGGGGCTCTCCGTGTATTCAAATCAACCCCAAAAAAAGATCATGGAAGCACTTGAAAAAATCTTCTTTGTAAACGTAGGCGCTGATGGCACCTTTGCCGATTCAGGTCACCTCTCCACTACCCCGGCTGATGTAGAACAGATCTTTAGCTTCCTCGAAGAAAAAGATATCGAAAAACTGCTGATCTATTTTCACGGGGGATTAGTCAGCGAAAAAAGCGGGCTGAAAGCTGCTGCTGTCATGAAAGAACACTTCGCCGACGCGGCTGCAAAAAGGCACACCGTGGCCTTTGTATGGGAAACCGGCCCCGCTGAGGTAGTGATGCAAAACCTCAAAAACCTGAAGGAACTTACCGGGAAAGGCGTGTTCGATGAAATCGTGAAATTCGTCACCAAACTGGTTGCCAAGAAACTCGGTCTGGATGATGCCAAAGGCGGGGGCACCTACCTCAGCGATGAAACTATTGCCGTAGAAAAACAAAAGATCGCCCCTTTTGAAGACCTCGACAGATCCCTGGACGCCCGCGGCGGCACCCCGCTTGAAATAGATGAGGAGGACGAAAACTACAGCACCTACTACGCCAAACTGGAAACAGAAGCCAAGGGGCTGGTCAGTGCCGAAGGATCAGAAGAACTCAAATATGAACAGGCCGAAGGCGATGAAGTGGCCAGGGGCGGAATGCTGTTTGTGGCCAAAGTGGTAGCGCAGATAGCCTTTGCCGTGTTAAAACGCTACTTCAAAAAAACGCACCACGACTTCTACCCCACCATCATGGAAGAAGCCTTCAGGAAATTGTACCTCGATAAAATCGGCGGATGGGGCTGGAAACAAATCAAAGATAAATCCGGCAATATGTTCAACAGCAACAGCGGGGTAACCGGCAACAACCTGCACGCCGGTACGCACTTCCTCTCCTTGCTGGATACGCACCTGCAAAAAAGAAAGGCCGCCGGAAAAAAGCTGGATATAGAACTCATAGGCCACAGTGCCGGCGCCATTGCCGTATGCAATTTACTGGAAGCCACTGCCAATCATTTCAATGCCGTAACCTATAACAACGTTTTCTTCCTGGCCCCTGCCTGCAGAACAGACTTCTTCCTGCAGAAAGGAAGCCCCGCGCAGGAAAAAGGCGTGTTTAAACATTTTAAGATGTTTACCATGGATGAAAGCAACGAGAAAAAGGATCATTGCATTCCTTTCGCTTACACCCACTCCCTGCTATACATGGTGTCTGGCCTGTTTGAAGAAGAAGTGGATGCAAAAATCATGGGGCTGCATGAACAACTGAAAGCAACCGGCCGTTATGAAGACTTCGATGAACTGAAAAAACTGAATCAATATATCGGCAATAATAAACTGATCCTCTCCACCGATCTCGAAAATGCAGACGAAAGCCTGCGATGCAGCTCTCTTAAACACGGCGATTTTGATAACGACACACTCACTTTAACCGCTATTCTAAAAAGCATATAAACCATGGAATATGCAATTATAATAGGTATTGACCATTATGATAAAAGGGCACTCTCCGGGGCGGTAGCCGATGCAGAGGCATTTGCAAAATTCCTGACCGACATGCAACTTGTTTCTAACCCCGATAATATCAAACTACTGAAATCCGATGCCAGCAACCAGATTGTGATTGGCTATGAAATTGATAGTGCCATAGAAGCGATCACAGAAAATGCGAAAGCACACAGGAACGAAACCAATCGCATCTATTTCTATTTTTCTGGTCACGGCATCGGCAATACCTTTAACAACACCGCACTGTGCATGCGGTTCTGGCCCAAAATGATTAATCACTGTATCTCCAGCCTGGATTACCTCACCGGGCTAATCAACAAGGGAATCTTTGATGAAGTGCTGTTGTTCCTCGACTGCTGCCGGGAAAACGACACCATGATAAAAGGTTTGCCTCCTATCGGCGACTGGCAGAATAAAGTGGGCGAACGGGTACCCAGGGTACTGGTTTGCAATTCTACCATCTATGGGAAACTAAGCTATGAAGTGTCTATCGACTCCAACCAGAAAAGGGGCGCCTTTACCTCTTTTCTCATTGAAAGCCTGAAAGGCGATGCCGATATCAACAACAGTGGCAAAATTACCGCGCTGGACCTGAAACAGCATATAGAAAGCAATTTCCCCACGTATGCCCTGAAATATAACAAAATCCAGAACGGCAGCGCCTCCACCGACAATGGCGGCGATAACATCGTGATCTGCGAAGTAAAAAAACTGGAAGAAGCCTACAACTTCGAGATAACCTTCAACCGCAATTCCAATGTGACCCTCTATAATAAAAACGCCGACAAACTGCGTACAGCCGATGTAGTTACCGGCGAGAAATGGCACTACAAACTGGAAAAAGGAAATTATGTTTTACTGGACAATGTAAGTGGTGAACAAAAAACGATCATCAACTTTTCTGAAAACACTGTGGGTTATGAACAATTCTGATGTAAAATTCCATATTACCGTAGCTTTCAATCAACCTGTGGAAGGATTGCACCTCATACTCGTAAACGGGGATCTGCAGATCATTTACGCCGGGTATACTGCTGAACTGGATATGTTTGTGGACAAAGGCATCTACCGCCTGAAAGTGAACCTCATCGACTACTACCAGGAATATCTCCTCATTGTAGATGCCGATAAAACATTTCACTTCGACTTTGACTATCCCTCCGTTGCGCCCATCTTATCTTTTAAAGCCACGCATGATTACTTATGCAAAAACCTCGAAGCATCCAGCCTGCAATCCACCAACCCGGATACGCCGCACCGGCCCAGCTTCCTGTTCTTTGGCGCCAAATACGATAAAAACACTTTCCCCGAACTGGTTCCTGTTAACCTGCTTACCAGCTACTCCATCCTCAGCAGCACCAATGATACACTGATTGAATTCAACGCCGATAACACCCGCTTCAATAATGAAGAAGGCTGGTTCATCTTTTCCGGAAAACTGGAGAATGGACTGTACTTCCTGAAAGCCAATGGTACGGAAGATCCCAGGATCTTTCCATTCTACATATATGATCATTATCAAACGCAGTTCTTTATCCGCTATCACAATAAAGCGGATATGGAGAATTGCTTCTTCTTCTATTCCAATAAACAATCATTCAGCAGGGATGCAGAAGAATACCTGGTGCTGGACAAAATCATGTATGCTTTCAAAGACTATAAAAATTTCCAGCAACTCACCGACAGCGATCACCTTCTCATCCGGGAGCATCCTTTCCTGGTATCACTGGTCCGCGCCCTGCAAATACTGGCTACCGGGGAAAGTACGGACTTTACAGATTGCGCATTTCTGCCACTCCCCGATCTTGAGCTGCTGACGGGCAACAAACAACTCTTTGAATTAAATAATCTTTTGCCGGTACTTTCCGCCGTGATGACCCGGTTTGCCGTTAATGAAAATAATGGCGGGATTAATTTTGAGCAGGAACTACTGGTGGATATGGTGATCGATTACGTTAAATATGATCTTTACTGGAATAATTTTTCACAGATAGATGCACCTTACAGCAACCTCACCGGCTTCATGAACCGTTTAGACGAGCTTACGAGAAGCTTTATTACCCATCCTTACATCATTAATGTTAAAGGGAATACCTACCAGGAACGGCTGATCCAGGCCGTTACCCGCCTCATTGCCACCAACCAGACAAAGGAAGCCATTAAGCTGCTGACAAGAGCGGATAGCATTTCCACGATAGCGCAGCAATTAAATTTACCTACCAGCCAGGTATTCCGGAACTTTGATACTTACAACGATATTTATAATAAGATGAAGCCTACGCAATGAGTGATATTTATTTTATTAAGACATAATAATTTCCAGGATCCCTTCATTTTCTATGATCATCATACCATGACGATCAGTAGTAATGCCGGATTCCAGCTGGTAAGTATACCTGGGAACAGTTCCTTCCATCACGGTTGGCAGGTAAGCAAACTGCAGGTTATCACATCGCTGTTTTAAGGTTTCCCCTACCTCAATAATATGAGTGGAGATAATAAAGAAAGAATTCCTGTATTGCGAAAAGGCTTCTGTTACCGCCAGGGTGGCATCGTACGCATCTTTTACATTGGTGCCTTTAAACAATTCGTCGAAGATGACTACCAGGTTCTTTTTCTGACTCACTTCTGCTGCCACATTTTTAACACGCATTACCTCCGCATAAAAATGACTGTACCCCAAACTCAAACTATCCGGTACGTTGATAGAGGTATACAATCCATCCCTTACCGCAAACCTCATAGCAGTGGCGGCAACCGGGAATCCCATATGCGCCAGGTACACCGCAATACCAAAGGATTTCATAAGGGTGGACTTGCCGGCCATATTAGCGCCGGTGAGGAACATCACGTTCCGGTGGCGGTGAAGGGACAAAGGATTAGGCACGCCATGGTCCAGCCCCGGATGCCGGAGCCCTTCTACCTGCATTAAATGATCCGCTGCCGGCAACGCCGTTGCATAGGAGAAATTCTTTTCCCTTGCCACCTGGCTTACCGCGATGTAAACGTCCAGCAGGTAAATATTTTCCAGGATGATGTCCATTTCCTTTCGCAGGGTGTTACGCAGCAGGAAATCGTACCGGGCCACTTTCATCAGCGGCAGCTGTGTTACGCCTTTTTCTGCTGCAAGCCACTTTAACCGGGGGCCGGAAAAAATACCCAGCAACATTTTTACCTGTTCATGAAAAGGATGCTGGTTATCATTCATACGGCCCAACAATTCTTTCAATGCGTTTAATGCGGCAATGCAGGCGAGCAGCCCGTTGTGCAGGATGTCAAACTGGTCGTCCCGCAACAACGACTGCCAGATCTTCTTTCTCACAGTAATAATAATCGCTGACACACTGTTGCCGGCGGTTTCCATGCCCAGGTAATTTTCCGCTGCCCGGAAGGAGCCGTTCTGAAAAGGGAACTCCAGCTGCTTTTCCTGGAAATACCGGAATGTATTGCTGCGGCGGTTGATTTCTTCCGGCGCGGTGAGCGGATGCTGGAACATGGATTCCAGTAACCGTTCCCCGCCCGCGGTGCGCACTTTATTAAAAATACTGTAAACGGAATGTGATTTATATTTACCCAGCAGGTTCAGGTCATCTAATGTTTGTTTATCAGCAATGAAGCTCATGTTATTGTCTTTTAATTCATGTTGAGATACCTGCCCGCAGCATATCGAGGATGCCCTCATTATTTATGATGATCATACCATGGCGGTCGTCTGTAATACCATTTTCCAGCTTATACGTATACACGGGTTTGTTCCCATCCATTCGTGTAGGCAGGTAAATAAAATGAACATTGTCGCAGGCTTGCTTTAATACCTCTCCCGCCTCAATGATATGAGTGGAAATCACGAACAGGCTGTTGCGTTTGGTAGCAAAGGCTTTGGTAATGGCAATAGTGGCTTCGTAAGCGTCTTTTACGTTGGTGCCACGGAACATTTCATCAAAAACGATCAGCAGGTTTTTACCCTGACTAAGTTCATGCGCTATCTTTTTCACACGCAATACCTCCGCATAGAAATGACTGGCGCCCATTCCCAGATTATCCGGAAGGTTTATAGTAGTATAGATGCCATCCAACACTGAAAATTCCATCCGGGTGGCCGGCACCGGGAAACCCATATGCGCCAGGAACAGCGCAATACTCAATGATTTCATAAAAGTAGACTTGCCGGCCATGTTAGCGCCTGTCAGGAAAATAACATTGCCTTCCGGTGTTATCCCTATGGTATTGGCAACGGCATTGGGCACCTGCGGATGATATACGCCTTCCAGCGTCACCGTTAACCGGCTTGGAGGCAGGGCTGCCGGGAACACAAATCCCCTTTCCTTTGCCACCTTTGCTATCGCTATATACACATCGAGATAATAGATATGCCGCAGCAGTTTCAAAATAATGTCCCGGTGGCGGAAACGGAAAATACCGTCAAAAGCAGCCATTGTAGCAGCAGGCAGCTTGTCTTTCCCTTCGTGCAGGATCACCGGGTTCAGTGCAGGATCAGTCAGCAGCGCATCTATAGCGGCTTTCTCCGTGTTATAATAAGGCATTCCGGCTACTGCCGGTGAATAAATAAAATCGTTCAGTCCTTTTATCAGCCGGGTAAGCGCGACCACTCCTTTCCGGATCTGAACAGCGTCGGCATCCGGTGCAATAAAACTGCTGAGTTTTTTGGTAACCGCATGATCTTCCGTAGTGAGCCTGGTCCGTTCATCCGTATTACCGAGATAAGGTTCCGCCGCATCAAAGAGGGTGTTCTCAAACGGGAACATGGTTTCTTTTGCCGCGAAATGCTGGATGATACCACTGCGACGGTTAATCAATTTCTCATCTGACAGCGGGTACTGGAACATCTCATCCAGTACCGCCGCACCACCCCTGGTGATGCAGCGGTTAAAGATATTGAAGATGGAATCTCCGCCATGTTTGCCAAAGATGTTAAGATCTTCCAGTGTTTGTTTATCTGTAGTAAATAACATAAAATTTTATTTCCGCTTACGTCTGATCAGCAATATAGCGCCAAAGGCAATCAGTATTCCAGGCATCACCCAGAGGTATACTATCTTCAGCAGGTCCACATCATCCAGCGATACTTTTACCCGGTTATCTTCCGACTCCGGGCGGTGCGTATCAATCGGGAACTCTTTGTAATCCAGCCAGCTGAATAATGCAGTGATGAAAGGAAAGTTAGCGGTTTCCACATCGAACCTGTTCAGGTTGGTATTATTCATGAAATCGGCATCGCTGGATACAATGATGCGTTGTTCTTTTCCATTCACTTTACGGGTCATGCTGATCATCACCGGCAATGCTTTCTTCTCGTCTCCGGCGGCCGCATCATATACAATCTGTGCGGAATCCAGCACCAGTGCAGTTTTTCTTAACCAGCTCTTTTTAGCGTCGGTAACCAGTAATGGTTCAACAGTGAAGGAACTACCGCTGTAAGTAAGACCGGTAACACCGGGCATCGCCACTTTCAGGCTGTCTTTCACCGTTTTGGCTACATTGGCGGATAGCGATACCGCCAGCGGCGTTAACTCCGGCAATACAATATCCGGTGTAAGATCCTTGCTGGGCTGGGCTATCACGCCTTCCATCATTTGCACGCCCAGTTTTTGCAAAACAGGGTTCAGCACCGTTTGTTTGCCTGGCTCGCCGGCAATGAGCAGGTTGCCGCCTTTGTCGATATACTGTTCCAGTTTAGCCAGTGAAGCCGGACTAAGGGTTGTTTTCGGATCTGCCAGTACCAAGGCGGTGATGCCTTCCGGGATCTCGCGTGAAGCCAGTGAAATAGTATCTGAATCGAAGCCCTGGTTAATGAATGAATACCGGAACGTTTTGGTATTCGTGATGGTCATATATTCCCGGGCGCCTACTTTATAAATATCCCTTTCCAGGTCGCCGGTTACAAACAGGATTTTGGGGAGTTTAGCCTGCAGTAAACGCTTGAAAGCGGCAGAAACTTCGGTTTCACTCGGCCATACCTGCTGATCGTCAAATACCCGCAGAAAAGTAGAACGGCCTTTGTACTTTAACTGCATCACATACCGGTTTAATTCCGGTTCCAGGTCAATTATTTTTTTGATCTCTTCGGGTGTTTTAAATTGCGATACCTTCATGCCCAGCCCGCGTATGGACTGTTCGGCGGCCTCTTTAACGGTTTTATTAGGATACATCTTAGAAAACGGAAACTGCGGATTATCCAGCGGTTCTGCATAGTACTGCACAAAACGGAAACTGATATCCGGCTTGAAACGGGTATACAGGTCCCAGTTGTCCAACAACCTGTTGCGCTCCTGGGGTATGCCCAGCCACACATACCTGCTCAATGCATTGTTATAAGTGATCACTTCCAGCGGTTCATCTCCCAACTCTTTAATAATCCGCTGGGCATTGGGGGTAAGCGTTTGTTGCTGGTGAACCGTAGTATCCGTATATAAAGTAAAAACAGGGCGGGAACTAACATATCCTATTGCCAGACCTATTACCACTACTGCCACATATCTCATTGCTTTCACCATAAATGGTTTGGATTCCATGCCTGATTTCAGCCTGAAATAAGTGAACCCGATAAACATAAAGATGATAACGAGGAAATATACGACGTCTTTACTGCTGATTAAACCAAACAACATCTTCTGTGTACGTCCCTGGATAGACAGGAAATAGGTAAGATCCCGTACGAAATCGATTCCCTGCCACATGGTACCTATGTAGCTGAGGATGCCTATCATCACAAAAGTACATACCGCCGCCACCACCTGGTAGGTAGTTAAACTGGACATAAATAACCCGATAGCAGCATACGTGCAGAGTAACAGGAAAAGCCCCAGTACAGCAGATAACATGATACCGCTGTCCATTGATTTGATCTGCCACATACCGGCAACAATAAAAACGCTCATGGCCGCCACCATCAGTAAGCTGTAAATGAGCATCGCCAGGTACTTACCCAGCACGATATCCCGTACTTTGATCGGGGAAGAATACAGCAGCTTAATGGTGCCGCTGCTGGTTTCCCGGCTGATCAATCCCATGGTAAGCAATGGGACGTAGAGATACAGCTTCTGCATCACGTTAGTGAAAACGCTGTTGTCACCGGAAAAGATCCTGATGGTGAGGTTATCCATGTATCTTAACTGCTCACCGCCCATTTCCTGCATGCCAGCAAACCCTTGTAACTGGAGGAAATAGGCGATACCGCATTGAATAAAAAAGGCAACCAGTAAAAACCAGGCAATGGGAGAATAGAACAGTACCCGCAGTTCTGTTTTTGCAATTCTGAATATTGTCTTCATTAAATATTTTTATTGAGATGATTGACTGGATAATTGTTTGAAGATCTCATCGAGTGCTGTTTTATCAAGATTGATCTCCCGCAACCGCCATCCGTTCTGCACACTGGCAACGATCAGCTTCTCGGTGATGTCCTGGCTTCCATTGAAATACAGGCGTACTTGTCTTTCAGTAAGAAAATCCGCTTTTGTAACCCCGTCTATTTTCAGCAGTTCGGCGGCAGCCGGTGGATTTTCCAGGTGCATGATGACGCTGTGCGGTTCCACATAGTTATTAAATGCGTCCATACTGTCGGAGAATACAATCCTTCCGTTTTCAATCATCTTGATTTCTTTACAGAGCACTTGTATTTCAGAAAGAATGTGAGAAGAAAAGATGACCGCCCGGTCCTGTGCAATTTCTTTGATCAGGGCGCGTACTTCCGTGATCTGGTTGGGATCGAGGCCGTTGGTAGGTTCGTCCAGTACCACCAGGCGGGGGCGGTGAACGATGGCCTGTGCAATGCCCACACGTTGCCGGTAGCCGCCGGAAAGATTGCGGATCAACCGGCTGCTGAAGTGGTCGATGCCGCAACGTTCCTTGGCTTCTTTTATGGCTGGTTTCATTCTGTCTTTTGTCAACTGTCGTAGCCCTGCGCAATAACCCAGGTATTCATCTACCGTCAGATCCATGTACAGCGGCGGGTTCTGTGGTAAAAATCCGATCTCTCTTTTGGCGAGTTGCGGATCTTCCCGCATATTGATCCCGTTGATATATACATTCCCTTCTGTTTGGTTCAGGGCGCCGCAGAGGATGTTCATGGTGGTGGATTTACCCGCACCATTGGATCCCAGCAGCCCTACAATACCAGTTTTACTGATCTCTATATTGATATCACGGATCGCCCATGAGCTGCTATACTTATGAGACAGGTGCTCAAGCTTTACAATGCTGGTCATATCGTGTTGGTCTGTTTTAATTTAATTATGGATTGTCGGGCATACCCGGGTTGTTCTGTAAAAAGTAAGGCGGTATTTTCATCACCAGGCGGTCCGGCTGCCTCAGGGTAATCACCGTAGTGGTTCCGTTGGTGTTATACAAATTACGTGTGATAGCTTTTCCACTGAAAATGGGATCTACCGATAACCTGCGCATATCAAACCAGCGGTACCCTTCCTGTGCAAATTCACGGATTCGCTCATCGATAATATATTTTATCAGCGCTACCTGGTTGCCCGCAACAGCAGGTGGAACCTGCGCATCGGCAGCCGGCATCCGGTTTCTTCTCAATGTTTCCAGGTCTGTTATGGCGCCACCCAGGTCGTTTGTTCTGGCCCTGCACTCTGCCCGTAGCAGGTACAGCTCAGGTAATTGCAATCCGTAGCGCGACCAGGTAATACCATATTTGCGCAACCTGCCACCGGGATTAAGGTTACCATCCAGATCCCTATTGGTATACAGCAGCAGGCGCTGATCATGAGGCCCATACAAGGCTGCGACGGCCGGCATCAGTACCAGTCCGTCGGTACCAAACATATTCCCCCTGTTGGGACCATTGTAATAAACTTTAGAAAGAATTGCTTCCCGGGTATCATTGCGGTTAACGCCCGGACCTTGCGGGCCAAAGGTTGGATCGATGGGGAGGAATGCGCCACCCGGTGCAAACTCCACATTATAGTTATACAGCACCGGTGCGCCGTTGGCAGCAATTGCGGCAAACGCATTATCCAGTAATGGCAACGCATCCGCATAACGGCCCATAAACACGTACACTTTCCCCAACAGCCCGGCCACTGCGGGTTTCGACATGCGGGTAACAATGCGGGGGTGCACCGGCACATCCGCCAGCGCGTCGGTAAGGTCTTTAATAATAAAGTCGTAACTGCTTTGTACACTGCCACGATCGAACCGCTGCACAGTAATATCCGCTTTGTCAATAATAGGGAAGCCCGGATCTGTGGCAGCAGTAGCCGCGTTGTAAGGTTTTGCGTAGTAGTTGACAAACAGTAAATTCAGCCAGGCGCGGGTCGCTTTTGCCTCCCCAAGGAGTTGTTTCTTCTGCGTGTCTGACCCGCCGGATGATGCCATTACTTCTGTAATGATCTTGTTAAGCAGGTACATATTTTCCAGTCCCTCCCGTAACATGAAAGGGTACGGTATTTCATCGCCGGGTTTGTAGATACTGTCGGCCCATTGAAAAAGCCGCGGCATCCATACCGTGCCTCTATTCAGGAAAGCTGCTTCCGCACCTGTTTCATCTCCCATTGATACAGCTTCCTGCCCTCCCGAAGCCTCGTTCATATAAAAAACGGGATTGTTCATCAGCTTATCATAATCGTCGGTGGTAGTGGCTACCTGGTTACCCAGCGGCACTACTTCCAGGAAATCCTTTTTGCAGGCAACAAAGGAAAAGAGCAGCGTTATGTATAAGAAAGGATAAATTATTTTCTTTATCATGATCTGTTCATTTATGTTCACTTATAAAGTAAGATTTACGCCCAGGCTGTAACTGTGCCGGAAAGGAGGTATGGACCGGTATCCCTGCCGCATGTCGTGGTATTCCGGGTCAATACCAAGATCATTGGCTCTCCATACCATAAAATTGGTGGCTTGTCCGTATACGCTCAGTTGCTGTATTTTCAATGGTTTCAGCCATGCAGCGGGCAGTTCATAATTAAGCGTAAGGTCCCTGATCTTGAGATAGGAGGCGCTCACTACATTGATATCGGCCCTGTAATAATACATCATGTTGCGCCGGCTGTAATCTTCATTCGGGTTGGCCACATAGGCAGGCACATTGGTGGTGGCTTCGTCTCCGGGCTTTTTCCAGCGGTCCAGGAAGTAACTCGACAGGTTTCCGAAAGAAAATCCTGACGCATAAGATCCGGGCCGGTCGGAGCTGAAATTGTTTACATCGCGGCGCATCACGTTACCCATGTTATAGATCATATTCACCGAAAGGGAAATCCCTTTGTAACGGAAGGTGTTGGAAAGCCCCCCGTTGAAAACGGGATTGGTGGTGCCCATATATTTGATATCCTCATTCTTCGCCTGGTAATAAGGGTCTTTGGTAATGGTTTTATCGTTCAGTTTTATCTGCGGATCACCCATGTTATCCAATCCTCCCCATGTGTAGGCAAAAACAGGTCCGGCGGGGTAACCGATGTAATAAAACGATTGTATTTTATAATCACCGGTATTGGAATATGCGGATAACGCTTCAAAATCCTGCAGCTTGTTTTTATTATAGCTGAATATAAATGTAGTAGACCAATTCAAGCCATTTCCCTGGATATTCCGGGAGGTAAGATTCAGTTCAATTCCTTTATTGGAATACTTACCGAGGTTGCCTATACTGGTTTTATACCCGGCGAACGGATTCAGGTAAACATTGCCCAGCATATCGGTGGTGGTTTTGCTGTACAGGTCGATGCCTCCGCTGATCCTTCCTTTCAGCAGTGAATAGTCGATGCCGATATTGATGGTGGCGGTATGTTCCCATGCCAGTTTGGTATTAGCGGTAGATGCGATGCCTAAGGCATCACCGGCTATTCCGCCGCTATTTGCCTGCGAAATGGCATTCAGAATATCATTCCTTGACGCCGACCCGACGTAGGGCGAGTTACCTGTGATACCATAGGTAGTTCTGATGCTAAGATTATCCACCCAGGTGATGGGCTGAAAGAAATTCTCTTTCGCCAGTTGCCATTTAGCGCCAAAACTCCATATCGGCTTATTTTGCGAAGAAACATCGCTGCCAAAAAGATTACTGTGGTCCTGCCGCCAGCTTCCGTCTACACTATATTTATCATTGAAGGTATAACTGGCCAGTGCGAATTTTGACGTAAAGCGCGAAAGCGTTTGGTTAATGGAGTATGGCCGCTGCAGGTAGCCGTAGCCGCTGACCGTACCTGTTACACCCTGGGCCAGTGTTGCATAATCCACGAGGCCGTAGGTGCCGAGTTTTTCGTCATATCCCAAAAAAGTACTGGTAGTTGAAAAATTGAATTGTTCCTGTGCTTCCTGCCCTACCTGTACCATCAGGTGGTCCCGGCCTTCGCGTGGTGCTGCTGTATATACCAGCTGATTCCGGACGGTCCAGTTACGCTGATCATTGTGGCCGTTACCGAAGGTTCCCCCGGTGATGGGTACCAGGTATTGAGGAGTGGAGTTAACAGTGGGTGCTACGGTAAAACCCAGGAGCTCCCGCCGCTGCATAAATGCCCTGTTATCCAAAAAGTAATTGTTGACACCCGGGGATTTCACATAACCATAGGTACCATCAAAACTTAAACCTTTCCAGATCCTGATATTTGCATTAGCCGTGAGGTTAATGAAAATAGTATTCCTTTCACTATGCGCATAATCCACTTCATCGAGTGGTATATAATCCATATTGATCCTGCTGCGCGCCTGATAATCGAGCCGCAGGGAATCTGACCATCCCGACAAAAAAGGCATAGCCACATTTTTCCCGGAGGCATCTTTGGGTAACAGGTAGGGCACCACATTAGGACCAGATGCTATTGAATTTTTTGAGCTTTGTACGTTATTAATGAGAGAAGCGTTTACAGAAATCTTAATATTCCTGTTTGGCTGCAGATTCTGCGTGAGATTTATTTTGTAACTATTGTCTTTATTTCCCGGCATATTATCCTGCGACATCGTATAGGCCAATGATCCATAAAATGAATACACATTATTTCCGCCGCTCACAGAAACAGTATGATTAGTAGTAAACGCCGGGCGAACCAGCACATCCAGGATCTGTTGCCGGTTGTTGATGGAGGCCAGGCTGTCCATTCCTTTGTTGTACTGCGCGTCAGAGATCAGCCCGCGGTAATGATCATACAGGAGCTGGTCGTGCGGCGGAATGGTTTGATCATACAGGGTATTCCAGGGAAACTGCTCCGGGTTGAACAATTCTTTTGAGGTGGCAATGAACTGCTGACTGTTCATCACCGGGATATAGTTATAATCGGGCTTACCCTGGAAGTTGATAAAGCCGCTGTAATTAACCGTGAGCCGTTGATTATTTTTGCCTGACTTGGTGGTGAGCACTATAACGCCATTGGCTGCTCTTGCCCCATAAATGGCGGCGGCAGCGGCGTCTTTCAATACCGTGATATTTTCAATATCATCGGGGTTCAACGTACTGAAATCATTTACGATCATGCCGTTGATCACGTACAGCGGGTCCGAATTCAGCTGGATGCTGCCTTTTCCCCGGATCACACTTCTCCTGGTTTTTACGCCGTTTCCATTACCGTTTTGCGTTTCCACATCGTAATCGCTGCCCACTGCGAGGGTTAATCCCGGGACCAGACCGTCGAGCTTTTGCATGATATCCATGGAGCCGGTGCGTTTGGCGACAATCTCCATATCCGGTTTACCAAAAGAGCCGGTGGCTCTTTCTTTATCGAGTTTCTGATAGCCGGTATTAACAATCACCTTTACATCGGAAAGCTGATACACTTTACTTTTTACGACAATGGTACGTTGTTGTTCATCTATGTTCAGCTCCCCGTTCCAGGGTTCTATATTTACACTGGTAATCTGTGCCTTTACCACCGGAAGTTCCACTTCAGATAAAATGAAGACGCCTTTTTCATCTGTAAAGGACATCTGCAGACGGTCGGCGGCTACATCAGCGCGGATGGTGGCGCCGACAACAGGTCTTTTGCGTTCATCTATTACACGTCCGCTGAAAATCCTGCCCGGGTTGGAAGGCACCGACTCCACCATCACCGGTTGCGCCATTGCAGCAGGTTGTTCGGGTGTAATCACAATCACCTTATTTTTTATTTCCCAGGTGAGATGTTGTTCTGAAAGACATTGATCCAATACATCCTCCAGGGAGGCATTTTTTACTTTCAGGTTTACAGATTTGGATTTCTTCAGTGTTTCTTTGCTGACGAGAAAAGAATATCCTGTTTGTTTTTCTACTTCCCTGAAGATCTTCTCCAGGGATAAATTCCGTCCTGTAATCGTAATCTTTTGTGCGTAGGTATTTGCGCTAAGAAGCAATGCTGCTGTAAAAACAAAGAAACACACCTTTATAAATCTGGTCAGTTTAGGTGGCATACAATCAGGCACGGGACTGCCATGTACAATTGAGCTCATATCTTTGTACCGGTTTGGATGTTAAAGTAATGCTGAAAAGCGATGTTGGTTTTACGTCTAATTCTTGCTGCTATCCGGAAAATGTTCTCCCATATCCGGATTTCTTTTTGGTTGATGTATTTCTATTTATTTATTTTCATTCACAATGACTGGTTGGTTTAAATTTACCTCGGACCGGGAATAACAATGATCTGCTTCCCTTTTATTTCAAAATGTACTTTGCGTGTCAGTTCCAGCACATCCAGGATCTGCCGGGCATTCTCACTTTTTGGAATGGCGCCGTAAAATTCTTCTTCCGGCAATTGCCCCTGGTATACTACCTCCACATCATACCACCTGGCTACCTGCCGCATAATGGTGGCGATGTCTGTATTATAGAACCGGAACTTCCCCTCCTTCCAGGCCAGCACTTCTTCCAGGTCTGGTGTAGTAATGGTAATACCGGGAGTGTTGTTTGCTACGGCGGCCTGTTGACCGGGTTTTAGTATCTTTTGTGTTCCCTGCTGGATCACTTTGATGGCGCCGTTTATCAACGTAGTTTTTATGGCTGCTTCATCAGGATAGGCCATCAGGTTAAATGCTGTTCCCAATACTTCAATGCGTTGCCCTTTGGAAACAACGATAAAAGGTTTCGTGGCGTTCTTTGCCACACTGATGTATGCTTCTCCCGAAATTTCCACGCTCCTTTCTTTATCACCAAAACGGTTGGGATACCTGATATAAGAAGCACTGTTTAGCCACACCTCTGTACCATCAGACAGCTCCAGCTGATATTGCCCGCCGCGCGGTATGGTAAGCACGTGCATGGTAACAGCTCCGGCAGGATCAGCTGCATAAGCGAGTTTGCCGTTGCTTTGTTTAACCACCCCGTTTTCACCGGCAATTTGCCCGTTTCCAATACTATCCAGTGTGATCACCTTACCATTGCCCAGCGTAAGTATGGCTTTATTGCCACCCGGCGCCAGTGGTGTTTGTACGGCCAATGGCCTGCTTTCATGCGAACGGTAATAAGTATAGCCACCTATGGCCACCAATACTGCTATAGAGGCCGCAGCTGCCATACGGAACCAGGCCATCCGGTATACCGGCGTTACAGCCGGTGTTGCCCCGGTGGAGGCCATGATAGTCTGCCATACCACTTCTTCCCGCTCTGGCGGAAGATCTGTCAGCGGTTTGGGTTCCCGCAAACCACGGCGCAGTACTTCCCGCAGGATATCTTCATGACCAGGTTCCTGCAGATACTGCAGGAATGCAGCCTGTTCCTCTGCAGTAGCGGCGCCCTGTATACAACGGTGATATAAAGCAGCTATATTATCTGGTAGTTCCATCATTCATTTTCTTAGGTGTATGTTTTTAATGGGAAAGCTTTGCCAGGCAAAACCGCCGTATCGATCGCATCGCCTGGTCCAGGTTCCATTTCACCGTTTCCGGTGACACCAGGAGCTGATCGGCCACTTCATTTCTTTTTAGGCCTTCCTCTTTTATCAGCTTATACGTTTGTTGCTGTTTATCCGGCAGTCGTGCTACAGCCTCGTCCAGCAAGGTATCCAGCTCCTTTTCGATGTAGAGGTCCAGCGGATCTTTTTTATCCGTTTCCGGTGGTGACTGCGGGTTGCTGACGGTTCTGCGCAACTCACGGATCACTTTAAAACCCGCATGTTCCGTTACCCGGTAAATCCAGCCGCCGAAATGTGTGATTACCGGCAACCGTTCCCGGTGCAACCACACCTTCATAAAAACTTCCTGCAACACATCTTCCGCCAGCTCCCGGCTTCCCGTAAGGTGATAAATGGTTGTATACAGTTGCTTCCTGTAATGCGCAAATACCGTGGCAAAGGCAGCGGTATCTCCGTTGGCAATTCTCCCGAGTAACCCTGCTTCATCAGGCAGATAAACAGTATGATTTTTACGGCCTTTCCTGTGAATCATATATATAAGAGCCACGGGAATAACAATTGGGGGGTAAGGACGAAAAAAATTATTGCAAACCATTCAGCAGCATGAAAGCCAGGGTAAGTCCCAGGTGCGCCATGCAATACTTACGGACGGACTGGTTGGCCTGATCGAGGTTCCATTTAACTGTTTCAGGCGACACCGACAATCGTTCTGCCACCTCTTTCCTTTTCAGTCCCTGCTGCTTAATGAGCCGGTAGGTGAGCTGTTGTTTTTCCGGTAACTGCGCAATGGCAGCCTCCAACAGCTGGTCGTACTCTTTTTCAATAAAAATATCAACGGGATCTTTCTCCGGCGGCGTTAACGGATCATTGGATAAAGCCTGCAGCCCACCGGCAATACGGCGGTTACTGCGGATCACTTTAAAGCCGGCATATTCGGCTACTTTGTACAGCCATCCGGCGAAATTAATAATACCCGGCAATCGCTCCCGGTGCATCCATACCTTGATAAATACTTCCTGTAATACATCTTCCGCCATCTCCCGACTGCCGGTTACCCGTAAAACAGTGGTATACAAATTTTCCTTGTGCGTTTTAAACAATATGGCAAACGCCATGCCGTCACCGTCAGCTACGCGATGGAGCAACTCCTGCTCTCCTGGCAGATCCTCATGAATTCCGAAACCCCTCATATAATGAATCAATGAAATCAGGATGAATTCCTTGATTAGTAAATTGGAAACTACTTTGGTTGCGGAAGTAAATTTATTAATAAAATCTGCCGAAAGGTTATTTTTTTATACCGGATCACTATATTGATAATATATTATATATTTGTCTGCTTTAAAAAATATCCTGACCTTATGAAACCGCATATACACTTTGCTTTTGCAGCTGCTTTATTGTTACTTTTTATTACCGGGAATAGTTTCGCACAGCAAACAGACACTGTTAAGCAGGCGCAATTCTTAGCATTGGTAAAGAAAGCTGCCATCACACTGAAAAATGAAAAGGCCGACGAAAAAAAGCTAAAGAAAGCAGCAGCCACCATGAAGGCAACGCAGGAAATTTACTATAAAAGAGTGGACAGCCTGCGGGAAGCGGACGATACGCCTCAGCCGGTATATGATGCGAACAGCGTTGACCTGGGCGCAGTGGTGATGAAAGACCTCATTGCAAAAGAAGATACCTCAAAGGAACATAAGAATTATCTCGATGCATTGCTAACGCACAACACCCTTACCATTATCCATATTTTCGGGAAAGAAGCCGGCCAGGAGACATGGCTCCTGCTGGCAAAGAAAATGACCTACGAAGGAAAGGATTATGAACAATACCTGCAGTCTTTTACCTATAGCGACAAAACCAGGGATGTATATACAAAGGTGATCAAAAATTCCCTGCTGGACCTGGCAACAAAGGAAGCTAAAAAGCGGTCGGATTATTAACGCCTTCTTATCAGGTGAATGTCCTACTTTTGACGGGACCATCATAAAACATATGACCCAAACTTTCAGACAGGGGGCCATCGGCGCATTGCTTGATGAATATGAAAGAGCCATTTCGGAATTGAAAGAAGTGATCAGGACCATTCCCGATCACGCACTTACTGTTATCACCGATCCGCATACGGCGGACGAAAACTGCCGGTCGGTTCAAACCATTTTATCTCATGTAGTCAGCTCCGGCTTTGGCTATGCCACCAGTATTCACAACCTGCGGGGCCCGCAGCTAACACGTCCTGCCAAAACATTTCATCTTACTGTAAACGCTTACCTGGAAGACCTCACCCAGGTATTTATCTTCACAGAAAAAATATTCGCAGCATTTAAAGATGATGAACTGGAACAAATGGACGATGCGTTAAAAATAAAAGCCGGCTGGGGACAGGTATACGATATAGAACAAATGGCCGAACACGCTATTGTGCATGTACTCCGGCACAGGCGCCAGATTGAGAGGATTAAACAACAACAGCTTCATGATATTTTAAGCCTGTAATTTCGTCATCCCCTGCCGGATCATCCGGACGAAATAAATACCAAGGGGAATTACCACAATGCCCTGCAGCACTCCCGTCACTTCAAAAAATATATCATCCGGCATTTCATACATAGCGGGCGGGAAAAGCATGGACATGCGTGCTGCTGATAATCCGCCAAAGTAAAGGATATTTTTAAGGAGATGATTATAAATCCCTTCATAGCTCCCAATCATTACAATAGCAGCAAGGAATATGATGGAACAGAATATCCAGGACCACACACTCTTAACGGTCATTCCTTTTTGTTTGATTACCCGGTCCAGGATAACGGTAATGATCAGTACGGGCACACTCAGCAGCAGCACATGCATCCGCCAGGGCGTGTGGTACCGGATGGCGCCGTATACGTGATGAACAGAAGTGAGGAGCATGAGTGCGTTACTATACAGACTTACATTCGTTTGCTCATTTTTCGGTAGCTTGTACATGATTCGTATTTTTATACAAGCAAAACTAGATTTGTAAAACGGCGCAGGCAAGTAGTTACAGGATGGTAACCATCAACTTTTTTTTTAAAAAGATATACGCATGTCAATTACACATACCGAATATGACGCAGGCATTTGCCCGGTCAGTAAAACAATAGAACTGATCAGCGGTAAGTGGAAGCCTGTCATCCTCTATTTAATAGAGCATGATATCAATCGTTTTGGCTTGCTGCATGAAAAAATGCCGAAGATCAGCCGGAAGATACTCACCGAACATTTGAGGGACCTGGAAAATAATGGGCTGATAAGCCGCGAGGTAAAGGTCAGCAAACATCCGCAGGTAGTTATTTACAGGCTAACAGAAAGCGGTGCATCATTGCGGCAGCTGATCGACCAGATCTTTAACTGGGGCAGCCGGCACCTGCTTCAAAATACAATTCCTACAACAAACACATTAGCATTGACGGATTTTTCGCCGAACACAACACTGTGATCCTCTTCCGATATTCTGTCGGGATACCGGTATTTATAGCCGCGGTAAATATAAGAAGCGAACACGCCTATCTTATTGAAATGCCAGGCAACACCAGCACCTGCTCCATAAAAATACTTCCCGGATTCATTGAAAGTAACAGACTCCTGCCCTGTTCCTGAGGGCACTTCCGCAGTACGGGTTACATTATAGCCATTCCTGCCGAACTGCCCGGTGATATACGGATCTATATGCCCGAAGCGGTGTTTGATTTTCACATCTGCAAATACCGGGATCAAGGAATGATCATTGTAAGAAGTGAGCTCCACACCCGGCCCCACACTAATAACATGATTCAGCAACTCCACGTTGGCCGTCACGCCACCGCCGCCATTACCGTCGTGGATCATTCCATAAGCGTAACCATACAGCAATTTCTCCCGCTGGGCGAAAGTAAAAAGCGGTAAACCCAACAGAAAAAGCAAGATATTTTTCATGATCATATGATGTTTCTCTTTTCTTCTAACAACCAGCCGGGGGATATTGTTGCCTGCGCTTACTTTTGCGCCACAATGATGAACCTGTCTTTCCGCACATCCAGGAAAGTATGCAGGGCAAAATAATCCGACAGCCGGGCCGACAGCCGCTCAAAATCAAAGCTGTCGTATTCCTCAAATAAGTAAGGCATAGAGCGGATATAAAACAGCAATGCTTCCGCATCATAAAAACGCATAAAGCCATAATCATCCTGCTGGTGAAGGATGCTGAAAGCGGTTGGTGCAAACTGCTGCAGCGCATAATCGATGTTCCAGTGCAAAAATTCTTCATTAGGTTTCACTCCCAGCACCTCTGCGATGGAAAGATCACTTCTCCCATCCACCTGCTGGGTGATGAAATGCCCGCCGGGCTTCAGGATACGATATACTTCTTTCAGATCATAACTCTCATGCCGGTCTATTACCATGTCAAAATAATTATCTTCAAAAGGCAGGTTATCATCTGTATACTCATGAACAAGCGTTCCGCCAAACGAATGCAGCCGTTTTTGGGCGAGTACCACATTGGGAATGTATCCTTCGGTAGCGTATATACGAAGTTGTTCTTTACCGGGTAGCAGGCTTAAAAACTCTCCGCCGCCGGTTCCCAGGTCGAGAAGGGTACAGCCCGGCTTCAGGTGGCGGCACACCATTACAAAATAGTTCCAGGGCAAAGGGCTTTCCATCATTCTGCCTGTGTTGGTTAAATAGCTGAAGTCCCAGCCGCTCGCTTTTTCTTCCTGCATATAGCATGGTTTTTATCTCCGTATTTAAAGTTACACAACTACGAGGTACGCTAAAAAAAATACTTGTTCAATTTCCGGTTGTTACCCAAGTTCAGCTGGCGTACTTTTGAAAAAAAGATATACATGCTGACGGACGAAATCATGTACCAGGCGATACTTGATAAAAATGTGGCTTATGAAGGCAGCTTCATAACAGGGGTTAAAACCACCGGGATATTCTGCCGTCCTACCTGTACGGCCAGGAAACCCAAAAGGGAAAATGTAGAATTCTTTAAAACCACGAAAGACGCTATTACAAAGGGATACCGGCCCTGTAAGGTGTGCAGTCCGCTGGAAAAACTGGATGAAACACCTCCGGCTATCAGGGCGATCCTGCAGGAGCTGAATGAAAACCCCTCCCGGAAATTCAAAGACGCAGACCTGGCTGTAAAAGGTATAGCACCCAGCGCCATCAGGCGGTGGTTCCTGAAACATCATGGCATTACCTTCCAGGCTTACCAGCGCATGTTCCGCATTAATGCTGCTTTCAAAAAAATTCAGCATGGCGAACCCGTAACGGCAGCAGCATTTGACGCCGGATACGAGTCCCTGAGCGGCTTTGCCGATTCATTCAGATCAGTATTCGGGGTATCGCCATCCAATAGCAAACAAAAGCAGGTAATGAATATCACACGCCTGGAAACGCCGCTGGGAACTATGTTTGCAGGCGCAGTGGAAGCAGGTATTTGCTTACTGGAATTCACTGACCGGAAGATGCTGGAAACGGAATTAAAACAACTTTCACAAAAACTCAACGCCAATATCATCCAGGGCGCCAACCCACATTTTGATGTATTAGAACAGCAGCTGGAAGCGTATTTTTCCGGAAGAAGAAAAACATTCACGGTGCCTTTGTTTATGCCAGGCACAGACTTTCAGCAATCGGTGTGGCGCCTGCTTCAAACCATTCCGTATGGCAGCACCAGGTCTTACAAGCAACAGGCCATCGCCCTGCAAAAGCCGGAAGCCATCCGTGCCATCGCAAATGCCAATGGCATGAACCGCATCTCCATCCTCATTCCCTGCCACCGCGTAATTGGAGAAGACGGCAGTTTAACCGGCTACGGTGGCGGCATCTGGCGGAAACAATGGTTACTCGACCTGGAACAGGGTAACCGGTAAACATTCACACAAACAAGGTTATGAACCCAAAACAACACAGGCATTCCAAATGGATTGCCCTGGCCGTTATTTTAACGGCCCCGCTGCTCTATGTCATTGATATCTTCATTATCAACATGGCGATTCCCGGTATTCAGAAAGGCGTACAAGCCACCGATGGGGAAGTACAGCTAGTGATAGCCGGGTACCTGCTGGGCAGCGCTTCTTTCCTGATTACCGGTGGCAGGGCCGGCGATTATCTTGGCAGAAAAAAGATCTTCTTCCTGGGCATGCTGCTCTTTACCCTCACCTCATGCGGATGTGGGTTAGCGCAAACCCCGCTGGAGTTAAACATCATGCGCTTTCTGCAAGGGGTGAGCTCTTCCCTGATGGTGCCGCAATCCATCGCGTTCATACAGGTGTTGTTTACCGACCCGCAGGAAAGGGCAAAGGCCATTGGGTGGTATGGTATCACGCTAAGCATTGCTGCTATCATTGGCCAGATCCTGGGCGGTTATCTGGTAGATACCCATTTTCTCATCGCCGGCTGGCGGCTTATCTTTTTCATCAACCTCCCCGTTGGGATCGTATCCCTGTGGGCTATCCGGAAATATCTCGATGAAACACCGAGGGACACGGGGCAGCAGTTTGATTACTCCGGCGCCGCTATCCTCACAGCAGGACTGGTTTGCCTCATCTATCCACTCACAAAAGGAAGGGAAATGGGATGGCCGCTGTGGGCAATCGGGTTGATGCTGCTGGCGGTTTTCATATTTGCCTTTTTTATCCGCGACCAGCAAACAAAAACACTTTTACAGAAAGGCAGTTTAATTGATACGGCACTCTTTAAGATCAGGGAGTTTAATATTGGCTTGTTGGCGGTACTGTTTCACTTTATGATGCACACCGCTTTCCTGCTGATGAGCGCCGTATATCTACAGAACGGGCTCGGCTATACGGCGTTGGACTGCGGCATGTTCTTTCTTCCGCATGCGGTGTTGTTTATGATCTCATCTGTGCTCGCTTCCAAGCTGATAGTACGGTCCGGGAAAAAAGTATTGCAGGCAGGACTACTTATCATTCTTATTTCCTTCATACTGCAACTCCTGCTTTTCAGGCCACACGTCAGCACCATGAATGTAATACTGCTGATAGGATTATACGGCCTGGGCAACGGTCTGGTATTGCCTTTCCTGTTAAACATTGTTTTAAAAAGCGTCCCGGTAAAATTTGCAGGGGCAGCGGCAGGCGTTTTCTCTACTTTCCAGCAAACTGCTTCTGCACTGGGCATCAGCATCGTGGGCGGTGTATTTTATTACGTGATCAACAGCAGTCCGCATTTTCCGGATTATAGCAAAGCGCTCGACTGGGGTATACTCACGGGGATCTGCTGCCTGGCAATAGTAGGATGGATGCTTTGGCTACTGCCTGAAAATATGGACATGCATACAGCAGACATTCCTGCCGAAGGCATATAAAAAAGTATTACTCACAATGAAAAGTAACGTGCTGCGTTTGTTATATTTACCGGATGAACAGGTTTATGTCTTCCTGTAAAAACAACTGTTTATGACCTATATTCCGCGCAGACATTTCCTTAAAGCAGCCTCCCTCAGCGCATTGGCGGGCGCTTTGCCACTGGTATCCAAAGCAGCACCCCATTTTGATAACATGGATCCTGACAAAGACAGCGAAAGGATATATTTTATCAACGACGGTATCTTTTACAGGCCGGCAGATTATATACAACAGCTTCAACTTATCCAGCAACAGCATCCTATCACCAGGGATTTTTATGGTACAGATGGCACACTGAAAGAGTTGCTGGACAAATGCTGTGAAATCACCGGCAAAGAGGCGGCGATATACATGCCATCCGGTACACTGGCCAACCAGCTGGCCTTACAGGTGCTTTCCGGCGATCATCCCAAAGTAATGGTGCAGGAAAGCAGCCACGTTTACCGTGATGAAGCCGATGCCGCGCAAACGGTGTTTAATAAAAGGCTGATTCCGCTGGGAAAAGACCAGGCTGCTTTTACGCTGGAGGAACTGAAGCAGGCCATCAGCTGGCATAAAACAGAAGAAGCGTTTGAAGCCCCGGTGGGCGCTCTCTCCATAGAAACGCCGGTGAGAAGGTTCAGCAATACTTTTTTTCCTTTGGAAGATATCACCGCCATCACTGCCTATTGCCGGGAGCAGGGCATAAAAACACACCTGGATGGCGCGCGGTTGCATATATCGGCCGCGTTTACCGGGAATAAAGTAATCGACTATACGAAAAACTTCGACACGGTATATCTCTGCCTTTATAAATACCTCGGTGCACAGGGCGGCGCTATCCTGTGCGGTGAAAAGAAAGTGATCGACAAAATGCCGCACCTGCTGAAAGTACATGGCGGCGGCATTTTCACCAACTGGGGAAATGCCGCCATGGCCTTGCATCACCTGCAGGACATCGACGATGTATTACAGGCATCTATCAAAAAAGCACAAGCCCTGTTTAAAGAGCTGAACAACATCAGCGGTATAAAAATAACGGCGAGGGAAAGGGGAACCAATATCTTTGACCTGCATTTTGATAAACAGGTTGATACCGTAAAAGCAGCCAAATGGCTCCGGGAAGAGAAAGGAATTATTGTGGGTCAGCCGCAGGCTTATGGCGCTTCGCGTATGATGGTGAACCCGACCATCCTGAGAAGGGATAATGCCGCTATTACCACTGCATTTTCATCTGCGCTGCGTATCAGCAGCTGATTGTTGTATGTTCTATTTCAGGCTGGCAAACCAGGTAGTCATACTTTTTTCCTGAACCGGCTTACATCGCTGCCAACCGGGCCAGCTTCTTTTGAATGGTTTGTTTATCGGCTTCCGTTTTAGCCAGTGATAAAGCTTTTTGAAGATGGGTAACGGCACGGTTGTTATCAATATCCGTATACAATTCTCCCAGCAGCACAAAATAATAGTGATTATCCGTAAGCTGCAGTTTTTCAGCTTCTGCGATGGCCGCTTCCTTTCCATTGGCTTTCGACAATGCATATGTTCTGTTCAATGCCGCCACCGGCGAATAGCAGATCTGCAGCAAGCGGTTATACAGTTGCAGGATACTCTCCCATTTTTCCGGTGTATCCTGCTTTTTTGTATTCCAGTAAGCAATAGTCGCTTCAAGATGATAACGGGAAAGCTTTTTACCACCGGAGGCTTCATGCAGGAACCACGCGCCTTTGGCGATCAGCGCTTCATTCCAGCGTGACTCGTCCTGGTCCTGGTACAGGATAATCTCACCGTTTTCATTTTTCCGCGCTTCAAACCGCGATGCGTGAAAACACATCAGGGCAAACAATGCATTTACCTCCGGCGTATTGGTAGCGGCATTTTCCAGCAGGAGGTAAGTGAGCCGCATGGCCTCCAGGCAGAAATCTTCCCGCAATACTGCATCCTGGCTTTCAGAATAATAGCCTTCATTGAAAAGCAGGTACAGCGTGGTGAGTACGGTATCCAGGCGTTTTTTGATCTCCGTTTCCCCCGGGAACTCCATCTGCACTTTCTCTTCGCGCAGTTTTTCTTTCGCCCGGAACAAACGTTTATTGATAATTTCCTTATTGGTTAAAAAGGCGTTGGCAATTTCTGTAATCCCAAACCCACAGAGCACGCGGAGTGCAAGGCCGATCTGCGCTTCCTTTGAAATACCGGGATGACAAATAGCGAATATCATCTGCAACTGGCTATCGGTAATATTTTTATCAGACAGATCGATGTCGGGTTCTTCACTGCCAGGAGAAGTATACTTGATCTGGCTGGCGATTTTTGCCGCAAACAGGTGATTCCGCTGAAAATAATTCTTCGCCTTATTTTTTGCCACGAGGTATAGCCATGCCGTTGGATTCTCCGGAATTCCTTTATAGGTCCAGGTTTCCATTGCCGACAAAAACGTTTCACTGGCAATGTCTTCAGCCGCCTGCAGGTGTTCGATGCCAAAAACCTTACAGAGCACAGCCGTTATTTTCCGGAACTCTGTACGGAACAAATGTGGTATTAATTCGGATTGTGCCATACATTAAAACAGCCCCTGTTGCACAGGGGCTTATACCTTTTAGTGACGATCCACTTTCCTTACTTCCACCGTATTACCGTCTCCCTGTAATACCGGGCTGCCTTTTGCGAACTCCACCGCTTCTTCTACGGATGCCGCTTTTACAATAATGTAGCCGCCGATGGTTTCTTTAATTTCGCCGAACGGCCCGTTAGTCACCACGTTATTATGATGCACTACCCTGCTGTCGGCAAAAGGTAAACCATTTCCTTCTACAAATTTGTTTTGTGCGGCAATGCCGCCGATCCAGTCCATCGTTTGTTTCATCCAAACCTGGATTTGCTCCGGGGAGGCTACTTTGTTGCCATCTTCGTGTCTGAAAATCAACATAAATTCTTCCATCTTTTTAAAGTTTTAAGTGTGATAATATACCTTATAACAAATGGAATAGCAGCAATTGGACATACCGGATCAAATATAATGGAATAAAAAATCAAACGGCAGGGATGGCCGCTGGTGGTTAAGTGGCAGCGGATTGTTCCGCAGCAATACAATTATAGCTCAGAGGGGGCCTAACCGGTATACGCGAAAGCCATCGTCGAACACGGCGCCGGTCTCCTCTTTTATTGCCTTGCCGGCTCTGCGTATCCGCTCTTTCCCTATTTCACAAATATTTTTATACCCGGCATGATAAGCGTCGCTGTCTTCAGCTGTAAGCTGCGGCTCCTGCACCAGGATAAATTTCCGCTGCTGCCCGGTGTGCGCTGCCAGTGAATATACGGCATGCGCAGTGGTCGCTGACCCGGAAAAGAAATCCACCACAATATCGCCTGCGGAAGTTGACAGTGCAATGAGCTCACTGATGAGAGATACCGGTTTTGAATACTCAAATATCTTCCCTTCAAACAATTTGCCCATATCTTTCCTGGCATTATCGTTTGAAAACCGGTTATCAATAAAATCGAGGCTGGTAAAGGCTTTGGTTCTTTCTTTCATTTCCACCGCATACCCGCTGCCTGCTTTGGAAATAGTGGCCTTCTCGTATGTTTTTGTATAAATGCGGTAGCCGTGCCTCGATTGCTTCAGCACCACAAACCCATGCTTTAAACCAAATTCATACAGCCCTTTGCTCCATCTCCAGCAAAAATCGCTTTGGGGATTACGCTGTTGTCTTTTCAGCATTTCTTCCCGGGTTACATTTCCAGGTCTTAGTACCTGCCCGTCTATTTCAATTTCATAATCAAGGGACGCAGAGTACTGGATAGAGCTGTAGTCCAGCGTTTGATTTAATTTATACCTGCCTCTTTCCGGTTCATATTCATCAGCGTGGGTGTATCCCTGCGCTTCAAATGCGGTAGTATTAAACCGCGCGTAAGGCGACCTGCGGTAGCACAACACATAATCGTTATTCCTGGCGATCATGCTGGTGGATTTACCGGCTTTTTTTGTGAGGCGTGGCAGGCAGCTCACAAAATTTATCTCTCCAAAAATCTCATCACAGATCCTGCGGAGATTAGGCAATTCCCTGTCGTCAATGGAAATAAAAATGATCCCGTCTTCGCGCAACAAAGCAGCGGCCAGTTTCAGCCGGGGATACATCATGGAAAGCCAGTTAGCGTGGTATCTGCTGCCCGCCTCCGGGTATTCATCCGGTGAACTGTTCAATGCGTGATGGTTTCCGTCGCCTTGTGTAAAATTGTCACTGTATACAAAATTTCTACCGGTATTATAGGGCGGATCAATGTAGATCATTTTTACTTTAGCGAGATAGTGCGGCTGCAACAATTTCAGTACTTCGAGATTATCCCCTTCGATATAGATATTCGCCGTTTCATCAAAGTGCAGGGAGTCTGTTCTTACCGGGTGCAGTGCCTGTGTAGCCGGCTTACCGGCGGAAACGATGGCAGCGCGCTTCCCGGGCCAGTCCAGGCGGTATCTTTCCCTGGGACCTTCTACAACCGCATGGCTGATTTCCTGCTTCAGCAAATCAAAATCGACCACTTTACCATTGGCACCTTCCACCACACAATCCGGAAAAAGGGCGGCAAGCTTTTCAAGATTTTCATTCACCAAAGGGGGTGAAGTATGGTCTGGTTTCTCCATGCTGATCGGCTTCAGTTTATTACTGCCGGCAAATGCCGGCCCAACTGCTAAAGTAGGGAAATATTACAGCATCTGCCAGTCGGCTTTTTGTAATACCATATTATGTGTGTGCCATATTTTCCCGCCTACCTCCGTGGTACCGGCCATCTCCGGGTTAATCCGGAAGCCCAGCTGCGTGTAACACGCAATAGCGTTGTGGTTCCAGTCGAACACATTCAGGTCCACCGCTGTATGTTCGGTAGTACTGAATAACCTGTTCACCATTTCTTTCACCACCTGTTTTCCCAATCCTTTATTACGCATGTTCTTGTCGCCTATCAGAATGCGGGACAAGCGGGGCATTTCCTTTTCAAAATTCAGTTCACAATGGCCAATCACCTCACCGGTTTCCAGTAACCGGATCTTAAAAGGTTTCTTTTGGGTTTGTTCCAGGTAGGCGGTTAGTTGCCCGTGGGTTAACGGGTAAGTAAACAACGGGCCTGCAAACTGTACCAATGCTTCTTCATTGTCGATCCAGGATATAAAACGGTCAAAGTCCGCAGCAGTAAATGTTTCCAGTTGTATCATGCCCTTAAAAATAGACCATTGCGGGTAAAAATACAAATACCTGGAGTTGGTCAAAAGTTCTTCTCTCAAAAAAAAATTACCCAAAAGCTTGCAAACTTAAACGTTTAAGCATATTTTTAAAAGATGAAGAAAGTCTCGCTGAAAGATATCGCTACCGAAGCAGGTGTGTCCACTGCGCTGGTATCTTATGTGCTGACCAACAAAGACAAGAAGGCCCGGATCGGGGAAGAGATGGCGAAGAAGATCCGTGAAATTGCGCGGAAGCTGAATTATCAGCCCAATCATATTGCACGCAGCCTTAAAAGCGGCCGGTCTTTTACCATTGGCCTGATCGTGGCGGACATCTCCAATCCTTTCTTTGCCAATATTGCGCGGACTATTGAAGACGAGGCCCAAAAGCACAATTACAACGTAATTTTTGGCAGCTCGGACGAAAACGTGGACAAGTCGCAGGACCTGATCAATGTGCTCGTAAACCGGCAGGTAGATGGCCTTATTATCACCCCTACCGAAGGATCGGAGCAACAGATCCTGCAACTGAAAGAGCAGAAGATCCCTTTTGTGCTGATCGACCGGTTCTTTCCGGAGATTCCGGCCAGTTATATTGCCGTTAATAACCGTGAGTCCGCCGCAACAGCAGTATCGCATCTTATTAAAATGGGCAGCAAACGGATTGGCATGGTGGCTTATAAAACCACGCTGCACCATATCAGCGAAAGGATAGGCGGCTACCAGGATGCGTTGCAGCAACATGATATAAAAGCAAGTAATAGTTTACTGAAGAAGGCAAGGTACTCGCATTTGAAAGAAGATATCAGGCTGGCAATTGATCAGCTGCTGAAAGGAAAACAGCCGGCAGATGCGATCTTCTTTGCCACCAACAGCCTGGCTATAGAGGGCCTGAAATACATTAATACACTGGGTATACGCATACCCGATGACCTGGCGGTGATTACATTTGATGAAGGAGAAGCGCTGGATTTGTTTTACGCACCCGTAACATTTGTGAGACAACCGATCCTTGAAATAGGAAAGGCCGCAGTGCGCGTGCTGCTGGAACAGATCCTGGACCATACTACTGCCACCACCGCGATTTGTATTGATACTACGCTGGTGGTAAGAAAATCCTGTGGCAGCCGGTAACACGCGACCACGTACGAAAGTGATCTTTAAAAATTTACCCGATTGCTTAAACGATAAAGCTATATTCAGCAGAAACCCGTAAAACCTAATCTTTTAATATTCACGTATGATGAAAAAGTTATTGCTTCTTTCTTTTATTGCGCTCCTCACATGGACGGCCGCCAGCGCCCAGCAACCCTTTAATGGCCTGGAGATGAACATGGGAAATCTGTACCGTTTGTCTGATGCCAAAACCCGTTCTATCAGCCCGGAAAACTTTACGGGCGAACCCGGTAAAGGCGGCATGGCCACACTTGACCAGGGTAATGCCCGCGGCGCAGCAAAAGAGCTGGGCCAGGGATGGAAAGTAAATCCTTATATTCATATTGAGCCGGGGAAAACCGTTACCCTCGCGGAAATTAGCGGCCCCGGCGCCATCCAGCACATATGGATGACACCCACCGGCAACTGGCGCTACTCTATCCTCCGTTTTTACTGGGACGATGAAACCACGCCTTCTGTAGAAGTGCCGGTAGGCGATTTCTTTGGGATGGGCTGGGGCGAATATGCACCCCTCAATTCACTGGCCGTATGCGTAAATCCAGGCAGCGCCTTCAACTGCTACTGGGCTATGCCCTTCCGCAAGAAGTGCCGCATCACCATGGAAAATATCAACACAGAAAGAATGACCTTGTACTACCAGGTCGACTACACGCTTACTAACGTGCCTGAAGACGCCGGCTATTTCCATGCACAGTTCCGCCGCAATAATCCCGTGAAAGACGCCAGCTTTACCATGATCGATGGTGTGAAGGGAAAAGGCCAGTACGTAGGCACCTACATCGCCTGGGGCGTTAATAACAACGGCTGGTGGGGCGAAGGAGAAATAAAATTCTTTATGGATGGCGATAAACAATATCCTACTATTTGCGGCACCGGCACGGAAGATTATTTCTGCGGCTCCTACAACTTCGACACGAAAGGCCGCTACCAGGAATTCTGCACACCTTATTCCGGATTATCGCAGGTAATACGCCCCGATGGATTGTATAAATCACAGCAACGGTTTGGATTGTACCGCTGGCACATTATGGACCCGGTACGTTTTGAAAAAGAACTGAAGATCACCATCCAGGATCTGGGCTGGCGCAGCAGCGGACGTTATCTTCCGCAACAATCGGATATCAGCAGCGTAGTGTACTGGTACCAGCGTGAACCACACGCACCGTTTCCGAAACTGCCGGCAATGAACGACCTGGAAGTAAACTAATCATAAAAATACAGGAAGATGAACAGAACCTCGTTGACAGGATTGCAGATGATAGGCAATAACTTTTCCGGTGAAGGCGACCAAACCTTCCGGGCATTCGCGCCTGCGCAGCAGCAATGGCTGTCGCAGGAATTCAGGGAAGCTACTACCGGTGAAATTGATTCGGCTTTAAACTTAGCCGCACAGGCTTTCACCGTTTATAAAAAAACAACATCGCTGCAAAGGGCCGCTTTCCTTGAGGCGATTGCGGAGGAAATAATTTCCCTGGGAGATGAATTAATCAATGTTGCGTCGGCAGAGAGCGGGCTGCCACTGCCGAGGCTGCAGGGCGAAAGAGACCGCACCACCGGTCAGCTGCGGTTGTTTGCCGCTACCATCATGGAAGGCTCGTGGGTAAATGCGCGGATCACCACGCCTGCTCCGGACCTGCGGCAAATGCAGATTCCCATAGGCGTTACCGGTATCTTTGGCGCCAGCAATTTTCCGCTGGCATTTTCCGTGGCCGGAGGGGATACCACCGCCGCACTGGCGGCCGGCTGTACCGTGGTGTTCAAAGCACATCCTGCACATCCGCATACTTCGCATTTAACTGCTACGGCTATACGTAAAGCAGTACTCCGTACCAATATGCCCGATGGCGTATTCTCGCTGGTGCATGGCACCTCCCATGAAACAGGGCAATACCTGGCCGCTCATCCGCTGGTATCTGCCATCGCCTTTACCGGCTCCTTCAAAGGAGGAAAAGCACTATATGATACGGCTACACGAAGAGCAGTACCCATCCCGGTATTTGCGGAAATGGGCAGCGTAAACCCGGTATTTTTTCTTCCGGGGATACTCCGGGAGAAAGGCGCTGCCCTGGCCACACAGTTCCTGCAATCTGTTACCCTTGGCACCGGGCAGTTTTGTACCAATCCCGGTTTGTTCATCACCGCAGCCGGCGGGTCCACCGATACCTTTATCAGCGCCCTGCAGCAAGGTATAAGCACACTGCCCAATGGTTATATGCTCACACCGGGGATCCTGGCGGCGTATAACAACGGTATTGCCACCCTGCGTGAGCAGGGCGTACAAATACTGGGCGAAGCCACTCCTGCCGATCAACAGGCAGCCCCCAGCCTGCTGCAGGTTACCGCAGCGCAGGCATTGGAAAACCCGGCTCTTTGTCATGAGGTATTTGGCCCCTCTTCCCTGCATATTCATGCCGGCAGCATCGAAGAAATATACACGGTAGCCAGGAAGCTGGAAGGTCAGCTCACCGCTACCGTTCACGGTACCGAAGAAGAACTGCAGCAACACGCTGCTTTGATCGATATCTTACGGGAGAAAGCCGGCAGGATCATCATCAATGGATTTCCTACAGGCGTAGCCGTTAGTCATGCGATGGTACATGGCGGCCCCTGGCCGGCTACTACGCCGGCCGCAGGCACATCCGTAGGCACCGCAGCGATCTATCGCTTCTGCCGCCCCGTATGTTACCAGGACTTCCCCGCTTACCTGCTGCCACCGGAACTTCAGGATGAAAATCCAACGAATATATGGCGACAGGTGAATGGCGATATTTCAAAAAAATCCCTCTAAATAATAAGTATGGACCTGGGTTTAAAAGATAAGATCATCATCGTAACCGGCGGCGCCAAAGGCATTGGCGCCGCTATCAGCGCAGTGCTGGCACAGGAAGGCGCCACCCCTGTTATTATCGGCAGAAGTGAAGCCGATAATCTCCTGCAACTGGAACGTATCCGTGAAGCAGGTGGCCAGGGGGCACAGGCAGTAGCGGAACTCACCGATCCGCAGGCCTGCGAAAAAGCCGTGGCCGCAGTTGCTGCGGAATTCGGGCGCATCGACGGGCTGGTGAACAATGCAGGTATCAACGATGGCGTTGGACTGGAGAAAGGAAACTACGAAGCGTTTATGCAATCACTGCACCGCAACCTCGTGCACTATTACCTGATGGCGCATCATGCACTTCCCTACCTCAAAATATCAAAAGGCGCCATTGTAAATATCACTTCAAAAACCGCAGAAACCGGTCAGGGTAATACTTCCGCTTACGCTGCCGCCAACGGTGGCCGCAATGCGCTTACCCGTGAATGGGCCGTGGAACTGTTGCCTTTCAGCATCCGTGTAAACGCCATCGTGGTAGCTGAGTCGTGGACGCCTTTATACGAAAACTGGATCAATACCTTCCCCGACAAAGAAGCAAAACTGGCCAGCATCGTGGAACGTATTCCCCTCGAAAAACGCATGACCACCCCAGAAGAAATTGCACAAATGACCGCCTTCCTCCTGTCGGGAAAATCGAGCCATACCACCGGGCAACTTATTCATGTGGATGGCGGCTATGTACACCTCGACAGGGCACTGGTATAAATTATTTTATTCAAGCAATAATGAAACAAAGCATATTACAAATCCATCCTGGTGACAATGTTTGGGTAGCCTTGCAAAACATTCCTGCCGGCACCGCAGTGAGCAATGGCGGGCAAACTGTAACGGCTATACGTGATGTTGCCGCCAAGCATAAAATAACGGCGGGAAATATCCCGAAAGATGCGCCCATCATTATGTACGGCGTACTGGTAGGACTGGCCAATGAAGATCTTCCTGCCGGGGAACTCATCACCACCGGGAACATACGCCATGCTTCCGGTCAGTTCAGCGTGAGCGGTGAGCGGCATGCCGAATGGACACCGCCGGATACATCTCCCTGGGAAAACCGCACCTTTATGGGCTACCACCGTAATGACGGCCGTGTAGGCACCGGTAACTACTGGGTAATTATTCCACTGGTGTTCTGCGAAAACCGCAACGTACAGCTGCTGCATGAAATGCTGGTGAAAGAGCTGGGCTACCGGGAACCCTCTCCCTATGAATCCATGCTGCAACAATTGCTGCAGGATTTCCGGCAGGGCGTACAACCAGGTCGCTCCGCTGCTGCGGCCACACTTACGCTGCCTACCCGCACCTTTCCCAATATAGATGGTATTAAATTACTCTCGCACACCATGGGCTGCGGCGGCACTAAAGACGATGCACGTACCCTCTGCGGATTACTGGCGGGTTACATCACACATCCCAATGTAGCCGGCGCTACGGTGTTAAGCCTTGGATGCCAGAATGCACAGATCAGTATCCTCAAAGAAGAAATTGAAAAACGTTCGCCCGGCTTCGATAGACCGGTGATCCATCTCGAACAGCAACAGGTAGGTTCGGAAAAAGAGCTGATGACACAGGCATTGCAACAAACTTTTGAAGGGTTAACGCATGCCAACAGCTGGCAGCGGCAACCGGCCCCACTCAGCAAATTATGCATTGGCATGGAATGCGGCGGCTCCGATGGATTTTCCGGTATCTCTGCCAACCCCGCTGTTGGCAAAGTGGCTGATATAGTGGTAGCGCTGGGTGGTTCCGTAATACTTTCAGAATTCCCGGAACTGTGCGGTGTGGAGCAGGAACTGAGCGATCGGTGCGTTACTACGGACATGGCTGCACGCTATGTGCAACTGATGCGCGATTACGCCAGCAGAGCGGAAGCCGTAGGCTCCGGATTCGACTCCAATCCTTCTGCCGGTAATATCCGCGATGGCCTCATTACAGACGCCATCAAGTCGGCAGGTGCGGCGAAGAAAGGAGGCTCCTCCCCTGTAACCGATGTAATAGATTATCCCGGTTGGGTACAACATCCCGGTCTTGCCCTGCTCTGTACTCCTGGTAGCGATGTAGAATCCACTACAGCGGAAGTAGGCGCAGGCGCCAACATCGTACTGTTCACCACCGGCCTCGGTACGCCTACCGGCAACCCTGTTACACCAGTCGTTAAATTATCTACCAACAGTATACTTGCCCGCAAAATGCATGATATCATTGATCTTGATACCGGCACCATCATCAGCGGAGAAGAAACCATCGATGAAGTGGCCGCCCGCATTATGGACATGGTGATCAATACCGCCAGCGGCAACTACCAGACAAAAGCACAGGTACTCGGCCAGGATGATTTTATTCCCTGGAAAAGAGGGGTATCACTATAGTTCATATTTTATCAAGCTAAAAATGCCATCGTTATGAAATCTATCCTTCTCTCCGGTTGTATTGCTGCAGCGCTTTTTAGCTGTAACGGCGCCGGACCAACGAAAGCACCCAATCATATGAAGCCCGTAAATTTTGGTGAAGACGTATCCTTTTTACAACAACATCTGAAGAATGTTGTGGTATTGAAAAATGGCAGCGACAGCGGCCGGCTGGTGGTTACAGGCGACTACCAGGCCCGCGTAATGACCAGCACTACCGGCGGCGACAAAGGAAAGAGCTTTGGCTGGATCAACTACAACCTGGTGTCATCGCAGCAATACGCGCCGCACATCAATGCCTTTGGCGGCGAAGAACGCTTCTGGTTGGGCCCTGAAGGCGGACAATATGCACTCTTCTTTCCCCCGGGAAAACCTTTCGACTTTGCCAACTGGCAAACGCCCGGCCTGATAGATACGGCACATTATACGGTAACTGCGCAATCGGAGAATAGTATTACCTATCAACAGGAAGGAACGATTCAAAATTATAAAGGCAGTACCTTTCAATTGCAGATCAACAGAACCATCCGGTTGCTGAACAACGCCGACATCGTTTCCAGTATTGGATTTGCATTACCTGCAGGTATTAGCAGCGTAGCCTATGAAACCGACAATACCATCACCAATAAAGGCGACAGCAGCTGGCAGGAAGAAAACGGATTGCTGAGCATCTGGCTGCTGGGCATGTTTAAACCATCCGATCAAACCGCCATTGTGGCGCCTTTCAGACCAGGGCGGGATGCCAGGCAACATATTACGGATGATTATTTCGGTAAGATACCACCACAGAATTTACAGGTAAAAGACAGCCTGCTGCTATTCCGCGCAGACGGAAAGTCGCGTGGCAAACTGGGCCTCTCTCCCCTCGTGGCTAAAAGAGGCGCAGGCAGTATTGACCTTGAAAACAACACGCTCACGGTATTGCTTTATGATGTAGTACCACAGGGCCGTTATGTAAATTCAAAATGGGAATTGCAGAAAGAACCATTCAAAGGTGATGCAGTGAATTGCTACAATGATGGTCCCCTTGCCGACGGCACACAAATGGGCCCCTTCTATGAAGTAGAGTCCTCCTCCGATGCGCGGGCCCTGAAGGCAGGCGAATCGCTCCGTTACCGGCAAACGACCCTGCACTTTGAAGGCGACCGTAAAGCATTACAGGCGCTGGCTATGCAGTTATGGCAACTCCCACTGGAAGACGTTCAACATTTTCTTACCAACAAATAATTCCAAATGAATAGCATCCGTATTTATAAAACCACTACTACTTTACTCATCGCCTACCAGGATCAGTACTACACTGTTATTGCCGGCTGGAATGAATTCGTAAACAGGGAAGGCTTATACCAGCGTGTGGTAGAAGATCTGAAAGGATTATCGCCTGTTGAAAAATCCGTGGCCGAAAAAATACTGGCAACAGCGCTGCAGCCACCTATTGGTTCACAGGAAGTATGGGCCGCCGGCGTTACCTATTACCGGAGCCGCACCGCGCGTATGGAAGAATCAGAGATATCAGGCGGCGCCACTTTTTATGATAAAGTATATATAGCCGAACGTCCTGAACTATTTTTCAAGGCTACGCCACACCGTGTAGCCGGTCATGGGCAAACCGTGTATATCCGTGAAGACTCTTCCTGGGATGTACCGGAGCCGGAACTGACCTTATTTATCAGCAGCAAAGGTACTATTGAAGGCTATACCATCGGCAACGACATGAGTTCGCGCAGCATAGAAGGAGAAAATCCTTTGTATCTGCCGCAGGCAAAAGTATACGAGAAATGCGCCGGGCTTGGCCCTTGCCTGATGGTGCCTGATAAACCGGTTCCCCCGGACACTATCATCCGCATGTCTATTTACCGGAACAACGAAGTGCAATATTCCGACAGCGTGCCGATCAGCCAGATGAAACGCAGTCACCAGGAGCTGGTGGATTTCTTATACCGTGGCTGCGCTTTCCCTGATGGTTCTTTCCTGATGACCGGCACCTGCCTGGTACCGGACAATAGTTTTACGTTACAGGACAACGACCGGGTAGAGATCAGCATCGATCATATAGGACAGCTGGTGAACGAAGTACAGACTTACCGCTTATAATTAAAAAACATCTTTATGAATTCCACTGCAGCCATCCAACAAAAGGCGCCCGCGGCTTCTACTGCTTCGCGTCAGCTGAAACTTGCTACTGTACTTATTATCAGCCTCTTCTTTTTATGGGCGCTCACGGGCAATCTCATTCCTGTATTAATACCACATCTCCGGAAAGCCTGCCAGCTGAATGATTTCCAGTCGGCTTTTATTGACGCTGCCTATTGGATCAGCTATTTCTTTTTTGCTTTGCCGGCGGCCTGGGTGATGCGCAAATGGAGTTACAAAACCGGTATCATCACGGGTTTGCTCATTGCCGCTGCGGGGGCTGTGCTGTTTTTCCCCGCCGCAGAACTGCGTTCATTTGGTTTATTCCTCTTTGCCCTGTTCCTGGTAGCCGCCGGCATGACCTTCCTGGAAACCGCTGCCAATCCATATATCACCATTATGGGCACACCCGAAACAGCGGTGCAGCGACTCAATTTTGCGCAGGCTTTTAATGGTCTGGGCGCTTTTGTAGCGGCTTTTTTCCTGAGTAAAGTGATCCTTTCGGGAAAGGAGCTCACGGCTGCGCAAAGCAGCAGCATGTCGCCCGAAGCATTGAATCAATACCTGCTTACCGAAGCACGTTCCGTTCAGGTTCCCTACCTGGCAATTGCAGGCGTGTTGCTGTTTACAGCGTTACTGTTCCGGTTAGTACGATTCCCAAAAATACATGAAGAGCATAGTGGCGGATTGAGTATTAACCTGCGTGTATTCAGGCATGTTCATTTCCGGTGGGGGGTGATCGCACAGTTCGCATATGTAGGTGCGCAGGTTTGTATCTCCAGTTTCTTTATCCGCTATGCAGGTTATAGTGGTCATATGCAGGAGAAAGAGGCGACTACCTATTTGGGATTATTATTGCTTTGCTTTATGACGGGCAGGTATGCGGGTACATTATTCATGCGGAAAATAGCACCGCAACGATTATTGCTGCTATACAGCATTGCGTGCGTATTATTGTTGTGTTACAGTGTAGCCGTTGGCGGTAGAACGGGCGTTTACTTTTTACTAGCGGTGGAATTCTTTATGTCTATTATGTTTCCTACTATTTTTTCACTGGCGATTAAAGATCTTGGTAACGAAACGAAATCAGCGTCTGCTTTCCTGGTAATGTCTATCGTAGGTGGCGCGTTGATACCACTGGCCTTGGGCGCAGTGAGTTTTTACAGCAACGTGCAGCTGGCATATACTATACCGTTGATTTGTTTTGCGGTGGTGGGTTATTATGCGTTAAGACGAGCGGCGCCGGTTACTGTTCCAGCAATTCACTAATGGGTTTACGGGTCAGTCCAAAATATACTTTCTGACCGGCATTATATTTTTCCCGTAATTCAAAGTTTTCGAAAGATGGACCACCGGGGATATTGATGTATGCGTTCGGATCGGTGCTTCCACCGCTCCAATATTTCGCCCGCCCGTTTACCCTTACCTGTAGTGAACTATCGGCCTCACTGGCTTCTTTGCGCCAGTATTGGGTAAGTGTATAAAAAGGGCGGTACCGCCAGCCCCAGCGGGCGGCGTGTTGTTCATCCTCCGGCCAGGCGGCCAGCTCCTTTAATGATTCGTCGGGTTGCGCCATTACCAGGTAGTCCCCGCTTTTATTACGCAACAGCTGCTGTACGGGGTACGGTGCTTTTTCCACGAACCCGGTGCCATCATACCCGTCATATAACGTTTTCGCATACACGACTTTATCCTTCAGGTGTAATTTCCTCAATCGTGCATAATTGCCCATGGTAGCGGTGATGCCACATCGCTCCATGGGCGTGCCACCTGGCTGGTGGAATACTTCTATACATAGTTCTTCCGGCCGGTTGCTGCTGATGCTCAAACGGAGGTAAGGCCGGGCGCCGTTTTCAAATGCTTCCATGAAAACATATAAGCTGAGGGTAGTATATTCCGGATGCTGCGGATCAGGATGTGAAAGCACGCCACGGGTACCGGCAGCAGCCGTAAACCGGCCTGGATCGTTGGTTTCGCCGGTCCACATCAACTTGCCCCACTTCCCGTCTACCCGTGAAGGGGAGATTTCACTGAACTCAATTTTACCATTCACCACCGGCTCTATAGCGATGTAGTTAAGATGGTACACGATGCCTTTCCATTCATACCCGATGCGCAGCAGTCCCCGGGGGCCGCCATCATTGCCGGGCCGCGCGCCTTCTATCGCAGCTGGCCACAGCCCGATTACAATGCCATTGCGTATCCCCCACACCGGTGGACTGGCGGCATTATCAGGTCTGATCCATTGCGGTTCCGACGCTGGTTGCTGCGCAGATGCAGTGCTAACGGCAACGATTATACTAAAAACCAGGCAGCGGTAAATGTTCATCTGTTATTATTTAAACGGCGGATTGTTGCAGCGGGATCGTTTTTCCCCCAACTATCGCGTGTATGGCCGGAATAGTACCATAGGCCACAGTTAAGGAAGGTACACCTTTCTTCCAGCTCACAGTGCCAAAACCTTTGTCGGTGGCCAGGAAGCTGCTGAAGTCGCCGATCTTTGAATCGATATGGATGGCTTTATCTACCGCGTCGTACCGTACGCCGGTGAGTCCCTGCAGTAAGCCGTAGCTCGACATTGCCCGGGCGTACCAGTGCCCGCATTCATATTCATTGAAAGGATTCCTGACGGTACCATCATAACGTTGACGGCAGGCACGTACAATATCAAGTCCCTTTTCCACTTCACCCTGGAACATCAGGTGGGAAGCCACCTGGTATTCGATGCCGGTCCATACTTCATTGCTGTACACAAACGGCAGCGACAACATGCCGCCCTTTGGCCAGGAGCATAGCAGCAGTCCGCCTTCATGCCCCAGTGCATAAGTAGAGCGTTGCGGGTTTTCATGTTGTTGCAGGTCTTTTTTAAGATTGTATTTATGTACGGCCAGTAAGTGGTTTTTTGTTTTGGCAGGATCAACGGGTTCTGGCAGGCCGCATACGCGTGCAATCCAGGAACCCAGCACGCCATCTGAGAGGCATCCTGTACCATATTGATATTTGGGTCCTTCCTTTTTCAGCAGGGCCAATGCTTCCGGCGAGTACTGGGTGCTAAACGACTGCGCTTTTACCGGATCGGGCGCCTGCAGGTCGGTCCATTTTATTTGCTGTATAAAATATTCGCCGTTGTATAACTCCGTTTCCAGGTATTGCTTTCCTTTTGCATAAAGCGTTTTGTAGGCGCTAACATCTTCGCCAAGAAAGGCGCCCATTGCAGTGAACGCCGTGAGTGCCCCCAGATAGAAACTCGTACACATGCCGGTAGGGCCCCAGAATTCAATGTCATAAGTATTATGATGCGGCTCTTCCACAATACCTTTTCTTTTCGGATCCCAGGTGCGGATACAATAATCCATGCTCACTTTCACCAGCGGGAACATTTTCCTCAGCCAGTCGTTATCCCCGCTGATACGCCAGTCGCGGTACATTTTCATAATTCCTCCCAGCTGGCCATCGGCAGCTGAATGGAAGTTATGCACCAATGGCGAAATGGGGATATTTGCACGGAAGCCCTGGTGTCCATCCGTATTTTGATTTTCATGAAACTCGGTATGGCGTAAACTTCTTTCCAATGCTGGAAACAGGTGTGGTACTGCCTGTGCATAATTCCATACATGCGTGCACGTGCCGTGGCAACTTCCCCAGCTGTCGCCCGAGCCTTCCCAGCACCAGAAGCGGCCATCATACTGCCGCATCACGGTAGCGGATTTCAGGATGGTGAGGTTGGCGGCTACTGCTTCCAGCACTTCGGGCGGTAAAGTGCTTTTATAAAAGGTATTTGTAAAAAGAGATGTTTGCCTGTACAGTTCATCATAGTGGCCGGACCAGTAATCGGCTGCTTCTGCCACATCTTTAAACCTGCTGCTGTACCAGGGCCGGTAATATTTGCCGGTAGCGGGAGTGCCGCCACCCGGACTATCACCAATATGAAGTTTTGAATCCGGTACATACCAGGTCATCATCAAACGGATCACTTTTTTCTCACCGGGTTGCAAACGGAAAGGCACATACAAAGATCCTCCGGGTGCGTCTTTCTCTACAGGTGCTGTGTTACGTGTTTCGCCTGCTTTTACGGTATTCCATGACATTGTTAAGGGATCGAACCAACCGCCCCGGAACCAGCAATGATCCACAATAGTAGACGGCTCCGTAGTAAAGATGGCGAATTGGCCTTTCTTTTCGGGTGCATCCGGAACTGCCTCCTGCGATAAAACAAACCCTTGCGGCATGGCCTTTACACTATTGCCTGTATCCCCCTGCCGCATAAAATTGCGGGCATGATAGGAAAAGATATATTCTTCCGGTTTCGCGCCGGTGTTGGTAAACTGGTATTCCAGAGCGCCAAAAGGCATGCTGGCATGATCTTCATCGCCTGGCGTAAAAGGACTCCAGCCTTTTATGGCTACCTGAAGCGGCAATGCGTTATCACGGAGACGGATATCCGCAAACGGGAAGCGTGCGTTAAAAGTGGATTCGTTGAAACGTGGCAACCCCCAGGTGGCGCCGCTGGTGCCGCCTAACCCGGCATCGCGCTGCCCGAATTTTTTCCAGTCGGGCACACTCCCTTCAAGTACCCTCGCTCCATCTGGAATGCCCTTTATACTAATGGCGGCAAACATGGCCGGTTCATAAAACATTTCGGGATTATGGTGTACCGACATATGTGAAATAGCGCCGGTACCTTCCAGGCAAAACATGCCGGCACCTATTCCTCCAACAGGAAAGGCTATACGGTTATTATACTTTCCGCTGTACGTTTCATTAAAACGACGGCCACCGGGCGCCTTTTTTTCTCCCGGCGGAGGCGTTTCTTCCTTTGCCGCCAGCGCTATGGCAGGAATAGTAGTAGCGCCCAGGTAGGCAACAGCAATGTTTTTCAGAAAGAAACGCCGGTTGTTACTTTTTTTCATGTGGGTTCAAAATTTTAAACAGCCGGTAAGCGGTACCGCTGCTGCACTTTACAATAAAATCAACTATGGCTCTGCTGGTTAAATGTGTCGTTTTTCATCGTTTCTCCGTGGACCATTAAATTCTGCTTACACGTTTAAGCAAAATAACAAGATTGAAACTAAAATAATTTATGATAGTATCCTAACGTTTGTGGAAATTTTATTTTGAAGGAGCGATTATTAGTTGCTGTCAAAAAAAACGGGGATGACTAATCATCCCCGCGATCTTTATACAACCAAAATAGACCTCAATACCCCGGATTCTGTTTCAGATTATTATTCTTCTGTATCTCCGTTCTGGGTATCGGGAATAGCGTACGGTTAATGTTATTGGTAGCGGCATGCGACAACCACGACTTTTTCGTAAATGCGCCAAACCGGATCATATCTGTGCGGCGATGACCTTCCTGGTCAAACTCCCAGCCCAGCTCATCCAAAAACCGGCCGAATGAAAGATCCGCCCCGCCTTCATTGCTGAACTGATTATTCACGGCGTCTTTCATACCATATTGGTAAGAACTGCCGCCTTTCAGCTGCGCACCAGTCACCACTGCCTTCGCGGGATTACCCACAAAATCACGTTGCCTTACCTGGGTAACAATGGCTGCTGCCTCGTCGGCCTTACCCGTACGGAGCAAGCTTTCCGCTTTCATCATCAACACTTCTGCGTAGCGGAACAGCGGATAGTCGTTACTCAACCGGTTGGTGGCGCCCATCTTTATTTCAAACTTTCCTAAACGGAAACCATGCACCGACTCTCCCTTTTCCAATCCCGGTAATTCATTCACAAAGCTCAGCGGCTTCCCGGCAAAATCGCCCTGCGCCACAAACAGCATCTGGCCGCCGGCGGTGTACTGCTGGCCCTTGATCCAGTTATTCTGATAGCGGGCATCCGCAACATCAAAGGTGCTGATGAATTGCGGAATAGCGCAGATACCACCCCATGGCGTATTCTTCAGGTTATAGGTCGACTGGTTTTCCTGCTGCAATGTTTGCATGTGCAGGTCAAAGGCATTCCAGTTATTGGTATAATCCTCATCCATCGGAATTGCGAGTATTATTTCTTTTGAACTCTGGTTCTCTGTTACAAACACATTTTTCTGTGCCGGTTCCAGGATATACCCGGCGCCTGAATTCATAACGCTGTCGCAGGCACTGATACATTTTTCCCACTGCGGTGTACCGGTATACACACCTGCGTTCAGGTACATTTTAGCCAGCAGCGTAAAGGCCGCCCATTTGTTGAACTTGCCGTAGGTAGCCACCGTGTTATCCTTGCTCAGCAAGGGAATATTATCGGTGAGGTCTTTTACAATGAAGTCATACACTTCCTTACGCGTGCTTTGTTGAGGCAGAAATCCTGCAGGCAGATCAAACTGTGTTACCACGGGAACATTCCCGTAAAAATCGCAAAGAATGGCATAGTACGACGCGCGGAGCACCTTCAGTTCCGCGAGGGTGGCTTCTTTTTCATCTGTGATGGGTATCAGGCCGGATTCAATCTGGTAGATGATCCTGTTGCAGTTGGTGATACCTGCGTAGGTCCGGGACCAGGTTTGGTTTACCACATCGTCATCGGTAGTCCAGGTGTGCTTGTGCAAACGCTGGTATACCCCGTCATCAAACCATCCCCACGGGCGCTTTGGAATCACCAGCTGATCGCCAGTTACTTCCTGTGCCCGCCAAAGGCCATTCCAGTCCAGCAATATAAACCGCCATTGCGAGTATCCTGCGCCCACCAGCGCGGCAATATCATCTTTAGTAGGATTGAACTCCGTGGAGATGATGGTGGTGTATGGCTTATCTTTTAACTTGGTGCACGCCGACAGTAAAACAATAACCATCAGCAGATTTATTTTACGAAGCATTTTCATATGCGTGTTTTTGGAAGATTAGAAATTCAGGTTCACACCAACGGTAAAGGAACGGGTAGACGGGTATTTGTCGCGGTCGTCCATACCGGGGTTCAGTCCCAACCTGTTTACTTCAGGGTCCAGGCCCTTGTACTTTGTGATAACGAAAGTATTCAGCGAGGAAACATAGAAACGCGCACCTTTGAGATACTTGCTTTTCACCTGTGACAAAGTGTAGCCCAATGTAATGTTATCTATCTTCCAGAAATCGCCGTTTTCCACATAATAGCTGTTGAATTCCAGTGCATTTACATTCAGTACTTTCTTTCCAAAAACAGGATCATAAGCCGATTTCAGGATATTATAATTTTGTATAGATGGATTCTCCATATACATCCTTTGCGAATTAATGATCTGGTACCCGAAAGCGCCGCGCATAGTGATACTGAGATCAAATTGTTTGTAGGAGAAATTATTATTCCAGCCGGCATAATATTTCGGCAAACCATTACCGATTACTTTTTTGTCCTCAAAAGCATGGGCAAAATTATCATAGGCGACCGGTTTACCGTCTCTTCCTTCGTATATCCATTTACCGTTATCATCCACATCAATCACTTTATATCCGTAAAAATCGCCGATACCTTTGCCGATGGTTACAATGTTGGTAAATGTCTGGATGGGAATCCCCGCCGCACCAGTGGTGAAGTAAGGCGTAGTGGTCTGGTATAATTCGTTGGAGAGGCTGATTAATTTATTGCTATTGGTAGAAAAGTTGACGCTTGTATTCCACGTAAAGTCCTTTGCTTTCACCGGGATAAAGTTTAGCATTACCTCAATGCCTTTGTTTTCCATTTTACCTACGTTCGCAGTAGTGGTGCGGTAAAGATTAGGCGGACTGGGTACTTCATAATTATACAGCAATCCTTTGATCCGCCGGTTATATACATCCACATTACCGCTGATGCGGCCTTTCAGCATACTAAAGTCTAATCCTATATTAGCTTCTGCTTTCTCTTCCCAGCGGATAAACGGATTCGCATTGGTAGAAGGCACCAGGATGCGCGACCATTTGCCGTTGGTATATACATAGTCGCCATAGCCAATTAATGGCTGGCTTAAAAACCCATCCAATGGCGGGTTACCGGTAATACCATATCCAACACGCAGTTTCAGGTCGTCAAACAGCCGTTGCTGTTTCATAAAGTTTTCATTTGAAATTCTCCAGCCACCGGATGCTGCCCAGAAATTACCCCAGGGGTTCTTAGCACCAAACAACTGGCTGGCTCCTTCCCTTCTCAGGCTGGCCATCAGCAGGTAACGGTCTTCGTAGCTATAGTTCAGTCGTCCAAAAAAACTGATCAGGTTTGTTTCTCTTTTATAACTGCTGATATTCGCCAGCTGGTTCTTGATGCCTTCTCCCAAACCAATATTATTATACCCAAAAAGATCAGTCGGGAAATCCTGGTTATCGGCATAGTTACCGGAAGACTCATTCTCCTGGTAGCCATATCCGCCTAATAATGTAAAGTGATGCGCATTGAATGACCGGGAATACTCGGCCGTCCATTCTGTAAGGCGATCGATAGATAAATCCGAAGCCACCGATGCAAAGCCATTCACGCCGCTTTTGATATTGGAGATATGCTTCTTCGTTTCTGCATAACCTTTGTTGGAGTTAAAACGCGCGTAGGAGAATAAGGCCGACAGCTTCAAATTATTAATGGGGCGGTAGGTAAGCGTAGCATTCATGCGCGAATTTACATTCTTGGCTTCCCCGTCGCTTTCATATAATAAGGCCATTGGATTTTCATAATCAAAGTTGCCGGTTTGTTCATAGAAGTCGCCGTTTTCTTTACGCACCGGTTCGGTAGGATTCCTGATGACTGTTTGGCGGTAAATCCATCCGTTGAAGCTGTTATCACCATTATTATTACGGTTGTAATTATTGGTTTGGTTCAGGATGCCGATATTCAGTTTCAGTTTATCATCCAGCATACTGTGGTTTACATCGATCCTGCCGGAGAAAGTATTGTTATCACTCTTTTTAAAGATACCCTGTAACGCGCGGTAGTTGGCGGATGCAAGGTAGTTGGTGGTAGCGTTTCCGCCGCGGATGGTGAGGTTATGTACCTGTGAAAACGGCGTACGGGTGGCTTCTTTCAGCCAGTCGGTAGAGCCGCCTGCATCCCATGAAGCCAGCCTGGTGCCGGCTTTAATCTGGTCGCGGTAATCCTGTGCCGTGAGCATATCCAGTTTTTTGGAAATCATTTGCGTGGTAGCATAGCCGCTGTAGTCCACGGCGTTAGCGATGGTGCCTTTGGCTCTTTTTGTGGTGATGATGATAACGCCATTGGATCCTCTTACGCCATAGATGGCTGCAGAGGAACCATCTTTCAGCACATCCACCGATTCAATATCTTCAGGCGCTACTGTTTTCAGATCGCCGGGGATACCATCAACGATAACGAGGGGATTGGCGTTAGCGCCGAATAAGGTGGTGTTACCGCGCAGTAATATTTGTGACCCATCAGTGGGGTTGCCGCTGGGTGTAGCGATGGTTAAACCTGCTACTTTTCCCTGCAACAGCTGTCCCGCATCCAGTACCGGGCCTTTCACGAAGTTGGCCGCCTTCACGGTGGCGATGGCGCTGGTTACATCGCCCCTGCGCTGTGTGCCATAACCAATAACCACGGCTTCGCGGAGACTTGCTATCGATCCCTGCATAACTACATTTATCAAAGTCCTGTTGCCCACCTGCGCTTCTTCATCCTGGTAGCCCACATAGGAAAACACCAGTACGGCGCCGGGGTCCACAGCGATGCGGTATTTTCCGTCCACATCTGTAGAAGTGCCTGTTTGCCCGTTCTTCACTTTCACGCTTACACCGGGCAGTGCCTCATTCTTATCATCGGTTACCTTTCCCTGTATCGTTATTTGCTGAATGGGTATATCATTGATGATTTCCTGGTGCGGAGTTTCTTTTTCCACGATAATGATCAGGTTATCTTTCTGCAGGTAACTAAGCTTCGTATTCTTCAGTACTTTGTCCAGTACAACAGAGAGCGGTTGCCTGTTTGCAGATACGGACAACTGCCTGTATTCCGCTACCAGTTTATCATTATACACAAATGAAAGCCCGCTTTTCTTTTCTATCTCTGTCAGGATATCATGCAGGGAGCGGTTCTCCAGCTGCACATCTATTTTTATCTCCCTGGCTGTTTGCCCTGTTAAGGCGCCTGCAAACAAAAGTTGTGTGCCCAGTGAAATGAGCAGGAATATGCTACAGCCGGTGCGCATCGTTTTCCGGATGGCATAGAGATGACACCAAATGAATTGCTTCATAACGAGTGAGAATTTTGGTTAAGAAAAGATTTAGAATTGTACTACTTTATTCCGGGCTGACCAGTTAAGTTTGTTGGCTTTAGCAATAGCGAAAAGAATTTTTTCCAATGAATCGGTGGAACTGAAATTTGCTGTAAAACGTATTCCCTTCGTAGCTTCATCTTTAAAAACTATTTTGACATCATAAATATTCTCCAGCAGGATGGCCACGTGCTGCAAAGTTTCATTACGGAAGATTAATTTCCCTGTGAGCCACCCGGTGGTGGCCGCCGCGTCCACTTTCCTTTTCTGTGGTGACCCGTTGGCAGTATGGATGATAGCCTGTTCATCCGGCAGCACCATCAAAGGCGCTTCCTGCGAAGATGTTTCCACTGCTACCTTACCACGTATAACCGTAACTGTTACCTCTCCCAATGCTTTGTATGCCTGTACATTGAATGCGGTGCCCAGTACTTCTGTTTGTACGCCTGCACTTGAAACAGTAAAGGGATGCATAGGATCAGTTGTTACGTCAAAACAAGCTTCTCCTTCCAGCAGCGTTACCGTTCTGTTCTCCCGGAAGTTTTCCGGGTAACGGATACCGGAGCCTGCATTCAATGTTACTATTGACCCATCCGGAAGCGGTATTTTCAGCTGTTGCCCCCTGGCGGTGGATCTTGTAACATACTGTGCTGCAACGGTGCCTGTGTTGTGATAATGCAGGTATGCCCATGTGCCCAATGATAAAATAACAATAACAGAAGCGGCTACACGCAGCAATACCGGGAGCTTAAAAAAATTTTGTCTTTTGATTTGTCTGTCGATGCGTTCTTTCAGCCGCTGCATTACCAATTCTTTATCTGCAGGCAACTCCTCCCCGCTTCCTTCTTCTGAAAGGCGGTCGAACCACTGCTCCATCCACTCTTTTTGTTCCGGCGTGCATTTCCCTTCCAGGTAAAGTTCCAGCAGCGTGTTAAAGTCAGTTTCATTCATAACGGCTGTTTTTCTTTGTATGGAACACGTGGTTAATATAGAAGTGTATAAAAAGAAGGGATGGTAGTAGATGACTTAAAAAAAAGTTGAAAAAATTATACATTCAGTTTGAGGTGCAGGTATTTCAATGCATTGCTGATCTGTTTCTTTACTGTTTTATCGGAGATATTCAGCTTATGTGCAATTTCTTTATGAGAGAGATCTTCTGTTCTGCTGAGGAGAAATACTTCCCGCATTTTCAGGGGCAGCTTATCTATTTCACGGTTTACCAGCAGGGAAAGCTCATTGGCGGCCAGTTGCCGTTCAAAAAGGTCGTCGGCCTCCGCGAAGAGTATGCCCCAGGATTTACGGAAGTGGTTTCTTTTGATTTCCTGGCGGATGTACCGGAAGCCGCCATATCGTACACAGGAATGAAGATAGGTATACAGTGATTCTACATTGTGCAGGTTACTGCGGCGTTTCCACAGGGACACAAATACTTCCTGCAGGATATCTTCCGCCTCCGCGGTATCCTTGATTGCCTTTACCAGATAAAAGTACAGCCGTTCCCAATAACGCATATAGATCACATCAAAGGCTTCCTTGCTATCCTCTTTCAGCAAATTTAAAAGAATATCGTCTGCATATTGTTGAAGATGCACACTATTCATAAGTGGAAAATTAACATAAACGTGAAACCTCTCTTTACCTACGGCCTTCTGTTCCTTCGGAACGTGAGAATTATTAATTGTCTAATATACAATTAATAACTATTGACCCGTTATTTTTTTTCCGGATTTTTTTTAATTATTATAGAAGATTTGATGGATAAGGGTTTACGGGAAACAAACCACTGTTCAATTGTTATTTTATATTAATTGTCATTTTTACACGAAATACATTCCCCGGAAGGAATGCCTTCCGGGGAATGGGGATAAAAAATGTAAACGGTATCCTTTAACGGGCATTTATTTGAACCATTCTATATAGTCTGCTATAAAAGCGGCGGCGGTACGCGCCGGCTTGCCCAACACCTGCTGCACATCATTGCTCACATAAGTGGCGTCGCCATTCCGCTGTACTTCAGCATACGTTATCAGGGTTTGAATGGTCCACTGCGGCATGCCCGTCTTTTCCATCCGTTCCCGGGCTTCCTCCAGGGTGAGCGGCACATAGGTCACTTTCTGATGGATCACCGTTCCTATGATATCGGCGAGCTGCCAGTAATTAAGGACTTCGTCGCCGGTGAGGATATACGTTTGCCCGGCATGTTTTGCCGGGTCTTTGAGCACGGTAAATGCCACTTCCGCAATATCCCGCAGGTCGATGTATGCCCGCCCGCCATCGCCGGTAGCTTCATAAATACTGCGCTCTTCTTTTACCCGTTTTGAAAACTCGCCCAGCCAGTTCTGCATAAAACCAGTCGGCTGCAGGATGGTCCAGTCCAGGCCGGAGGCTTTCAGCAAGTCTTCCACTTGCCTGTGCGACTGCCCGATGGCCGATGGCGCAATGTGTGCAGGCCAGCTTTTACCGGCTGCCGCAGAGGATAATTTTACAAAGCTTTTCACCCCGGCAGCCTTCGCCGCGGTGATTACATTGTGTTGTTCCGCTATGAAGCTGGCCCCCATGCCAGATACCAGAAAAACCGCCACACTGTTTTTCATGGTGGCAGGAAGCGTTTCCGGCCGGCTCATATCCGCGGCCACCCATTCTACAAAAGGCAGGCTTTCAGCCCTGCCCAGGTCGCGGGTTACTGCAATAGTGGGCAGCTGCGCCTCTGATAAGAAACCGAGCAATGCCCTGCCTATTTTTCCTGTTGCACCAAACACGGTGCGGTACGGTGTGTTTTCCATTTTAATGATTTAATTTAGCAGACCCAAAGTTACCGCCCGTAAATTCCGGCTGATAACGCAGAAGGAACTCTCATCAACGCAAAAAGAAGTATTATGATCCGCAGATGCCAGGTAACCCATAGCGCAGATAAACCTCCCGTGCAGGAAAAACAGCTGAGTATTGGAGATGCCTCCGGGTTTCGCATTCAACTGGAAGAGATCACTTTTAACGGCGTAGATCTACGCTGGGGAAGCTACATCAACCACGACGCCAAAGTGATGTCTTTTCATCCGGACAAAAAGGCCATTGTATCACACTTCAGGATACAGGATGCCGGCGCCGCCAGCACACACGCCATCCGCGAAAAACAGTTCGTGGTATACCGCGAATCACCGGAGTCGCACGATCTGTTCATTCCTCCCACCAATAATAAAATACGCTCCTTCTTTGAACTGATCGTTACGGATGATTTCTTTGATCATATTTTCACGGAAGAAAGCCGTTTTATGGAACGTTTCCGCCGGTACAACACTTTTAATATACCTGCGCCGGAATTTACCGCACAAATGCTGCCGGCCATGCACAGCGTCATCAACGATATGCAACATAGCCCATACAGCGGCGCGCTAAAGGCTACCTACCTGGAAACCAAAGCCACGGAATTATTCCTGATGCAGGTGCTGCAACTGGACCAGCCATCGCCCGCTCCCGCAGGATTAACACCCGGCGATACAGAGCGGCTTCACAGCATTAAATACTACATCGATCAGCACTATGAGCAACCACTTTCCATACTGGAACTGGCCCGCACTGCCGGTATTAACCAGATGAAGCTGAAAAACGGCTTTAAAGCCCTGTTTAACACCACCGTATTTGGCTACATCTCAGGATTGAAAATGCAGGAAGCCAGGCGATTGCTGCTGGAGGAAAAAATGTATGTAAACGAGGTGGCCGACAGGATGGGCTATAAATATCCCCAGCACTTCACAGCTGCCTTCCGGAAGAAATTCGGCCTGCTTCCGAAAGATCTTAAAAACTAAGCTGCCCGCTGTAAACACAACGGGCAGCAGCATGGGTGACCAGATATTTATCTCCCGGAATTAATAACCGGGATTTTGTACGATCAACGGATCTGTTTGTGTTTCTATATAAGGGATCGGCCACAGGTAATCCCGTGCAGCATTAAAGGTGCGCACTTCTATCACCCTCATTTCGCTTTTATTGGGCACTGCACTGTAATCGGCGATCCCATTGGCATCTATCTTCGGGGCGGCAGCAAGCCAGCCTCTCGGCACACGGCCATAAAATGGCCCTTTCATCACTTTATCGGCAATCTTCCAGCGGCGGATATCAAACAAACGGAATCCTTCCATCGACAATTCGTGCATCCGCTCTTTCCTTACTGCAGAACGAAGCGCTTCCTGTGTGCTGCCGGCGGGAATGTCCGGCATGTTTACTCCCGGCCGTTTCCTTACCGCGTTAATCGCCTGGTATACGGTGGCATCCAGCTCATTGGCTTCTATTTTTGCCTCCGCATACATGAGCAGTATTTCCGCATACCGTGCGAGGATCACGCTCATGGTCGACTGGCGCGTGTTGTCTTTATCTTTCAAATCCACATACTTACGCCAGCAATAACCACTGAAAGAAGCGTAAGCGTTAACGGCATCCTGGTTTACGATCCGGGTAGCCGGGTTGGTATTATAGTTCCAGCACGTGAGACTGTCCTTATGCGTTTCAAACTGGTAATTAAAAAAGATGGATCCCGGGAGTGCAATCGTGAAGCCAAGCCGCGGATCGCGGTGTTCAAAAGGCTTCTGCGGGTTGAACAACGGTGATTGATCAATGGTTAGTCCGTCGGTACACTCATAGCTGTCGACCAGCGACTGTGAAGGAATTTTATTGGAAGCACCGCCGGCATTCCTGCACAGGAGCGGGTACGGTCCTACCCAGTTGATAACCGGCAACTGATACTGCAGGGACAGGATCACTTCCGGCGAATTTTTTCCATCATAGCTAAATAACCGCGGGTAGCTGTCATCCAGCTTGTACACGTTTAGATCCATCACTGCTTTGGCGGCATCAGCAGCAGTTTTCCATTGTTCGTTATACAGCGCCGCCCTTGCTTTTATAGTGAGCGCTGCGCCTTTGGTAGCACGGCCATTATCGGTAGCCGGATAGGTAACCGGCAGTAATGCTGCCGCACTGTCCAGCTCATCGAACACGAATTTAAGTATGGCTGCTTTCTCGCTGCGTGGCACCTGCGAGTTTTCCAATGAAAGGGTATGCGTTACCAACGGCACCCCGCCAAACATCGACAGCAGCTGTTGGTACATAAATGCCCTTACAAAACGGGTTTCGCCCATACTGCGCTGGTACAGCAAGGGATCAGTCACGGCCCGTACTCTTTCCGCATTATCCAGTATATAATTACACCGTCCTATCACCTTGTAGTAATCCGTCCAGATGCCTTGTGTAAAGGTATTGTTGGCATCGTGGTTACCCAGCCCTATTTTTTGCAGGTCGCTGTTGTTCCGCTCATAGCCAATATCACTGATGGCATCAAACAGGAGCACTGAGGGAAACCCATCCAGCTGGGCCGGGTCGGAGGCTTTGTCCATAGGCTTATTCAGCCCTTTATACAGTCCGTTCACTGCCAGCAGCAGTTCGTCCTGGTTATTGAAATAAGCGGCGTCGGAAGGGCCGGTTAAAGGATCTTTATCCAGGTAATCTTTATTACAGGCCTGTATCCCCAGCAGGGTAACAGCCACAATCATCCAACAGGTAAAACGCTTCCTCATGATTTCGGTTTTTAGAAATTTACATTAACACCAAAACTGTAGACCTTTACAATGGCATAGTTGTCGGCCACGCCCACAGCTGTTTCCACATCATAGCCCGGCCAGAACTTACTGGACGTAAACAGGTTGGAACCATTTACAAACACCCGCAGGCTGTTGATCCGCATGGATTTCACCAGGTTGGCCGGCAGCGTATATCCCAGTTGTAAGTTTTTCAGGCGCAGATAAGCGGCGCTCTTCATCCAGAAACTGGAGATCTGCTGGTTGTTGGTGCCGCCAAATACCAGCCGCGGAAAGGCGGCATCTTTATGCTCGGGCGTCCAGTAATCTTTGAAGCGTTCCTGCGCGGTACCGCCTACAGAGCTTACATAAAAAGGCATGATACCGGCGCCGTAAATCAGGCCGTCTACTTTACCTACGCCCTGCAGAAATGCGCTGAGGTCAAAGCCTTTCCACGATGCGTTTAAACTAACGCCATAAGTATAGCGGGGAATGGTGTTGCCAATAATTACCTTATCACTTTCATTGATGATGCCATCGCCATTCTGATCTTTATATTTGATATCGCCTGGCGCAACGGTACCGAATTGTGTGGCATGTTTGGCTACATCATCGGCATTCTGGAAAAATCCCTCTGCCTCTAACCCGAAAATTGAGTTCACCGGGTAACCTTCCCTGCTCACGGTTACAGCCGATTGGTTAATACCGTGCATATCCACTACTTTATTTTTCACATCGGATACGTTCACACCGATGTTGTATTTAAAGTCGCGGATCCTGCCATCATAGTTGATGCCAAGCTCCCAGCCTTTGTTGCTTACTTTTCCTGCGTTCTGGTAAGGTGCTGTCAGCCCCGTGATCAGTGGTATATTGAGCAACAGCAGGATATCTTTTGTTTTGCTGACATAATAATCTCCTGTTATGGAGAGATGGGAAAACAAGGTTACATCAAATCCTATATCGCTCATCTCGGTACTTTCCCAGGTGATATTTTTGTTCGCGAGAGAATCCAGGGCGGCGGCGCCTATGATTTGTCCGCCCATTGTATAGGAGCTGAGGTTCACTACGGTGGCAGACGGGTAGGTTCCTATGTTCTGGTTACCCAGCCGGCCCCACGATGCGCGGAGCTTTAATTCATTCACCACCGGTTTGAGCGATGCCATAAATGCTTCTTCTGAAATACGCCATCCGGCTGAGGCGGAAGGGAATACCCCCCATTTGCGGCCTTCTGCAAAACGGGAAGATCCGTCGTAGCGGGTATTGACTTCAAGCAGGTACTTTTCTTTGTAGTTATAGTTGATCCTGCCGAAAAAGGAACGCAGCGCCCACTCTTCGCCGGCGCCGCCGTTATTCATATTGGTAGCCGCTCCGGCATTCAGTATGGGATAGTCGGGTAAAACGTAGTTGTCGCGGTACGCGGTGAATCTGTCCTGGCGGTAGCTGTTTTGTTCCACACCGCCCAATACTTTCAGGTCGTGTACGCCGTATTTTTTCTGGAACGTGAGGGTACCGCGCATGTTGTTATAAAACTGCCGCTGACTGGAAACGTCCAGGGTGCTTACCGGTGGAAACTTATAGCTGGGAGTGCCATCAGGATGATACGTTTGCACTACTTTATTAAACTTGTTCGTATAGGTTTGCACGTATTTGGGGGCGATATTAAAGGAAGCAGTAAGCCATTCTACCGGCTGGTAGTTAATGGACGTGTTAAGACTGCCCCAGGGCGCGCTTACGCGGTTCAGGCCCCCTTCGCTGGCGGCTGCCGCCGGGTTAATGCCTACCCATCCTTCCCCGCGGGTACCGTTGGCGTTTACAGCCAGCTGGTTGGGGGAAATATTATTCATATAGGCAAAGATCACATCGGCGCCTGTTGCCGGCTCGGTGGTTACCGGGCTGATATACTGCAGGTCAAACTGCATGTTTAACTTCTTCGAAAAAATGATATCGGTATTACTGCGGATGGTAAGGCGTTTAAATTCGTTGTTATCCATCAATCCTTTCTGATCAAAATACCCCAAGGACACCAGCATCTTTACTTTATCGGTACCACCGTTCACTGTCAGGAAATGGCTCTGTTGAAAACCGGAACCGGTTAACACGGCCTTCTGCCAGTCGGTATTGGGCAGTGAATCGGAGCTGCCGTTTCCCTGCCGCCGGTATTTTTCCAGCAGTGCATCGGAGTACAACGGAGAGCGGCCCGAATTTTTATACGCTTCATTCGCCAGCAGCATATAATCCAGCGCGTTGGTGAGTGCAGGCAGATTGGTAGGTTTCTGCCAGCCAACGTAGTTGTTGTAGTTAATGGACAGCTTATTGCTTTTGCCTCTCTTGGTGGTTACGAGTATTACGCCGTTGGCCGCACGCGAACCATATATAGCTGCCGATGCCGCATCTTTCAACACACTGACGGAGGCGATCACATTAGGATCGATGTTGTTGATAGAGCCTTCCACGCCATCGATGAGCACCAGCGGATCGGGGTTTTTCAGGGTACCCCAGCCGCGCACGCGCACCGTACCGCCATCGCCACCGGGTTTACCGTTGCCTTGCGTGATAGTAACGCCGGGCATGGTACCTTGCAACCCTGCGGCGGTTTGTCCTACCGGCCGCGCGGCCAGCACCTCGCCGGACACCGTGGCTACGGCTCCCGTGAGGTTTATTTTTTTCTGGGTACTATATCCTACTACCACCACTTCCGTTAATGCTGCGGGGGTAACGGACAGCGGTATACGAAAAAACTTCTCCCCCTTAACAGGTTGTTGTTTTGTGAGATACCCGATGCTGGAAATACTCAGTACGTCCTGGTCTGTTACATTGGGCAGTGAAAACTTTCCGTTTTCATCTGTGAGCACGCCTTTTGTAGTGCCTTTGATGCCTACTGTTACGCCAGGTAAGCCTACACCGGCGCTATCCGTAACGATGCCGGTAATGGTTTTTGCCGGTGAGCTGCCGTCCTGTGGGGAAAGCGTTCCGCCGGGCGGTGTGTTTTTTTTGATAACGACGGTGCCGTATTTAATCGTGTAGGTAAGCGGAAGATCTTTCAGGCAGATCTTCAGGGCTTCTTCCAGCGATTTGTTGGCGATATTCACGCTGAGCGGCGGCGCATCTTCCAGCAGTTTTTCATCGCAGATAAACTGGTAGCCGGTTTGCTTGCTGATAAGATCAAATACTTTATCCAGCGGCATTTTACTCACGGAGAGCTTTACGGTTTGAGCGCTGGCGGTAAGTGAGGCTGCCAGCAGCAGCCAGGCGGTAAATTTAAATACCCGCCATGTTCGTTGTTTAGCCGGCATACGGCTCCTGCTCCCGTGGGAGTGGACAATGGTAAACAGTTCCATACTATCTTCTGGTTGAGTTTAAATAATTCATACGTGGAGTACTCTCCTGATTTACTTCATAGTGGCGGGCATTACGGTGATACGGCTTCCATTGATGGTGAAATGCACCCTTCCGGTTTGTTCCAGCAGCTCCAGGAGCTGTGTTACACTTTCCTTGCGGGTCATGCTGCCATACAGCTGAATACCGGAAAGATCGCCCTTGTATTCGATGTCCACATCATACCACCGGGCTATCTGTCGCATGATAACGGTGATATCTGTTTTGCGGAATTTGAACTGTCCTTCTTTCCAGGCCATTACCTCTTCTATTTCCGGGCGGGTAATTAAAAACTGGTTTTCTTTTTCAGCGATGCTTGCCTGCTGACCAGGTTTCATCATTGCGGTAGCAGCGCCTTGTGTTACGCTGACAGCGCCTTCCAGCAGGGTTGTTTTTACACGTGCTTCGTCGGTGTAAGCCATTACGTTAAAGTGAGTGCCCAGTACTTTCACCTGTATACCGGATGTTTGAACCACAAAAGGCTTTGCCACATTTTGTGCGATTTCAAAATACGCTTCCCCGGTGAGGAGTACTGTTCTGTTGCTGCCTGTAAACACTACAGGGAATTTCAGTGAAGAGGCGGCGTTCAGCCATACCTGGCTGCCATCGGGCAGTACTACCTGGTACTGTCCTCCTTTAGGCGTGCGGATGGTATTATATTCGGGGGCGGCGCCACTGCTGCTGCTCATGCCACGATAGGCGAGCCGGCCACTGTCCAGTTTAATGATACGGGTGTTTCCCTGTTTGCCTACTGTTCCTGTTCCTGCATCATCCAGTACAATGGTGCTGCCATCTGCCAGGATCAGCTCAGCTTTATTACCTGCCGGTATGGGCGAAGCTGTTTTACTTGATACCAACGGTGCCGGGCTTGCGTAATAATAGCGCCAGGTGTAACCCGCTGCCAGTATAAATGCTACTGCTGCTGCCGCGGCCATTGTTTTATAAAAAGTGCGGATACTTTTCCGGGAGATGTGATAGCGGTTATCTTCCTCCTTTATTGGTGGTTGCGCATCGTTGCCTGTTTCCGCGTCATCATCTCTCCGCGTCAGCGCCTGCCGCAAGGCAGCAGTTTCCATTACCTTGTTAAAAGCCTGTTGCAGATCAGGATGAGCGTTAGCCGCATACCTGTCTTCCGCCAGTATGGCTTCAATCATTTCTTCCATTGCCGGCCCGTTACGTTCAGCCTGCATCAATACCTGCAGGCGCCTGGTTTCTTCCGGTGTAATCCGGTTGTCCAGGTATTTCTCCAATAAATCTTTTAACTCATCGTGTAACATAAAACCGGATGCAAGCACAACACTCTCATGAAGGGTTGTATAATAAAGACGAAAAAAGAACGAACGGGAATCCTTCTGTTACCGGAAAATATTTCACTTCGTTTAACCGGCAACGTTATCACCTGTTTCCATGCTCATGTAACATGCTCCGCTCTCCCACCCATATACTTCCGGATGGCGGCAATGGACCGTGCAATATAATTTTTGGAAGTGACCCTGGAAATATTCATCTGCCGGGCTATTTCATCGTGCGACAATCCCTGGAAGCGGCTCAGGCGGAAGGCCAGTTGCATTTGCGCCGGCAGCTGGTTAATGGCAGCATGCAACTGGCCTTCAAAATCCTTCAGTTCCAGTTTATCCTGGGCAGACGGCTGGTCCGATGCCATGTACACATGGTGTCCTTCTTCCTGCACCGTGGGCAATACCCTTTTCCTGAACTCATCCAGGATCAGGTTTTTTGCCATCGTATACAGGAAGGCATCGAAACGCTGTACTGCCAGCAGGCGTTCCCGGTTCATCCATATTTTTATAAAAATTTCCTGTGTCAGGTCTTCTGCCACGGCAGGCGACTTAACAAATTGCAGGGTGTTGGCATACATCTTCCCCCAGTACCGGTCAAATAACCGCTGGAAGGCGGGCTGATCCCCCGCTGCCACACGCAGCAACAGCTCTTTTTCATTATGTGGACTATCTTTCGGCAAGGAAGGTCATGGAATTTATTACAAAATAATCATTTCGCGGAACTACCTGTAATTATAAAGACGATAAAAAATGTAAACCGAATCCTTCCTGTTCTATTTTTTCCAAAATAATTATCTCGGGATAAATAATACTGCATCCGCAGCTATTATCCCGTCCGTTTTGTGGTTGTCTATTTCCACATAGGCGCCGGTTCCGGCTTTCAGCTGGTAACTACCCAGGCTCACCCATTCGCCGCTGGTTTGTCCCTCTACTTTTATACTTGCCGCTGCAATTTCCACTTCCTTTACCGTACGGCCATCGTATACCTTTACCCGTGCATTTCCATCCAATCCGGGTAGGCGCGGCACATAGGTAAATACCTCATATTTACCCGTTTTCCCGATAGCCGGTGAAAAACGTACCGATTTGCGCACAGCTCCCTTGCTGTCGTCTGTGAGCATGGAAGGGCCATAGCAGCCATGGATCACCTTTTTCCATTCGCCGGTAATGGTTACGTGTTGCTCATCATTGTCGTCCACCAGTATTTCCGCCGGGCTGTTATCCACCAGCGGGTTGGTACGCAGCATGGTTTGGATCTTTTTTACGTCTGCGTCCTGTATGGAGCTGCGCTGATCGATGGCTACCGCCGCTGCGGTGGCAGCAGATTGCCCCAGTACCATAAATACCGGTTCCATGCGGATGGAGCCATAGGCAATGTGCGACGCTGATAAACAAACCGGCACCAGTACATTTTTCGCGTCCTCCGGTTTAGGTGTGATGGACCTGTAAGAAACCGGGTAAGGGCCAAGACCGCCAATCTGTACATCTCCCTCATTTTTTACCATACCATTTACTACAATACGCTGACAATTATGGGAATCCATATTGTAGGCCGCCATACCAACGGCATCCGTTACTTTTTCCCGGCCTTCACAATTGGCCTGTGTCATCACATATCCGCCGATCATGCGCCTGGCCTCGCGTATATACAGCTGGGGCGACCAATGGCCGTTATCCGTATACTCATCTTTCGGGTACCCCCATTGTAACATTTGTTCCCGGAGATGGGAAGCGATCCGTTCATCGTGTCCTATAAAATATAACAGTCCTTTGGTATAAAGCTCATGATCGCGGATGATCTTTTTCCGGGTAGCCGGATCGGCCTCCGGGTAGTTATAGTTCATCCCGATCATATCCGTGGAAAAAGCGCCGTAATTATTGATATCCGTTTTCCCGTTGGGCATGAGATCTATCTTGAGGTTGGGCTTCAGGGCTTCAGGTTTGGTAGCATTCAGGAGGCGTATCAGCAGCTCATAACGGGACGGATCATAATCTTCCGGTTTGGTAATCGGAATACGGTTTTCCGGGCGGTTGCTCAGGCAGATCCTGAAATTATAGGCCTGTACCTTTTTGTCGCCCTCGCCATGGGCGGCCAGCGAATCGGGACTAATGCCCCACAGCAGGCCGCTTTCGGGTTTGCCGGGGATCTTGTACGGATCAATGCCGTCGGGGAACTGGTGTTTGTCGAGGAGCTGAACGCCGTTGTAGGTTTCGTGGTATTGTGCATTGGATTCCCGGCCAACGGTATAAGAGATGCCAGCTTTGGCCATCAGATCGCCTTCATAGGAGCAATCGATGAACATTTTGGCTTTAACCACCTGTTCCGCGGGTCCGTTCACGGTTATTTCCGTAACATACCCGTTTTTCTTTACTGCGTTGCTGATGGTGTATCCGTACAGCACTTCCACTTTGGCGGCATCGATATACTGCTGGAAAGTAGCTTCCGCCACATGGGGTTCAAAGATCCACTGTTCCAGTTTTCCGTAGTGGTTGCCGATCCGGCGGTAGAAGTCGCGCGATAACCCGGTGATAGCATACTTATTACCGATGTCGGTATATCCCAAACCGCCGGAGGTAAGGCCGCCCAGGTGTTTGTCCGGTGATACGAGCAGTACTGTTTTATGCAACTGCTTTGCTGTATAAGCAGCTATTACACCTGCAGAGGTGCCGCCGTACACGCAAATGTCCACCTCCCTGGGAGGCGCTGTAAACCCGGAACTGTTAAGCGGAAGGAGATACCCTGTAGCTACAAGGAGGATAGAAAAGAGTTTTATTTTCATACGTGAATCAATAACAGCCCTTTAAAAGACCGTTATGTTTATAAAGACGGAAAAAAAGGTAACAGGAATGTGTCTTACGAAAAAAAATTATGTCGCAGGTGGTTAGTATCTTTGCTGTCTTCTACATACATCTGGCTCAACACACGGAAATAAACACCAAAATATGACAGCAACAACAATACTACTCGACGGAAAAGCTTTATCCAAACAAATGGAAGCAGAATTAAAGATCAGGGTGCAGCGCATCATTGAAAAAACGGGCGTGGTGCCTGTTCTGGCTACCATCCTGGTGGGCGATGATCCTTCTTCGGAAGTATATGTGAAAATGAAAGGGAATGCGTGTGAGCGGGTGGGCATGACCTCTGTAAAAGTACACCTGCCCAAAGAAACCACTACCAAGGAATTGCTGGATACCATCAAAAAGCTGAATAACGACGACCAGATCTGCGGCATCCTGTTGCAGCACCCGGTTCCGTCACAGATCGATGAGCGGGCGTGTTTCGATAAAATACATATCGATAAAGATGTAGATGGGGTTACCTGCCTGGGCTTTGGCCGTATGTCGATGAACGAACCCGCTTATGGCAGTGCCACCCCTGCGGGAATTATGGAGTTGCTGAAGCATTACCAGGTACCTGTTGCCGGTAAGCATGCAGTAGTAGTGGGCCGGAGTCCTATCCTCGGCAAACCGGTAGCTATGATGCTGCTGAATGAAAATGCCACGGTAACTATTTGTCATTCGCGGACCAATAATTTACGGGAGCTTATCCAACAGGCAGACATTATAGTAGGCGCAGTGGGTAAACCTGAATTTATAAAAGCGGAATGGATAAAAGATGATGCCGTTGTAATAGATGCCGGTTATCACAAAGGCGGCATCGGCGATATAGAACTGGGGCCATTAGCAAACCGGGTGGCCGCCTACACGCCGGTACCGGGTGGCGTTGGACCTATGACTATCGCAAAACTGATTGCCCAAACAGTAGAATCTGCTGAAAGAAAACTGGGATCTTCCAGGAAATAATATTTTCATTCCAAAAAATATAATGCAGGGAACAGCTGCAGGTAGTGAAATAACTGCAGCTGTTTATTGTCCTTTTTTGCCCGCCTGATTGTCGTTTTCACACCCGTTATATACCGATATATCCACCTAAGTTTGTGAAAAAGAAAATCATGAGACAAGAACTGCTCCGCGAAGTAACCAACACCGGCGATACCCTGCAACAACTGCTTACGTCCTTTGATGACGAACAACTGAACAAGGTACCTTTTGAAGGCAGCTGGACAGCCGCGCAGGTGGCATCGCATATTTGCAAAGCCGGCGACTGCGGCATCTTGTATGGCGAGGCGGTACCTACCGACCGTCAACCGGATGAAAAAATACCCGCCGTAAAATCACTGTTCCTGAACTTCGATATTAAAATGAAGTCGCCGGACATGATTGTACCGGAAGAAGGTTATATGCCGAAAGAAGCTGTACTGGAAGATACCGCTGCCGCCTGGCATAAATTAACCACTGCCGCCAATACCGTTAACCTTACAGAAGAATGCACCGACTTTGAAGTGCCTGGCTTCGGACCTTTTACCCGGCTGGAGTGGATACAGTTCATCAATATTCATACGCAAAGACATATACACCAGTTACAACGTATATACGATACCGTAGTAAAGGCGTAAGGCTGTTTACTTAATATTCACGCCAATGCCGATTTGTACCTGGCGTGTTTTCCACTGGTAGCGGTCATCAATGTCATTTACATTCGTAAGGCCGAGTACATAGCGTGCGTATACGTGCAGTATGTCGAAGTTCAATGTGGCGCCGGCAGCCACTCCCAGATCACTGCGTTTAAAAGCATTACGGTTGTAGTTAAGGAGGTTTTCATTGGCATAAAACAGGTAGCTGTATTGCGGTCCGGCGTTGATAGTAATTAACTTATTCACGTTGTAACGCAATAACAGGGGCAGGGTAATATAGCTGAGTTTAATGCTTTTATTGGCGTTGTCGTTGCCGGCAGAAATATATTTTGCACCGAAATCATCGTCACGTTTGGGTCCCACCTGCGAGAACAGGAGTTCCGGTTGCAGCCCCCATTTTTTTGTAAAATCATATTCGGCGTATACGCCTAATCTTCCGCCCAGTGTATAATTTGATTTAATGCCTGCCCCATCCAGTTTAAACATGTTCAGGTCTGCCTTGATGCCGTAATGCAGTCCTTGTGCGCTGGCCGCGGCAGCAAGGCAAACCAGCAACAATACTGACAGTAATCGTTTTTTCATAGCTGATGATTTTAGCATAAAGAAACGAATTGATCAGATGCGAATTGCTGCGCCCGGACCACTAATAGATGATCCTGCTGTTTTTCACTATCACGCGGGATATTTCCTCGGCAGATCGTTTGGGGTTATGACAGTTTAAGGTCTACTTTCTGTCCGGTTTTAACGGCGTGATAGATGGCGTCAATAATTTTCAGGTCTTTCAGGGCCTCTTCTCCATCCACAGCTACCACCGGTTGTTTTCCTTCCAGGATGATCCCTGCCATTTCTTCCATTTGCACGGTTTGATGGGTAACGTGTGGCTGGGTAAGTTCTCCTTTATTGGTGCGCCCGCGGATGGGGCCGTAGCCGGTGGAAGGCTGCATCTCTGCAAATCCTTTTTCGCCGGTGAGGTAAAAGCGGTCGAGGTAGTTCATGTTGTAAGTAGACAGGCACGACGCCACGGCGCCACTGGGGAAGCCCAGCTGGAACTGGATGGTTTCGTCCACGCCTTCTTTAAATTTCACCGGGTCGGTTTTGGTTTCCTGGGCTGTTACCCATATAGGGTCTTCGCCAGTCATATAGCGGGAGCCGTTGATAGCATAGATGCCTATATCCATTAAGGAACCGCCGCCGGCCAGTTCTTTATTAAGGCGCCACTGCGTGGGGTCGCCAATACGGAAACCGCATTGCCCCTGGAAGAACATGATTTTTCCGAAGTCGCCGTTTTTACGCATGCGGATAACTTCCAGTGTTTTGGCTTCAAAATGCATGCGATATCCCACCAGCAGCTTTACGTTTGCTTTTTTACAGGCGGCGATCATTTCCTGACCCTGTTTGGCATTCAGCGCCATTGGCTTTTCGCAGATCACATGTTTACCTGCTGCAGCCAGGCGGATGGCCTGGTCGTGATGCAGTGCATTGGGTGTGGTGATATATACCGCGTCGATGTCTTTGTTATCTTTTATGCGGTCGAAATTTTCGTAATTATAACAATTCTTGTCGGGGATGGAGAACCAGCTCTGCCAGTCTTTTATTTTAGCGGGGGTGCCGCTGACCACGCCTACCAGTTTTGCCTTTACGCATGCCTGCATGGCTTCTGCCACCCGGTTGCCATAGCTGCCCAATCCCATAATGGCTACACGTAATACCGGGCCATCATAGTGTTGGAGATCTTTTGCCCAACCGGCAAGCGGCATCAGGGGCAGTACCATAGCGGAGGCGGCAATTTTCTGTATAAAATCACGACGAGTATTCATGACGGGAGATTTGGGTTTCATTGATTCCTTAATAATACAAAATTTATCCAGGAAATCATATCAAAAAAAAAGCCGCTCCGGGCGACGGAGCGGCTGACTATCTTTATAAAAAAATCAATTCTTTACATCATACAAAATTACAAACTCCACTCTCCTGTTTCTTGCCTTTCCGGCTTCTGTATCGTTGGTGGCAACAGGATCACGGTCAGACAATCCCCAGGTAAACATACGGTCGTTGCTCACTTCAAAACTATTGAGTAATTGTTTGGCGCCTGTTGCACGGCGTTCAGACAAATCACGGTTGTATTCCGCCGCGCCGGTATTATCCGTATGACCGGTGATCAGGATCTTTGTTTTATTGTATTTGTTTAGTACTTCTGCAAAATGTTTGAAGGTAGGCTTTACGCTTTCGTTCACCTGGTCGGAAGACGATGAAAACAGTACGTTGTTGGGGAAGATCACTTTCAGGCTGTCTTTGATGATACTTACTTCCGCATCATTCAACGTGTTTTTCAGCTCTTCATACTGCTTGTTCATATAGGCATGCTGGCTGCTGCTTTTCCGGGAAGATGCACACGAAGCCATTAAAACAATGGTCACTATTGCCAGCAGGCAATAACGTGAGGTCAATAACATTCTTTTCATATCCGCTGTATTAAGGTGCAAAGGTAGGTAAAATAGTTATTATCAAGCTGTTGCATTAATAATCTGTAATATTTACAAAAACATATATGCGTTAATGTTATAACCCGCTGGTGCTGCCACGGTAACACCTATACGGGGTATTGCGTAATTCTTTTTATCTTGGAGAGATATGAATACCATTCCTTTGATACAAAGCATGCTGGGATTGCTGGCGGGTATTGCGCTCATTGTATTGCTCACGGCGCGCTTCCGGGTGCATGCTTTTTTTGCATTGCTGCTGGCCAGTGTTCTCACCGGCGTGATTTTACAGTTGCCCGTAACGGATATCCTCGGCAGTATTAAAAGCGGCATGGGTAATATTATTGGCTCACTGGGATTGCTCATTGTGCTCGGCACTACGCTGGGTTTGATCCTGGAACATACCGGCAGCACTACTGTGCTGGCCAACTATGTGTTACGCCGTACCGGCACCGGCCGCTCTGCACTGGCGATGAATATCATCGGCTACCTGGTGGGCATGCCTATTTTCTGCGACTCGGGATTTATAGTATTAAGCGGATTAAATAAAGCGCTGGCCAAACGTTCGGGGATTCCGATGATTGTGATGGCATCTTCACTGGCCACCGGCCTGTATGCCGTTCATTGCCTGATGCCGCCGCACCCCGGTATCACTGCCGCCACCGGCACTATACAGGCGGAAACGGGCAGGGTAATGCTGTTTGGATTACTCATTGCCATCCCGGTATCGGCGGCAGGTTATTTATGGTCGGTATTCGCCGGCCGGCGGATAGCCGTTGGCGTTAGTAATGAAGAAGACATTGCTACCGAAACGCCCCGTGGTCCTTCTGTGCTAATGTCTGTGCTGCCTATCGCTGTTCCGGTACTGCTCATTGCCATCCGTTCCCTGAGCGGCCTGGAATTAACACATCCTTCCCCGGCGCTAAAGGCGATCTCTATTCTTGGTATTCCTGAAGTGGCGATCAGCGCAGGTATCCTGCTGGCGTTATCCCAACTGAAAAATAATATGGGCGCTATCCTGCAGGAAGGCGCTGAAAAAGCAGCAGGCATACTGGTGATTATTGGCGGTGGCGGCGCCTTTGGCGCCATCCTCGCAAAAGCAGATATTGGCAGCCATATTGCGCAGAACCAGTCCATCGCTGCGCTGGGATTATTTCTTCCTTTCCTCATCACGGCGCTCCTGAAAACCGCGCAGGGGTCGTCTACCGTAGCCGTGATTGCCGCGGCCGCCATTGTGCAACCGCTGCTGCCGGTAATGGGACTGGATTCGGCTAATGGCCGCATCCTTTGTGTGCTGGCAATGGGTGCAGGGTCCATGATGATTTCACACACCAATGACGCTTACTTCTGGGTGATCTCTAAATTCTCCGGATTGGAGATAAAAGATATGCTGCGGGTGTATAGCACGGGTACCGTGGTAATGGGGTTGGTGTCTGTAGGGTTGGTGTATTTGTTGTCGCTGGTGCTGGCGGTGTAGATGACAAAAAACTCCTAATGGAATAGCTTTTTACTATCCTTTTGTTTGCTCGCAGGCTTGCCTGATACAACCCGTTTCTTCTTTCCTGTTGCCTTATAATGAGAAATTACTTCACTGATCAATTTCTTATCATTTTCTGTAACAGGCCTAGGATCCACGACAAAATTAATACCCTTTGGTTCTTTAATGTATCCCATGTTATTTATTGTTAAAATATTTAATAACCAGCTTTAAAGCTGCGTCTGGAAAGATAATCATTTTATGATTACCAATATGCACCGCACCCAACGTTTTTTCGTAATGCGAAATGAGTTTTGTTTTGGATGTGAAAGATATAAATCCTTCGTATCCACGGTCTATAGATAATTGACAGGCAAAAGCAAATAGGTTACCCGGCACACCTTCGTATAACTTTGCACTTCCTAAATTAAAAGGCGCACTTTCAATAAGATGGAGATAAAAATGATCGGTATAATCGCTCAAACTTGCTAATCCTTGTAATATGTGACTATTTCCTTCGATAGTAAGTTTATAAACTTCTCTATCGGTCATTTTAAACTCCTTTTTCCAATCGAATTTCCATCCATTCTTTAATGATACCCCTTTTAAATCCTCCTTTGCAAGTGGATTCACAACGGTCTCAAAACTGTCTCCGGAAATAGTATTTAAGATACTGTTGGTCAGTTTATCGACTTCGATCCCTATGTGATATTTTGATTGTCGGGGCATTCACAAATTTACAAAAAAAAGGCTCCAACTTCTGTCTTCTCTTGCTATAAATTTTAATAAAAAAATTATTACCCTTCCAATGCCTGCTTCAGATCCGCTACAATATCCCCTACACTTTCCAGCCCAACACTAATTCGGATCAAACCATCAGAAATCCCCGCTTTCTCACGGTCCTCTTTTTTCATTCCTGAATGCGTCATAGATGCCGGGTGAGATACCAATGTATCCACGGCACCCAATGATACAGCGCGCAAACACATCTGCAGCCGGTCAATAAAACGTACGGCGGCGTCAAATCCATCTTTCAGTTCAAAGCTCATCACCGCACCGGGATGACGCATTTGTTTGGCCGACAGCGCATAATCCGGATGGGAAGGAAGCCCGTTATAATTGACCTGCGCTACGGCAGGATGCGCATGCAGAAATTCCGCGACCGTTTGCGCATTGCTGCAATGTTGCTTCATGCGCAGTTCCAGTGTTTTGATGCCCTGGATCAGTAAAAAGGTATCGAACGGATTGGCGCAGCCACCGAGCAATTTCGCTGTTTTATTGACTTTCGTTTGCATCAGGGGAATATCTTTTCCGATGAGCACACCGCCAATAGCGGTACCATGACCGTTCAGGAATTTGGTGGTGGAATGAAAAACAAAGTCGGCCCCATACCGGAATGGCTGCTGAAGATAAGGCGTAGCAAAGGTATTATCCACACTTACTTTTACGCCGTGCGTGCCGGCTATTTTGCAGATGGCTGCAATATCCACACAGCGCATGGATGGATTGGCGGGCGATTCAATATGGATCATTTTTATAGACGGGTCCTGCTGCAGCAGGGCAGCTACGGCGGCTGTGTCATGCAGATCGGCAATGAGCGCTTTTACACCGAATTGCGGGAGGAAGTCGAATAAGAACTCGTGTGTGCCTCCATAGAGCGAGTAATGCGTGAGTATGGTATTTCCCGCTACTACATTTGACAGGAACATGCTGGCCATAGCGGATTGTCCGCTGGCGTGCAGCAATGCTTTCAATTGCAGGGGCTCACCATCTGCCGTAGTAACGCCAAAAGCTTCCAGGGCGGCGATCAGCTTTTCTGCTACTGTTACAGTGGGATTGCCAAACCGGGAATAAATATAGCCGGGGGCGGTACCTTTAAAACGGTCCATGCCCTGTTGTGCATTATCGAATGTAAAGGTAGCGGTAGCGAAAACCGGTACCAGGTGGGCATGTTCGGCCATATCGGATTGGGCTGCATGGATAGCCGCGGAGGCCATTTCTGTAAAACGCGGATGTTGACTCATGCTGTAAATTTATGATTTCCGGGGAAGAAAATAGGTAGGCAGCAAAGAAAGCGCTTGCAGGAAACCCCTAAATAGTATAATATTGACCATAGCTTATCATTTTGCCACAAAATCCGGATCACGCTGTGAGTTTATCTGAGGACAGGATACTTTTTTCGAGAATTGCAGGTGGAGATGAAGCAGCTTTCCGTTTATTATACCACCGCTATAATGCAGTACTGGCGGGGTCTGTAAAGAAGTTGCTCAGGTCCGGCATGGCATCGGAGGAAGTATTACAGGAAGTATTCCTTAAAGTTTGGATGGTGCGTCATACCCTGGAAAGCATCGAAAATCCGGGTGGGTGGATGTATACCCTGGCGGCCAACTACTCCCTTTCCGCGCTTAGAAAACATGCCCGTGAAAAGCACCGGCAGGATGATATCGCCGATGATATGCCGGATAATGCAGACGTACCTGCAGATATTTATGCAAAAGAATTACAGGTACTGATCCGGCATGCCATAGAAAAATTACCTGCCTCCCGCAGGGAAGTCTTTATGATGAATACCCAGGAAGGCAAATCGCGCAAAGAAATAGCCGATGCCCTGGACATCTCTGAAAATACGGTCAAAAACCAGCTGGTAACAGCCCGCAGATTCATCCGGGAATACCTGGAAAAACATACCGGCACACGACTTCCTATCCTGTTGATTATACTCCTGTCGAAGTTTTTTTAATTTTTTTTAAGACGCATAGTACAGTAACAATATTTCAGCGTCTATCAGCAAAAGAAGGGTTTGTACCGTGGAAGCAAAAGAGTACTACAGGTTTTTATTGGAGCGTTACTACAACGGTTCTGCCACTGCGGCGGAAGAGGAAGAATTGTTTGCCGCACTTCGTACCGGCACGGATGAAGAGGAGTGGACTGTCATGATCAGTGAACTGCATGCGGCGGCTCCCGCCGATCCGGCCTATAATCCTGCTTTGTATGAACAACAGGTGAACAGTATCCTGCAACAGGATCCACCTGTAAGAAGCAGGCGCCCGGTAATCATGCGTTATGCTGCGGCAGCCGCTGTTGCTTTACTGGTAGTCGCCGCCGGCTACTTTACCTGGCAGCGGACATCCCGTAAAAGCACCGTTCCCATAGTTGCCACCGCCGATGTAAAACCCGGCAAAAACGGCGCAGTGCTCACGCTGGCCGACGGCAGCGAAGTAGTACTGGACAGCCTGGGCAACGGCACCGTAACCACACAACAGGGCACACGCGTAATACTCAGCAACGGCCAGCTCTCCTATGATGCCGCCGGCACCGGCGAAGTAAGTCAGAATACCATGACCACGCCCCGTGGCCGCAAATTCAGGCTGCGCCTTCCCGATGGCACCAACGTATGGCTCAACGCAGCCAGCGCTATCAGCTACCCCACCGCCTTTACCGGCAACACCCGCAGCGTAACCCTTACGGGGGAAGCCTACTTTGAAGTAACCGCGAATAAAGATCAACCCTTCATTGTACAACTCAATAACGAAACCAGCGTCCGGGTGCTGGGCACTCATTTCAATATCCATGCATACCCCGACGAAAATAATATCAGCACTACCCTCCTGGAAGGCGCTGTGAGGGTACATGTGCAGCAGCAAACGAGTTTACTGAAGCCCGGTCAGCAACTGGAGATCAATAAAAAATCCGGCGCTACCGCCCTCAATAACCAGGCAGATACCCTCGCCATCATTGCCTGGAAAAATGATATCCTGAATTTCCAGGATAAAAAGCTCACCACCGTTATCAGTATGATTGCGCGCTGGTACGACATTGAAGTAGTATATGAAACGACTCCTCCCGATATCACTTTTGTAGGGGAAATTGGTAGTGATGTAAATCTTTCAAGTGTACTGAACTTCCTGAAGGAATCAGGCGTACACTTCCGCCTCGAAAACAGGACTTTAATTATAGGAAAATAAATAAGCTAATCATCAAAACAGAAACAGTTATAGGAAAACAGTGAACAAAATTTCAGCGATCAGCCAATGAAGTTAGCGTAATAAAAAACCGGAGGTGATTCGACCCACCCCCGGCAACAAGATTACAGCTATGCAAAACAATTGAGTAATTCCGTACATCTATCTATTTACAAGCCTAATCATTACAAAGCTATGCAAAAAAATGCTCTTTGTAACCGGTTCCCCTATGCGCCAAAATCAGGAAAAGCGCATACCCGGAACTGGTTTCCAACCAAAATGCTGTTAGTTATGAAACTGACGTTTTTATTACTTACCGTCGTTTTTCTGAATGTAAGCGCTACGGGATACGCGCAGCTGATCACCTGGTCAGGGAAAAATGTGCGCGTGGAAAAAATATTCTCCGTGATCCGTGTCCAGTCCGGCTACACCGTAGTGGCCAGCAAAGACGTGCTGGACAAAGCCAACCCGGTAACCATGAAGGTGGAAAATGTATCCATCCGGGAATTCCTCGACCTCATGCTGAAAGATCAGCCACTGAAATACGTGATTGAAAATAAATCCATTTTCATTTCACCCAAATCTGCCGGTGGCCATGAAAACAATACCAGCGCCGCTCCGGCCACAGATGTGAAAGGTAAAGTAACCGACGAAGCGGGCAATCCCTTACCCGGTGTATCAGTAAGGGTAAAAGGCGCCACGCAGGGCGTAAGTACCGGCGCCGATGGCAGTTATTCCCTTCATATCACTACAGAGGGACCGCTGGTGCTGCAATTCTCCTACCTCGGTATGATCCCGCAGGAAATAAGCGTAACCGGCAGCGGCATTTTTAATATTGTGCTGAAAGCTTCTGTAGAACAACAAAACGAAGTAGTGGTGGTGGGATACGGTACGCAAAAAAGAAGTGATGTCACTGGTTCGGTATCCTCCGTGCCAAAGGAACGGTTGAAAAACCTGCCGGTCACCAATGTATTGCAATCCATCCAGGGCACCACTCCCGGCGTGAACATTATCAGTAACAGCAGCAAGCCAGGCAGCTCGCCTGCTTTTTACCTGCGCGGGCTTAAGTCCATCAACGCCAGCAATGCACCGCTCATTGTACTGGATGGCATTCCATTCAGCGGCAGTTACAACGACATCAATCCCAATGATGTGGAGTCTGTTGACATTCTGAAAGATGTATCTGCCTCTGCCATCTACGGCGCCAGGGGCGCTAACGGCGTCATCATGATCACCACCAAGAAAGGTAAAACGGGCAAGCCGGTGATTTCCTACAATGGCTACGCCGGACCGGAATACCAGAGCAATACCGTAAAACAAATGAACGGGGAAGAATACCGCACCAAAAATCACTGGTACAATATCCAGGCAGGCCGCCCCGATGCGCCGGATCTGCCTTACCTAACAGAACAAACGAATTATGCCAACGGCGCACCGGAAACAGACTGGCTCAAAGAAATCGCCCAACAGGGTTATATCCACAGCCATGAACTAAGCATTTCCGGTGGTACCGATCATGTGAAATACTATATCTCCGGTACTTACCTGAAAGAACAGGGGAACCTGAAAGGCTTCCAGTACAACCGTTCCAGCATCCGGGCCAACCTCGATGCCAATGTAACCTCCTGGCTGAAAACAGGCGTAAACCTGTTCCTTGTAAATAATAACGAGGACGGCGGCAAAGTGACGATGTATGAGGCCAACGCCCTTAGTCCATATGGCTCATTATACAATGCAGCCGGCGACTATGAAGTATATCCCATTGCGCCGCAAACACTGTATCTGAATCCGCTGATCAACCTGTACAACCCGGGAATAAACCGCGGCAAAAACATGACTGCCAGCGGTTATGCAGAAGTAGCCCCCACCTTCCTGAAAGGACTAAAATACCGAGTTAATGCGTCTTATGCATTCCGGCCTTCCCGCACGGGCGATTACACCGGCCGGAAAATGGGCGATCTGAAAGGAAGTGCCAGCGTAGACAATACGGAAAGTAAACAATGGATCGTGGAAAACCTGCTCTCCTATGCCATCACACGGAATAAGCACGCACTGGACTTTACCGCACTTTATAGCGCGCAGCAGGATGAACAGTTCTTTTCACAACTGGATGCCAATACCTTTATCAATGATAACCTGGACTTCAATAACATGAAGGCTGCACAGGTACAGCAAACTACCACCGGCTACAGCGCGAGCACGCTGTTGTCGCAGATGTTCCGCGCCAACTACAACTACGACAGCCGCTACCTGCTCACCGCCACTATCCGCCGCGATGGCTACTCGGGGTTTGGCGCCAGTAATAAATACGCGGTATTCCCTTCCGTGGCTGCAGGATGGAATATCCACAACGAAAAGTTCATGGCGGCAGCACCGGTGATCTCCCAGCTGAAGTTACGGGCGTCCTATGGCAAGTCGGGCAACCAGGCGATAGGCGCCTACCGTACGCTGTCGAGGCTCAGCACCGTCAACTATATTTATGACGGCGTTACTTCCATTGGCGTGATCCCGGATACACTGGGCAACAGCCGCCTGAAATGGGAAACCACCGCGGGATTAAACGTAGGTATCGATTTTGCCCTCTGGAACAATCGCCTCAGCGGCAGTATCGAGGGATACAGCACCCGTACCTCCGACCTGTTGCTCAGCAGGAAAATTCCGTCCATCAATGGTTATACTTCTGTATACGATAACATCGGAGAAACCGCCAATAAAGGACTGGAAGTGATGCTGAACAGCCGCAATATCCAGTCGGGCGACTTTAGCTGGAATACCGGCTTTAATATCTCTTTTAATAAAAATAAAGTGGTAGCCCTTTACGGCGATAATAAAGATGATATCGGGAATAACCTGTTTATCGGTAAACCCATGCTGGGGATCTATGATTACACTATGACCGGTATCTGGCAGGAAGGAGAAGACGCCAAAATAGATCCGGGCGCCAAACCAGGGTATATCAAATTTGCTGACATAGATAACAGCGGAAAGATTGATGCGGCAGACCGCTCCTATCTTGGTACACAATTACCAAAATATATTGCAGGACTTACCAACACCTTTACCTACAAAAATTTCATCCTGAACATTTTCATCCAGGATGTGCATGGTTCCCTTCGTGCCAACAACATCCTCGATAACAGGGACCAGGCAGGGATTATTAACCTGCCCGCAGAAATTCCCTACTGGACCTCTGAAAACAAGATCAATACCAACCCGGCGTTGTTTTACACCAATCCGAAAGGGTATAAATATGCGCAGGATGCATCCTTTATCCGTATAAAAGACGTAACGCTCAGCTACAATTTCGATAAGAGCACTTTGCAGCGGTATAAGATTTCCAACCTCACGGTATATGTCAGCGGAAGAAATCTTGGCACGTTTACCAAATGGCAGGGCTATGATCCGGAAACCTCGCCATCTTCCGTTACGTCCAACCCTACCCGTTTGAACAACGGACAAGGTGCAGGGCAGCAAAGCTCGGACTTCTATCCGTTGAATACCACGGTGATCATGGGTGTAAATATCAGTTTATAATTTTAAAGAGATAAACAATGAAACACGCTAAATATATATACAGATTTGTGCTGGCGGGGATGTCGCTGCTAACCGTATCTTCCTGCGGCAAAAGCTTTCTTGACGAGGAGCTGAAATCCAGTTATGCACCGGATAACACGCTGGTGGACCAGCTGGGCTTTGAAGCCGCCAGCACCGGTATGCTGAGCATTATGCGTAACGATTACGGCAACACGCAGGGATTACTTGCCACCTTTTACGTGGGCACTGATATGGCTATTACCGGTCAGCCCAACACCGTGCAGGCGCCGTATGAAAATTACCAGAACCTCAATTCACAAACCGGTTCATTAAGCTCGATCTGGAACTGGGGATATAAGCTGATCAACAGCGCCAACGTGATCATTGCGGCATCGGATAACCCTTCCGCACAGCTCACCGATGAACAAAGGAAATTTTACAAGGCAGAAGCCAGTTTTTTCCGTGCTTATGCTTACAACCATCTTTCCATACTTTTTGGAGATGTGCCACTGATCGTTGCCCCTGTAACCGTGCCACGCACGGATTACACGCGGGCAAAAGAAGCTGATGTGATCAACCAGATCATCGCGGATCTTACTTTTGCAGAAGCCAACCTGCCAGACCCTGCGCATGTGATCAAACAGGGCAGGATCAATAAATTTGCGGCAGCTCAATTACTTACAGAAGCGTTGCTGCGCGCCAACAAACCCGCGGATGCAGAAGCTGCTGCCAAAAGGATCATCGACAGTAAATTCTTTACGCTCATCACCGCACGCTACGGCGCCAAAGCATTGCAACCCGGCGATCCGTTTGCCGACATGTTCACCTATGGCAACATGCGCCGCAGTCAGGGCAATACAGAAGCCATCTGGGTAATAGAGCAGAACTACAATGTAACCGGCGGCGGATCCGACTTTGATCAGCGCCGGCGCGAGTGGGGGCCTTTCTATGTAAACGTAGCCGGCATGAAGATCTGTGATTCGCTGGGAGGCCGTGGTATCGGCAGGATCAGGCCTACCAACTGGTGGACTTATGAACTGTACGATAAAGACGATATGCGTAATTCCCCGTACAACATCCGTCGCAACTACTATTATAACGATCCGGCTTCCCCGAAATATGGTCAGCCGGTAATTGTGAGCGGGTTTGATACCATACAGAATATCTATGCCCATACCACCAAGTGGTATGAGTTCCAGCCGCAGGATCTGCAGGGAGCACAGTCGTACAAAGACCGCATCCAGATGCGCCTCGGGGAAACCTACCTCCTGCTCGCAGAAGCGCAGCTGCAACAGGGCCGCCCCGGCGATGCCGCCGCCAGCATCAACGTAATCCGCAGCCGCGCCCACGCCAAAGAAGTACTGGCCGGCGAAGTAAACCTCGACTATCTCCTCGATGAAAGAGCCCGCGAACTCACCGCAGAAGAACTCCGCAGGCTTACCCTGGTAAGAACAAAGAAACTGGTGGAACGCGTGAAGAAATACAACCCTAAAGTAGCGCCTACCATCAGCGACTATAACATTCACCTGCCCATCCCGCAATCTGAAATTGATGTGAACAAAGACGCCGTGCTGACACAGAACACAGGCTATACGAAATAATCCGGCACATGACTAAATATTGTATCATCACTTTCCTCCACGTACTCCTGTTTTTACAGGGGTACGCGCAGGAAGGAAGAAAAGTAATTCCCTTCAATGATGGCTGGACTTTCAGGAAAGGACCATTAAATGCCAGCACTGATACCACGTGGGAAGCGATTACCATTCCGCATACCTGGAACAACAAAGACATGCAGGAAGGAAAGAATTTTTATGCAGGTGAAGCGTGTTATCAGAAAACTTTCCCGGTAGCCGCCGCCCTGAAAGGAAAAAGATTATTCCTGCGATTCGAAGGCGTAGGCTCGGTAGCGCAACTATATGTGAACAACCGCTTCATTGGCGAGCACAAAGGCTCTTACGCTGCCTTCTGCTTTGAAATCACCCATTCGGTAAACTATGAAGCAGAGAATACTATTGTAGTAAAAGCCAACAACACGGCACGGGAAGATGTACTGCCCATCAACAATTTCCTGTTTGGTATTTTCGGGGGAATTTACCGGCCGGTAAATTTGCTGATCACCAATGACATCAACATCACCACTACCGACTACGCTTCTCCCGGCATCTATATTACCCAGGATAACGTGAGCGATAAAAAAGCGATAGTGGGTGTTACTGCAAAAATTGAGAACAAACAACCACATCATACTAACGTACAGCTACAAACAGAGATCCGCGACCAGCACGGAAAACGTGTAGCCGTTACGGTTAAAGAGACAAACCTGAGCCCGCAGGGCATTAATATCATCCGCCAGGAGCTACCGGTGATAAGGCCGCATTTGTGGAACGGGTTAAAAGATCCGTATCTCTATTCCCTCACCACTTCCATTCTTATCAACGGGCGCATTACCGATGCGGTTACACAGCCGCTGGGCTTACGCCGCTTTGAAGTAACCGCCGGCAAGGGCTGCTTCCTGAACGGACAGCCTTATGCAATGCACGGCGTTACCCGTCACCAGGAATGGCAGGACTGCGGCAATGCGCTCACCAATGCGCAGCATAAAGCAGACTTGAACCTGATCCGGGAAATAGGCGCTACCACGATCCGCTTTGCGCACTACCAGCAGTCTGAATACCTGTATTCGCAATGCGACAGCATGGGTTTTGTGATCTGGGCAGAGATCCCTTTTGTAAATAACTTCTCCGGCAAGGAAAGTGAAAATGCCAGGCAGCAACTGACGGAGCTGATCCGGCAAAACTTCAATCATCCTTCCATTTACGTGTGGGGCATGCACAATGAAGTGTATTCCAAAACACCCGACGAGCATGTGGCCGTACTCACCCGGCAGTTGAACGACCTTGCCAAAACAGAAGATCCCCGCAGGTATACCGTTGCGGTAAGCGGTTATGGTGAAATGACCCGCCCGGCCAACCTGGCCGCCGACATACAAGGCATGAACCGCTACTTTGGCTGGTATGAAGGCAGGATCGGCGACATTGAAAAATGGGTATCCGGCCTGGAGAAAAACTACCCCGACTATAAACTGATGCTCACAGAATACGGCGCAGATGGAAATATTGATCAGCATACCGATAGTCTCAGTACCAACTTTGATCCGGTAAGCGGGCAGTTTTTTCCGGAAACCTATCAAACTGCCACACACGTGCAACAATGGGCAGTGATAGAAAAGCATCCTTATATTGCGGCCTCCTATTTATGGAATATGTTTGAATTTGCAGTGCCCATGTGGAACCGCGGGGGTGTAAATGCACGCAACCTGAAAGGACTCATCACCTACGACCGCAAACAGAAAAAGGACGCCTTCTACTGGTACAAAGCCAACTGGAACCCCGCTCCCATGATCTACATTGCAGAGCGACGGAACCATGTGCGACAACCCGAACGGGTACACGCAGAAGTGTTCAGCAACCTGGAAAAGGTAACGCTCACACTGAACAACGGAGCGCCTGTTACCGGTCGCACAGGCGCCAATAGTAAAGACTTTATTTTTGATAACCTTACGCTGAAGACAGGTGTGAACACCCTCACCGCTTCCGGCGTATCTAACGGTAAAGTATACACGGACACCATTACCTGGACCCATTAAAAGAGCAACATGAAAAAATACTGTATCGCTGCCGCACTGCTCCTCGCACAACTGCACAGCAGCGCACAAAGCAATCCTATTAAAGACACCATCACCCTGCAACACGGCGCCCACCGCACCGGCAACAGAACCGATGCCGATATGGCCCGCTGGCGATCCCTTCGCCTGGGACAATTCATCCACTGGGGCCTGTATGCCATTCCCGGTGGCGAATGGAACGGGAAAACATACAACGGCGCCGCAGAGTGGATCCGCTCCTGGAAAGAAATGCCGCGCTGCGACTATGACAACTTATACAAACAGTTTAATCCCGTAAACTATCACCCGGAACAATGGGCGCAATATGCAAAGGATATGGGCGCAGCCTATATGATCATCACCACCAAACACCACGATGGTTTTTGCCTGTGGCCCAGTAAGTATACCCGCTATACGGTAGCCGCCTCGCCTTATAAAAAAGATATCATCGGCCCAATGGTAGATGCCTATAATAAAAAAGGAATCGACGTATATCTCTATTTTTCTATCATCGATTGGAACCACCCCGACTGGCACGCCTCGCTCAAAACGCCGGCCGACAGCCTTGCCTACAGTCGCTTCAAAGTATTTGTGAAAAACCAGCTGAAGGAACTGCTGGTGAAATATCCCACCGTAAAAGGTTTCTGGTTTGATGGCACCTGGGACGACTCCTGGAAAAATGACGGCGCCTTCTCCGATGAGCTGGAACAATACCTCCAGCAACTGCATCCCGGGCTGATCATTGGCAGCCGCCTCCGCGCCGACGAAAAAGGCGCAAGGCATTTTGATTCCAACAGCCGCCTCATGGGCGATTACGAACAGGGATGGGAACGCAAGCTGCCCGAAAAATATGCGGACATCCATGGCAACGACTGGGAAGGTGTGATGACCATCCCCGAGAACCAGTGGGGATACTGCGCCAAATGGACAGGGCATATTAAATCTTCGGACGAGCTGATTGAAATGCTGGTAAAATCCACATCTCTTGGCGGCAACTTCGTCATCAATTTCGGCCCCAAAGCAGATGGCACCTTCCGCCCTGAAGAAACGCAGCGTATGCAGGAAATCGGCAACTGGATGAAAGTAAACGGCGCCGCTGTTTATGGCGGCGGCTATGCCGGTTTTGACAAACAGGACTGGGGCTATTATATCCGCAAAAACGGATCCGACAGCGTTTACATGGTAGTGTGCAACGTACCGGTATCCGGCAACCTGCGGGTGAAACTGCCTCCGCGGGTTATCCTGCTGAAAGTCTCCCCTGTGGGGCAGCCCGAAGCGCGGATAACGCCGGAGCTGATCGGGCGGAGTGAATACTTCATCCAGGTGGGGAATGCACCGCGGGCGGCGCCTTTTGTACTCCTGCTGCAAACGGGTAATGCGGGTGCGGAGAGCGGGGGGGCCGACAAGGCGCGGACTTAATGCAGCGGAGGTTGTCTTTCCCGCTGATTACGCTGATTTTGCTGATTAGGTTTTTTGATTTGGTGTGGTGGTTTGATTTTGATTTGATTTGATTTGATTTTGATTTTTGATTTGATTTTGATTTGATTGGGGTGGGTTGGGTTGGATTTTTTATTTTTTATTTGGGAAGATGGAAATGGTGGCATTTTCATCTTCCCATTTTTTATTTATGTGGTGGGGATGGTGCCGCCATCGATGATGTATTGTGTGCCGGTTAAATATCCTGCACGCGGGGAAACGAGGAAGCCGACAAGGTCCGCAACTTCTTGCGGTTTGGCGGGGCGCCCCATGGGAATGCCGCCCAGGAACTGCATGAGTTGCTGCAAGGCATCGTTAAAGCTGCTGCCGGCACGGTCGGCCATTTCCTGAATCATTTTGTCGGCGGCGGTGGTTTGGATAAAGCCGGGCGATACAGTGAGTACCCTCACTCCTTTCGGCGCCACTTCGTTGGACAAGCCCTTGCTGTAATTAATCAATGCAGCCTTGGCGGCTGCGTAGGGCAGCGTGGAATCATACAGCGGCATAGTGCCTTGTATGGAAGCAATATGAATAATTACACCAGTGCCTTGTGCCAGCATGTAAGGCAACAGCGCTCTGTCCAGCCGCACCGGCGCCAGCAGGTTGGCCTGGAGGGTGGCATCCCAATGATGATCCGTTAATACCTCAAAGCCGCCACCAGGGGTTTCAGAACCGCCCATGTTATTAACCAGGATGTTTACGCCGCCGTAGTTTTCCTTTATTTCGTTTGCTACGCTCGTAATGCCTGCAGGAGTGCTCAGATCAGCGCCTATAAAATGAAATGCCGGGTTCGTGTCTGCCGGCTTCGTTCTGGCAGTGATGATCACTTTTGCACCGGCATTGGCCAGTCGTGCTGCAATGGCTTTTCCTGCTCCCTTTGTACCGCCTGTAACCAGGGCTGTTTTACCGGATAGTTCGTTGTCAAAACTTAATCTTGGTTCCATCTGTTATTATTATTTTCAGCAAAATTCCGTCAATCATCTATGCCGGACAATAACGGAAAAACGATTCGCATAGAGTGGAATTTATCCCTATAGCCCGTTTAAGAACAATAAAGTACTTTTGAACCATGTATGTAAAAAAACTACCCATTACACTGAATTGCGGTCTCGACCTCGTGGGGGAAGTGCTCTACGGTAAATGGAAAGTGCGCCTGCTGTATTTCATCCATGAAGGGCATAAGCGCCCGAGTGAGCTACAGCGGAAGATTCCGGATGCTACACGCCGGGTATTGAACATCCAGCTCAACGAAATGGAAAAGCATGGCCTGGTGTCGAAGGTAGTGTTTGCACAGGCCCCGCCGAAGGTGGAGTATAGCCTTACTAAGCTGGGCGCATCCCTCATTCCAGTAATAAAAATTTTGGGAGAATGGGCAGATGCACACGAAGAAGTATTGAAAGAAGCGATCCTTCAGGAAGATCTGAAAAATTAAGCGCCACGCTGCTGGTCCGTCACTATTGTTTTGTTTTTTGTAAACGCGCTGATATCCGCATTCCACATTGTTTTCCGGTACATGGAAGCACTCATCCCTTTATATCTTTTAAAAAGCCTGTTTAAATGGCTTTCATCTGTAAACCCTAATTCATTTACAATTTCATTGATCCGCATATCGCTGTGGAGTAAGCGTGTTTCCACCATTTTTATTTTATAATGCTGGATATATTGCTGCAGCGTTTCGTCGGCCTGTTTTTTAAAGAATTTACCGAGATAATTGGGGGAGATATTAAAATACTGGCAGATGGCGCTCACCTTTAGTTGTTCCGGCTCATAGATATGCTCGTGGATATATTGGAAGATGTCGAGCGTTTTTTTATCGGCTACCGGGGTAAATTTATCGGGGAGCCTTTGCGCAATGGACCGGGCCACGAGAATGATAAGACTGTTCACCATCTGCTGAATCAATTCCTTGCTGTACAGATCACAGTGCTGGTATTCGGTTACCAGCGTTTCCACCATTGTTTTTGCCAGCATTTTATGTGGCTGGCTTGGCAGGACACAACCGGGTTCGTGGTTGGCGTGTTGCAGGATAAATTCCAGCCGTTTAATCCACGCTTCCCGCTCCCGCTCATTGCCGGAAAAAGCGGCCGACCTGATGTAGATATCATTAAAGCAGATCAACAACATCTTCGTGGGCGTAGTGATATGAAAGGTGGTCAGGTCTTCAGGGGTGATGAGCAGCAGGCGTCCCGGCACGTAATTAAATGTTTGCTGATTGATGGTCTCTTGCCCCGTACCTTCCATGATATAAATGAGCTCAAAAAAATTGCTCGTCCGCCGCTTCTCTTCACCTACTTCCAGCTCCTTATAAATGATTTCAAACGGATAATGCAGATTCTCTTTCATAAGTGCAAATATACCTAATAATGGCAAAATCATACCTAAAACAACCCATCTACCGGGTATAATTTTGCTATAACAAAAAACAGGAAATATGCATTTATCTGAATACGCCGGCTATGATGCCACAGGATTGGCAGCGCTGATTAAAGAAAAACAGGTGAGCCGGAAAGAGGTGGCGGAATGCGCGCTGGCCGCCATTCAACAGTTGAACCCGGTATTAAATGCCGTGGTGGAAGTTTACCCCGACCGGGCAGCACATTTACCGGAAAATACGGGTAGCGGCCCATTTGCGGGCGTCCCCTTTTTACTGAAAGACCTGGCAGCCTTTGAAGCAGGCCAGTATTACGAAATGGGGAGCCGCATTGCCAAAGGTATGAGGGCGCCGCATGATACCGAACTGGTAAAGCGGTACAAGGCCGCCGGCTTGCTCATCATGGGTCGTACCACCACACCTGAATTTGGCGGGTCTACCGACACGGCATCGCTGGCATCGGGCATTACCCGCAATCCCTGGCATACGGACTATTCCCCCGGTGGATCATCCGGTGGCTCCGCGGCTGCGGTGGCGGCGGGTATGGTTCCCATGGCGCACGCTACGGACCTGGCGGGATCTATCCGCATACCGGCTGCATTTAACGGGCTGGTAGGACTAAAGCCCAGCCGTAATCTCAATCCCGTAGGGCCGGACCGGGGACAATCCTTTTTCGGGTTGGCGGTGCAGCATGTGCTCACGCGCAGTGTGCGCGATTCCGCTGCTGCCCTGGACGCCACTGCCGGCCCCGCGCCCGGCGAATTCTACTACACACCGCCGGCAGCCTCGTATGTAGCTGCGTTAACACAGCCCCTGCCTGTATTGAACATCGCTTTCAACCTGCAGCCATGGCTGCCCGGAAGCGTTGACCCGGTTATAGTGAATGCCGTAAAAGCCGCAGCAGCGCTATGCGCCTCGCTGGGCCACCGGGTGGAAGAGCAACGCTTTGACCTGGAAGCGACGCAGCTTCTCGATTGCATCAAGACTATCTGGGGCGCCTATACGTTTTACGGCATCACACAGGTATCGCATGCCATGCAACGCAACATCTCCCCGCAAACGCTGGAAACCAGCACGCTGAGCGGCTATCAGGCAGGTCAGGCATTGTCTGCCGCAGACCTCATCAGGGCGGTAGAATACAGCAATACCGTATCACGGGCAGCAGGTAACTTCTACGAAGAGTACGATATTATGATCACCCCTTCCACCGCTATACAGGCGCCGTTAGCCGGCAGCATGAACGGCAATGCCGCGGACATCGACTGGCATAGCTGGGTGCAGGAAGTTTGTGCCGTTGCTCCCTTTGGGCAGGTATTCAATATTGCCGGTGTGCCGGCCATCAGCTTACCATTGGGTATGGGAGATAATGGCCTGCCTGTTGGCATTACCTTTTCGGCCCAAACAGGTAACGATGCGTTGCTGCTCCGGCTGGCAGCACAGCTGGAAGCCGCGGCGCCGTGGAGCGGACGTAAACCGGCCGTATATGCAGGTAACACTTTTTAACTTTTTGCTACCTTCGGAAAAAAAAGGTTATGATAGCATTCTTAGGCATGGGCCTCCTGGGGTCAAATTTCGTAAGGGCATTGATCGGCAAGGGTGAACAGGTACAGGTATGGAACCGTACCGCGTCGAAAGCGACAGCGCTGGAAGCATACGGCGCCAAAGTATTTCCGGAGGTAACCGCTGCGGTGCAAGGCGCAGACCGCATTCATCTTACCTTAAAAGATGATCATACTGTAAATGAAGTATTGGCGGCAGCAGCCACTGCACTTAAACCGGGAGCGGTGATCATTGATCATACCACCACTTCTGCCGAAGGCGCAGCTGCCAGAACAAAAGAATGGAAGGAACGCGGTTTTACTTACCTGCATGCACCGGTATTTATGGGTCCGGCAAATGCGCTGGACGGCACCGGTTACATGCTGGTTTCCGGCGATCAGGCAGTGATCAGCACATGGGAGCCTGCACTCTCCAAAATGACGGGGAAGGTGATCAATTTCGGCGATACGGCCGGTAAAGCTGCGGCCATGAAACTCATCGGAAACAGCTTCCTGGTGGGGCTCACTGCCGGTCTTGCTGATACCCTGTCGCTTGCCAAAGCACTGAACATTCCTTTGGGCGATGTAAGTACGTTATTTGATTCATGGAACCCCGGAGCGGCGTTGCCCGCACGCTTACAGCGTATGACTTCCGGTAACTATAACAGTCCTTCCTGGGAACTGAGCATGGCGCGGAAAGACACGCAGCTGTTTATAGATGCGGCAAAGAAAAGCGATGTTAAACTGGCGGTGTTGCCGGCTATTGCCGCTGAAATGGACCGGTGGATTGAGAAGGGACATGGCAATAACGACTGGACCGTGATAGGCAAGGACAGCATCTGAATAAAAAAAATATCATAAAAAAGCGGGCATCTCAGATATGAAATGCCCGCTTTTTTTATAGCGATATTTTATCAGTCTTGTTTCAATACTACTTTATACCCGGCAGGTACAAATGTTTCTGCTGTTGGTGAGGTGATTACCTGCAGGTTGATGCTGCCGGAAGCCGGGGCTGTGAGTTTATAATGGATCTCTGCTTCGCCTGCTTCTGTAAAAACAATGCTGGTTACTTTAACCGAATAGCCGGATGTAGGCTGGTTTTCCGCGGTGATAACGATGCTGTTCACTTTATCGTTCACCGGTGTGGAAGTAAAGCTTGCCGTTTCTTTTCCGTTATGTTCTGCTGCAGCGCTTTTATGCGATTGAATAAATGCAGCGGCCTTCTTCACCATTCCGGAAGCTTCTGTTTTGGTGATATATGCCTTTGGACGGTAGTTGCCATTTTCCAGTGCCACTACATTAAACTTGATCAATGTTTGCACGGCATTCATACCTCCGCTTACAAAAGACTTTTCATCTTTGATGTTGATAAACATCATATTCACGGGATACTGCCCGGTTGACTGGATCGCTTCATACAGCGCCAGGGCAAACTGTTCGCGGGTAGCCGGTGATTCCGGGTTTACGTCGCGCAGCGACTCCAGTCCGTTGACAGCCGCAATAATGAGCGAAGGTGCATACGATGCTTTATCGTTGGCCTTCTTAAAATAATCGGTGGCTTTGGGCGCTTTAATAAAACGGACGTTATCGATGTTCAGTCCGAGTCCTTTTACAATAAGATCAATACCCTTGCCGATAGAGATCCGTGACTGGGGCTTTGGAGCCGAAAATTCCGTGTTAGCTTTGTCTTTGCTGTGTACATCCCGGGGATGCAGGGTCAAAAGGAATAACGGTAATGCTACTGCCGTGTATAGATTCATAAAACAGGTGTTTAACGTACTGCGAAAGTAGGCATTTGTAACAAGATGCCATAAACGGGTGTGACATTATTCCTCAACTGTGTAATAATACCAACTAATAAATAATCCGGAAGGTGAGGTTTATTCTTGGTTGCAGGGGCCGGGCTGATTTCGGGATTCTGTGTTCCCAATGATGCTGCAGGTCCCCTTTCATAATTAACAGGGAACCGTTGCCCAATTTAAGTGAATACTTCTGCTGATGATCTTTCTTACTCCTGAAATCAAAGCTCCTGGCCTGTCCCAGGCTCAGGGAAGCAATATTGGGATGTTGTCCCAGTTCCTTTTCATTATCGCTGTGCCAGGCTACCGAATCATTTCCATCGCGGTAATAATTCAGCAATACGCTGTTGAAGTGCATATGGGTAAAGGCTTCTACCTTTTCCCGTAACGCACTCAGCGCAGGTGTCCAGGGAAATGGGTGCAGTTGTTTTTCCGACAGCCGGTAACTTTTCTGTGCATCGCCATACCAGGCGGTAAGCCGCGGGGTAAGCAGTACTTTATCTTTGATGGTGAGCGTGGTTTGTTTCCATGGCGCGGTGGCTATCAACTCATTCATCAGTGCCAGTGCGGGCCCTGTCTCCAGGAAATGCGGGTAATATTCCAGCAGGTTCTCCGGGAAGCGCAGGCTTTCGTTGTCATCAAAAAAACTTAACTGCGACATATACGGCACATAATTTAGTACGGTTAACGGTAGATAAATTTACATCAATTTTATGCCAGAAGGACCTTCCATAGTTATATTGAAAGAAGAGGCAGCCCGCTTTACCGGGAAGAAGGTGCTTATGGCCTCCGGCAACTCCAAAACAATTGATTTCAGCCGGATGACAGGGAAAAAGATCATCGCTTTTAAAAGCTGGGGCAAACATTTCCTGATCTGTTTTCCGGGCTTTGCAGTCCGCATTCACTTCCTGATGTTTGGCACTTACCGGATCAATGAAACCAAGGATATGCCTGCCCGTTTGCACCTGCAGTTTGCCAAAGGGGAACTGAATTTTTATACCTCTTCCATCCGGATCATAGAGGAGCCATTGGATGAAGTATACGACTGGAGCGCCGATGTGCTGAATGAAAGCTGGGATGCATCAAAGGCAATGGCTAAACTTAAAAAGATACCTGATGCCCTGGTTTGTGATGCCCTGCTAAACCAGGATATTTTTGCCGGCGTAGGGAATATTATCAAAAATGAAGTGTTGTTCCGTATCCGCGTGCATCCGCAAAGTTTGGTGGGAAAGCTGCCGTTGAAAAAGAAGAAGGAGCTGGTAAAGGAGGCAGTACAATACAGCTACGACTTTCTTGAATGGAAGAAAGCTTTTGTGCTGAAGAAGCACTGGCTCGCACATACGAAAAAGATTTGTCCGCGTTGTGAGATCCCGCTCATCAAAGCCTACCTGGGTAAAACCAACCGGCGGAGTTTTTTCTGTAACAACTGCCAGATACATTATGAGTAGGTGTTATGATACGTTTTATAGAAAGAATGAGGCAACCGGGATAACTCGCCTTGTGAAATAAAGATATATTGGCGTTTCATTATGCCACGTCACCACTCATTTATGAAATACTTTGCTATTGCTTCCTCGATATTGCTGGGTCTTACTTTACAGGCAGCGGCGCAGGGAAAAAAGAATACAGCGCCTGCACCACAGTATTATGGCAACCGGGCGCCGCTCCATCCTAAACCTTACTCCCTGCTTCCTTTGGGCGCTATTACGCCACAGGGATGGCTGCGTACCGTGCTGGTGCAGCAAAAGAATGGCGCTACCGGTCAGCTGGATAAATTGTACCCGCTGGTCATGAACCAGCGGAACGGATGGCTGGGCGGGGATGGCGACCAGTGGGAACGCGGCCCTTACTGGATCGACGGATTGCTGCCGCTGGCGTATCTCCTGAAAGATGAAGCGCTGATTGCAAAGGTAAAGCCCTGGGTGGAATGGTCTATCAAAAGCCAGCAACCCGACGGCTATTTTGGTCCGGCTAAAGACTATCCCGCTGAACCGGGGATTCAAAGGGATAACAGCCGCGATTGGTGGCCCAAGATGGTAATGCTGAAAGTGTTGAAGCAATATTATGATGCTACCGCTGATCCGCGGATCATTACACTCATGACCAACTACTTCCGGTACCAGTTGAAAGAGTTGCCGCAAAAGCCGCTGGACCACTGGACCTTCTGGGCGAAGTACCGCGCGGGTGATAACCTGATGGTGGTGTACTGGTTATATAATATTACGGGAGATGCGTTCCTGCTGGACCTTGCAGCCCTGATCCACAAGCAAACCTTCGACTATGCCGGCGCCTTTATGCATACCAACCTGTTATCGACCACAGGGAGTATTCATGGCGTAAACCTGGCCCAGGGCATAAAAGAGCCCATGATCTATTTCCAGCAGCAGCCCGACACGTTATACCCGCAGGCCACGGCCAAAGGGTTTGATGACCTCCGTACCTTCAATGGGATGGCGAATGGCCTTTATGGTGGTGATGAAGCCCTGCATGGCAATAATCCCACGCAGGGATCGGAGTTATGCAGCGCTGTAGAGATGATGTTTTCGCTTGAAAGTATCCTGGAGATAAGCGGCGATGTAAGGTATGCCGATCAGCTGGAGAAGATCGCGTTTAATGTATTGCCTTCGCAGATTACCGAAGACTTTATGAGCCGGCAGTATTTCCAGCAGGCCAACCAGGTGATGGCTACACGGCATATCCGCAACTTTGATGTAAACCACAGCGGTACGGATCTTTGTTACGGGTTGTTGTCCGGTTATCCCTGCTGCACCTCCAATATGCACCAGGGCTGGCCTAAGTTTGCACAAAACCTCTGGTATGCTACCGCCGACAGTGGCGTGGCAGCATTGGTGTATGCCCCCAGCGAAGTGAAGATAAATGTGGCCGGTCAAACGCCTGTTACGGTAAAGGAAGTCACTAATTACCCGTTTGAAGAAGCGGTTACTTTTACCGTTAATACACCCAAAAAAGTAAACTTCCCTTTTCACCTGCGGATACCTGCGTGGTGTAAAAAAGGGGTTATAAAGATCAATGGTAAAGTATGGCAGGAAGCTGCAGGCAACCAGGTAGTGAAGGTGGAAAGAACCTGGCAGCAAGGTGATGTAGTAGAACTGTTGTTGCCGATGCATATCTACCAGCAACACTGGTTTGAAAATTCATTATCAGTAGAACGCGGCCCGGTTACCTATGCGCTGCAGATAGGCGAGGAAGTGAGGGCGGTAAAAAACGATAAGGATCCCCTGGACTATGGCGCCGGTTACCTGGAAGTGCGGCCTACTACCCCATGGAACTACGCACTGATAGCCACTCCGGATGATCAGCTGGCAGCGCGTTACCGGGTAGAGCAACATGGCAGTAAGACTGGCTGGCCGTGGAGTCCCGGGCAGGTACCCATCTCCCTTAAAACAACCGCAAAAAGGATTCCTTCCTGGAAGTTATACAATGAGATGACCGGCCCCATTCCGTATAGCATTACCTATGGTATGGAAACAGGGGAAGAAGAAGAGATTACCTTGGTACCTTTTGGGTGTACTAAGTTGCGGATTTCACAATTCCCGGTGGTGAATGGCCGGTGACATCGCTAAGCAATGGCGGAGGATGGGGCGAGGGGTCGCTTAGGACCCGCCAGATGCGTGCAGAAAAGGTGGACTTGATGCGGTGATCAGTTGTTGTTGTGATGGTCTTTCGCTTTATGGCTGCGGGTGCCGTTACCGCTATGATATCCGCCGCCATGCAGCGTTTGTTCTGTATTGCATAGGTACCGTTGTAAGGTTGTACCTGTAGTATTACCAGCAGTGATCCTTTCCCCGGAAGGGTTGTTTCCAGTTCCGCGCCATTGAAGGGCTGGTTCAGATCAATGATAGCAGTGGCGGTATACATCTTCTCAATGCAGCGTTCCGTAAAACAGAGCCGTACCGCAATGGCTTTTACCACCAGGTGGGTGAAAGCTTCCTGTTGCGGTATTACCTGTGCAGGTATTTTCACGATGTTGTCCTGGATAACCGGTTGATCCGGGAAGAAGTATTCCAGGCCGCAATGCCGGTTAAACCGGAATCCTTTGACAGCATGCAGGTGATTTTTCCCTGCCGGAATAAGTGTTTTGTTCAGGCGGTTCACCAGTGATCCATCGGAATTGATGTCCAGGTGCGGAGTAATGGCCTGCCGGATCAGTTTACCTTTCCTGCTGGCGATGCCAAAATGGTGTGCTGCCTTTCGGGTAGCAGAAGTTTGCCGGACTGTTTCCGGCATAGTGCGGAGGAAGTAGGAGCCGTTTCGTTTGTAGCCGATAATGTTACCGAGCCTACCGGTGAACTGGAGCATCCCGGTTTGTTTTGCCATATGGGTTAACTTTTCCTGAAATTACGATAATCCGGAAAAAAAAACCTTCTCCCCTACTTTTTAAAATTATTTATTTTTCTGTTGCAGTTTTGTTTGCAGTCCTGTTTTGAGGTTGAGTTCCACTTCCTGTTTTGTTTCTGCTAAAACAAACAGGCTGCGGATCTTGTAGATATTATCCAGTTTGGATAGTTTGGTAAAATTAAATACTTCATAGGCTTCCATATCTGCGATGAGTACTTTGAGGAGGTAGTCGAACTGCCCGTTCATTTTATAGCACTCCATTACTTCGGGGAAGGTATTGATCTTTTGTTCAAACTCCGGAAACTTGTCCTGGCCGTGCTCTTTGAGGGTGATGCTGGTCCAGGCTACGAGATTTTTGCCCAGTTTATTTTTATTCAGTACAGCGATATAGCGTAAAATATACCCCTCTGCTTCAAGGCGCTTCACTCTTTCAAAAATAGAAGTAACCGACTTACCCAACCTCGCAGCAATCTCTTTATTCGTGGTCCTGGCGTCCTCCTGCAATATGTCCATTATACACATATCAATCTGGTCAGGTATAAAATTCATGGGCCGATTTTTCATCAAAAATAATGATACTGCTACTGATTTGATGAAAAAAAATCGGTGACATCCCCTTTTTTTAGTTTTGTTTTCGCTTTTATCCGGGTTGCCGCTATTCCATTTCTGCATGATCTAATTTGGTGTCATAGAAATCTAACCACGTTTGGAAGACAAAAAAATGTCCTTCCTCATTATTATTCACTAAACTCATTTTTACATGAGAGAGAGTATTGTACTGCCGCTCCACGCGGTGGGCATGGATGCTATTGCCTTAGTGGGCGGTAAATCTGCTTCGCTGGGCGAGATGATTGCCAATCTTTCAGAAGCAGGCGTAGCAGTTCCTTCCGGGTTTGCTATCACTACCAAAGCATACTATGAATTTATGAAGCAAAGCGGGCTCGAACAATTTATTGCCGAGCAGGTAGCCACGGTAGACTACAGCGACATCATCACCCTGCGCAGGGCCGGTCAGAAGATACGGCAGGCCATCAGCAGCACCCGGTTTCCGCATGAACTAAGCGAGGAAATCATTGCTGCGTATTATGCTTTATCGCAGCAATACGGGCAGGAACAAACCGATGTAGCCGTGCGCTCGTCTGCCACCGCGGAAGACCTTCCTGATGCCTCCTTTGCCGGTCAGCAGGAAACCTTTCTCAACGTAAGAGGCCCCGCAGCCCTGATTGATTCGGTAAGAAACTGTTTTGCCTCCCTGTTTACTGATCGCGCCATCAGCTATCGCCAGAACTTCGGCTATGACCATTTTAGTATAGGCTTATCCGTATGTGTGCAAAAAATGGTGCGGGCCGATCTTGGCGCCTCCGGGGTCGCTTTTTCGCTCGACACAGAATCCGGATTCAAAGAAGTGGTAGTGATCAACGGTTCTTTTGGATTGGGAGAAATGGTAGTACAGGGCGCCGTATCGCCGGATGAATTTATTGTATTCAAACCATGCATGAAGGATGGCTACATCCCTATCATTGAAAAGAAACTGGGTGTAAAGGATAAGAAAATGGTGTATGGCGAAAGCAGTGATGAAAGAACAAAGATCATCCCGGTAGAAAAAAAGCAGCAGCAACATTTTTGTTTAAGCGATGCCCAGATCATGCAGCTGGCTACCTGGGTGCGTTGTATTGAAACCTATTATTCTGAGAAAAAAGGCCGCTGGTGCCCGATGGATGTGGAATGGGCGGTAGACGGGCTTACCAATGATTTATACATTGTGCAGGCAAGGCCGGAAACCATTCATTCACGCAAAGATCATAACCTCATCACCACTTATGCGATCAACCATAACGGCACGCATCCCCGACAATTGCTGAAAGGCATCGCGGTGGGTGATAAAATTGCCGCCGGCAAAGTAAACATCCTCTTCTCCCTCGATAACCGCCTTATTACGGGCAGTGAATTCAAACCGGGCGACGTACTGGTTACCGACATGACTGATCCCGACTGGGAACCCATCATGAAAATGGCTTCTGCGATTGTTACCAATAAAGGCGGACGTACCTGTCATGCTGCGATAGTAGCCCGTGAAATGGGTATCCCTGCCATTGTTGGCTGCGGCGATGCTACCGAAAAATTAAACGCCGGGCAGGACATCACCGTGAGTTGCGCAGAAGGCAGCGATGGTATTGTATACGAAGGGATCCTGCCGTTCCGGGAAGATAAACTGGACCTGAGCACCCTGCCTTCCATCCGCACACCGCTGATGCTGAATGTAGGCTCTCCCGCCATGGCGTTCCAGTTTACACACCTGCCTAACAAAGGCGTGGGACTGGCCCGCGAAGAATTTATCATCAACAACTACATCAAGGCGCACCCGATGGCATTGCTGAAGCACAAGGAACTGAATGACCCTGAGCTGTCTGCGAAGATTGCGCAACTCATCCAGGGACATGCCAGCGAAACAGATTACTTCGTTGATAAACTGGCGTATGGTGTAGGAAAAATTGCCGCGGCTTTTTACCCGGAAAAAGTAATTGTCCGTTTCTCTGATTTTAAGAGTAATGAATACTTCAATTTATTAGGCGGTAAATACTTTGAGCCTACGGAAGAAAACCCGATGATAGGCTGGAGAGGCGCTTCCCGCTACTATTCCCCTGAATACAAACCAGCCTTTGAGCTGGAGTGTAAAGCGATCCTTAAAGTAAGGGAAACGATGGGATTAAAGAATGTGGTGGTGATGATCCCTTTCTGCCGGACCGTGGAAGAGCTTCAGCTGGTGCTGGCTACGATGGAGGAATTCGGGCTGCGCCGCGGCGAGCATGGACTGGAAGTATACCTGATGGCGGAACTGCCTTCCAACATTATGATGGCCGAAGAATTTTCTGCATACATAGACGGATTCTCGATCGGATCCAATGATCTGACACAGCTCACACTTGGTCTCGACAGGGATTCTTCCCTGGTGGCCAACCTTTATAACGAGCGTAACCCCGCAGTGCAACGGCTGATTGCGCACCTGATCAAGGTGGCTAAGCAACAGAATGTAAAGGTAGGGATCTGCGGGCAGGGACCGTCCGACTTTCCGGACTTCACCAGGTTCCTTGTTCAGCTGGGCATAGATAGTATTTCAGTTACACCAGATGCAATCATAAAAACGGTGATGGCGATTCATGAGGCGGAGAGGATTAGAAAAGAAGTACCCACTGGCGCCTGAGTAGTCCGGGTCCGGGGTTCAATTTAAAGATGGCCTGCCGGTTGGCGGGCCGTTTTTATTAAATGAGATAGTGTTACCGCTGCATATTAATCGCTTCCATAAACTGTTTCAGGTAAGCATCTCCAATCGGCACATGATGTTCTCCTGTGAATATCCGTTGCCGTTCTATGCTGTCTATTTTATCCAGGGAGATGATAAACGATTTATGCACCCGGAAAAAGCGGAAGGGCGCCAGGATGTCTTCAAAGCTGCGGAGGTTTTGTAACGTCAGGATCTTTTGCTTGTTAGTTTGTATGGCTACGTAGTTGCGGAGCGCTTCTACAAAAAGGATATCTTTTACATCCACCCGTACAATGCGTTTATCGGTGCGCACAAATATATAATCGGTGCCTGCAGGCTGCGATATAGCGGGCGCATTTTTCGCGAGCACCCGTTGTACGGTCCGCGCGAAACGCTCAAACGATACGGGTTTCAGGAGATAGTCCACTGCTTCGCGGTCGAAGCCTTCTACTGCATACTCATCGTAGGCAGAAACAATTACTACCTGTATACCGCGGGGTGCGAGCTGCATAAATTCTATGCCGCTGAGTTCCTGCATTTGTATATCCAGGAATACCAGGTCTACCGGCTCATTTTTTACAAATGCCAGTGCTTCCTGCGGATTGTGAAATGTTTTCAGTAGCTGCAGGTCCGGCGTTTTGTTGATGAAGGCTACCAACACCTGTGCGGCCAATGGCTCATCATCTACTACTATACACTTTACCGCCATATTATTACCAGTTGATCGTTAAGTTACTGAAATATTCTTCTTTCAAATCCTGAATTTCCAGGTGATGCCGGCCAGGATAGATCAGTTGTAAACGTTTCCTTACATTGTCCAGTCCTATGCCACCGGTTTTATCCCGTTGCTGGCCGGATATATAGTTGTGTACGCGGAATACCAGTCGCTGTTCATTACACATCATGGTAATGGTGACCGGCTTTTCCGGGCGATTACTCACGCCGTGTTTAAAAGCATTTTCCACGAAAGGCACCAGCAGCAGCGGTGCTATTTCCTTGCCGGGCAATTGTTCCGGCAAAGAAAAAATAACGCCTTCGTTGCAACCCGTGCGTATGCGCTGGAGTGTTACGAAGTCCTGCAAATAGCGTATTTCTTCCGTTATAGCAGCGCGGTAAGCAATATCTGAAGGCTGTTCTACCATATAGGCCAGCAGGTGGGTAAGCGTTTTATGGGCGCTTACTACTTCCGGTGAGTTCATCAGCGCCAGGGAATAGATGCTGTTCAGGCTGTTGATTAAAAAGTGCGAGTTGAGCTGCATCTTCAGAAAACCTGATTCTGCCTGCAGCTGCTGTTGCTGTAAAATGGCCCTGCGTTTATCTTCCTGTAACCACAAAATAAAAAACCGGTACGAGAAAGCGGCTAACACAATCATAGCGCCGCTCCACAGGTTACTGAGGAAATAATCCCCTGCGGAAATATACAGCTGTACTTTTTGCATATTCACATACCGGTAACCTGCATAAAGTATTTCCTGTCTGAAAAAATGATCCGCGATAAAATATTTCAATGCAATGCTTCCCAGGATGACCGGTACTACAGACAGCAACAGTTTTATCCAATTTGTTTTTTGTAGAAAGGCAGGAACTATCCAGCGTACATAAATATAAAACGGCAGGAAGTTAAACAACCCGAACAGGCCGGATTTGATGTTTAAATGGTGTAATTTCTCTGGTGTGAGCGGCCTCGCCAATAGCACATTAACACCATATACCGCCAGCATCCATACCAGCAATAAGAGCAACAGCTCCTGTATATTTTTGCGGGTACTATGCATATTCCGGGTACAATTTTATTTTATGTTGGGAGATGTGAACGGCTGTGAGCACCGGCGATACAGACAGCGCCACCGATTGTTCAACTATATGCAGTGCTATCATAATTCCGCCCGGCGTATCACCCAGTTGCTGCAGGTATTTTTCTGTGGTGTTCTGCAGCCGTAATGCCTCGATCATACCGCCGGGCTCCCCGGTGATGCGGAGGGTCAGCGGCTGATGGGGATGACAGATCCTGCGCAAATCCAGGTAGCGTTCATAGTTGAGCAGTTCTTTCTTAAAACTCACTTTATCTTTTTCCAGCGCTTTATCATACAGCATATATCTCAGCAAATCAGACAACAGCAGGATCGCTTTGGTTCCTTCTTTTTCGCGGGTTTGTTCATTTTCCAGTACCGGTGTGAGTTGCTGGAGATAGTGCAGCAGCTGCCTGGATCCATCCTGCATACGCTCATAACGGATGGCGGCTTGTGTGGCGGCGGTAGCGAGCAACCGGTCGCCGGGTGCGGTATTGCGCCATTGCAACAACAACCGGTAACCGTAGGCCAGCAGGGCTACTCCCATTCCTGTTTTGATGGTTTCCGGTGCGTACTCGACGAAGGTCATATATATTTTGGGGCGGCCAATAAAAGGGATCCCGCGGAGCAATACCTGGTCGGGGAAAAAGAAATAACCTACCATGTACTTAATAACAGCAAAAATAAAGATCGCTGCAAGGACATAAATGATCACTTTCCAGTGCTGTTTATATTGTACCGGGCGGGGAAGTAAACCGAAAACCAGCAGGTAAAACAGGTGGAAATTAATGCATCCGTACAGCACCAGCCGTACCAATGTCCATTTCATGGCAATGGGATAGGGCCAGCCTCCTTTCAGCTGCGGAAAACTATACAGCAGTATCACGGCCATGCAAACGGCCAGGTGAACAAAATAACGGTATGGTTTAATGTGTTGCATATACACTTACAACATTGAAGATAGCATTTGAAATAACGGTTTTGGCATAAAACGATATTTATTTTTTTCGTCCCTGTTATATGCCTGTTGGTACTTTATTATTACCGGAAAGTACCTGCTGCCGGCACTTTCCGGTGATTCGTGCTTTTGTGGCGGGGAAAATGTTTCATCCATGTAAAAAGAGGGAATGTACTGTTCCGCACCCGGTATGTCCATTATCCGGTGCAGCTGAAAACAGGATAAGTATCTTGGATTTTCATTTTTCTGAGACAGTCCGTATATCGCAAAAATCAACCAACCATTTGTATGAGAAAGTCATTTTTATTCCTGTTGTTGTGCATGTCCGGGGCGTCGGTATATGCACAGCAGGTACTAAAAGGAACCGTGAAGGATGCGGTTTCCCGCCAACCGGTTCCCGGCGCCACCGTAAAAGTAATTGGTTCGTCTAAAGGCGCCACCACCAATGAAAAAGGGGAATTTGAACTGAATGTTCCCGCCAATGCGCAACTGCAGATCTCCTCTGTAGGTTTTGAAAATGTAATTGTTGCTGCCAGTATTATCCAGGCTTCGCCGGTATGGTTGAAAATCAGGGCTATTAATCTCACGGATGCCGTGGTAGTGGGTTACGGCACCCAGCAAAGAGGCAAAGTAACCAACGCTATTTCCACCGTCAAAAGCGATGCTTTATCTCCTGAAAAAAACATTGCCAGCGATTTCGGGAAAGCGCTGACCGGCCGTGTAGCGGGCGTATTTGTTGCGTCTAAAGACGGAAGTCCGGGTGGCACACCCAATATCCTCATCCGCGGGGCGCAGTCGGTGAATGCGGCCAGCACCAATCCGCTGATTGTAATAGATGGTTTGATCGTAGAGGGAAGTACCATCTCTATCAACAATATTAATCCGCAGGATATTGAATCCATTGAGGTATTGAAAGATGCAGCATCAGCGGCCATTTATGGCGCCAGGGGCTCTACCGGTGTGATCATTGTTACCACCAAGAAGGGCAGGATGAACAGTAAGCCTGCTTTCAGCATCAATATGTACACGGGAGTGAACAATGTGCCTACTTCCCGGCATATGCTGAATACGGAAGAATACAGTTCCGCTTTCCTGGATGCCCGCAATAACCGTATTGGCGATATCAATACGTTGCTATCGGATCCCGGCAACCTCACGCCCGGCAAGATCAGCCAGCTGACCAACGAAAAACAAACCCTGCAAAGCCAGGTGAATGGCCTGCAAATGGCGGATCGCAGCACCGACTGGATAGACCGGGTTAAAAATAAAAATGCGCCGGTGAATAATATCCAGGCCAGTATGAGTGGTGGCGGCGACAGGAATAATTATTATATGTCACTGGGCCGTTATGCAGAAGAAGCCACCATTGGTACCGGCAATTTTGAAAGATATACAGGCCGCCTGGACGTAACCCAGCAGGTAAACAACTGGTTAAAGATAAATGGCAACATCAACATTACGCAATCAGTCAGGAAGAATTTCAATAACCCGTTGGTGGCCGCATTCAATGCACGGCCAGACACCCCGGCGGATCCGGTACTGAACCCAGATGGCTCGCTGGGTTATTATGTTGGTCAGCAGCAGCATCCGCTGGGTGTAATGATGGACAACAACAACAAAGACAGGAACAATGTATACCTGGGAGGTTTATCTGCAGATATTAAATTATTGCAGGACCTGTCGTTCCGCTCCTCTTTCAATGCCACTAAGTTCAATGATCTGAACACAGTGTTCTATCCTCCTACCGGCTACCTGGGGGCTTTTAACAAGGGCGTATTGAAAAACACCGGCGTGGATAATTTCTCTTATAATTTCGATAACTATTTCACCTATACGAAAAAGGTAAGCCGTTTGGGAATCAATGCCACCCTGGGTTACACGTTTTATAACAACCAGCTTAATTACTTTGGCTATGAGCTGAATGGTTTTCCTAAAATAGATGGTATTACCGGCGGAGGCGCTGGCAGCGCTTATGGCAGCGCATTTGCCATTGGCAGTAATAATAGCAGTAACAAAGAAGTATCTGACGCCTACTTTCTGCGCACGGGGCTCGATTGGGAAGGCAAATACCTCCTCAATGCCTCCATCCGCCGCGATGGTTCTTCCAAACTAAATGCGGGTAACCGGTATAGCTGGTTTCCTGCGGTATCGGCAGGATGGGATATAGCGCGTGAAAATTTCCTTTCCGGCAGCAGGTTGGTGAACCAGCTGAAAATCCGCAGCAGCTATGGCATCAGTGGCAATATCCGTCCGCTGGGATATTTTGATGCGCAGAATCTGCTTAACGCTACTTCTTACGTAAACAATCCGGCGTTGATGCTGACCACCGTTATAGGCAATCCGAATATCCGCTGGGAGCGAACCAAACAGATAGATGCCGGTATAGATGTATCGCTGCTGGGCAACAGGCTCACATTGGCAGCTGATTATTACAATAAAACCACCGATGGTTTAATGAGCAACAATGATATCTCCTGGATTTACGGCGCCAGCAGCATCCCGGATAACATAGGCAGTATCCGTAACTATGGCGCTGACCTGGAACTGGCGCTCAGCAGCCGTGCCGGGGCAGCGTTTTCGTGGAAAGTGGAAACCAATATGAATATCAACAGGAACCAGTTGCTGTCATTGAAAGACTCCCTTACTACTTATGGCGCCTATGTATTTGGCGGGCCTATGACAAAAGCCAAAGTGGGGCAATCGCTGGGCTCCGTGCAGGTGTATGAGTCGCTGGGGGTGGATCCTCAAACAGGTGATATGTTGTATAAGGATCAGAACAAGGATGGCAAATGGGATAACAATGATATGATCACCGTACCCGTGGCGCTGCCCACATTTACCGGTGGCACCAACATTACCCTGTCTTACAAAAACTTTACAATAGATGCGCTGTTCAACTATGTGGTGGGTAACAAGGTATATGATTTCTATGAGCAAACATTACGCAACTACAGCCCCGATTTTTACGGTGTAATGCCTAACAAATTTGATATCATCAATAAGCGCTGGAAGCAAAAGGGCGATATCACGGATGTGCCAAGGGCCATTACAGGGCCACATGGCGCCGGACAAACGGCCGACTGGAACTATCGTCCTTCCACACAATTTATCTACAATGCATCTTATGTGCGTTTGCGCAATATTTCCCTGAGCTATAACATTCCAACGGTAGTTTTAAGCAAGGTAAAGATCTCACGGGCACGCATCTACGCATCTGCCCAAAATGTATTTACCATCACGAAATATATTGGGTTTGATCCTGAAGCAGCCGCTAATAACGGTATTGTAAGTTCCAACCTGCCCAATCCGCGCGCAGCCGTTGTAGGTATAGATCTTTCATTCTAATCTGGCATCACATGAAAAAACATATTTTATTATATTTTACCGCTATAGCCGCCATCAGTTTTTCTGCCTGCAGTAAGCAACTGGACGAGGTGGCGCCCGATACGAAGATCGGCTTTTCACAACTCAGTAAAAACAACCTGCCGCTGGTGATCAACGGCGCCAAGCTGGCGCTCACCAACAACGGTTCCTTTTATCTTTATTATGCGTTCCAGGATATTATGAGCGACGACTTTCAATCGCTCACCTTCCCCACATACGACAACAATAACATCGCGCCCAATGATAATTCGTTGCCTGTAGCGTACCGGCAGCCTTACCAGTGTATTGCCAATGCCAACATGGTAATTCAATATGCCAACGGGTTTCCTGGCGACAGTACCATCAGTGCTGCGCTGGGAGAAGCGTACCTGTTACGTGCCTTCTCCTATATGCTGCTCTCTGAATGCTTTGGTGACGCTGCTATCATAAAAGGCGGGGAAGATCCCAAAAGCCGGCCGGCGCGCAGCCCGCTCACAGCAGTCAACCAGCTGATTGAAGCAGACCTGAAAGCAGCTGTTACGCTGCTGGCAGACTACACCAGCCCGGCAGCCGGGTCCAAACAGGCAGCGCAGCTGCTCCTGTCGAGGTTATACCTGAACCAGGGGCGTAATGATGAAGCGCTGGTCCAGGCAACAGCGGTGATCAGCTCCGGGAAGTTCAGCCTCCAATCTAGCTATACCGATATTTTCAAATCGCAGGTGAACAGTGCAGAAGCCGTGTATAAGATCAATGAAACCAGCACCAGTACCTTTTACGGACTGCCTGCGGTATTTGGTCCCGGTACTTACAACGGCGTGAATATGTCCGGTTCCGGCAACACCTGGGCCGACAGTAACCTTGTTAAATCCTATGAGCCGGCAGATGTGCGCAGAACTTGTTTCCTGCGTACCAAAGGCGCCGCTATCATAGACTCTGTATACTTTCTCACCAAGTTTCCTGCAGAAATTACGCCTTCGTATGTGGTTTGCCGTTATAGCGAAGCATTACTGATTGTAGCAGAAGCCAATGCACGGGAAGGCGTAACAGATGTAAGCATGTATAACCAGCTGCGTACGGCCCGTAAAGCCAGCACTGTCAGCAGCAGCGATTTCAGCAGCCCGGCCGCATTCCTTGCGATGATAGAACAGGAACGCCGCAGAGAGTTCATTGGCGAACGTTTAAGGTGGAGTGATATGCGCCGTTTTGGTAAAATGGATAGCTGGCTGCAATCGTTCGGGCAACCCATAACGCATGCTTTGATGCCGCTGCCTTCCAGGGAATTTTTCATCAATCCTGACCTGGCGCAGAATGCAGATTACAGTAAATAAAATATTAAAATAATAAATTAAACAAACAATGATGAAGAAAGCAATTTTCAAGATTTGTGTAGCGGTGCTGGCCATACCCGCAGCATTACAGGCGCAACAGAACAAGTTAGTTAAATCGGTTACGGTAAAAGGCACCGTTGAATTTACCGATCCCAAACAGGCGGTCAATAAAGTATTTTTGTCGAAAGATAACTTCAAAGGAAAACCTGTGGTAGTAGATTCCTGTGAAGTAGGCAAAGACAATTCCTTTTCTTTTAAAATTAAACAGGACCACCAGGGCATTTATATTATCAATGCGATGAACTGGGACCGTGCCACCTTCTGGAGCGATGCCGATATAACGGTACATATGAGAGGGTATGATACTGCCAGGTATAAGGTGAAGATTCCGCACTACAATTATGTAGCAGGATCTTACGACAATAACTTTGTGAACCTCCGCGAGCTGAACAACGAGCTGAATTACCGCAGGATGATAGATGAATACAACATGGAGTATTATGCCAAGAAAGCCACTGATACTAACTGGTACGCCTATATGAGGGACCATCAGAAATATAACCCGATGGGCGAGGATTATAAAATCCGCGAAGAGGTGCTTACCAAAGCGTATGCCGACCGCCCGGTGATGGTATATGCCATCCGTGGTATGGCGGGCACACAGGCAGGTGCACAATACGACAATGCCATGAAAATGCTGGAAGTGCTGATAGCGCGTTATCCGTGGTTAACAGAAGCAAAGCTGCTGAAGGAAACGATTATCACCAACAAAGCACAGGCCATGCGTTTGAAAGCAGGGCAGCCTATGCCATCTGTAAAGTACCCTGATGCCAATGGGTCGCTGGCCGGACTGGAAAAATACAAGGGTAAATACCTGTTGGTTGACTTCTGGGCAAGCTGGTGCGGCCCTTGCAGGCAGGCCATCCCAAAGGTAAAAGAGCTGTATGAAAGTTACAAGGCAAAAGGCTTTGAGGTAGTAAGCATTTCCATCGACACTGATAAAAATGCCTGGGAAAAGGCAATGAAAGAGGAAGCTATGCCGTGGGAACAATTGCTGAGTGATAACAAGGATAAGACTATGGAACAATTCCAGTTTTCCGGCATCCCTACTATGTACCTGGTGGATACCGAAGGAAAAATTATGGAGCGTTTCACCGGCTACAGTGAAGACGCAGAAAAGAAAATAAAGGAGAGCCTGGCAAAAGGCACCAAAGCCGTTCCTGCAAAACAGGCGGCCTCTGTTCCAATGTCCAGTTTCTAAACATCATACACCAACCATGAATAAAAACACATTGATAATGGCCGGCAGCATGCTGCTGGCCGCTTTTCTCCCGGCAACCGCACAAAAGAAATACAAGATAACTGCCCATATCAAAGGCCAGGACGACTATCGTCTGAGCCTGTCGTATGTAACCGCCAGCGGGCATATGGCAGATACGGTAATTGCCCGCAATGGCGACCAGTTCATCTTTTCAGGGCAGGTACAGGAGCCGGTAGTGGGTACTTTTTTGTCGCGCCACCCTGCTTCAAAATTTGAAATGGTGAAAGGCGGTATGTTTATGCCCGCGCCTAACCTGGAAATCCTTCTCACGGAAAATACGGATGTAACCATTACCGGTGATGCCACCGAACTTTACAAAGCAGTAGTGAAGGGCGACAAAGCCAATGAAGAACTGAATGCGCTCCGGCAAAGAGAAATGCCGCTGGTATCAAAAGTATGGGAGCTGAGGAAGAAGTCGGCCGCCATGCGCAAACCGGAAGACAGCACCGCCAGGAAAGCCATGACAACAGAAATGGCCGCCGCCAATGAACAGCTCACGGTTATGCGTAAACAGTTTGTGGCAAAGCATCCCAAGTCTTTCGTAAGCGTTATGTTGCTGGTAAGGTTGCAGGGCGACTACGATGCAGTAGCCTATGAGCAGGCTTACAACAAGTTAAGCGATACTTATAAAAGTACTTATTTAGGCAGGTACCTGGGCTCCCGGATATCCGGCGCCAAAGCTACCAGCGAGGGCGCCACGGCTATTAACTTCACCAAAAAAGATAATTACGGTCAGCCGTTTACGTTATCCTCCCTTAAAGGGAAATATGTATTACTTGATTTCTGGGGAAGCTGGTGTGGTCCCTGCCGGGCGAGTCACCCGCACCTGAAGGAAGTATACGCAAAGTATAAAAATAAAGGATTAGAAATAGTGGGCGTTGCAGATGAAAAAGCCAACAACCTGGAAGATGCAAAAAAGGCATGGTTAAAAGCCATCAGTGATGATGGCATCGGCTGGATACAGGTACTTAACAACTACGAAAAGGCATCGGCAGATTTGGCAATGGCGTATGGTATCACCGGGTTTCCCACTAAAATACTGCTGGATAAGGACGGGAAAGTATTATTCAAACTTGTTGGAAGTGGCGGGGATGAATTGGATCAAAAGTTGAAAGCGGTGTTAGGTAATTGAGGAAGGAAGCCGGCTTCTTACATGGAGCCGGCTTCTTTTTTATGTTTAATGCAATCATCTTAAGAAACTGTAGAAGATGCCTGCCTGGAAACCGATCCATAATTTATTACTGCGGCTTGCATCCGGAGAGAAATTATTGCTGATGGTATAAGGTGGTTTAAAGTACTTTACATTAGCGAGTGCCTCACTCTCCTGCTTTCCCAGGGCACGTGGTTTTCCTTCTGTGTAATAGGTTGTTTGCAGGCTATTCAGCGCCACCCCAAACTGAAGCCGCCAATGATCGCCTATTTGTTTTTCCCCTGCCAGGGATAACTTATGTAGCTGTGCTTTCACTGTTTTTTGCAGGAATGCCAGCGAGTCGTAGTTCGCTTCCATCCTTCCTGTAGTACCCTGCAGATGTAAACGCCAGTTGTCTGATAAACGTATAGAAGTACCTGCGCCATACCGGAGCATAGAGAAAGAAAAGTTAGTGCTCCAGGAACCGACGAGGTAAAGGAATGGTACTCCTACATGGATGGTTGGATTTACATAAAAAGATTCGTCTGCTACCATCCCTGCGGCGGCATAGGGTTTTAATGCGAATGCCGATTCGCTTCTTTTAGCGCCGGCAGGTGGTGCAGTTATCAGTGGCCAGAAATAGCCGGTATTCTTTTTTACGGTGTCCGGCGCGGGAAATATAACACCTGCCTGTTTGGTAGTCACCGGGGAAACAGGGATGATGACAAAACGGGCAGGTGGTATTACGCGTTCCCGTTTTATCACTACAGGAGCTTTTTTTGTAACAATAAGCGGTGGTGCATCTACAAAAATAATATGACCTCCCAGCACACGGTAATCAATACCGGTATGTTCACGCAGCTCTGTGAGCAACCTTAACAAAGATTGCGTTCCTTTTTTTACATGCACGGTCCTGGAGGTTGGAAACTTCCTTGTGTTCACGGAAAACCGGATGCCTTGCTGTTTGCTGACGAGGGTCAGCAAGGCATCCAGGCGCATATCTGCAACGGGAATGGTTACTTCTTCCTGTAACTTCACGGTGGCTTCCTGAGCAAAAACGGTGGCTGTTAAGAGGGTTAACCCTGCCGCTATAAAAAATTTCGATAGCAGACTAATTACATCCTGTCCCACTGATATATATCCTGTCATGCTCAAATCTACATTGTACATTCAACGTAACTGAAATCACTTCAAATACGTATTGTATCGGTTTATTCTCAAAGGCACTGCTCATGGTGCAGTTCTCCAGGCGTTTATCTTCCAGGATCACTTTAATGTTGTATGCCTTTTCCAGTTGAGTGATAATTTCTTTCAACGACGCATTTTCAAAATTAAAGATCCTGGTGGCGTATCCCGTTTTATTGGGATTAAAGGCGCCTTTGATGCTGAAACGTTGGGAGATGGTGTTGTACTCCAGCTGCTGTGCTGCTTTTACTATTATAGCGGTATCTCCCTTGCTGACCAGTACAGCGCCGCTGGTAACCGCTACTTCAATCACGGCTGCCAGTTCACGGACATTAAAGGCAGTGCCTAATACTTTAATGCGCAGGTCCCCCACTGATACTATAAACGGTTTTAAGGGATCAGAAGTTACATTGAACCAGGCTTCCCCGGTTAACTGAATGAACCTTGTTTTATCTGCGAGGCCCGGGGTATACTTGATAGCCGAATGGCTGTTCACTACTGCCAGGGAGTGGTCCGGCAGGGTATCGTGGTAAATGCCGGTGGTGGTTTGCCTGATCACCAAAGGAGCAACTGCAGGTGATGGCCGCCATATAAAGTAAAGGGTCGCGGCGCCTATCAGCACCAATATGACTGCTGCCATACGCCAAGCGTTCCTTTGCGGTTTATACCCCACTGCCTTTTGTTTGATTTCATGCAGCAGGAGCGCTTTATCCGGCAGCTGGTGATGCGGGTTGTTCCCGGCTGCGTCCCAGGCTGCTGCTGCTTCGTTGTATAATTTGCGGTGATCCGGGTGTTGCGTGATCCAGTCATCCACGGCCATCGCCTCTTCCGGGGAGGCTTCCCCGGAAAAGTATTTCCCTAATAACCCGTATAACAGCTCCCCGTTGCTCATTATGGTTGTAATAAAAGTAAAATAAATACAGCGATCGTGATGTCCGACAGTTCCTCTCGAAGGATCCGTAAAGCCTTTCCTATCTGGACTTCTACGGTTTTTACAGAAAGGTCCATTTCTGCCGCAATATCTGCATACTTCTTTCCTTCAAACCTGCTTTTGGTGAAGATCAGCTTACATTGTGGCGGTAATTTTCCGATGCATGCCATGATCCGTTGCTGCGTTTCCTTGCTGACCAGGGCATTCCTGAATTCGCCGGCAGGATGATTGTTGGTTGTTGCGTAATGATCTTTTATTTTTTTATGTCTTTTTATATTAAGACAATAATGGTAGATGGCCGTATACAAATAGGATTTCACCGACTGCTGCCCGTCTATTGTTGTCCTTTTCTCCCATAACTTCAGGAAAACCACCTGTACTGCATCTTTGGCCTCATCATTATCTTTTAGTATAGTGAAGGCATAGCGGTGCAATCCTTCAAAATACATTTGAAAGTATGTTTCTATCTGCCTGTACAGGTCATCTGCCTTGCCAATATGTGCGTTCAATACAAAACCGGTTACCGTGATTGAAGTGATCGTTCCCTGGTAATACACTTCAGCTTTCAAATCCCCCTATCTGTTTCAAATAATAATTTTTTAATGGTTCCAGGTAAGGGTAAAAATGAATTAAAGTGTATTAGCCCAAATATCTGTACCATGACGAAAACCATCAGCAAAAGAAATCTCATCTGCCTGATAGCCGGGACAGCCCTTGTTATTTTAAATTCGGTTTCCTGTAAAAAGGAAAACAACGGCGCCAACCCCGCTCCCATACCCAATGAGCCGAACCCGGAGCCTGGCGGAAATGATCCTGACGCTCCTAACCTGCCCGGTACACTTTATGACTATGTGGGCACCCGCAACAATATGCCTCCTTACATGCAGGCATTTATGAATGCCAATCCTACCCTGGACAATACGCCTGTTGGCAATCCTATTACCAATACAGGAGCTACCCTGGGCAGGGTATTATTTTATGACAAGTCGTTGTCGGTGAATAATACCCGGTCGTGTGGTTCCTGTCACCACCAGGACAAAGCCTTTACCGACGGCGTAGCCACATCCGAAGGATTTGAAGGGAATTTAACCCGGCGTAACAGCATGCCGGTGGTGAATCTCCGCTTCTTCCGGTCGGCCACCATGTTCTGGGACATGCGGGCCAAAGATATTGAAACGCAAACGCTGATGCCTGTCCTGGATCATATAGAAATGGGAATACCTTCCCTCGCTGCTCTTGAAACGAAATTAACAGGGATAAGTTACTACCCGGCACTATTTAAAGCTGCTTTCGGAAGCGAAGTGGTTACCTCCGATAAAATAGCCAAAGCAATATCGCAGTTCCTGCGGAGCATTGTATCCTTCAATTCCAGGTATGATCAGGGAGTAGCCACGCAATTCAGCAACTTCAGCGCCTCAGAAAAAAATGGCATGCGGCTGATGCAGGCGGATTTCTGCACCGAATGTCATAGCGACTTCTCCACCGCCGGGGTGGGAAAAAACTCGTCCTACCTCATTGTGGACAATACCGGGGTAAATACCGGGTTTGGCTCCAACAACGGGCTGGAAAGTAACTACACCGACAAAGGTATTGGTGAGATCACCCACAAACCCGCCGATCAGGGTACCTTTAAAATTCCAAGCCTGCGGAATGTGGAGCTGACTGCCCCGTACATGCACGATGGCCGCTTTGCCACACTCGAAGATGCGATAGAACACTATTCTACCGGGATCAAACAAAATCCAAATATCGGGATACAGTTTTCGGGAATACAAAGCGGGGGCTTGGTGTTTTCCGCGAAAGACAAAAATGATATTATTGCTTTTCTTAAAACACTGACTGATCAGTCGCTGGTAACGGAGCCGAAGTATGCGGACCCGTTTAAATGAGGTGGAGAGGGCGTTTCATTGAGTGTGAAACGCCTTTTTTTTTTAAAAAAATATGTTAAACCTATATTACTATTTATGTCTTTGTAGTGTACAATTAATGTTATTCTCCTTCTAAAAAATCTATACGTTTGACTAATGATCAGAATAAACTTTGAAGATACATTTGAGCCGATAGAAGTTGCCACTGATTTAACGGATATAAAATTCTATTCCAGACTAAAGAACGGAAAATTGATTTTACTAAAAATAGAAATCAGACCTCTGACCGATCCGTTATTGCCAAATGTTTTCAACCTGGCCTTTGGTCCTTTAAATGAAGAAGGAAAAATTAACGACGAGATTAAGGTTAATCACTCAAATATCGGCAAAATGTTCTCGACGGTCTTATTGTTTGCCTTAAGCTTTCTGCGGAAAAATAATTCATCGACCATTGGCGTGGATGGATCTAATGATATACGTGCATATTTGTATCACAGGATGTTTCAAACCAATAAAAAGTATCTCTGCGACGTTATTATAACAATTGGAGTAGATTGGTATGTAAGATTATTAAGGAATAATACAGTTGAAAAAGACAATCTGGGATTTCCGTTTTTCAAACCTAAACCGGAACAATTTGATTACCAAAGATCTACAAAGGATCTTTATAGGTATTATATGTTTCATTTAAACAACTGATTATTCAATAAAAAACCATAATTTCGACATATGACGAAGAATATCCAACAAAAATTAGATAAAATCATTCAGTTTGCAGCAAGCTCCGGCAAGGCTGTCAGGCCGGTTGAGGATACGTCCACGCAACGTTTAAGCAACGATAGCCTTTCCATGTCTATCAGAAATAAAAAGGAAGCTGATTTATTTCTCGCAGAATTAAACGCTGTCATAAAAACCGCCCGCCATAAATAACCTGGAATCACTTCTCCGGCTTCAGCTCCAGCACCTTCACCTGGAATGGCGCCAGTTCAAGTATAATCGTTTTCTCACTATCCATCTCTTCTTCTTTTACATCTTCTGTAACATTCAAAACAGCAAACCTGGTATGATAGCCAACCGGCAATTCCAGTACTTCTTTTAGATTGAAAGTAATTCTTTTTGTTCCGGGAGATGGGTTCCTCCATGTTAAAATGCCTTCCTGTTGGTTCCATGCGGCAAAGCCATACACTTCCTGTTTGCCGGGGTCACCGCCCATCCAGTGTGCATCGGATAATACATCCCGGTGCTTTTCGGACCAGCGCATGGCTTTGGCCAATACATTCCAGCTGTTGCTGCTCATCAGGTGCGGATTGATATACAGTTCCTGCATGCCGGTGCCGGTGCCAAAAAACTCCCAGATATCTTCCGCAATGCCTTTGTCGTCGTTGGTAAAACCTGCGCCCACGCCATTTTCATTATTGATTACCACGCCGTGATACATCATAGCGTTGAGCGGATATAATTTTGCGCGTTGTACTACATTTTTATATACTTCCGCATCGCGGTAGTTGATCCATTGCTGCCTTTTGGTGCCGGCGCCCAGTACATCCATATCGCCGCCGGCGCGCCAGATGGCGTCGCCATAATTGAGCCAGTAAGGAGAAGGCCAGGTGCCTACCGTTAAATTAAAGAAGAGGTCGGGTTTTATTTTGCGCAGATCGGTGATGACGCGTAAAAATGCTTCCACATCTTTAGCGTACTTCTCTCCTGCCCCGCTGGCGCCGTTGCCTGCGCCTACGCCGTCGAATTTAAAGCTCACCACACCCTGGTCTTTCACAAAACCGGTGGTTAGTTTTTTAAAGTAGCCGAAGTAATTTTTATCCGCCAGGCTAAGGCCATTTTCATTGGGCGTAAAGGGAAGGCCGAGCGTTTTAATGCTGGCAAGGCGACTGATCTTTTCCTGGTCGTAGCCGCCCCAGGGAGACACCCATACGCCCATGGCAGCACGATATTTAGCCGCCAGTGCTTCCATATTCTTAAACCCGTTGGGCAGGTGCCTGCTGAAATACCAGAGTTTATTGTAATCATCCCAGCCGCTGTCCCAAAGGAAAGCGCTGATCTTTGCTTTGCGTTTTACGACGAGGCTGTCGCCAAACATGCGGATACGGTCCATTGCGTTGGCTTCGGTAATTTCCCGGCCGTCGTAACCTGCATCGTACCAGGAGTTGTAATGTGGAAAAGGACGATAAGGTACCGCGCGCACTTTTTCCAGGTAGTAAAGGAAACCGCGACGGAGCTGTGTTTCCGGGGTAACGCCCCAGGCCGTGCTCACGTCAAACCCGTTGCCGGAGCGCAGCGTGGCAGATGCCGCCACGCTGCTTTGAATACCTTTGTCTGTTACACGTCCCTGTGCCATCGGGTGTTCCAGCGCAAAGAAACTGTTGCCGGCTATAACCGGCGAACCGTCCACAGTGCCTGAAAGCTGCGGCTGATAGGCCGATGGAACATTTACCAGTAACAGATCGTCCACAGCCGACGAAGGATCGGTGATATGGAAATGCTGCTGAATGAAGTTACAGTCGTTGTGCAACGTGATCCGCCAGATCAACTGAATATTCTTTACAGTATTTACCAATGTAAAGGTGAGCTGCTTACCGGGCAGGCGCGCTATCAACCGTACTGCGGTTGGTGAAGCAGTGATGTTACCGGCGTCTTTTGTGCTTACCTGGAAATCAGCGGCGGTTAATACGGTTCCATCTTTCAATTTTAATTCAAACAAACTATATTGCGGAAAAGAGAATGCTTTAGCACGCAGCTTATCCGTAAACGTTACCTGTTGCAGGTGGTTCTTCAACACGTTTATTTTTACTTCCAGTATATTATTCCCCAGTGTATTGGCAGCGGGTTGCACCACTGCCACGGCGGGCGTTTTGCCGGCGTAATATACCTGGGCAGATAACGCCAGCCGGGATAGCAATAAGATGGCAATAAAAACGGATCTTCTTTTCATGGCTTGTGCTGTTGAACGGAGGATAATGTTAGGCGATTTCACCCGGCTTTTCCAGCACAAACGATTGCGTAAAATAGCAGTATGCTACATCTTTTCTTTTTTCCGGATCTCTGCAAACAATGCTTTAAAGGTATCTGCATTATCCTGTGTTGGTTTGCGCACACCTTTTCGGTTGTAGTAGGCATCAATAAATTCTTTTGTATTTACCCACATGGTTTCGAATACGCCGGGCATCCGTTCAGATAACGTATAGGAAAAATCTGCCCGCAGCGCATTTTTCCGGGCGGCATATACCTGTTCCAGTTGTGCCAGCGCCACGTCTTTTTTTCCGCAGGCGGAAGGCAATACATGAAATCCTTTGATGGCAAAGTAAGCCGGGGTGGGCGGTGCATCTTCATATTTCCAGTCGCAGATCATGATATCTTTCGGGATCAGGTCTATAGCCCTGGCGGTATTGTTCATACTGGCCTGCCATCCGAGCAGGTTGGTTTCTTTTCCGTCTATCAGGCGGTCGCTCCACATCCACAGCTGGCAATTTTTTTCTTTGAGATGCTGATGCAAGGCGTTTACATAGCCTGCAAACAGTTCGGCTTTGTCGCGGCCCCCGCAGCGGGGGCACTTATCATAGCCCAGGATCCACACCTCATCAAGTCCCACGTGAAGCGCATCGGCGCCGCATACATCGATGAGTTCATCCATCAGGGGGAAAATGATCTTGAACAGGTCGGGGTGCAGCGGGCATAGGCTTTTGCTGTAGAAGTCGAACATACCGCCGTTTTTCCAGGGCACCGGCGGATTATAGTCCGGTGATTCGTCGAGCTGCGGGTAATTTTTCAGCAACGGTCCCATTTCTGTTTGTTCCGACTGGTGGGCCAGCAGGTTCATGGTAGGGATAAAGCGGATACCGGCTTCCTTGCAGGCGGCTACAATCTGTTTGAGGTCTGTTTCCGAAATCGCGTTGCGCTCGGCGAGTTCGGGATGCGATTTAAACTGGTATGCATATTCAATCCGTAACGCCAGCGTGTTTACCCCTTCCGCCTTCAGGGCTTCCTTGATAAAGCGGCACAGCAGCGGCACATCCTGGGGAGCTGGTACGCTGAGCAGCAACCCTTTTACAGGCAATACGTTCCATTTGAAATCTTTTGGTGTTTGCGACATGGCAGTTGCGGGCAACAGCCATAGGGCTATATAAAACAGGACTTGTTTGAACATTACTGAACATTTAATTATCTGAGAAAAGTGGCGACCCGTCTCCGGGCCGCCACTGCTACTTATTCTGCCGTTACTTTGCGGATACGGTTATTGTTGCGGTCGAGCACATACACTACGCCGTCTTTGTCAACCGCCACGCCGGTAGGCGCATTAAACAGCGCTGCTGCGCCGGCGCCATCCGCAAATCCTGCGGTGCTGCCGCCTATATAGGTGCTTACTTCCCAGGCGTTGGCAGTGATGAAGCGGATGCATTGGTTGCTGTTAACAGAAGATCCGTCGGCACTGCCGTTACCGGCTACGAACAGGTTGTTGGCTTTGTCCACGATAATACTCCAGGGATTTTCAAAACGTGCAGCGGTACCGGTACCATTTACCAGGCCGGTTTGATTTTCCGCGCCGGCGATGATAGTGGGCGCCCAGTTACCTGCAGCAAACTTTTTGATCACGGAGTTTCCATTCTCTGTTACAAATAAATTTCCTTTGTCATCTACCGCTACATCGGCGGGTCTGTTTAGCCCGGTGATGATGGGTGTAACGCTGCTGCCATCAGGCGTTACCTGATAAATGCTGCCAGGGCTGCCGTTGTTGGCGTAGTACAGGGTGCCGTTGCGTTTATCGATGCCAATTCCCCAGGCTTCGCCCCAGCAAATGCGGGAGGTGGTACCATCGGGTGTGATTTTGCGGATGGTCCATGCGGAAGGATCGGATACGAATACATTCCCGCTGTTATCGGTTACAATATCAAAGGGAAGATAGAACTGTGCGGCGGGGCCTTTGCCTTCCACATAGCCGGAGGTGCCGCTGCCGGCGAGTGTGGTGACGGCGCCATCGGGTGCAATTTTTCTCACGCGTAAGTTGCCTGCATCGGCTACATATACGTTTCCGTTATCGTCTACATCGAGGCCGCAGCGTTTATCAAAATTAAAAGCGGCGTTTGTGCCTTTGCCATCGGAGTAGCCTGCCGCGCCGTTGCCTGCCAGGGTGGTTACTTTATAGGAAGATAAATACTGGAAGTCTTTGGGAGCGGTGCCTGCTTTGCCGTTAATGGTTACGACTACTTTACCGCTGCCAGCTTTTTCCGGGATTACTACCAGGATATGATCGCTGATAATGCCGGTGACAAGGGCTTTTTTGCCATTCACCGTAACGGTCACCCCATTGGTATCTTTACTGAAATTGGTTCCATAGATCAGCACTTCCGTGCCGGCGGCGCCGGTTTCCGGTGTAAATTTATCCACCACCACCGGTGCGTTGTTATCGTGTTCGAAATCGTTGTCTTTGTTACAGGCAGCGGCTGTAAACAACAGCCATACTGCCAGTAAGCGGTATATTATCGTTTTCATTTTTTTAAATTTAGGGAGATGTAGAACGCTTTACCAGCCTTTATTCTGCGTAAACTCAGGATTCTGGCTGCTTACCTTATCCATTTCACTTTGCGGAATGGGAAGCCAGTAATTTTTACCCGGATCGAACACCCTTTTTTCTATTACCGGATAGCGGTAGGAAACATTGCCGGTGCCGCTAACGGCTACGCCGTGTACTTCTTTATTATCTACCTGTTCAGCGGTTTTCCAGCGGCGCACATCCCAGAAGCGATGATCTTCCAATGCCAGTTCTATTCTTCTTTCATGGCGGATCTTTTCGCGCAACGTTTCTTTGGTTCCACCGTTGATACCCGGCATACCGGCCCTGGTGCGGATTGCATTGAGGGCATCGTATACTTCTGTTGCGGGGCCTGCGGCTTCATTTTGTGCTTCCGCGTAGTTGAGATAAAGTTCCGCGGTTCTGATGAGTACCCATTTGCGATCGCTGCCACCGGTGCCTGCAAACAGGTCGACCGAAGGGAGGAGATATTTCCGTGGCCAGTAGTTGGTGGCAATCTGGCCGGAGCGCGGTGCATCGGCCCCGTTCGGATCCAGCACCTTTCCTTTCCAGGAGCAGCCGGGATACAGGATGGTCGCATAAAAGCGGGGATCCCTCCCATCGTAAGGACGTTGCGCGCTGTAGCCGGAAGCGGGATCTTTAATGGAAAGGCCGGTGGTTTTCATTTCGTAATCATCTACCAGTTCCTGCAGCGGTGTAATGTTGCCGTAGCCGTTGGCGCTGCGGGGATTCATTTCCCGGTCAATACCACCATCGCCGAAAGCGCCGGGTGCGGGGCGGCTCCAGATCACTTCACGGTTGAAGTATTGGGTGAAGATATCGCCGTAGGTGTCGTACAGCGTGTAGCCGTTGGCGATAGCAGTGTCCAGTGCGGCCTTGCAGGCGGTTGCGGCAGCCTGCCAGCGGGCGGTATTGTTGCCTGCATTGTAGAGCGGGCTGGCGTAAAACAGCCGTACGCGGCCTTCCAGCGCCAGTGCAATCATTTTGGAGGCACGGCCCCAGTTGGAAGGGCGATCGTTGTAAGCCACCGGCAACAAAGTGCCGGCTTCCTGCAGGTCGTTGAGGATGCTGGCAGTTACTTCATCGATGCTGTTGCGTTTGTAGTAAATGCCTGTTGGATCATCGAACGGATTTTTCTCCGACAGCAGCAGTGGTACGCCTCCCCAGGCGCGCATCAGTTCAAAATAGTAGAAGGCGCGCAGGGTGAGCACTTCTCCTTTAAGGCGGCTGCGCCGTTGCGGATAGTTAGGATCCTGGGGCACGAGGTCGTACTGCGCAAGGAACTTATTACACGAACGGATCTTGCCATAATAGTCGGCCCAGGAGCTCTGCATCGGGAAGTTGGCAGGGCTCATGGAGCCGGTGTTGAAATTGCCGGCATCGGGATAAGAAGCGGAATTATCGCTGGCCTGGTTGGTTTCGTCGGTGGCACTGCTGAGCGGCCATGCCGACCCGGGCTTAAAAATATTGGGTAAGCTTTGGTAGATAGTATTCACAAACTTTTCGGCGTTTTCAATATTTGAAAACACTTCTTTTTCAGTGATCAGATCACTGGGCTTCCTGTCCAGGTAATTCTTACCGCAGGCAGTAACACACATGATCAGTACTGCTGCTATCCCTGTTTTAACGAAGAACGTATTCATGATTTTAATTTATCACAGGTGATTAAAGATTGATGGTGATACCGGCATTATACACGCGCATAATCGGATAAGGCTGCCAGCCCCAGCGGCCGCCGGTATTGGATTCCGGATCTATCCCCAGTTCTTTCACATTATCCCAGCTGATGAGGTTCATACCATTCACATAGATGCGTGCGCTTTTAATTTTCACCTTTTTCAGGAGGTGCGCCGGCAGCCGGTACCCTATCTCAGCATTCTTTAATTTAACATAGTCGGTGTTCCTGATCCAGTAAGTAGAACTGACCGAGTTATTGGCCATATTACTTTCCGATAAGTGTAAAACAGGATAGGTGGCTTTGTCGGCGTTTTCCGGCGTCCACCTGTTCAGGTGCATGGGCCGGTAGCTTTCGCGGAAGTTGCCGGTGAGCTGCGAAGAGTAGATCTGGCGTCCGCCGCCTGCGCCCTGGAACAGCACACTTACATCCAGGCCTTTATAGTCGATGCCGAAGGTGGCCCCGAAATAACTGGTGGGTACATTCATCATGGGCAGCATGATCCTGTCGGCTTCATTGATCACGCCATCTTTATTGATGTCGGTGTATTTGATGTCGCCGGGGATGAGTGGTGAAAAAGTTTGCTGCGGGCTTTTATTGATTTCATCCTGGTTGCGGAACAGTCCTTCGGCCACATAGCCGAGATCGTACCCGATAGGATGGCCTACTGCGCTCTGGTAAGGATATGCCAGTTTGGGTTCGTCCATCTCCAGTATTTTATTTTTTACATACTGGTAATTCAATTTTGAAAAGACGCCTACTGCGCCGATGTTGGAATTTACATTCAGTTCTGCTTCCACACCTTTATTGCGGATACGGCCCATATTACGGTTCAGTGATGCGGTGATACCGAGATAAGCAGGGATGGTGCCGGCGTAGGTAAGGATATCTTTACGCAGTTCATTAAAAATATCTACCGAAAACTTCACTTTATCTTTCAGAAATCCTGTTTCAATACCGAGGTTTGTTTTCGCTGCTTTCTCCCAGGTAATGGCGGTGTTGCCCACCCTGTTTTCATAATAGCCGCCGGCGCCGGTGCCCACGCTGCCAAAAGTAAAGCCATCGCCGCGGGCGTAATCAGATACATATAACCAGCGGTCGCCGCCTACCTGGTCGTTACCCACGTAACCGTGTGAGAAACGCATTTTCAGGTAGCTGAACAGCGACTGGCCACTCATGAACTGTTCATTACTCAGCACCCAGGCGGCAGAAAGCGCCGGGAAAAATCCGTACCGTTTACCGGGAGGAAAGTTCTCGGAGCCATTGTAACCGGCATTGAATTCAAGGTAGTAGCGGGTGGCGTAGTTGTAAGCAATCCTGCCTACAAAGCCTTCGTATACCCGTGGGAGGTTACCCGACTGGGAGCGGTAATTGCGGTTGAACAGGAGTAAGCCTCCGAGGGAGTGTTTACCAAAATCGCGGTCGTACATCACTTTCAGATCATAGTAGTAATATCTTTCGCCGCTGGAATAACCGGAGCGTTGTAAACTGGTGGCCTTACGGTGCTGGGTATACGTACCTTCTGCACCGGGCACTGATTTGTAACGATAAGAATCAAAGTCCTGGTCCAGTGCAAAGTTGATATCGCCATAGTTCTCGAAAGTAAAGAGTCCTTTTACTTTCAGTCCGGGTGTGATAAAGTCCAGCTTGCGGGTGAGTGCCACGCTGCCGTTGGTACTATGCCAATAGGCATCGATATAACCGTTACGGGTAAGCACGCCATACAGGTTGTAAAAATCTTCCCGCATGGTGCCGGAGGCGATAGAGCCATCGGGGTTAAACACGGGTGTAAGGCGATTGGTCATCTGCGACAGCAGTACCCAGAAAAATTCATTGTTGCCACGGTCCGCAGAAGGACTGGTACGGTTTTCCAGGCGGGAGGCCAGGTCTACCTGCAGGTCGGTATTTTTATCGAGGGTGATATCCACGTTGGAGCGGAAATTAAAGCGGTCGTATTTGTATTTGATGCCGTAGATATTTTCATTGGCGTGGTTGTATACCGGCTCCTGGCGCAGGTAAGAACCCGATACAAAATATTTAACGAATTTGGAACCGCCGCCGATATTGATGTTCACTGTTTTCTGCGGGGAATAGTCCCGGATGATTTCCTTGTACCAGTCGGTATTTGGATAGTCATAAGGTTTCAGTCCTGTTTTATAATATTCCAGTTCCTGGTCGGTGAATACCGCCGGCATGCCATCATTTTTGGCGGCTTCATTTTCCAGCAGGCCGGATTGGTAAGAATCGAGGAAGCGGGGAAAATTGGTAGGCTGCTGCAAGGCATACTGCATGTTCACCTGGATGTTGGGCGGGCCGTCTTTACCGCGTTTGGTGGTCACCAGCACGATACCGTTGGCGCCCTGTATACCGTATAATGCAGTAGAGGAAGCGTCTTTCAGGATAGAAACGGATTCTATTTCGTTGGGGTCCAGCTGACCGATATTGGCATCTCCGCGGGGCAGGCCATCTATTACCACGAGCGGGTTGGTGGCGCCGGTGGTGCTGATACCGCGGATAAACAGCTGTGAGTCGTCGCTGCCGGGGCGGCCGGAGTGCTGCGCCGTGATGAGGCCGGGTAATCTTCCGGCCAGTGCGTTCGAGAGGTTGGCTACCGGGCTTTGTTTCAGTTCTTTTGTTTGTATGCTGGACACAGCGCCGGTGATGCTTTGCCGTGTTTGTTTTTGTCCGTATCCCAGTACCACTACTTCATTCAAACCTGCATCGGAAGATTTCAGTGTTATGACGGCCAGCTGCGCGTTGCCTTTCACGGCGATTTCCCTTGTTTCAAATCCCAGGTAGGAGATGATGAGGACGCCGTTTTCCGGGACGGTTATTTTAAAGTTGCCGTCAACATCGGTGGTGGTACCACGACTGGTCCCTTTCAGCTGGATGCTTACGCCGGGCAGCTCGGGGCCATTTTCAGCCGTTACCTTACCGGTTACCGTGATATCGGCCGTACTTTCCGAGATGGCTACCAGTCCGCCTTCCAGCATTTTATACCGTAAATTTTTCGCCAGCACTTTATCCAGGATCTCCGGCAGGGTGGCTTCTTTGAAGTTGACATCTACCTTTTCATCTTTCGGAAAAGTTTTGTAGTTGTACAGAAACCGGTAGTCACTTTTCGTTTCCACCCACTCCAGCAGCTTATGCAGGGCAATTTGCCGGCTGTTGAGCGTGAATTTGCTTTGCGAATACACTTCGGCGCGCACCTGTAAAATTGAAGCAGTAATAAGGATGAGACAAAGCTTCATACACAAGAATATTTTTCTCACTGAATAGTTGGAAAGGGCTGTTTTTGAACACAGCTTTTTTTTCATACATTTGAAATTGAACGTTAGACATTAGAAACAACGGGCATCCCGCACGGATTACGTTGTTTCGTACCATGTTTGGCTTTAGGGGAAGTGTTGCCGCACTTCCCTTTTTTTATGGGCGGAAGGAGTGGTTATACAGGTTCGGTGGGAACCGGGAATATTTTTTTCATCGTGTTACTGTTTGTTTTATGATCTGGTTGATTAATGATGTATAAAGATGGTATCTCCCTTTATAGTGAAATTAAAATCGGCAGTGACCTGTAATGCTTTGAGCGCTTCTGTAACGGATTCTTTCTTGAACGTGCCTTTGAAGCGGTAGTCTGCCGGGAAGGTATCTGTTAAGATAATTTTACGGTTGTACCAGCGGCTCATTAAGATGGCCAGTTCCGGGAAGGATTTGTCTTTGAATTCCAGGCGGTCGTCCATCCATACCAGTTCGCTTACCTTTTTGCTGGTCACATTTGGCGTTATTGTTTCTACAATGGCCAGTACGCTGTCCCAGTCGAGGATACGGCCATTTGTTACCGGCGTCGTTTTATCCTTCTTCCTGATGGTGAGTTTTTCACCGGGCGCCAGTACCAGCTTTTTATCCGGATGCCCGCTAAGGCTTACTGCCACGCGGCCGTCTACCAGCGTGGTTTCCATGCTTTCATCGGTTTGGTAGGCTTTTACGTTAAAGCGGGTGCCCAGTACCTGCACGTCCACGCCCGACGTATGAATGGTGAAGGGGTGTGTTTCCTTTGGCTTTACTTCAAAAAAGGCCTCTCCTTTCAGGTATACTTCCCTGCTGCTGTTGCCGATGTTGGCCGGATAGGTAAGGTGACTGCTTACATTGAGCCATACCTGCGTGCCATCTTCCAGTTGTATTTTTTTGCGGATGCCGTCTTTTGTATCTGCCGACAGCTGCCTGTTAGCGCGGGGAAGCAGCGTCCAGATGCCGGCGCCGGCCACCAGGAACAGTATGGCTGCGGCGATGCGCCATCCCCGTTGTTTGAGCGGGTGGATTTTTGCGCGTGGCGGCTCCACCCATTCCCCTTCCTGTTTCAGCCTGCCGGTAATGTCGTGGTACATCTGCAGCAGATCGGGCTGCGGATCGCTGCCAGGCGCTTTTGCGGACTGGTATGTTTCATACCAGGCTTCCAGGGCATTCCGTTCCTCTTCAGTACCCCTGCCCTGCAGGTATTTTTCCAGTAATCCTATCAGTTGTTGATCACTCATTATTTTGGTTGTCTGCAGTATAGACACAGCAGTGAAAGGCTACCCTACCCCCTGGTAGAAATTTATTTTTTCGGGGCGTTTTATGTGGTGCATCCTTTTTTTTATATCTTATGCTTTTTAAGGGCAGCCGGCAATCATGTGATCCGGCTTAAGTGGTAAGCATGACGGAATATATTGCATTACAGGATGAAGCTTTACTGGCACTACTGGCGAACAATGATAATAAGGCTTTTGAAGTCTTATACCAGCGCCATGCAGCAGAACTGTATCAACATGCATACAAGAAATTCCCGGCGCCTCATCTGCTGGAAGATATGATCCAGGAAATTTTTATCTCCCTGTATAAAAAACGCGCTACCCTTACCGGCATTAAAAACGCCAAAGCATACCTGCATGGCGCACTGCGCAACAGGATCCTGAATGAACTGCGGAATTCGCTGCTGCATGAGCAGCACCACCAACAACTTCCCGTAACTACTACCGCCGAAACAGATAATACGTACGATCTGAAATTACTGGAACAGCGGTTTGCGCTGGCGCTGGATAAATTAACGGAGCGCAGCCGGGAAATATTCCTGCTGAGCCGCCGGGATCATTTGTCCAATAAAGAAATCGCGCTGCGTTTGGGCATCTCTGTTAAGGCAGTGGAAAAGCACATGGGAAAATCGTTGCAGGTAATGCGCGGGGAGTTTAAAGACTATGGCCTGGTAATAGTGCTTTCAGCGATCTTCTACCAGTAAAAAAAGAACCGGGCAAGATGCCCGGTCTCCTCTTCTATTTGCGGAAATAACGCGCATTCAGCAGCAGCATTGATAACAACATGAGCGCAACTCCTGCCCATTGAAGGCCGTTCACAGGTTCCAGCAGGATGAAATGCGAGCACACAATGGCCACCGGCAACTCGGCGGTCATGATCACCGCGCTGATCCCTGCCCCTACCTTGGGGATTCCTTTGGCAAACAGCAACGGCGGAATAATGGTTCCAAAAAGCGACAGGAACAGCGCCCATTTCAGCAGACCCGTATCGAAGTGGGTACTGGCCAACAGTTGCGGTGCGTTTACCAGGAAAATACATAGCGTGGAGCCAGTAATGATGACCGCACTTTTCTTACCGGTATCCAGCGATTTGCCTACGCGGCTGTTGGCAATGATATACACGGCGTATAAAAAAGCAGATGCGCCGGCATACAACAGTCCTTTTACAGACAAGCCGGAAAGGCTGCCACCGGCCAACCCACTGCCCAGCCAGGTGCCCACCAGGATCAGTATGGTGGTGATGAGCTGTAATAAGGAAGGTATCTTTTTAAACAGCAATGCTTCCATCAGCAAACCTATCCAGGTAAATTGCATCAGGATTACGATAGCTACCGATGCCGGTATATAGGCTACCGACACATAATATACGAAACTGGTAAGGCCAATACCGCCGCCTGTCAACAGCAGCCAGGCCCAATCGCCGGGCTTTACCCGGTGGCGTTGCCGCCGGGTAAGGAGATACAGGATCCACAAAACGATCATGCCTGTGCAGGCCTGTGTAACGGATATTTCCGCGGCTGTATAGCCTTCGCGGTAGGCTAATTTTACAAAAGTAGAAAGGATGCCGAAGCTGCATGCGCCGGCAAAAACCATTAATATATACCTGGTCATTATTTTCGGTTGTGTAATAAAAAAGGGAGAATATGGGTACACGAAAATAACCAGGTCAATAAACAGACTTAGTGCAAATAAATGACAAACTGATTCCTGTAACAGGAATAGCTAGAAGCCGTAGTAGTGCTGGTTATTTTGCGGACAAAACAACAACAGCTGGCGGAGGTGTGCTTGAATAAATACGGTGCATTTGTGCTTGATTATGGGTAACAAGATAGAAATATTTCTTTACATCTCTCTAAAAAAAATCAGCAGCGCCGGCGGCCGGGCTACCGCCTGTTTAAACTGCGCTGCTGTTATTATGGAATCGTTACTAACGGTTAAACCCGTACGATAATTTTACCTACTGTTCTGCCGGTTTCTATCTGGAGATGCGCCTGCTTCATTTCCTCCAAAGAGAAAGTTTTGGAGACGATGGACCTGAGCAGGCCCTGTTCCATCAAAGCAGCGATACTAGCCATTTCTGCCCCGTTGGAAGCCACCAGGATGAAGAAGCCGGTGAGGCCTTTTGCTTCCGCCTTGGCGGTTACCGCTTCCCGGAAACCGGAAGGAATGCTGATAATAGTAGCGCCGCGCTTCATTACTTCGAGCGACTGATCAATGGTATCGCCGCCGATGGTGTCAAGAACGAAATCGACATCTGATACATGATCTATTAAGGGCTGGGTGTGATAATCGATATGCTCATCCGCTCCCAATCCGAGGATCACCTCCCTGTTAGCGGCCGAAGAAGTACCGATGACATACGCGCCGAGATGTTTGGCCAGCTGCACTGCATAGTGACCTACGCCGCCTGCCGCTGCATGGATCAGCACTTTATGCCCGGGCCTTATGCTGGCATGATCTATCAGCGCCTGCCAGGCGGTGAGCGCCGCCAGGGTGGCTGCAGCCGCTTCATCGTGAGAGATATTTGCCGGCTTCAACGCCAGGTGCGCGGCCGGCGCGGCTACATACTCCGCGTATGCGCGGCCGTGACCAGGGAAGTTGACCATTCCGAATACTTCATCGTTTTCTTTGAACAACGGTGAGTTGGAAGCGACTACCACGCCGGAAATATCCCAGCCAAGGATCAGCGGGTTTTCCTCTTTCAGGAGGTTGTACCTGCCTTTGCCGGCACGGGTTTTAACATCCACCGGGTTAATGCTGATGGCCTTTACTTTTACCAGTACTTCGGCCTCTCCCGGTACCGGCACCGGCAAGTCTGTGAGTACTAAGTTATCTACGCTTCCTGCACTATTTAAAACAATTGCTTTCATGGTCCGTTGTTTTATAAGCGCAAATTTATACCGATAATCTCTTTATTCACTTGTACATTATTCCTTTAATTCTGTACATTTAAAAGAAAGCCGGTGTATGTACACCCGATAAAAAAAGGACATCAACTGAATGACGCCCTTTCTTCTCTGAATCTATGTAATTGGGAAATAGTTATTTTATACTGCTGCTGTTTGCGCCTTTCTTTTCACCGGCGCCGGCGTTTTCTTTTTCCGGCCTTTACCCCACCAGATAATAAACCCCGTGATAGGTAGTGTAGCGCCGATCAGGCTGGCGAAGAATGCCATGAACTTGCCCGGTAACCCCAGGATGCTGCCTACGTGGATATCGTAGTTCATGCGCCTGAGTTTAGCGCCAAATTCGGCTTCTGCAAAGGATTGCTCATATAATTTATTCCCGGTAAGCGGTTCCAGTGTATGCTGATCAAATACGTAGCGCTGGTTATTATAATACTGTCCTTTTTCAGGATATACAATAACGGTAATAGACGCGGTGGCTTTGGAAGTATCCGGGAAGGCCATGTAAAAACCGGATGCCTCCGGGTGTTTGCCTATCGCTGTTTTCCAGGCAATATCCATTTTCTGGCCGAGGTTAATATCCTGTTTTTTGCCCGCCTGCAGGGAATCTGATTTCAGTTCCCGGAATTCCGGCAATGTTTTTCCACCGGAGGTAGCCCAGTAGAGGCCTTTGCTCCACCATTCCAGTCCGTATACCATACCGGTAACGCATATAGCAAAAAGTACCAGCAGTGCGTAAAAGCCCAGTACATTGTGCAGGTCGTAGTTGATGCGTTTGAAGCTGGCGCCCCATTTTATTTTAAAGCTCTGGTTACGGGTACTTTTATTCCATCTTTTCGGCCACCATAACACCAGGCCGCTGATCAGGGTGATTACGCAGATCAAAGTGCTGTAGTTGACGATAGGGCGGCCGATCTTAACCGGCAGCCAGAGGAAACGGTGTCCGTTGAGTACCCATCTGAAAAAGTTCAGTTCCCCTTCTTTACGGTTTACTTTATTGATTACCGCGCCGGTATAGGGGTTCAGCTTCAGGGTGGAACCGCCTCTCCTTGCGCCGATATTGGCTTCTACGGCTTTGCCTTCTTTATACAGCACGTAGCCTACAGTTTTGCCGGGATATTCTTTCGCGGCTACTTCCAGGATCTTTGAAGGAGCGATGAGTGGCTGCGATTGTACCGGAACATTTGCTTCCGGTTCCATCCAGCCGGTGATTTCCTCGTTGAACACGTAGATGCATCCGGTTACGCACACGATGACTACCACGATACCCGAAGCAATGCCCAGCCACAGATGCAGCCAGGCGGAGATGCGATAGAACAGCGACCGGGACTTTGCTTTTTTCCCGGCCGTTTTCTTTGAATTTGCATTCATATTTTTCTGCATAAAAGTGATATCAATATGCTGCTTTGGTGCCGTAATTCTTCCGCCATCACATTTTAAACAGCTTTATTGAAACGACATAAGGCAAGGTTATTCCGTAGCGAATCCTGCAGCATGGTATCCAGGTATTCAGCATACAGCGTACTTATAGGTATTTAAATCTGCTGTAAAAGTAGGTGTATATCTTTCAAAGGATTTTCGATATCGGGAATTTTTCGGGAGATTTATTTTTCCGGATTGCGGGGGAGGTTGTCTTTCTCAGGATTACACTGATGATGCTGATTTTTTTGATTCGATTTTTTTTGATTTTTATTTCATGATGCTTTTTAGCTGCTCAGCCACCGCAGAGGTGTAGCCTGGCATGGCAATTATTTCGCGGTTTTTATTAAGAAGAATATAGGTGGGGTAGCCGCTGATCTGCAATTTATCAAGATAGCCACCGGTACGGCCGTTGTACAGCGATAATACGCCGGGGAGCTTTTCGCGTTTATCCAGGAATGCTTTCATTTGCTGGAGGTTATCGTCAACGGAAATGGAAACGATGGTTAGCTGGCCGTTGCACTGACTGATCCAGGAGGGAAAGTTTTTCATTCCTTCCACGCAGCCCCAGCACCAGGTGGCCCAGAAGTCGACCAGGATAAGATCAGATTTTATATCTGCAAAATTTACGGTTTCATTTTTTCCATTTTTCAGTGTCAGCAGCGGAAATTTATTCCCGACGCGGGCGCGGGTATTTTCTGTAATGACGTGGGCAATCATCGTCCTGATCCCTGGATGGGTAAGGCTATCCAGGATGGTGGCGCGGATGCGGCGGGACAGTTCATCTTTCTGCCCCGGCTCACGATTGACCCGGTAGGCCTGGTTACACCCTGCTGCCAGCGCCAGTTGCTGCAGCTGTGGCGATTTAAAATAAGCGGCTTCGTGGGTTACCTTGTCGATGAGGTTACCTGCACTTCCTTTATATCGTTGTTGGGCAAAAAACATCATTCTTACAAACAAATCATCTTCCAACAGCTTCGTATAAAAGGGATTTTTTTCCTGAATGGGCGCGTTATTGAAATAATCATTCTCAAAATGATCCATCAAGCCTGTGGTATCCCGCAGCTGTTGCACAAATGCCAGGTAATAGATCGCCGCATCATAGCGCAGCAGCGGGTAAGCTGTTGATGTGGTATCGTTCGTATATTTTGATACTATTTCGTGGAAGCGTTGAAAAACAGTATCTGCCGGTAGGGTTAGCCGGAAACGGCCGGTGGTATCTACAAATAAGGGATACCAGTTTTTCAGGAGCTCTTGTTCCATGCTATGCAGGAGTTGGTTCACGGGAGTGCCGGCAGCATCGGTTACGGTGAGTTGGCCCATCGTATCCTGAATAATATAGGCGCCGCCCGGCAGCGTGAAAAAGGACAGTGACCTGTTTTCCACGAGCAGTTTTACCAATGGTCCGCAGGAATCCGATACGGTTACCCGGAAATTTCCGGCACCATTTGTATGTACCTTCAGTATTTCCACGGGCGCCTTACTGATATAATCGGCATAGCCATACAGGGTAATGAGGCTGTGCGGATTTCCGGACAGCTGCCCTTCAATGATGATAGCGCCTTTGCCCGCCACCGGTATGATAAACAGCCAGATGACCAGGTAAAACAAACGTATACTCATGTACATGATAATTTCAATATGAAAGTAGTGTTTATAACTGACAAAAAAATGTGCGTTAATTGTTCAAATCTTCACACGGTAACTTTAAACCGCTACCAAAAAATATATGTTGTTAACAAAGAATTTACACTTGATAATCTGCATTCTTCTACCTTGAATGCATTGGGAAAAGAAAGACCTGCAACCCCTTAACATGAAAACCTGGATTTTATGAAAAACAACCTTACCCTGACCAGGATAAATGGCCGCAATGCGGAGGAAAATGAAGCAAAGGAACGGATTATAAAGATTGTCAATTCCCTGGCGGTAAGCGCCAGCCTGCTGGCATTTACGCTTGGATGCCTGTTATATTATATGACGGGCTACGGCATTATTTTTTACCCTGCCCTGCTGGAAAGCGCCCTTTTTCTTTCCACGCTGCTGATTACCCGTTACAGCAAACCGGTTTACGGGAAACAGTTGATGTTCTTGTTACACAGTGTTTCCATCTGGTTTTTTGGCGTGTTGCTGGGACCTGCTTCCCAGATTTACCTGTTTGCCCCCTTCCTTGCTTTTTGTGTATTCCTGGTATTCGAAAAGCCCTGGTCCCAGATAATAGCTCTTGTTGCCAGTGCAGTGGTAATGATACTGGTACTGCTTAATTTCAGGTACCCCGTGATTGCTTCGCTTCCGCTTAATAAGGACACCGAATTATACTTACACTGGCTGGTGATCATTTCTGCTACTTTTCTGAACGGCACCGCCCTGTATTATTTTGCCAAGGAAAGCAGGTTCCAGAATAAACAGCTGAAATCGTTGGTAAACCAGCTGGACAAAGCCAATCAGGCCATGCGCATCTACGTGCGTGAAACCACCCACGAAATCCGGTCGCCATTGAATGTGGTAAACAGCATCCTGCAAAATTATATTGAAACGGCCGACCAGGGGAAAAGGACGGTACAGGTAGGCATTGCCCACCTGGAAGCCGTACATTTTGCCTGCCAGGATATGCAGCTGGTAATGAGCAATGCACTGGGATGGTCGAAAATTGAGGAAGGAAAAGATGAGATCAGCAAATCACCGTTTCACTTCAGCGACTGGGTGCAGCACTTATGTGATACGTATGAATACCTGGCCAAAAGAAGATCCGTGCATATCAATATTTCACTGAACGACAACCTGCCGGAGTATATCCTGGCAGATAAGTCGAAGCTTCGCACCATTATTGTAAACCTTCTCAGCAACGCTATCAAGTTCACTACTTTCCGGTCAATCATTACAGTAAGGGCCGGCATGAAAAACAACCAGCTGGTAGTTTCCGTAACTGATCAGGGGGTGGGCATTAGCGCCGACCGGAAGGAGCACATTTTTGATCCGTATGTGACTGAACCAGGGCAGCATACAGAATCCAGCGGGCTGGGACTACCCATTGCCCGGCATATGGCCCGCATGATGGGAGGTGATCTTACGGTAACAGATAATCCTGATGGCGGGGGCAGCATTTTCACCCTGCGCATGCCGGTGGAAATTACCACTCCACCTGCTGCTATCCATCAAATGATGGACTATTCTATTTTAAAAGGCTTAAAAGTGTTGGTGGTAGACGATGACCACCTGAACCACCTCGCATTTTCACTGGCGCTCAAACGCATGGGCATAGAAGTAATAGTGGCCGACTCCGGTCCGCAGGGCCTTGCCAAAGCCCGGCTGCATCAACCGGATGCTATACTAATGGACATGATCATGCCGCATATCAGCGGTGTGGAAATGTTGTCGCAGTTCAGGGCCGACCGCCAGTTGCGGCAGATCCCTTTCATACTGGTATCCGGCAATGCCTACAGTGAAGTAAAGGAAGAAATAATTGCTTCCGGCGCAGATGGATTCTTGAGTAAACCGGTAAATATTGAACAACTGTATACGATATTGAAAGACCTGGTAGTAATGGCAGATGCTACTCCACCGGTTTCAGTCGCCAGGTAGCCCTGATCCTTCCCGCCGCCCTCATTTTATGCAGCTGCTCTTCTGTAGCGTTTTCCATCACGTGTGGCAGCCCGGTAAGGCGCGCATGATCACGGGCAGCCACCTTCTCTATTTCGAATCCCATCTTCCGGAAAAATATTTCAGCGGCTTCAAAGCTGTCGAACATTTTTTCATGAATCTGATGCTGGGCATAAAATGCTTTCCACTGTTCATCCCGTTTTATTTCGTTGGTGGCGGCATCCCGCTTCACATAAATATCTGCGGTGATCCAGTATCCTCCACGTTGTTGCAACACGCGGCGGATAATATTACATAGTTTTTCCTTTTCAGTATCATCAAGGTACATCAGCAATCCTTCGTTCACTATTACCAGCGGACCCTCCGGGAAACGGTTCACTGTTTCCATAAACTGCGCTTCATCCAATGCGTTTAACGGTAATACTTCCAGCACACCGGCCGGTGGTTGTTTCTCCAACGCCGCAACAAATTTCTTCTTTAGTGCTATTACTTCCGGCAGGTCCGTATCAATATAGTGATACCCCGGTTGTTTCACAGTTTCCAGTCCACGGAAAGAAAACCCGGAAGATAATTCAAGGACATTTTTCACCGGCAATTCATCCAGTAATTGATTGATACTCCAGTAACGGTCTTCGAAATGCACCACTCTTAGCCAGAATGAAAGATCCTTACTATCCGTATTCATTTGATAGGGCAGCGGCGCCAGCATGAGTTGTGCAGCTTCCTTTGCGTAAGGAATAGCGGTAACGCCTTTCAGCAGCAACAATGATTTGGCAGTAGGACTGATGGTGCTGTAATCCCGGTGAGCAGTTTCCATACCCGTTAATTTACGGATAAAGATACGCACTAAGCGTTATCGTTACCTGCTAAAAAATGTGCGTAAAAATCGGGAATGGGACTGTTCCGGATGCCGGCTATGGTTTCTTCCACCGGGTAAGGTATCTTCCGGATGGCCGGTGTAATTTTACTGCCGGTAACCGTTAGTTGCAGATAGGCCGCCAGGCGGTCTTTTTCTTTCGACCTGCCTACTGATCCGGTGTTGATCACCATTTTTCCCGCCGCTTTCAGCGGGCGTATATAAGAGAGATGCGTATGCCCGGTCACCATTATATCTGCATGATATTCTTCCATCATTCCCAACAGGTCATTTTCATCATGATCCTGGTAGAGGTACTCATCGTTGCTCCGGGTGCTGCCATGTACCAGTAATACTTTTACGCCGGCAACATCCATCTGTATATGGGGTGGCAGTTCTGCGAGGAAGGCTGCGTGTTGCGGCCTAATGGTATCTTTTGTATAGTCGATGGCCTGTAGCCTGGCTGTTTGCTCTTCCGGCGTGTGTTTACTAAGCGGGTATACAGGGTGGTCAAAGGCGATGCGTTCATCATGATTGCCCATAATTACCGGGATGTTCTTTTGCCGGATCAGGTCTATTACTTCATTGTGCCACGGCGCCGCATCCGTGAGATCACCCAGGCAGTATACCTGGTGGGCACCAAACTGTTCTATGTCTTCCAATACGGATATCAACGCAGGCAGGTTTGCGTGAATATCGCTGATGATGGCCAGCTTCAACATTTCATTTGTTCATTTTGATATTTGCAACGTTACTATTTAATTCATGCACTGCATATTTCAGGCAATAATAAACTATGAAAATACTATTATTCCGTTGAATAATACCATTACCCCAACACCGCAAGAACCGGGTTTTCCGTGGTGGCCCGGGCAGTTATTTTTGTATCTCCATAAAAAAAATACCAGATGAAAGATATTAAACAGCGGCTGCTGGCGCACGACTGGCAACAGGCAGCCACCCAATTGAACGACCGCGGCTATACGTTACTGAAAGGTGTACTGGGCAAAGCGGAATGTGATGCGCTGATCAATGATTACCAGGCCGACGACACCTACCGGAAAACAATTGTGATGGAGCGTTACCGTTTTGGGAAAGGGGAATATAAATATTTTCAGTATCCCCTGCCGGAGCTGGTCACCACTATCCGGGAAACAGTGTACCCGTTTATTGCGCCGGTAGCCAACAAATGGATGGAAGTATTGCACATTGCGCAGCGGTATCCCGATACACATGCTGCATTAAAAGCGCATTGTCACGTTAACGGACAAACGAAACCCACCATCCTGATCCTTAAATATGGGCAGGATGGATTTAACACCCTGCACCAGGACCTGTACGGCGATATTTATTTTCCAATGCAGCTGGTAGTATTCCTGAATGAGCCGGAAGAGGATTATACCGGGGGCGAGTTTGTATTAACGGAACAGATCCCCAGGGCGCAATCCAAAGCCAATGTGCTGCGGCCGCAGCGGGGGGATATGCTGATTTTTACCACTAATTTCCGGCCTGTAAAAGGCAGCAAGGGATATTACCGTGTGAACATGAAACATGGCGTAAGCCCGGTGCATAACGGGAACCGGCACACGCTGGGTATTATTTTTCACGATGCGTTGAGCTGATTGTTATTCTCCCCATGCGGTAAGCAGCAGGTTCCGCGGACCACCGTGATTGCGGTGTTCACACAGGTATATGCCCTGCCAGGTACCTACTGCAAGCCGGCCGTTGCGGATGGGGATCATAACAGAACTGCCTAACAACGCGGCTTTCAGGTGCGCCGGCATATCGTCGGATCCTTCATCATCGTGCAGGTATTCCGGATCGTTTTCAGGGACGGTTTTATTGAAATACATTTCGAAATCTTTCCGCACGGTGGGATCTGCATTTTCATTCAGCGTAAGCGACGCCGAGGTATGCTGGATGAATACCTGCAGCATTCCCGTTTTTATTTCGGAGAGTTGCGGAAATGCCTGTACGATTTCCGTGGTGATAATGTGAAATCCCCTTCTTCTTTGCTGTAGCTGTAATGCCTGTTGGAATATTTTCATGCCGTGCAAGTTAAACATTTCATTATTGTCCGTATACCACCTTCCAGATGCGGTTGGTTTTATCGTCTGTTACCAGCATTGCGCCGTTTTTCAATACAAGGAGTCCTACCGGCCGGCCTCTTACATCTGCCGTGGTGGAATCTTTCACAAATCCGGTGAGAAAATCTGTTGGTTTACCGGCGGGTTTCCCATTAGCAAAAGGGATAAACAATACTTTGTAACCAGAAATAGGCTTGCGGTTCCAGGAGCCATGCTGGGCGATGAATGCACCCTGGTGGTATCTTTCCGGAAATTCATCTCCCCGGTAAAATACCAGACCCAGGGAGGCGGTATGAGGGCCTAATTGTACATCGGGGATAATGGTATTGTTTGCTTCCGGTGGCGCGGGATCTTTCACGCGTGTATCGGTATGCTGACCGTAATACTTCCAGGGCCATCCGTAGAAGCCGCCTTCTTTTACGCCTGTCATGTAATCGGGTACCAGGTCGTTGCCTAATTTATCCCTTTCATTAACAGCCACCCATAAGGTAGAAGTACCGGGGGCCCAGTCCATGCCAACGGGGTTTCTTAAACCTGCGGCGTAAATGCGGCGACCGGTACCATCGGGATTGATTTCCACGATGGCTGCCCTCGATTGTTCATTTTCAATACCTTTCTCCGCATGATCGGTGGCTGAGCCAATAGCGATATAAATTTTGGATTGATCTTTATTAGCAATGATATTTCGCGTCCAGTGCTGATTTTTTTTGCCGACAGGCAGGTCTGTTATTTTCTCCGGCGCCGCGGTGATCACCGTATCGCCGGTTTTGTAAGGATAGCGGACTAACGCATTGGTATTGGCCACATAAAAATGGTTGCCTATCAGCAGCATGCCAAAGGGCTGATTCAGATTGGAAAGAAAGGTGCTGCGGAACTCCGGTATACCGTCGTGGTTAGCATCCCGCAGCAGGGTAATGCGATCTGCACTGTGCCGCATACTCTTTGACTTCTGGGCGCCTACAAACACCGCCCCTATTTTAATCACCAGCGGGAAATTACTGTTTGATTCCGCCACCAGCACATCGCCGTTTGGGAGCGCATACATCCAGCGTGGATTTACCAGGTCATCCGCATATAAAGACACATGAAAACCCGCTGGTGCAACGGGTGTTTCACCAGGACCCCAGCCAACTACCTGGCTATAATTCATATATGATTTTGTGGCATGGGGTGGCGGCAGGCGGGCACTGTCTTGTGCACACAGCTGATAAGTTGCGGGCAACATTAAAAGTGACAACAAATATTTTTTCATGAGAAGGTGCTTTTAGGGTGATACCATCTCTCTTACAATATTTGCGCCACCGGATGCCACAAAAGGAGCGCGACCGTATGTATGGTAAAATCTTAAATTTGAACGCTTTTGCATTTTTGTTTATCTTCATATTTCCCGCCGAAGATCCAAACGAACGTGAAGACCTTAATGCTTAAAATTTTAGCCATGACGAGACCACAACAAATAATGATTATTGATGATGATGCCGATGATAGAATTTTTTTCCAGGAAGCCATTCACAATATCTCTCCGGTCATAGAAACACATGTATGCGATAGTGGAATACAGGCAATAGCGATGTTCCAGGAAAATAAAATTCCGGCTCCTGATTACATTTTCCTTGATTTCAACATGCCGCTGATGAACGGGCGCGAATGCCTGGTAGAACTGAAAAAGATCCTTCAGCATCAGTTAACGAATATCATCATACTGAGTACTTCTGATATGAAGGAAGATATGGAAGATGCCATGCGGCTGGGTGCAAAATTATTCCTGACCAAGCCCAATACTTTCCAGGAATTATGCACCATGCTGAAACGGGTATTGGAAGGCAGATGGCATAAGTTCTTCTCCCCGGAAAAATAAAGGGTTACTTAGCAGTTGCACCTTTATTGTATTTGTTTCTATACTCGAGTGGCGATAAGCCGGTTGTTTTCTTAAAGATTGTTCTAAACGCCTTTGTATCCGAATAACCCACTTCCCACATAATTTCATTGATATTTTTACGGCTGCTTTCAAAGCTTTTTTTGGCCACTTCTACCTTCACCCGTTGAATATATTCTGATACGGTGTTGCTGGTTGCTTTCTTAAATCTTCTTTCCAGGCTTCTGCGGCCTACGGCAAACATGGATGACAACTGTTCTACCGTGATTTTTTCCTGCCAGTTCTGCTCAATAAATTCCTGCGCCTGTTTTACTGATTCATCCTGGTGTTCACGCTGACCTTTAAAAATAGTAAAGGTCGCCTGGTTGGTGCGGTCTATTTCAATTTCAAAATACTTGGACGCAAGAATGGCCATGTCCCTGTCTGTATACTTTTCTATCAGGTAAATCAGCAGGTTCCAGAAGGAGTTGGCGCCACCGCTGGAATAAATACCCTTTTCATCTGTAATGATCTTTTCAGACACCAGTTCCACATCGGGGAACATGTTCCTGAATTCATTGGCTGCCAGCCAGTGCGTGGAGCAACGCTTTCCATTGAGCAAGCCTGTGGATGCCAGTAAAAAGGCGCCTACACAAAGGCTCGCCACTTCTGATCCATGCTGATGCTGCTGTACAATCCAGGGATAGAAATCCTTATTCTGATCTATGACCACTTCACGCTCCCCGTTTACTGCGGGAATAATGATCAGGTCTGCTTTATGTTTTTCTGTGATCATTACGTCCGGTGTCACTTTAAAAAACCGGTCGTATTCGTGTGCTTCTTTGGAGAGTCCCACCAGCTGCACGTTAAACAACGGATCCTTTCCAACGCTTTCGAGGAAGTCGTTGGCTTTGGTAAACAGTACAAAGGGACCTTCAATACTACTGAGCGCAACGGCGCCTTTGGGAACGAGAATGGATATTTGTTTCATAATTCAAATCTAAGATAAAAGTTTCGCTGAATCAACCCAAACAGGCAGTGCGCGTACCTTATCTTACTAAATATTTTTTTGGGGAGCCGGTTAGCCCGGCTCCCCAAAAAAATATTACACTTCCGCCGCTACACTGGTGGTATTCACCACCGCGCCTTTGGCCAGTTTTCTTTTTACAATTACGCTTACGCGGTGTACCAGGTAAATACAGGGCAGCGTTAAGCCTACAATGACCCATCCGAGTGTATCGTAGTGTTCCAGCGGACTGAATTTATCTTTCTGGGATACGATCATACCTGCAATGACCGCCGCTATTCCGCCGGCAATTTGTTGCAGGGACGAGTTTACGCTCATAAAGGCTCCACGGTCCGACAGGTCGGGGATACCGGTAGTTAAGGCGGTGAATGGGATCATACGGCCCATGATACCTGCCATCATCAGTACGTTCAGGCACATGATGATCCAGAGCGGATGCGGTGTTAAGTGCGTATAAATAATGATGATCACCAGTGCATAAATGGAAGCAATGGTAAAGAGCGTAAACCTGTCTTTTTTATCACTTAACTTTCCCAGCACCGGCATGATGAACAGGGAACCAACACCGGTCACCATGAACAACAACGGTAACTGTTCATGCGTAACGTGCAGGTTATTCACGGCAAATGCACTACCGAAGGGCATCATCATAAATCCGCCTACAGACATGAGTGCGGTGGCGGTAAAACCGATGCGGTAATCGCGGCTTCTCACGGTATGCCACAGGTGCGTGAATGCGCTTTTATCGCGTTGCACGGCCAGGTGTGCAATGACCGGTTGCAGCTGAAAGATGATCAGCAGCATCACGATAGCGGCTACACCGGCCACGAGGAAAAAGGGCGCTTCCCATCCCCATGCGTTGGCGAGGTATAACCCGATAGGGATACCGAGTACCTGGCTGGCGCCAAATGCCATTTGCACAAACCCCATCACGCGGCCGCGTTGTGAGATATCAAAAAGATCGGTGACGATTGCCAGGGAAATAGACCCTATTACGCCGCCAAATAAACCGGTTACGATACGGGCCGCCACCATCGTGTAATACGTGTTGGCCAGGCCGCAGCATAATGTGCCGAGGATAAAGCCCGCATAAAAAAATATCAGCAGTTTTTTACGGTCGAAGCGATCGGCAAAGCCGGCGGTGAGCAGGCCGGAGATACCGGCGCTGAAAGCATAGGCCGATACGATGAGTCCGAACTGGTTAGGCTTTATGTTCATCGATTTCATAAGCATATCACCGAGTGGCGACATAACCATAAAATCGAGGATGACCGTGAATTGTGTGAGTGCCAACAGGGCTACTATCATTTTCTGGTGACCCGAAAATGCGGTGGATGCTTGTTTCATCAGGGAGATTTTGAGCTTATGTATTTGTTAGTCTTCCAGCTCTGCACATTCGTACTCGCTGGCATTGATTAATGCAATAATGCGATCCGGCACCGGTTCGGCAGTTACTACTCTCAGCACGCAATCTACGTCTTCCATGTCTACTGTCCATTTTTCAATAAAGGACTGCTGATCCAGTAACGACGCTACTTTGGAGCGGGCTTGCACAGTGGCAATGTTTGTTTTGAAAATGAGAACGTGTTGCATGACTAATTTGTTTTTGTGAGCGAGCGTTCATTTATTAATTTGATAAAAAAAAAGGCTATTTCATTATTCCTTTTATCACACAGTCGAATGTTTCTTTCATGATCTTCTCTGAAAACTTAAACTTGCGGCCATCGAGACTTCGTCCTTCGTTATGGAATTTTATCAGTGAGTATAAGGGCGCAAAAGCAACAGACCAGTATACTTCGAGGGGCATTTCTTTGATCTCTCCACGCTTTACAGCATTATGTACATAGCTCCCCATTGCGCTATGGAATTCATGTGAGATCGTTTCCAGCATTTTTTCTTTATACATAGAATTCCGCAGCTGTTCAAAGAAATTGACAGATTGGTGGTTATCCAGTGAAAAAGCGGCCCTGTTTTTCCATTGGATCCACAGCCCTTCCTCAAAGCCCATTTCCGGGTTAAAATCTTTCAGGGTAGCCCGCGTCATTTTCAGTGCTTCTTCTGTACTGATACTGGTCAGCAGGTCTTCTTTATCTTTATAATAAATATAAATAGTTGCCGGAGATACACCCGCTGCTTTTGCCAGCCGGTTGATGCCAAAATTCTCGAGTCCATCTTTCACCACCATCTCAATAGCGGACTCGCGGATGGCCTGTATTTTATTTTCGTCTCTGTATCTCATGCCGCACAAAGATAAGTGAGCGATTGCTCATTTTAAAATATTTTTTTGAGACAGGAGATTTTGAGAAAGGCTGACTATAAATTTTATAGTCAACCCTTTTGAATTAGTGTGAAAGATCGGGTGGGGTGAGATTTTTAGAAAGACCTCCATCCACGGTTAGTTCCTCACCAGTAGTAAATGTAGCATCGAAGGCCAGGAACAATACGGCCTTCGCCACTTCATCCGTATTACCATTGCGTTTCAACGGCGTTACCTCCTCCCCGATTTTTTCGAAGGCCAGCAATTCTTCCTTCGATGCGCCGGACACGCCCATTGTGGGTGTATGAATAAAACCCGGACTCACGGCATTTACGCGGATGCTCCTGGGCAGCAGTTCAGCCGCAAAACCTTTTACAAAGGAGGCCAGCGCCGCTTTTGCACCGGCGTACACGCTCATGCATGCATAGCCGGAGTTGTTGGCGATGGACGTAGTGAATACAATGGCGCCATAATCTTTTATTAACGGCGATAGCTGCTGTACGGTGAAATAGGCTCCTTTGGTATTGATGGCAAAGGTTTTATCGTAAGTGGCCTCCTTTACTTTGTCGAAGGGTTCCAGCAACGAGAAGCCGGCATTTATAAACAGGAAATCGATTTGCCCCAGGGTGGCAGCCACGGTGTTGCGCAGGGTTTCAATGTCGCTCATGGATGATGTATCGGAAGCTATGATGTGTACGCTGTTACCCAACTCTTCTTTGGCGGCTTCCAGGTTCTTTGGATTTTTCCCGGTGAGCAATACTTCTGCACCGCCTGCGATCAGCATTTTAACCACTGCCAATCCCATACCATGTGTACCGCCGGTGACTACCGCTGTCTTTCCATTGTAATTATTCATTGTGCTGGTCATGTTATTTTTATTTTGATGATCAATGCTGCAAAGTGACGCAGATCGGGTGAACAGAACAATAACGGACATTATGTTCCTATACGGAAAATTTTATCCGTATGCCTGGAGTCCGGCTATTAGGGATAAATTTGTCCGTATCAGAAAAGTGACCGGTTATGTATGAAAAAAAGATTCCAAAAAGTTTTGCGTGCGGGATGGCGATCATCATGGAAATCATAGGTGGTAAATGGAAATCCTATATGGTATACCTGATCAACAAAGGGGTAAGAAGACCCAGTGAACTGCAAAGAGCGATGCCTTCCGCCAGCCGGCGGGTGTTGGATCTGCAGTTGCGGGAACTGGAATTCCATGGCATCATCAAAAGGGTTATTTATCATGAGCTGCCGCCGAAAGTAGAGTACTATCTCACCAATTTCGGCGAGTCGTTATTGCCGGTGGTGGATGCGATGGATAAATGGGGAGAAGACTACCAGGGTGAATTTGAGGCATTAATGAAAAAGAAAACAGAACCAATGGCCGTATAAGATTACCACCAGGAGGTTTGCTGCAAAAATGCCTGTGGTGTTTGACCGGTGAAAGCCCGGAAGTCTTTTATAAAATGCGCCTGGTCGTAATAGCCGGCATCATAGGCTGCTTCTGTGAGGCTGCCGGCTTCCGGAAAGTGATCGAGCAGGTGCCGTAATCTTACGATGGCGGAGAATTGCTTGGGCGTAGTTCCTACGCTTCGCCTGAATCGTTTTTCAAATGCATCCTGACTGATGTACAGGTCTGCTGCCAGTGATTTGATCTTCACATCGCCGGCGGCTGTTTTAATTTGTTGTACGGCATGGCGGATGAGTAAATCCGGTTGCCGGCTGCTGAGTGCCGCCATCAGGAATTGCTCCACAATCGCGATCCGCTGCAGGTTGTTTTTTGCCTCGTACAACCGTTCTTCCACTTCCCTTATTTTATGGCGCTGTACCAGTTGATCGAGCGATTCATGGGTATCGAACAATTCATGCAGGGGTGTTTTGAAAAAGGCCGCGGCGCCACCTTCTCTAAACTTCACCAGCACATTGCCGGTGCCGGGCGCATAGTGTAACAACCGGGAAGTTCTGCGCAAACCTGCCAGCGCTGTTGCCGGCAGGTCGGTTGCCTCACCGGATTCCCCGGTTATTACTTTACCACCAAACCGGAAAGACATCACCACAGCAGTATCCGGCATTACGCGGTTCTCCATGCCGTCTTTGCTTTCGATGATCAGATAAGCGCTGACATATGGAGAGAGAATAGCTGAGGGGAGATAACTTTCCATGTTCATGCGGTAACAATTTGAGTGCTTATAAAGATACGGATAATTAGTGTTTAGTCCGGCGGACTAAACACTAACCTCCTCCTTACCGCATGGCTTTTATCAATGCTCCCACCTGCTCTTCTCCATAACCGGCCTTGATGCCTTTATTCATAAGGTTGAGGATGAAGGCGGGCACATCGCCGGGAATGCCGGATTCAGCGGCCTGTTTCATCATTAAAGTCATAGATACCGCGCAGGTTTTGAGGCTGCTTTCCGGTTGGGAAAAATTGTTGGTGCTGATCACAGCGCCTTCGTGCCGCACCATTTCCCCGAGTACCGGTGCTATGTTATTGATCATATCGCCTAATGCGTTTACATCCAGCTTTTCTGATTCAAAAATCCTGGCGCCTTGCAGAAAGCCGGTGATCAAACCGAACAGGCTGGAAAGAATGGCAAGATCCCACGCAGCGGCGGCGCCGGTGGCGGCTCCCATATACATCAGGTTGCCACCCAGTACTTTTAACACGGCTTCTCCTTTTTCAAAAGCGGCCTGTTGCCCGGATAAAAAAATAGGCGTATCCGGTTTTCCTATCTGCCGGGGTGTGGCCAGCAGTGCGCCATCCAGGTAGTGCGCACCAAGGGACTGCGCCCAGGTTGCTGCTGTTCTTGCATCCTGCGGGGTGCCGGTAGTGAGTTCCAGCAGAAGACGGCCATTCAGCGCCGCTGCTGCTTCCGGCGTGGAAAGAATGCTGCGGGTGGTTTCGTAATTATTGAGGCAGGTAATGATCACCGGGCTTGCCAATACCGCTGCGGCAGGATCTGCTGCCAATACAGCGCCATCCGTTACCAGCGGCGATGCTTTTTCTGTGCTGCGGTTCCATACGGTTACGCGGTAACCATTATCCAGCAGGGTGCGCGCCAATACAAATCCCATAGGGCCTAATCCAATTACAGCAACACTTTTATTTGTTGTCATCGTCTCATTTTTTAGACCTCAAATGTCTTGACTATGGCGGTGACGGACAATAACCGAAAAAAGTTTCACCCATGGAAAAATTTTTCGGTATACTCCCCTGTTGCATTACGACGATGCGCTTTTATGAAATAGTGTAAAATGTTTATCTTTCCTGCAAATGAATCACCATGTACGAGAAAAAAATCCCGGAGCTGCACTGTGGCATCAGCATTTTCATGAAGGTATTGGGCGGTAAATGGAAAGCCTGGATCATTGAGTGTATTCATGATGATATCAGGCGGCCAAGTGAAATTCACCGCGAGATGGAAGTAGATGGCGCCAGTATGCGCGTAATCACCATGCACCTGAAGGAGCTGGAAGATCTTGGCATACTGTACAAGAAAGTATATGCCGGTATCCCGTTGAAAGTAGAATATTACCTGACAGAAGTAGGACTAAGCACTTTACCATTGATAAAGGCCATGGATCAATGGGGCAAAAAGAACCAGGCCTTACTGATGAAAGATGAAAACAAAGTGGTATTGGCGGATAACTGATACCTGCATTGCTTTTTCGTTTAGCCACACAGGTGATGAAGCGCCGCATATTGCAGCAGCATGATTGTTTTCCCATCCCTGATTTCCCCGGTGCGGATCATGTCCATTGCCTGCGTAAATGGCAGTTCCAGCACTTCTATATTTTCCTGTTCGGCTTCCAGTCCTCCGCCTTCGTGAACTTTCAGCTCTTTCGTGTATGCGGCCACAAAAAAATACAGGATCTCGGTAACAGAGCCCGGCGACATATACGCTTCAAATACCTTCTCCACCGCGGTTACCTAGTAACCGGTTTCCTCCATCGTTTCCCGGCGGATGCATTCTTCCGCATTATCTTCATCCAGCAAACCGGCACAGCATTCTATCAGCAACCCCGTTTCATTGCCATTGATATAGGTAGGCATGCGGAATTGCCGCGTTAGTACTACGGTGCCATGTTCCTTATTATACAGCAATATAGTAGCTCCGTTGCCGCGATCATACGCCTCCCGTTCTTGCTTCACTACTGCCCCATCGCTGCCGGTCATTTCATAGGTGATTTTCTTGAGCGTGTACCAGTTGTCCGACAGGATGGCTGTTTCCAGAATATTAATTGTTTTCATATTAAATGATCGATTATGATCGTTTTTGATTATTTTTGATCAAGTTAATTATTTAAAATGAATTTCCAGCTAAGAAAACAAAAAATACTGGCGCTGCTGCATGCGAAAGGAGAAGTAGCCACCGGCGAACTGGCGCAGACATTGGGTATTTCAGAAATCACCATCCGGCGGGATCTCAATCAGTTGTCGGACGACGGGCTGCTGTACCGTACCCACGGCGGCGCTATCCCGGTGACCGGGCAGGATTCCCCCTTTGAATTTGTGAACAAAGCAGCAGCCAACCAAGCAGCAAAAGATAAGATCTGCAGAAAAGCAGCAGCGGAAATCAACGACGGCGATATTATTTTCATGGATTGCGGCAGCACTGTTTTCCGCTTATGCCAGTTTATAAAAAACAAAAAGATTAAAGTAATCACCAACTCCCTCCCGGTGATATTTGAGTTGCAACATTCCGCAGTATCCCTCAACATTATCGGCGGTGAATACGATGCGGCCCGGCAGGCTATACATGGTACAATGGCCACAGAGCATATTCAACGGTATAAAGCAGGCAAGGCATTTATTGGTGTAGATGGCCTCTCGGCACAGGGATTGTTTGCACACAGCGAAAAAGAAGCAGCCATTGCCACTGCACTGGCTACACAAAGTGACTATACGTACCTGTTATGCGATGCAGGAAAAATAGGGAAAACCTCCTACCTGAATTTTGCAGGACTGGAGTTGGTAGATGCAATTATTACGGATGGCGATCCGGCCGCATTGAAGTATTGTAAGAAGAAGGGAGTAAAGGTGATAAGCGCATGAGTTATTCCAATATCCCCTTCAGCCGCTCCTGGTATTCGGGGTTATCCGTCATACCATTATGCCGCTGCCCTTTCAGTGTGATCAGTGTATCTCCCGGTTTAAAATATGCTTTCAGTTTTTCGGAAGAGCCGTAGTAAATCACTTCGTCGTTATCACCATGAAAGATGGTAACGGGAACGGTAACACGTTGTATATTCCTGTAAGTAGGAAATGTATACTTCAATAAAAATGAAGGCAACATGGGATAATAGTACCTGGCCATATCTTTCATGCTGAAGTAGGGCGCCTGCAGGATGAGTTGCCTGGGATGATTGTCTGCTGCGAGGCGTGCGGCGGTACCTGTGCCCATGGAATAACCGAGAATAACAATCGTACTTTCCGGGTAAACTGTTTTTACGCTGTCATAGGCAGTTTGCGCATCAGCATAAAACTGCTGTTCACTGTGGATCTTACCGCTACTTTTCCCGTAACCGCGGTAATCAAACATAAATACATCATAACCGAGGTGTGTATATACCCTGGCGGCTTCTCCCCACGACCTAAGGGAGCCGGCGTTACCATGGAGATAAAAGATAAGGCCTTTGTCGCCACGGGATTTAAATAGCAGCCCGTTTAACTGTGTGCCATCAGCAGTGGTAATAGTGCGTTCTTCGAAGGGCTCAGGGAACTGGAAAACATACGCAGGCGGTAATCTCTCCGGGAAAAAAAGCAAGCGCTCCTGGATGAAATACACAAGGACACAAACCGCTGCATACAGGAGGAGCAGTACGCCTGTTGTTTTCAGTACCCATTTTACCATTACAGCTAACATCTATGTAAGATACAAAGAAACACAAATCATGTTATCACCGGCGGTCTTCTACTTCCCCAGTTTTTTGAAGGTGCCGTTTACGCCATCCCAGCTGTATTTGGTAAGCTCTTCTTTTACTGACATAACCGGTTCCCCGTTCTTATCCAGCTTATCTGTTTCTTCTTCTTCATGCATTTTCAGGATGATGATATCTGGTAGACCGTTTTTCTCGCCGGGGAAAATGAAAGACTCCTCATGATAATATACACCGGCATCACCCACATCCATTCTTTCCGGCAGTGCGGCGATCCGTCCATCCTTCATCCAGGCGAAATAATAATAGTTTGTGGAGACACCACAGGCTGCTCCACCAAAGCCAACAGATACGATATTTTGCACGTTGGTAAGACCGAGACCGGCCATTACCTTCGCGTAGGAAAAACCGGCGGATTCATCATCCATTATCCGGAATGTGGTGGCAGCAAGGATTTTACGGGCTTGTACGGCTTTTAATTTCACAATATACTGCGGATGTTTTTCATTGCCGATCAGTGTATCCACTCGGCGGTCGTAGGCAAATACAAATTTCATGTCGCCTCTGCGCATAGGAGGAAAAGAGATCAGCCCCTCCCACACGTAGCCTTGTTTTTCCACACCATCTTTTTTGTATTTAATCTGTACCCAGGGAAGGGTGAGACCTTTGAGTGTGAGCATTTTGCCGGGCAATACCTCCACCGTAGTAATATCATCGCCGGCCAGCAGCGTGTCGATGGCGGCTTGTTTGGTATCCGGGCTCATACGTACCAGTGCCGTATCTGCAAAAATATACCGGCTATCATCTTTGTTTAACGACCAGGTATTGAAGATAAATTCCTGTTCCTGGGCAAAAAGAGGGGTAGCAAAACAGGCGAACAAACAAGTCAGCGTAAAAAACAACATCGTTTTCATGAGGTATATTGATTAAAGCGCAAAAATAGCGTTTTACCTCCTGAAAACGATGCGTTGCCATTAATTTGCCGGAGGGCATATCTGCATCATGTATACTGCGCTGCTGGCCTCATAGGATTGCAGCACGCCGGTTACACAAGGCACTTTATAGTTGCGGTAGGTTAACCCACGGGTAACGTCGCGGTTCCCCCAGGCGGCGTTGATATTTTTCTGGATCCAGGGCAGGAACTGCGTTTGACCGGCATCGTTGATCAGCGTCATCACATATTGTCCGAAGATGGCCTTTAATATGCCCTGTTCGTTCCAGTCGCCTTCGGCGGGCATAATACCATTTACATCGCTCATGGTTTTCTGCGTATAGGTAGCGGCGAGCTTCGCCTGATCAAGATAAGTCGCGGTACCGGTTTCTTTGTACAACATCACGGCTGCTCCAATGAACGTGCCCTGGTTGTAGGTGTAATCGGACCAGCCTTTGTTACCATTTACATTATTATCTGCCACCCTGCCGGTAGCGGGATCATAGAGATTATTTATGCCCCAGTTGTACACGTCTTTTGCTTTTTGAAGATAAGCGGCTTCGCCGGTGATCTTATACAGGGTCATGGCGGCGATCACCGTGGGGAAGTTAATACAGGCGTTTTTACCGCTATGGTTAAAGTCCCAGAACATGCCACCTTTATCCGGATCATAAGATCCATCCCATACCCTTTTGAAACCCGAAACGGAGAGGTCGAGATATGCCTTGTTGCTGGTAACCTGGCTGGCACGGGCGAGTGAAATAACCCACCACATGATATCATCATAAATAAACCATTCCTTGGTATTGTTCCAGTTGTATTTATCATAGCGGTTATAACCACCCTGGAAGATATCGGTGATGCGTTGAAGATCGGCCGGATCTTTTGTGCGTGTGTATACGTTCATGGCCATGTCCCAGTAAATGGCCTGGACCCAGATGGCGCCGATGCCTTTCTTTTCGGTATTGCTGTAATAGAGCTTGTCGGCCGTACTGTAGAAATACTGGTTAAAACTGGCGTAGGCAGTAGCCGCATCTTTGGTAGTAAAAGATACCGTGGGCGTTGGTCCCGGCGTAACAGGATCTTCTTTTGCGTTGCTTTTGGAGCAGTTGCTGTGCAGCAGCAATACTGCAAAAAGTAAACAGGTTATTTTATACATATGATCGGGTTAAAACCGGGAGCCGGTACTACAGTCCGGCTTCCGGTGGTTCTTTAAATATACTTACCAGCCTGGATTTTGCACCAGTTGTTTATCATTATCCACATCATCTGCCGGCAGTGGGAACAGGTAATGTTTTCTTTCAAATACGCGGGTTTCAAAAGGCACTACCTGCAGGAAGTCGGGCATATCAGATCCGATGTTCAAACCATAGACAGGACCGTTTTCTGTTTGTTCTGCTATTTTCCAGCGGCGTACATCAAAGAAACGGTTATTTTCAAAAGCCAGTTCCACGCGGCGTTCTTTGCGGATCGCTTCACGGATGGCGGCTTGCCCGGCGGGTGCCGGCAATTCTGCCGATCCGTATTGCGGAATCCCTGCCCTTTCCCTGATGAGGTTCACATATTTCAGTGCTTCCGGGCTGGCGGGATTGGCTTCATTCACACATTCTGCGTAGCTGAGATAGATCTCCGCCAGGCGGATGAGCATCAGCGTACGGCCACCTACATCCCATTTGCCGAGGCCCTGCGCCTTGCGTACAATATAGCCGGTAGGACTGTAATCGTTATTGCCTGTGGCTTTACCGGAGTTACCGTGATTGTAGATGCGGGTGACGATATTCCCAAAAGATTTATTGAGCCAGGTGCTTCCATCATAAGTGATGTTTACATAAAAACGGGGCTCGCGGTTTACCCATTGGTTATAGATATTACTGGGCGCCGTTTCGTTAGGACCGGTAAAATCTGAATAGCCTGTTTTTACATACTGCGATAACGGGTCATCAATGCTTCTGCCATTCTTCATAAAAAATGCGTCTACCATATTCTGGGTAGCGCCTAAGCCGCCGCTTCCCCGTACATCGCTGGAAGGCGCGCCGCTGTGGAACGGCGTCATTTCGTACTGACGGGAATTCAGCGAATTGGCAGGACGGGCAAAAATCACTTCCGGGTTCCAGTCGGTCAGGAATACATCCCTGCAGGAAAGATAAGGATCAAATTCTCCCTTTGCATTATTCTTCCTAAATAAACTGTAGGTAGAAGGCACAAACTGATCGAGGAAAGATTTATAGGCGTCTGCTGCCAGTTTCCATTTATTGGCATCGTACGACTGGCTGATCAGCTGTTTGCCATCCGTGTTTTTCAGGGCCGCCATATCGGTGTTGCCATTAAACAACGGGCTGGCGCTGTACATCAGTGCATTGGCGCGGAAGGCCAGTGCAATGCCTTTACTGATCCGGCCGTAGTCCTGATCGTTGTTGGGTATTACCGGTAAGTTGGCCGCAGCTGTTTCCAGTTCGGAGGTTACATAGGCTACGCACTCATCAAAGGAGTTGCGCGGCATCTGGAGACTGGCATCCACTTCTACCGGCTTTTCACCCATGAGTACAACGGGACCGTATATACGCATCAGGTAAAAATAGTACATGGCGCGCAGTGCCCGGGCCTCTGCTTTGTATTGGGTGATGAGATCCGGTGAGAGATCTGTTATTTTGTCGGCGTTATCAATAAATACGCTGGCTGCGCGGATACCCCGGTAAAAATTGGTCCAGTAGTCGCCCACAAAACCGGATTTGGCGTCCCAGCTGCCGATGTTTACGCTGTTGGATTGTACAAATCCCCACACATAATCTGCTTCATCGCACCCACCGGTCCATAAGCCGCGGTTGTTGTAATCGCCGGGGTTGCGTTGTCCGAATTCATCCGGTATGCGGACATACACGTTGTTCAGGAATTTCTGTGCGGTAGCCCAGGTACGGAAAGTTTCCTCGATGGTTAGCCGGTCGTCCGGCACCTGGTCCAGGTATTTTTTGCACGACGTCAATAACACGATGCCCAGTAAAATATATAATAGCTTTTTCATGATCAGTTGCTTACGTGATTAAAATTTCAGGTTTACTCCCAGCGAAATGGTTCTCACATTTGGATAAGTAGAACCGTTGTCGGTATTTAATTCAGGATCCCACAATTTGAACTTGCTGAAAGTAAGCAGGTTGATACCCTGTAAGTAAACAGATGAATTCCGGACGCCTATGCGCTGCAGCAAACTGGCGGGCAGGTTGTAGGCGATCTGCGCAGATTTCAGGCGGATGAAGCTCACATCTTTTACCCACCAGCTGCTTGGCTGTGTGTTGTTTACATTCTCTGCTTCGCCATAGGCAAGGCGTGGATAAAACGCATCCTGTCGTGGGTTTTCAGGGGTCCACCTGTCGGTAGCAATGCTATAGGCGTTGCTTTCTCCACCACCGCCATTGAACGGAATGATGGCGCTGCCCTGCAGCATACGATCGGCATCGGAGATTCCCTGGAACAGGAAACCAATATTAAATCCTTTGTAGGCAAGATTTAACCCGAAGCCATACACCATTGCGGGTACGTCGCCGCGGCCGATCTTTGTTTCATCGGAGGAGTTGATCTTACCGTCTCCGTTAAGATCCTTGTATTTGATGTCGCCCGGTTTCACCTGTGAGCGGGAACCCGGAACGGCGCTTTTGTCGATGTCTGCCTGGTCAATGAACAAGCCTTCTGCGATATAACCATACCGCGCCAGGATATTATTGCCGCGGTGTTCCATCCATGGGTACAGCTGCGGCGGGCGGTCATCTTCCAATACTTTATCCTGGTTCCAGGTAATGTTACCTCGCACCGATACTTCTACATTCCCGATACGCGCATTGTATTCCAGGTTGGCGTCCAAGCCTTTGTTTTCCACGGCGCCGAGGTTACCGTACTGCTGATTGTCCAATCCCATGAAATCCACGTTGGAAGCGCGTTGCAGGAAGATACCGGTACGGTGTTCCTTGAACACATCCACATTTACAAGGAGACGGTCGTTCAGTGTACGCAGTTCTATACCCAGGTCCTGTTTGTTGGAAACAGACCAGCGCACATCCGATGCATAACGGGTGATGCTGATACCACTGCCGCCGTTAAAACCTTTTCCAAACGTATAGCCGTGATCGTTATCATTCAGTTTGGTGATATACAGGAAACGTTCTTCTGCGCTACCGAGACCGGTATTACCGTTGGAGTAGCGGAACTTCAGGAAGGAGATGGCGTTTTTAAATGGTTCAAAAAAACGTTCATTGGAAGGTACCCAGGCTAAGCCGATGGCGGGGAAAAATCCGTAGCGGTTTTCCGGTGCAAACAATTCCGAGCCGTTGTAGCCGAAATTGAATTCCATAAAGTAACGGTCGTCGTAAGAATAGGCTGCTTTACCTGCCAGGCCGAGGTATCTTTCCGGGATGGAGTTGATAAAGTCGCCGGCGAGGGTATTGGTTTTATCGCTGGTATAAAACAGCCCCAAACCGGTTACGCGGTGTTTACCAAAACCACGGTCGTAGTTGATGGCGGCCTCTGTATAAAACTGGCGGGTGGTCTGCCGGTCGCCATCGTTTTTATCGAAGCCGAGGTATTGATTACCGGTGAATGTTTTCAACAGGTTAAGCGTACCATCCGGCTTGTACGGATTGTTCATATCCGGGAACCAGGTGTCCTCGCGTTTGGAGCGGGTAATATAGTTCTGGTTAAATACATCGAAGGCAAACATCGCGGTGGCCGACAACCCTTCCGTAATGGATTTCAGGTCTTGCGTAGCCCGGATATTAGAGTACAGCTGGTTCCTGAATTCGTTGCGATAGCCTCTGCGGGTAAGGTCGGCATAAGGATTCCTGAAGCCGCCGTTGGCCGAGCGACCGGGAACGAAGCCACCAGGGTACATTACAGGATACACCACCGGAGAGGCGTCCATCGCGCTCTGGAAAATATCGTGGGTGTTAATGCCGGGGTAGTTACCGTTGGAGAAGTATCCCTGCAGGCCTACATCGAGCTTGGTGGACTTTGTAACTTTCAGGTTCAGGTTAGACGTAAAGTTATAGCGGTTATATTTTAAGGAAGAATTGTACTTCTCCAGGTCGTCTGTTTTCAGGAAGCCGCTTTCGTTATAGTAGCCGAGTGATACGTAGTACTGTGCATTTTCCACACCGCCGCTGGCGTTGAGGTTAGCGCTGCGGGTATGACCGTATTTATTGAATACAGCATCCATCCAGTTTACGTTCGGGTATAACAGCGGGTCCACGTTACTTTTTGTTTTTTCGATAGTTTCTTCGGAGAACACCGGGTTGTGGTTGCGGGTGGTAGAGGCTTCGTTGGCGAGGTTCATATAAGTAACACCATCGAGCATTTCCGGTCGTTTGGTAAAGGAGTTTACGCCTTCATTATAATCGAAGTAGATCTGTGGTTTACCTACTTTCCCTGTTTTTGTTTTCAGGAGAATAACACCATTGGCGCCGCGCACGCCATATACGGCGGTACCGGCGGCATCTTTAAGGATGGTAAAGGACTCAATGTCTTCCGGTGAAATGTTGTTAATCGATCTTTCCACACCATCCACGAGGATGAGGGGCGTTGCTTTATTACCGCCTCCGAAGGTGGAGATACCGCGGATCCAGATATCGGCGCTGCCTTTACCGGGTTCGCCGGTACGCTGCACGCCTATTACGCCGGCGATGCGGCCTGCCAGCATGGAAGAGATGTCTGATGCCGGCTGTTTAAATTCCGCCGGGCGGATAGTGGACTGGGCGCCTACCAGGCTTACTTTACGCTGGGTACCGAAACCCACTACGGCTACTTCGCCGAGTGATTTGCTGGCTACTTTCAGTTGTACGTTGATGGTAGTTTGACTGCCGGCTACTATTTCTGCCGTTTCATAACCAATGAAGCTGAATGCCAGTACATCGGTAGCAGCGTTTACGATGATCTTGTAACGTCCGTTGGCGTCGGTGGTGGTCATGGTGCTTACGCCCCTTACAGCTACGCTTACGCCGGGAAGTGGTTTACCGTTTTCATCTTTGATCACACCGGACACCACTACTTCCTGGCGGGTCATGGCCGCTTTGGGGGCAGTGAGTTTACTGATGACTACAATATCATTTACTTCTGCATATCCGAGGGATTTGTGTTGCAGTAATTTTTCGAGAACGTAGTCCAGTCGCTCGTTGGAAAACGAGTACCCTTCTACTTTGTAGCCGCTGAGCAGTTGCCTGTCGTAGGCAAAATTAATTTTTGTATGGCGGTGCAGGTCCCTGATGGCAGATTCCAGGCTACCTCCTTTCAATGCAATGGTGACGCTGGTTTCCTGCAGGATTTGTCCCTGGCCGGCGTATACCGGCAGTATGGCTGGGACACACGTCAGGGCCAAAACGACTGCAAGCATTCGTTTTCTGAAATTTTTTACAATTTTCTTCATACGTGGTTAGGCATTAATTGTTAGCATTAACAAAAGGTTCCATTTACGTGGCATTAATACGTAGTTGTTTTAAGCGATTAGCTTTGGTGATACATTGTTTATTATTCGTAAATAACGGTGTGCTGATTGATCGTGCGTACTTTCAGATGATGGATCGCCGCCAGCACCTGTGCTGCTTTTTCGGGCGCCATATCTGTTGGCAATTCCGTGGTATATCTGGTGGTTCTTACATGTTCCTGTGTGGTGGTGATGGTGATGCCGAAATTTTTTTCCATCAGTATCACCATGTCGTGGAAAGTAACATCATTGAAAACGAGTTTGCCATCCTTCCATCCGGGCAGTTGTTCGTCTACCGGTGAAACTTTTATCTGCCCGTTGTTCCGGTTGTACACCAGTTCCTGGTTTTGCCCGAGGATGTGTGCGGGTGAGGCTTTTCCAGAGATGCTTACTTTGCCGGATACCACTCCTATGCTGAGGGTGTGTATTTCTTTATAGGCGGCGATGTTGAAAGACGTTCCCAGTACGGTGGTCTGGAGCGGACCGCTTTCTACAATGAACGGTACGCCGGGATTTGTTTTCACATCAAAGAAGGCTTCCCCGTCAACCAGGTCGAGTTTTCTTTCTTTGGAGAGGTTGTCGGGTATCCGGATCGTGGAGCCGGCGTTTAACATCACTATTGATCCGTCGTTGAGGTGAATGGTTTTTCTTTCACCGGTGCGGGTAGCGTAGGTGGTCCAGGTAGCCCGCGGGTGTGGATGCAGCAGGTACCAGGCCGCCCCGGCGCCTGCCAGCAGCAATACAGCCGCTGCAGCTCTTTTCCAGCCACGGGTAAGATAAAACGTTTTAGCGACTTCAATTTGCGGCTGGATATTTAGCCACATTTCGCGTTTTATATGCTGTTGCTCCGCCTCATCCATTTCTGGTAAAGCTGCTGCATCGAACGACTGGTACCATTGTTCTATGAGTTGGTTTTCCGGTCCGGAGCTATGCCCCAGCATATACTTTTTAAAAAGCTGTCTGATTTTACTGACTTCCAAAGCGCGCGATTTTATTACTTATCTGAAAAAATAATATCCGGTACTAGTCCGGTTTAAAAAATATTTTCCCTCCGGGAAAAGGATGCCTGGCAGCGGATCATCTCCGGGAGATAGCCCTTTACCACCAATGATATGGCCTTCCCGGGGACAGCCATTCCGGGAACGCCCCGTCGTCTGCATGAATGATGCGCCCCGGGCAATGGATGACACAGTACCGCCTCTCCCCTGCGGGGAGCCTGCCGGTAACAAAGGGAAAAGGTTAGATCATCGGGCCAATCCTGCACGCCGGGAAAAACTTTATCCGGCGGACTACTGTTGCTGATGTAACTGGGAGAAGAGGTAGATTAATACCAGTGTCCAGTCGCCGGTGGAAGAGGCTTTCAATGAAGTACGGAGGCGTTTTAAGGCATCTGTCAGCTGATTCTTTACGGTTTGTTCTGAAATATTAAGTGTTTTTGCAATATCGGCGATGGTGTAATCATCCTCCCTGCTCAGGCGGAAGATCTGCTGCATGCGGGCAGGCAACCTGCCGATCTCGGTTTCGATTTTGGCTTTTAGTTCTTTGGTTTCTAATGTATCGGTCGCAATGTAATCGTCGAAAGTATCAAAAAAATCCGCCTTTTTAATTTCTGCGGCACTAAAGGCATAATGGCTGATCACGCGGTACCGGATGGCGGTGAACAGGTACCGGCCCAGGTCTCCCTCCTGCGTTACCCGGATATCGTTCCTTCTTCTCCATAACGTAATCATCACCTCCTGCACCATGTCTTTCGCCTCATCTTTATCCACACGCTGACAAGCCTTTAAATAAAGGGCCTGCCAATATTTATCATAGATAGATTCAAAAGCAGCTGTATCATCTCTTTTTATAAGCTGTAATAAGTCTCCATCACTCATCATTTTTCGCGCATATTAAAAGTGGGTGAATACCTCATCATCTCTCCCGCGGCCGAAAATTAATGATAATTATTTTAGCTTTCCCGCTTTTGTAAAATGCATTTAGCAAAATGTAACGGAAACGGATGGTCTTTACGTATACCCCTTCGCGTTTGGGACAATATTATCTTCGCTTACAGATAATGGCGCGGATATTGCTTTTGATGGCGGTCAGATTTTCTTTGGCCACGCTGCATTTTTTTTAAAATTAATCAGGTAGTATAAAGAAAACCGCGAAAAAATTGTGACATTACAATAATATGATTATCCTGAGCCCGGCATTTTCACTGCCAACAGCAGTTGTTTTTGCTTAAATTAGTAACATGTCAACACCCGGAACCATAACGATATCCCAACGATTGAAACAATTCTCACACTTCCTGATAGGAGACCCCAGACGGTTCTCGCTGGAAAACCGCATATTCAATGCGATATGTGCTATTTCCCTCTTTATTATTGCCATTAACGTACCATATAATTATATTACCGGCCTTACGGTTACCTCGCTCATCTTTGCTTTACTGGTGCCTGCATTCTCCTTTATTTATTTTTTGTCGAGATACCGGAAGAAGGTAAATATCAGTATAGCCATTGCCGCGATCGTTATTAACGTGAGCTTCGCTATTAACTATTTCTACAGCGGGGGAATACAGGGCGCCTCCCTGTTGTCCTTTACCCTGGCGTTCTTCCTGGTCATGCTGATTTCCTCCCGGAAACAATATTACTGGTGGCTGGCGCTGAACCTGCTCACCGTACTCGGGCTGATCATGTGGGAATATTATCACCCGGCGGTGGTAGATGCGGTTTATAAAACGAGGAAAGACATTTTTGCAGATATGACCCCTACCTATATTATCTGCGTGTGCGTAATTTTCGTAGGAACGGTTTACCTGAAAAATGCGTATAACAAAGAAAAGCAGCAGGGAGAAGAAAAAACGCGCGCACTTGAAATCATGAACACGGAAAAGAGCAAACTCTTTTCGCTGATCTCGCACGACCTTCGTAACCCATTGGCAGCGATACAATCGTACCTCCAGCTGATGCGGGAAATAGAACTGGACCCCGAAAATAAAACCCAGATAGAAACGGAACTGCTGTACGTGGTCAACAGCACACAGGAGATGCTATATAATATCCTTGTATGGTCTAAAACGCAAATGGACGGGCTCAATGTAAATCTTACTCCTGTAGACGTGGCATCGGCCATACATCCCATTCTTAAAATCAACAAAATGGCGGTATCCAAAAAAAAGATCAGCCTGGATACCAATATAGACGCGTCTATAAAAGTGATGGCCGACATCAATATGCTGCAGCTGATTGTGCGTAACCTGCTTGGCAATGCCGCCAAGTTCACCCCTTCCGGTGGAACCATCTTCATCAAAACCAGCAGGGCCGGCAATAAATGCTTAATTGAAGTGAGAGACAGCGGTGTGGGTATTGACCTGTCCAGGCAACCGGATATTTTCTCCCTGAAAGTACGTTCCACTTTCGGAACAGATAATGAAAAAGGGATTGGACTGGGGTTATTCCTCTGTAAGGAATATACCACCGCGCAGGAGGGACAGATCTGGTTTGAAAACAACCGCGAAGGCGGAAGCTCCTTTTACCTGGAACTTCCGCTGGCCAACTGATTATTCTGCTTTGAGGCTGTTCACCGGGTTGGCCGTAGCAGCCCTGATAGCCCGGTAGCTAACAGTTAAAATGGTGATGGCGATCGCAATAAACGCGGCCAATACAAAGGTTGTCCAGCTCATTTTTACCTGGTAGGCAAAATTCTGCAGCCACCGGCTCATCACATACCAGGCAAGCGGACTGGCAATAACAACAGCCACCAATACCAGTTTCAGGAAGTCTTTCGACAGCATGGCCACAATACCCGTTACTGACGCGCCCAGCACCTTGCGGATGCCTATTTCCCGGGTACGTTGTTCCGCTGCATAAGTGATCAGCCCGAATACTCCCAGGGACGCAATTAATACGGCCAATATGGCAAAGGAAATGAAGATCCTGCCTGTACGCTGTTCTGCAATATAGAGGCGGTTAAAATCGTCATCAAGAAAAGAATAGACGAATGGCTGCCCACCCATACCCGGCTGCGCTTCGTAAGCGGTTTTTATCTTTGCAATGAGTCCCTGGATATTACTGGTCTGGATGCGGAATGCCATTGACTGGAAATTTTCCCGTAGCCGGAACACCATTGGCGGTATTTTATTCCTTAAGCTACCGGCATTGAAATCTTTTACCACTCCTATTACTTTCAGCGGCCTGTCTCCATCGGCATAGAGATACTTTTCATTCAGATCCCTGAAATCAAATAACCGGGCTGCCGTTTCATTGAGCAATACAGCAAAAGTATCGGAAGGCATGTCTGGCGAGAAATTCCGGCCACTGGCCATTTGCATGCCCATTGTGTGGATGTAATCCGCATCCACATACCATTCCGGTACGCCGGTTACCTGCCCGGTGCTGCGGGCGGCATCTTTTGAATAGATATTGGTGTTCTGTCTTATATCGGTAGGCAAAGAGCCGGTCATGGTACCCGATTCCACACCTGGTATGTTCAGCACTTCATTTTTAAAGTTGCGGGCATGTGTCCACAACGACTGGGTATTGCCCAGGATGAGCACCTGTTCGCGGTCATAACCAAGCTTTTTATTCCGTATATAATTCAGCTGACTGTTGATCACCAGCGTGCCTACAATCAACAGGATAGCAGAAGCAAACTGGAAAACCACGAGGCTGTTCCGCAACCATCCGTTCCTGAAACCGCTGTTCAACCGGCCTTTCAGCACTTTGATAGGCTCAAAGCCCGACAGGAAAAAGGCGGGATAACTGCCAGCCAGCAACCCGATCACACCAGCAGTTACCAGCAGGAAAGGCAGCAGCCATAAAAAATACCCCGCCTCCAGCGTAATGTTTTTTCCTGACAGCTGGTTGAGATACGGGAGCAGTAAAATGGCGAATGCCACTGCCAGTATCAGGGCAAAGAAGCTGGTCAGCGTAGACTCCGTAAGGAACTGGAAAATCAGGGAAGACCGTTGGGAACCCAGCACCTTCCGCACCCCTACTTCTTTGGCGCGCCCGGCTGAGCGGGCGGTGGAGAGGTTCATGAAGTTAACGCAGGCAATCAGCAGAATGATGATCGCCACCGCAATGAAGATGTACACATATTGAATATTGCCGGAAGGTTCTGCTTCATCGGCCAGCGGGGAATATAAATGAATGCTTGCGAGCGGCAGCAGGTTATATCCAAAATGCCCCCCTGATTTTTGGAGATCTGCAAAGGTACTGCCGGTCATTTTCTTCAGCGGCCCCTCCATATATTTTTTGGTAACGGCATCCACATAGCTTTGCAGTTGCGCGCCGGTGGCGCCTTCCCGCATTAATACATAGGTGGCGTAGTTGTCTGACATCCATCCGCCGTTTTCCCGGCTTTCGGGTAATTCGGACATGGCGCGCACAAAATCGAAGTGCAGGTGCGACTGATCCGGCACATCTTTTATTACACCGCTGATCTGGTAAGTGGCCACATTATCTGTTTGCAGTGTTTTACCCACTACATCGGTGCTATTAAAGTATTTGAGTGCCATCCGTTCGGAGATGACCATGGTATTAGGTTGGGTGAGCGCGGTTTTAGGGTCGCCGCTGATTATCTGCAAGCTGAATACATCGAACAGGGTGGAATCTGCAAAGCAGGCATTTTTTTCTACCAGGGTGGTGTTCCCTTTTTTTACCAGGATACTTCCCTGGCGGATAAATCGTACATAGTTTTCCACGTTGGGATATTCCTGCAGCAGCACCGGGCCCAGCTGGCTGGGGCTGAATCTTTCTTTAAAGGCATTGCCGTTTACAAAGAAATCAGCATTGATACGATAGATCCTGTCGGCTTTTTTATTGAACCGGTCGTAGCTCAGCTCATCTGTTACGAACAAAGTGATAAGTAAACAGGTGGTCATGCCAATAGCCAGCCCGAATATAGTGATGGCTGAAAAACCTTTGTTTCTCCAAAGGTTCCTGAGTGCAATGCTGAAGTAATTCTTAAACATAATATGCAGGGCGTTCTAATTGGATGCCGGAAATCAGGAGACATGATAATCAGCACTTTAACATCAATACACGACTACCGGATGCCCGGTTTCAATACAGCAGGTGTCCGATTACGGTCATGGTTTATTAAGTGGCAACAGCCAAAAATAAACCTATTTTAATCGCCCGATATAAAAAAAGCACGGCAGGAAACCCGCCGTGCTGCATAATTTGTTTTACTCTATTACAGGAACATGCCTCCCGAAGCTTCAATACGTTGCGCCGTGATCCAGCGGGCTTCTTCGGTACACAGGAACGCTACCACGCCGCCAATATCGTCCGGTACGCCGGTGCGTCCAAGGGCTGTTTGGGCAGCAATATGTTTAATTGCCTGTGGTGCATGTTCAAAAACGGATTTTGTAAAATCTGTTTCAATAATGCCGGGAGCTACTACATTGGCAGTAATGCCGCGCGCACCCACTTCTTTAGCCAGGTACCTGGTAAACACTTCTATGGCGCCTTTCATGGAAGCGTAGGCGGCATATCCGGGTGTGGCAAACCGCGCCAGGCCGGTCGACAAATTAATGATACGACCATTGTTATTAATAAAAGGCAATGCTTTCTGTGTGAGGAAGTATACGCCCTTTAAGTGCACCTGATACAGCTCATCAAAATCTTCTTCCGTAGTATCGGGGATGAGGGAGCTTCTGTCGATGCCCGCATTGTTTACCAGGAAATCGAATTTGCCTTCGCCGGTGTTTTCCTGCAGGTGCGCCGCAACTGTTGCCAGGAATCCATCGAACGATTTTGTGTCGCCGGTATCCAGCTGGTAGGCGATGGCTTTTTGCCCGATAGCCTGGATTTCTGCTACTACCTTGTCGGCCTCCGCCTGGTTGCTTCTGTAAGTAAGGATGATATCGTGCCCGCTTTTAGCGAGTTGTAAAGACATATTCTTACCTAATCCGCGACTGCCACCAGTAACCAGGGCTATTTTGTTTTTTGTTGCCATTTTGTTTTATTTTTTTTGATAAGACAAATTTCCGGGAATCTTTCCGGCTGGTTATGGTGACTACTTAAGTATTTAATGGTACCCGTTTAAGTATTTAGTCGTTTAACAGGATCTCCAGCTGCTGTTTCAGTTTTTCTTCCACTTCCGGTCCTTCAAAGCCGATGTTGGCGAAAATGATGTTTCCTTCTTTGTTGATGAGATAGGAAGCAGGAATGATGTTAAACTTGAACTTATCTCCTGTGGCCGGGTCGGTATTATAATACACCGGGAAGGAATATTTTTTATTACCGCTCCAGCCCTGCGCGTCGCCCAGGGTGTTGCGGGCGCCGCTGTTGGCAATCATAAAAACCACATCGGGGTGTTGTTTATATTGATCGTACAATTTCTGCAGGTAGGGCATTTCCTGCATGCAGGGTACACACCAGGTGGCCCAAAAGTCGATCAGTATGATCTTGCCTTTCAGTGAAGCGGCTGATACCGGCTGACCTTTCATATCCACAAAGGAGCTGAGTGGCGGGGCGGGACGGTTGATCCGTTGTTTCTTTACTTTTTCTATCAGTATTTTTTTCCGGAACTCCTGCAGCTGGTTCAGTTGAGCGGTATTATTGGTTTGCTGGTAATATGTTTCCGCGTTGTCGAGTGTTTCTTTATCTGCATAATAATCCACGGCTTGTTCCATGTGTTTGTCTGCTGCTGCCAGGCGTCCCTGTTTCATATCGATGAGACCCAGTACAGATGCCAGATGCCGGCTGGCTTTATTATACACCGCATTACGCGTACTATCGTCTGCATACGGATAGATGTATCCCGTTTCCGGGAAATGACGGATCACGCCTACCGGGTAGCTGCGTACGCTGTCTAACGCCAGTTGTGCATACCGGCGTGCGGTATCCAGCGAGAGGTTATTATCCAGCAGTGTTTGCGCAATCTGTTGCCAGGTGATCACCTTGTAAGGATTTTCCTTTTCGGTGGTCATAAAACGGGCATGATATAATGCTTTGTTACTGTCTTTTCTTACAGCATAATATTGAAACAGGACATCGTGCATTTCTGTGAAAGATTCCCTGTTTTCCGGGGTTTCCTTTTTCAGTTCGTTTTCAAAGAAGGTGATCTGCCGGGCTGTGTCTTTTCCTTTCGCCACGATGCCGGTCATGATATCCCGGCCCAGTGCGGATTCCGGGTAGCGTTCCATCACTACGCGCCGGATAGAGTCCAGCCGGGAGTTTTCGCCGATGATCAGGTAGCCCATGGTTACCTTATTCATGTTGCCGGGAGTTGTGGGCGCGCTGTTAAATTTGTCTGCAATCACCTGGTGTGCCTGTGCCTTGAACTTTTCTTTTTCTTTGGCGTTGGTGGCCTTGTTCATTTCGTAGGTAAGCAGGCGCAGTTTTGCTTCGTAGTTGTCCGGGTAACGTTTCAGTTCTTCTTTATAAAGCGCGGCCTGTTTATCGGCCAGTAGAGGAGACTTGCCCATTTGCGCACTAAGACTGTAAGCTTTGTACAGCGCCATGTCTTTTACGGGCACTTTGTTTTTATACACCGCTACTTCGTAGTGCCGGTCTTTTGCCGGCTTATCCACAGCATCGCCGCTTTCCAGGTAAAAGGTAGCGAAGGTGGTGTAGTCGGCCAGTACAAAAGAGGTGGTCCATTTATTCCCGGTACGCTGCATATTCATGCGCCATGCAAGGTTGTAAAAGTTGGAATAGGAAAACACGAGGGTGACCGGCGCAGCGGTAACCGGAATGCCAGCTCCCGGCGCAGCGGGATCGTAAGTGACCGTAACGGTCTGACCACGTTCCGGATATTCCGGGGTGATCACTACCCGTTGTTGTGCATATATTTTACCGGCTGCCATGGCAGCCAGTAAAAGTAGGATGGTTAATTTCTTCATATCGGCAATGGTTATTTGTACCCTTCGTTCTGGGTAAGGTTAACATTGGTTCTGATGGCATCAGAAGGAATCGGGTACAGGGTATCGGTAGACTGCCAGTTGGCGCCTTTAATCGGTCCCAGCACCGCATCCGACCTTTTGGTACGTTTCAGGTCAAACCAACGGTGACCCCACTCTGCAAACAATTCCACTTTTCGTTCCTGCTCCACTGCCAGCAGCAGGGCGGGTTGTGTGAGGGAAGCGGACAAACCGGGCAAACCGGCGCGTTGACGGATAGCATCCAGGTCGGCGCGGCCATCATCCAGTTTTCCTTGCTGGATGCGGGCTTCCGCACGGATGAGGTATTGTTCTGCAAGACGCATTACCATGGAGTATTCGGTAATGCCGCTGGTGCTGGTTCTTACTTTGTATTTATAGGGAAAGTAAACAGTAACGCCTGCAGTGGTCTTGTTAGAGGCAATCCATTTCGTAAGCCGCAGATCATTCGGTTCGTATTTTTTAATCAGGTTGGTAGTATCCAACCTGAATACCGCGGTACCAAAGGCGCCCGTGGTAGGGTTAATAGCTGGTGTGGAAGTAAATCCTTCCCAGGTATTGCGGCCACCCAGTACATTGAGGGGCTGCAGCTGCCAGATAGCTTCATCGCTGTTAGCCAGGAATACTTTATTCAGATCTGTTACCAGTGAATAATGGCCATTGCCGATAACCAGTGATGCGGTGGTTTCTGCCAGCGCCCAATTTTGATTATACAGGTAAACCCTTGCCAGTAAAGCGTTGGCTACAGATTTATCCGGGCGTATATGCTGCCCCGTAGGATAATCATCTCCCATTAATTCCACTGCCGCTTTAAGATCCGTGATGATAGCATTATACACGTCTGCACGTGGTGCGCGTGGTTTCACACCATTTGCTTTGTAATCGGTGCCGGTGATCAGGGGTACATCTCCATACATATTTACCAGGTAAAAATAACAGAATGCACGCATGAACAGGGACTCTCCCATTAATTGGCTCTTCACAGAAGGCGTTAATGCGGTTGCTGTGGAAAGCCCTTCCACGCAGGCATTTGTCTGGTAGATATAACTGTAAAGATCCGCAAACATACTTTGTACATACTGGCTGCTGGGCAGTAACCTGTTTTCTTTAAAAACATCGTAGTTGGCGAAGCTGGAAAAATAAGCCATATCATCTGCCTGCATAGCAGTCAGGTAGTTGATGAGCACATTTGCAAACTGGTAGTTGAACGAGTACATGGTGCCATATAAACCGGTAACAGCGGCCGTAGCAGTTTTATCATCTGTAAACACCAGTCCGGATACCAGCTCATTCTTTGGTAACGGCGTATCCACATACTTGCTGCAGGAGCTGCTGCTGAAAAGGAGGACGCCGATTAAAAATATATGAATTCGTTTCATGGTAAATCTTTTTATGATCTGCAAAACAGGAATATTCTTTATAAAGCAAACTGAAAGCCGATGGTATATGCTTTCAATGGCGGCATTACCATACCCTGTGTTTCAGGGTCAAGACCTTTATAGTTGGTAAAGGTGAGCAGGTTTTGCGCCAGTGCATAAACACTGATATTATTAACTTTCCAACGTTTGGTATATTTCGACAGGTCATATCTCACCGAAACATTTTTCAGGCGGATATAAGAAGCATCGCCCCAACTGGCGGTAGAGAGGCTGTAGTTCCTGTAGTTAGCCGTTCCTGCGGAGGTAGTAGCGCCGGGCACATTTGCGTTGTCGCCTTTATTTTTCCACCGGTCGAGTGCGCGCAGGTCCTGGTTGGCAAATGTGCCGATGGCCGGACTACTGTATCCATAGCCAATTTGCGGGCCTTCCTGTTTTACAAACTGCAGCAGGAAATCAAGACTAATGCCTTTATAAGTAAAGCTGTTTTGTAACCCACCGTAATATGCAGGCATCGTTTTACCCAGTGTTACGTAGTCGTCAAATTCCGCCGGATCGGTGGTGGTGCCGCTATTACTGAAGAACTGTGCCAGGCCTGTTTCGGGATCAATACCCACAAACTTGTATCCTCTTACAATGGTCAGTGACTGTCCAACTACGTACAAGTCTTTGTAAGCAGAGCCTTCAATGCCCGGGAACGATTTCAATTCGTTTTTACTTACCGTCAGGTTTAACGATGATTTCCAGGTAAAGCCAGGTCGCTGAATATTAATAGTATTCACTTCAAATTCCCATCCGCTGTTAAGCACAGTTGCTGGAAAGTTGGCAGTGATAGAGGGGAATCCCACCTGCGGGGTAAGCTGATTCTCCACCAGTTGATTACCGGAAATGTTATGATAATAGTTGGTGTTAAACAGTATCCTGTCTTTCAGGAATCCCAGCTCCAGTCCTATTTCTTTTTTACGGTTTTCCTCCCATTTATATAATGGATTAGGTAACCGGGAAGGTGCGAGTCCGGGTACGCCATCATAAGGATAGGGATTGGAAGTCCAGCTGTCGAGATACTTGTAGTCACCTATGTTATCATTACCTGTAAGGCCGATGCTTGCACGAAGTTTACCAAAGCTGAGGAAGCTCACATCTTTCATAAAACCTTCTTTGGTAAATATCCAGGCAGCGCCTATAGCGCCGAAATTACCAAAACGGTTGCCGGGGCCGAAGCGGGTGGAGCCATCACGGCGATAAGTGGCATTCACCAGGTATTTTCCGTCCCAGTTATAATTGATCCTTCCGAAAACGGATGTGTAGCGGTAAAAGGAGTATTGCGATGGATTAGGGAGGACGAGACCGGCCGCCTGCTGGTCTTCCAGCAGTGCATCACTGGAAAAGCCGGTTGCTTTTACGGACTGTCCCTGTTTAATGGTTTGTTGCCAGGTACCGCCCACCATTACCTGCAGATCGCCTTTTGCGATGGTTTTGTTATAATCTATCTGTGGTTCTATGATGTAAGATCCGACATCGGCATTACCGAAGTACGACATACTCCCGGTGGAAGTAAGCGGATTAAAGGTAGCATCCGGATATACCTGCACCTGCTTCATATTGGATTTATTATATCCGAGGCTGGTTTTCAGATTCAGTCCAGGCAGGATAGTATACCTGATGGTGCTGTTGGCCACGAGGTTATTAGTATTTACTTCAGAACGGCGCAACAGGTATGCCTGTGGATTTTGAGCTGTTGAAAACCAATAATATTTACCGGCGGAGTCATACAGCGGGTAATTTGGCGACATGTTAAAGAAAGTGGTAAGATCACTTGCCAGCGAATTATCTTTATTGGCGGAATAGTTCACAGAAGTGCTGATGTTAAACTTACCATCGGCGCTGCTGTGATTTAAATTGAAGTGGCCTGCACCGCGCTGGTAGCCGAGGCTTCCAGGCATTACCGTTGATTCCTTGTGATACGTACCGCTTAATATAAACTGTGTTTGTTCATTGCCCCCTGACACTGAACCCTGTGCTTCCGTAGTATGACCAGTGCCCCCGATCATGAACTTTTGCCAGTCGGTGGTATGTTGCTGATCCCAAAGGGTCAGGTCTGGTGCAACATCTTCGTCGTATGGTTTATTATCGTTTTTGAAGGCTTCCTTACGCATGGCAATGTATTCGGGCGTATTAAGCATTTTCACGGTATTCACTACTTTATTTGCGCCCGTGTATACGTTGAAGTTAGCCTGTGTTTTACCTGATTTACCTCTTTTGGTGGTGATGAGCACTACACCGTTGGCACCCCTGGAACCGTAGATAGCGGTAGCATCTGCATCTTTCAACACGTCGATACGTTCAATATCTGAAGGATTGATGGTAGCCAGCGGGCTTTGATTACCGTTGGCAGAAGTAAACTGGTTCAGCGGATCAGAATAAAAGGGTACACCATCAATGATGTACAGCGGATCGTTTGGGCGGCCAACAGAACTTTGTCCTCTTATCACTACTTTAAAGCTGGATCCGGGTAACCCATTAGAAGATGATATCAACATACCGGCCATCCGGCCCTGCATGGCGGCCAGCGGGTCCATTACCGGCTGTGAGGCAATGTCTTCCGCCTTTAGGCTGGATACCGATCCGGTGTTATTGCGTTTGCTGGTGGTGCCGTAGCCAATCACTACAGTTTCGTCCAGGCTGCTGGCGCGTTGGCGAAGGAACAGCTGTAATGGGCCATAGTTCCCGATACGAACAGTATATGGTTCGTAGCCGACGTAGGTTAGCACCAGTTCATCGCCGGGACCTGCTGCGAGAGAGAAATGTCCGTTTTCATCCGTGATGGTACCAATATTAGAGCCTTTCACCTTGATGGTTACCCCGATAAGCAGGTTACCTGCGGCATCTTTCACCACACCCGTCACCGGTTGCTGAGTGGCTTCCGGTGCGGTGCTGATGTTGTTGCTGCCTGCGGGCAGCGCTTTCTTTTTGATGAAAATTGTTTTGTCTTTGATTGTGTAATCCAGTGGCTGGCCTTTAAAGATTTCGGTAAGGAAGTCTGCCAGCCTGGTGTTTTCCGCCTTGATGGTAACCGGTTTCACGGTGCGCAGCAAGTCCCGGTCGTAAAAGAACAGGTAGCCGGTTTGCTGTTTTACGGAGGTAAACACCTCTTCCATCGGCGCGTTTTTCACCGATACAGACACTGTTTGACCAAAGGCACCCGCAGATACTTTCAATGTCGCCACAATCATGAGAACAATCGTTAATCTCATAGTAAGTGCAATTTTGGTTGGGGAAAGTCCAGGCATAGAAAGGACTTTACCATAATAATTCAATTGCATAGATTTGCATTTGTTAGGATGGATAATCAGTATTCAAGTATGTACAAGCTTAGTGCTACTATCATCCGGACATATTCGCCGGGGGTGGGTCCAATCACCTCCGGTTTTTTTATCCGTATAGCGGCATTACAATCTCTGAAGTTGGTGGTGCATAAATGTTCAGTTGACAATAGCTAAAAAATAAACCCATTACGGTTCCACGATAATGCTGCGTCCCTGCAGGCGGAAATGGATACCGGTACTTTGCAGTCCTTCCAAAACATCCGACAGTGGCAGATTACGTTGAATTTCCCCTTGGAACCGGCGGGCAGGGATATTACCTGCATAAACAATTGTTACATCATACCATCTGGCCAGCTGACGCATCACGGTGGGGATGTCTGCATCGCGGAAATTAAATTCTTCCTTTTTCCAGGCCAGTATCGCAGCCATATCTGCATGCGCTACGATATCGATATTTCCAGGACTTTTTACCAATGCCTGCTGACCGGGTAATAATACCCTGGAATTGTTGCCTGCATTTACTTTTACGGCTCCTTGTATAAGGGTCGTTTTGATGCCTGGTTCATCTGTATAGGCGTTGATATTAAAACTGGTGCCTAATACTTCTATGTTGGTTTGGTGGCCCACTTTTACCTGAAAAGGCATTTTCGCCATGGCAGCCACTTCAAAATAAACTTCTCCTTTTATCTCCACTTCCCTTTTCCCCTGCTGGAATGCAGTGGGGAAAGTAATTGAGGAAGCTGCATTCAGCCATACCCTGGTACCATCCGGCAGCGTGAGGCGGAATTGTCCGCCTCTTGGCGTAGCCAGTGTGTTCAGCGTAGTTTGTGCAGAATAATCCTGCGCGTTGTATTGCAGCTGACCATTATTCAGGTGAATAAGGGCGCCCTGTTGTGTGATCACGCGGTTACCGTTGCTATCCAGCGGTATTACCGAACCATCTGCCAGTGTTAACGTGGCTTTGCTGGTACCCGGCATAATAGACGTGGTGGAAAGGGCCGTTACCGGGGCAGGCGGGGCAGAAGGGCGAAGAAAATATAAGCCTGCACCCAATAACAGCAAAACAGCCGCAGCAGCGGTCCACCAGCGATACAACGGGCGTACCGGCACATTATCTTTTACCGGGAAATGCTTTGCACTGAAAGTGTTCCAGCCGGCAGTAACATCAAATTTCTCGTATTGCAACAATTTATCACGGAGTATATCCGGGTCGGTCATCTGTTCAAAAAAAAGACGGTTCTCCGCGGAGGCATCACACCAGGTCCGCAGCTCTTCGGCTTCGGCGGCTGTCAGTATACCCTGCTGATAACGGCCTATCAGCCAGGCTATCCGCTGCAATAATGGATTTGTTTCACTGTTTTGATCTATTTCCAACTCACCTCTTTTACTATAGAAACAATAAAAAACTACTTTCGATTAAATAAATCTGAAAAAATTTTACGGGCTAACAGGATCAGTAATAATTATAATAATATTTGAGAAGGGTAATATAGATGCCCAGTAAGGGCAGTATGTTCTTTTTAATGAGACTGCTCCTGATAAGTTTAAGCGCCCGGAGCTTCTGCGCCCTCACCGTATTGTAGGAGATTTGCAGGGAGGTAGCTATTTCTTCATTCTTTCTTCCTTCGAGATAGCTCATCTTAAAAATCCGCCGGCATTGGGTGGGCAGATGTTCTATTTCCCGGTACAACTGCTGAATGATTTCCGTTTCCGTAAGTACCGGATCAAATCCGGCTATTTCTGTGGTGACCTGTTCTTCCTGTAAATAAGAAAATTCCTTTTCCTTTACATTAAGCCGCTCCCTGCTTTTCAAAAAATTGAGGCAGGCATTTTTGGTGGCAATAAAAAGAAAGGCTTTTATATTGGCGGCAGATTTGAAATCGCCGCGTTTATCCCAGAGCTTCGAAAAGGTTTCCTGCACGAGGTCTTCCGCCTCCTGTGCGTCCGCAACAATGGTAAAGGCAAAATAACATAATGCTTTGTAATGCTGGTTAAAAATGAATTGGAAAGCGGATTGTTCTCCACCAGCGAACTTTTGCAGTAAAATATGCTCCTTGTTTGAATACTCCTCTATCATCCCTGGAAACACCCTCCTGGCAATATAAACGATGATTTATCGGTATAAAAATACCGATAAAAGCTGATTTATTTATAGATAGGGGGAAAATATAGTAAAGATCAGCATCATTTCCCCGTGATCCTGTATACACATCTCCGCTGCCCTCCCAGTATATGTTCCAGCCGCTCCACTTTCGCATGCTTTCCCAGTATCCGTGTAAACATCTCGTGTTCCGACTGGCAGAAGCGGCTGCAGCAGCTGGCCGCGGCCTGAATGGGACAATGATTTTCCACGAGGAGATAACTGTTTCCTTCGTTGATATATTCGGCCATGTATCCTTCACGGTTACGGATATCCGCTAATATGCTTACACGGCTTTCCAGGCTGGTGATGCCTTTCAGCTCTTCCTGGTATTTTTCGAGGGTGCTTTGGGCTGTGGCGTCGAGCACTTCGTCCATCATACTGGTGGGGAGTGTTTTATTCATATTACACAGGAGCCGCAATGCCAGGTCCTGGTGCCGGTCGGGGAAACGCGCATTGCCCGCCTCCGTGAGCGACCAGATCTGTTTAGGTCTGCCCCTGCCTTTGGCTTCCGTGGTGGCCTGCACCAATCCCTCATTTGCCAGTTTGAGCAACTGAAACCGCGCGCCCTCCATCGTTACTTTCAGCTCCTCTGCCAACTTACACAGGGGTTGTGGCCCTTGTGTTTTCAGTATCCATACCGCCCGCTCATTATCGGCAAAGTTATTATTCATAATAAACAAAGTGTTTATTTGGTTTATTAAGCAAAGATACTATCTTTGTTCCATAAAGAAAACGACTAGTTGGATACGCAACGCGGGCATAGACTTCCGCGGGTTTTATACCTGTGCGGTGCGCAAACACAGGTATGAAAAAGCGGCATACTGCGCTCCCATATACCAGCCGGCTGGGCCCTCCGGCTGGTAACAACCAAACAATGCAATAACCGGTTACTGCTGAAACATCACTTTCAGTACAGGTAGCTGCATGTCTTCACAAAAAATAAAAAACAATGAGAATAGCCATATTAATCGGAAGCATCCGGCAGGGCAGGCAATCACAGAAAATTGCCCATTACCTGCAAAAGCAATTAGAGGGCAAGGGATTGGAAACCGATCTCATAGACCTGGCCGAAAACCCGCTGCCCATGCTGGAAGAACGGGTAGGCGTACATCCCCAGCTGCCGCAGGTAGTAAAAGAACTGAGCCAGCGCCTGCACGCCGCAGACGCCCTGATATTTGTTACACCGGAATACCACGGCAGCTTTTCCGGCGTACTCAAAAACGCCCTGGATTATTTTTACAGCGAATTTTCCAGGAAAGCCATCGGTATTGTTACAGTGAGTGCAGGAAAACTGGGCGGCATCAACGCAGCTACACAACTGCAACAGGTGATCCTCAGCGTAGGCGCTTACGCACTACCGGTAAAACTGCTGGTGCCGGAAGTGTACGGCGCATTCAATGATACACACGACCTTACCAGCGAGCATACGCTCAAATCAGCAGCCAGGTTTATGGATGAATTTTATTGGCTGGCCAGCGCCATCTACGAAAAAAAGAAGGCGGCTGTCACTATTTAAATCAAAAGCCAGCGCATCTCCCAACGGGCAGGGACCTGCGCTGGTTCTTCTTTCCTTCTCCACCTCTACTCCTTCTCCGGATATCTCACCGGAATGCGTTCCCTAAACCGCTAAAAAAACAATATCTTGTTGAGATATTTATACAATATTTGCGGAGCGGATCCGTCCTCATGTGGAAACCTTTAAAAGCCGCGTCCTGCTAAACATACCAGTTAAAAATGAAACAAGAAGAGGGTAGTAAAAAGAAAGAAGCCGGTGTATTCAGTCTCCTGCAACCATATATGGGTATGGTTAGCCTGCTGATCCTGTTTACACTGGTGAGCAATGGCCTCAACCTGTGGTTGCCCAAAATTATCGGAAACGGCATCGACAGCTACGAACATGGCACCTTCCAGCTGAATACGCTGGTCATAAAATTTATGGTGGCGGTCATCATCATCCTGGTGTTTACCTATCTGCAGAACATCATACAAACCTATGTATCTGAAAAAGTGGCGCGTAACCTGCGCACTAAAATATCGGATAAAATATCCGGTCAGAGTTACGCATGGGTGGAACAAGCCAACCCCTCGCGGCTTCTCACCAACCTGATTGCCGATGTGGATTCCATCAAGCTGTTTGTTTCCCAGGCCATCGTTTCACTGGTATCTTCCTTATTTATTATTATAGGCGCCAGCATCCTGCTGCTGACCATCAACTGGGAACTGGCATTGGCTGTGATTGCCACGCTGCCGGTAATAGGCATTACCTTTTTCCTGGTACTGCGTAAAGTGAGATCCCTGTTCATCAAGAGCCGGGAAGTAATGGACTGGCTGAATAAAGTGATCAACGAAAGTATACTCGGCGCAGCGCTGATCCGCGTGATCAACTCGCAGCAACTGGAATACCAGAAATTCCTGGACGCCAACGGTAAAGCGATGGACTTCGGGTTATCCATCATAAAACTTTTCGCAGGACTGATCCCGGTGATTACGTTTACCGCCGGCATTGCCAACCTGATCATCCTGGCGCTGGGCGGGCATTTCGTTATCACCGGCAGTATGAGCCTGGGCGATTTTGCGGCGTTCAGCAGTTATCTCGCCCTTCTGATCTTTCCGATACTGGTCATCGGTTTTATGAGCAATATTATTGCACAGGCCACTGCCTCCTATCAAAGGATCAGCGCCGTGATCAATATGCCCGACATTATGCCCGCAGGTTCTCTGACGGCGCCTGTTAAGGGAGATATTGAATTTCAGCAGGTGAACGTTAACTACGGTCAGAAACCAGTGCTCAAAGATATTTCCTTCTCCATAAAAGCCGGATCAAAAGTAGCCATCATCGGGCCTACTGCTGCAGGTAAAACGCAGCTGCTTTACCTGCTCACAGGGTTAATCAAACCTACCTCCGGCACGGTGCTGGTAGATGGGCGCCCGGTAGCAGATTATAACAGCGAATCCTTTCACAGCCAGGTGGGCTTTGTATTCCAGGACAGTATCATTTTTAATATGAGCGTCCGGGAAAATATTGCATTCAACGAAACCGTTACGGAAGCAGCCATGGAAAAGGCATTGCACACCGCCGAACTGAAGGAATTTACCGAAGCGCTCCCCGAAAAACTGGATACCATTGTTTCAGAAAGAGGTGCCAGTCTTTCCGGCGGACAAAAACAACGTATCATGCTGGCGCGCGCGCTGGCCATTAACCCGAAGATCCTGCTGCTGGATGATTTCACCGCCCGTGTAGATACCAATACAGAAAAAAAGATCCTGGCAAACGTACAGGTGGAATACCCGGGTATCACACTCCTGTCTGTAACACAGAAAATTTCTTCAGTAACGCATTACGATCAGATCATCCTGCTCATGCAGGGTGAAATTATCGCCACCGGCGGACATGAAGAACTTCTCCATACCAGCCCCGAGTACGTGCAGATCTTTAATTCCCAACAAAGCACCAGCAACTATGAATTACAATCTTAATAAGTTTACGGAGAAAGAGCAGAAGATATCCAACTACTCCGCATTCAGGAATTTGCTGAAGCTGATTTCCCACGAAAGAAGAAACCTGGCAGTGGCTTTAACCGCCATCCTGCTGAATTCTATACTCAACCTGCTCGGGCCCTTCTTAATCGGTTATACCATCGATCACTATGTGCAGCATAAGCAATACCACGGCGTACTGATCTTTTCAGGCATCCTGCTGGGCATTTACCTGATGGCGCTGTTCACCAGTTACTTCCAGACAAAGCTCATGGGCGGTGTTGGTCAGCGTACCTTATTTACCCTCCGGAATGCTATTTTTAGTAAGATACAGCAACTGCCCGTAGCCTTCTTTAACCAGAATAAAGCAGGAGACCTTATCTCCCGCGTAAATAATGATACGGATAAACTCAACCAGTTTTTTTCACAATCGCTGATGCAGTTTATTGGTAACATTTCTACTATGATCGGCGCCGGTATCTTCCTGCTGATCATCAATTACAAGATCGGCATTGCCGCACTGGCGCCCGGTTTGCTGATACTCCTCTTTACAAGGGTATTATCTCCCTGGGTAAAAAGAAAAAATGCAGCCAACCTGAAAACGGTGGGTAATATGAGTGCAGAAATTCAGGAAAGTCTCAGCAACTTCAAAGTAATTGTAGCCTTTAACCGCCGCGATTATTTCCGCCAACGCTTCCAGGATGCCAATGAAAAAAACTACCAGAGCGCAATTGGCACCGGGCTTGCCAACAATGTGTTCCTCCCTTTTTATGCCATGTGCGCCAGTATTGCACAATTGCTGGTATTAACCGGTGGTATCTACCTGATCACCCAGGGAGAATTTAGTATAGGCCTGCTCGTTAGTTACCTGGCGTATGCCACTTATTTCTATAACCCATTACGGCAACTGGCTACATTGTGGGCCAACTTCCAGGTGGCGATGGCTGGCTGGGACCGGATCTCCGAAATACTCGGACTGGAAACGGATCTTGTTACAGTGAATGCCGGCAAGGATTACAGCGACTCGTCAGCATTACTGGAGTTCCGGAATGTACATTTTGGTTACCCCGAAGGCAGGGAAATATTACATAACATCAGCCTGTCGCTGGAGAAAGGGAAAACCTATGCGTTAGTAGGACCAACCGGCGGCGGCAAAACCACCACGGCATCACTCATTGCGCGTTTGTATGATCCTACGCAGGGGATGGTATTACTGAATGGAAGGGATATCCGCAGTTATGATGCCGATGAACGTTCCCGGAAAATAGGTTTCATTTTGCAGGAACCTTTCCTGTTTACCGGCACCGTGAAAGAAAACATCCTATACGGCAACCCGGCATATAAAGATTTTTCCAACGAACAGCTTACAGAAGTGATCAGGGAAGCTAACCTGGAAAAACTGCTGGCCATTTTTGAAAACGGGCTGGAAACAAAAGTGCTTTCCGGCGGAGATGGTGTGAGCCTGGGACAAAAACAACTGATTGCTTTTATGCGGGCAGTATTGCGTAAACCCGATCTCCTTATCCTGGATGAGGCCACCGCCAATATTGACACCGTTACCGAACAGTTGCTGGGAGAAATCCTGGAAAAGCTGCCGGAAAATACCACGCGGGTAATCATTGCGCACCGGTTGAATACCATTGAAAATGCCGATGAGATCTTTTTTGTGAATTCGGGAGAAGTCACCAGGGCAGGGTCTTTACAAAACGCGATGGAAAAATTACTGCACGGGGTAAGGGTGAGCTGATCCGTGATTTTACCCAAAATCCGGAATTTTTGTTATATTCACTACATGTCAAAATTCAAAGATGTAGTGGTAACACTATCAAAAAAACACCCCCAGACCGCAGAACCGGTGCAGGCCGGACACACGTTTGTGATAGGCGTATTAGGCAAGAAAACTGCCTTTTACGAAATTTCAACGGAGCAGTTAAACAATCTTCATAATGATGATCTGCAAAGAGAATTGTTTCAACTGCTTCACCCACAAACTCCGCATCACTAGCCGGTATATTTTCCACACAAAAGATTAACCTGCGTATTCCGCAGGTTTTTTTATGCCGGAAAAATTTTGTACTATTTGGTAAAGAATATATCTTTGAGATGTAAAAGAGAGAGATATGTCAGGCAGACCGAAAATATTTGACGACGGGGAAGTGCTCAGCAAAGCGGCTGAAATCTTCTGGCGCCAGGGATATGAGGCTACTTCCACGGAAGACCTGCTCGCTGCTATGGGCATAGGTAAGGGCAGCTTTTACTTGGCTTTTAAAGGGGGTAAAAAAGAGCTGTATGAAAAGGCGCTGGCCCAACATAGTGATCAGGCGATTGCACAGTTCAGAAGAGAACTGGACGCCGCCGTAGATCCGGTGGATTACATCCGGGAGTTTTTCCGCAGGGTAGCGCAAAGCACCAAAACCAGGCACCAGAAAGGTTGCATCTTTGGCAACGCAGTAGCAGAGCTTTCCAACGTGGAAAACCCTATGATGAAAAGGGCCGCCACTCACCTGCAGGGACTGGAAGCATTATTCCTGGATGCACTGCTGCGCGGAAAACAAAAAGGCACCCTGCACTCCAAACTGCCGCCCCCACTGCTGGCCCGCCTGCTCCTCAATAACTGGAATGGACTTGGTATTACCCGGCGGATTTACCCGGATAACGAAGCCCTCTCCGAACTGATAGAAACACAATTAAAAATACTCGGTTAACCAGGGAACAGCGTATCCCCTTTTTTATGATCTATTTTGTACCCTACAGTACAAAACACATAATTCACTCATGGAAAAATTCACCCGGTTTACCGCGCTGCTATTTGCGGTGGCCTGCGGCCTCGCCGTTGCCAATGTTTATTATGCACAGCCCTTGCTGAACACAATGGGAAACGATCTTCATATTCCGTCACGCTCACTGGGCATCATTGTTACCATTACGCAAACAGGGTATGCGCTCGGGCTTCTCCTACTATTACCGTTGGGCGATCTGTTTAACCGCCGCAAACTGATTGTAACCCAACTGCTACTGGCAGTGGCTGCATTGCTTACCGTAGCGTGGTCGCCGGCCAAACTGCCTTTCCTGGGCGGCATTGCAGCCGTAGGATTCCTGGCGGTGGTTACGCAAACGCTGGTGGCCTATGCCGCCACACTGGCCGCCCCGGCGGAAAGAGGGCGCATGGTGGGTTTAGTGACCAGCGGCGTAGTACTGGGTATCCTGCTCACCCGCACCGTTTCCGGCGCACTTACAGACATCGCCGGCTGGCGCTCGGTATACTTTTTTTCCGCTGCATTAATGCTTCTCACCGCCGGTGTCCTTTACCGCGTATTGCCCGTTCACGACCCGCAGAAAGCCAATACCAGCTACCCGCAATTGCTGCTGTCTGTATTCCGGTTATTCCTCGAAGAACCCATTCTTAGGGTACGCGCTATTCTTGCCTTCTTCATCTTCGCAGCCTTCAGCGTGTTGTGGTCGTCGCTGGTATTACCACTTAGTGCGCCACCGTATTCCTTTCCGGCTACCGCGATTGGCATGTTTGGTTTAATCGGGGTGGCAGGTGCATTAGGAGCCGCCCGTGCAGGTAAACTGGCAGACCGTGGCTACGGCCAGCGCACCACCGGCGCCGCCTTGTTGTTACTGCTGGTTTCATGGCTCCCGCTCGGCTTTGCCACCTATTCGCTGACAGCACTTATTGCCGGTATCATCCTGTTGGACCTGGCCATCCAGGCGGTGCACGTTACCAACCAAAGTATGCTGTACAACATCAGACCGGAATCACGCAACCGCATGGTAGCGGGCTACATGCTTTTTTATTCCATCGGCAGCGGCGTGGGAAGCATTGCCGCCACTACTATATATGCCTTCGCCGGATGGATAGCCGTATGCATACTCGGCGCCGCTATCAGCGCCACAGGACTGCTCTTCTGGGCATTCACCCTCCCCCGGAAGATACACGCTCAAAAAAGCAATACCTTTACGGTACAACACCAAAACTGATTTCCATGCCGCATATACCCATTTACCAGGTAGATGCTTTCACCAATGAACTGTTCGGCGGAAACCCCGCAGCAGTATGTCTCCTGGAAGCATGGCTGCCAACAGATACCTTGCAGAAAATTGCGGCCGAAAATTTTCTGCCCGAAACCGCATTCTTTATTCCCACCGGTCAACAGGGCCACTACGAGCTCCGGTGGTTCACGCCCGAAATAGAAATGGACCTCTGCGGACATGCCACACTGGCCAGCGCACATGTGCTGTTCAATCACCTCGGATGGGATATGCACCAACTCACTTTTCATACGCAAAGCGGACCGCTTACCGTTTCCAAACACAACGATCTGCTCACCCTCAACTTCCCGTCAAGGCCCGCAGTACCCGCATCCCTTCCTCCGGAAATACTCAAAGGAATGGGCGCATACCCCATGGAAGTGCTGAAAGCAAGGGATTATATCCTCGTGTATCACGACGAAGAAATTGTACGCAACCTGCATCCGGATAAGGCCATCCTCGACCAGATCAACCTCGACCCCGGCGGCATTATTGTTACGGCAAAAGGAAAGCAGGTGGACTTTGTATCACGCTTCTTCACGCCACAGGCCAGTATCTTTGAAGACCCCGTTACCGGCTCTGCACATTGCTCGCTCATCCCCTTCTGGAGCCGGCAGCTGGATAAGAAAGAAATGATCGCCCTGCAGGTATCCCCCAGAACAGGAAAGCTCTACTGCGTGGATGCCGGCGAACGCGTATTGATAGGCGGTACCTGCAAGACTTACCTGGAAGGAAATATTTTTGTACCTTAATTTTATGAGATATACCCGTATACTGCTGTTATGCCTGCTGGCAGTGAATACCGCTGCCGCACAACCCCTCCCGCAGATAGACAGCACCGTACATGCTTTCATGGAGCGCTACCACGTGCCGGGAATGGCGGTTGCAGTAACTTACAAAGGCAAACTGGTATATACCGGCAACTACGGTTATGCAGATACCACACAACATATCCCCGTAAATTCCCAACACCTGTTCCGCATTGCCAGCGTATCAAAATGTATAACGGCCACGGCTATATTAAAATTGGCAGAAGCAAAAAAGCTGTCGCTGAACGACCATGTATTTGGCCCCAATGCTTTATTGGGCACGGCTTACGGCACACCGCCCTACCGGGAAGACCTGAAAAAGATCACGGTACGGCAGTTGCTTGAACATACCTCCGGCGGCTGGACCAACAACGGTACCGATCCCATGTTCAGCCATCCGGACATGAGCGCCGCCCAGCTGATTTCGTGGACTATTGATCATCAGCCACTGGACAATATTCCCGGAACAGTATACGCCTATTCCAATTTCGGGTACTGTATCCTCGGCCGTATAATTGAAAAAGTATCCGGTATGCCGTATGAAGCGTATGTAAAAAAAGCAGTGCTGCTACCCTGTGGCATCACAGCCATGCAAACAGGCGGCAATACCCTGGCAGAGCGGAAACCAAATGAGGTAGTATACTACGGCCAGCATGGCGAACAACCATACATCTATAACATTACCCGCATGGATGCGCACGGAGGATGGATAGCCAGCGCTGCCGACCTTGCACGCCTGCTCGTTCATGTAGATGGCTTCGCATTACCTCCGGACATACTCACTGCAAAGTCTGTCACTGCTATGACTACCGGCTCGGAAGCCAACCCCGGTTACGCCCTGGGATGGGCTGTAAATCCTTATCACAACTGGTGGCACTCCGGCTCCCTGCCCGGCACTGCCAGCGAAGTAATACGCGCACAAAAAGGATTCAACTGGGTGATGCTTTGCAACACGCGTACCGACAGCAGCTTCTTTAACGACCTGGATGGATTGCTGTGGAAGGCAGTGAACGATCCCGCCACAAAATGGCCGGACACCGATCTATTTAAACATGGGGCCGATCATGCGGTTATGAAAAATTAACTTTCGAAGCGCCACAGGATCAATTTCTCCCTGTTGCGCATATACGATCTTTCCACCGGGCTCCACTAAAATAGTATACGGCAATGCGCCCTGCCATTTGGGGTCAACAGCTTCAATCAATTCATATTTACTTTTCCCGCTGAAAAGATAATTTTTCCCGGAAGAATGCTTCTTCTGTAAAAACTGTAATACCTTATCTTTCTTCTCCGGTTCATCTGCACTAACACTTACAAACTCAAAATCACGCTCACTAAACGTTTTGGCCAGGATAATAAACTCCGGGAACTCCGCCACGCAAGGCACACACCACGTAGCCCAGATATTAATAAGCCGCAGATTGGAAGAAGTATTTTTCAGCAGCTCCTTAATACCGTCCACCGACACCGTATCCAGGTTCACCGGTTCTTTCGCCCAGGCCTGCGTTGCTTTTTCCACGCTGCCACTTTTATCTTTCCACTTCACAGAACAACCAAATACTTTGGTGACCGCTACCGGCACCTCCCGCTGCTGCAACAAGGCATCAATAGCATTCCGTGCATCCATCGACCCTGGCTTCTTTGCAGGATTCTCCATATCATCAATCCTTCCCTGGTAACGCAGCTTCCTGTCTTTATCAAAAATGAAAATGTGCGGCGTAGCAATAGGACCATAGGCCCGTGAAACTATTTCGCTGTCACCATCATACAAATAAGGAAAGTTGAACTGCTTGTCTTTTGCGCGCTGTTTCATATCATCGAAAGAATCCCCAAGATCCGTGTATCCCAGCTCATCATACCGCAACCCCTCCGCGTTGTTAGGCATAATCGCCACCAGCTCCACACCTTTGCCGGCATAGTCGGAGGTGAGTTGTTTTATCCTGTCTTCATACGCCTGCGCAGTAGGACAATGATTACAGGTAAAAACCACTGCCAGTACCTTCGCCCTGGAAAAAGAAGACAATGAATAGTTTTTCCCGTCTGTGGCCGGCAGCGTAAAATCCGGTGCAGCCGCACCGATGGGAAGTGGCTGTGCGTTTAAAAGCAACGGCAGCAGGAGCAAACAATACAGCATACCGCTGATAAGAAATTTTTTCTCCATTTTATATGGTTTATTTTTTCTTATAACTCACCCAAAGAAAGGCTCTTCCTACGCAGCAGCTAAAGTTACTAAAACTTCCACATCCTGTTATTTACCGGCTGCCCAGAAAATAGCGTTCTGTAACAATTGCAGGTATGCCGGGTTATCCAGCAACCCGGGGCCATGCCCCATGAAAATATAGATATTCCTGGCTTTATAATGTTCATTGGTCCATACCACCGGATGATCGCCCATCTTCCTGTCAGAAGCAGGTACATAGGAGCTTTCATCCACACTGGCCAGCACATGCACCTGCGGGCGGGGGCTTTTATTGTAGGTATACCATTCTTCTTTATTAATAATAAAGGGAGATGTAATGCCCTTCATCACCGGGTGCTTTTTATCTTCCACGATTACCTTCCCGTTGGCAAACTCAGGAATATAGTTCGTGAACCGGATGCCGCCCATAAATGCCGAAAACCAATCCCACATAGGAAAGCCGTCGAATTCACCTAGCAGGGTGGCGTGATGTAACCCGATCCAGCCGCCGCGGCCCTCTTGAATATATCGCTCAAATGCCGCTGCAGCTGCAGGCTTCCATCCATAAGGCGGATAGTCTAGCTGGATAAAAAGCCGGAACTGCTTTAAATAGTCATCATTAATCGCATCAGTGTTGTTGATATAGGTAAGGGTAAATTGTTTCTTCGCTGCGAGGCTGTCCAGCCATACCCTGGCCGCTTTTGAAAACGCCACATGGTGGCCGCCGCCTTCATACAGCACCAACGCTGCAAAGGCAGGCTTGCTGCGGTTGGTATCTGAAGTGCTGCGGCATTCGCGCGTGGCCATTCCACCGCAAATATCCCGGGCATTGCTTGCATCATTTGCAAAAATCATCAACAGCCATACAGTAACAGCGCGGAATAGTAATCTGTTTGTTTTTACGGGCATAAAACATTGGGTTGCGTATACAGAAAGATAAATATTATTCCGCCATGCTGTTCGTACGAAAAATAAAAGATACTGCTAAATACCGCGATTCCCCTTCGTCAATTTGCCGTTTCCGGAAATTAATCCGGTAAATAGGCCATTAATGCCCGCAATTAATGCTTTGTTAACGCTCCTGTTAGTCCTTCCCGCTTTACTTGCATCTTATTCCGGGGAATATCACCGGGATACACAACTAAGGTGAATGCAAAACCTTTGGAGAATCCGGGCAAGCCGGGTTCTCCTCTTTTTAAAAGCAGGTTCCACGTTAATAACAAACAGTATATATATGAAGCGTATCTTACTAGCTTTCCTCCTCCTGCTGAGCATACCCGCTCAGGCACAATTGAAACACAGCAGGGAATCACAGTACCCAACTTATCATGGATTGGTGATGGCCGGCTACCAGGGATGGTTCCGGGCCGAAGGTGACGGCTCCGGCGCCCGGCGCTTTTCCTATGGCGATGAAACCCGCAGCGGAATAGACATGTGGCCGGATGTAAGCGAATATGAAAAAACATACGCCACGCCTTTTAAGCTCGCCAACGGCCAGCCCGCACGTTTCTTCAGTTCTTACGACAAAAGCACCGTAGACATTCACTTCAAGTGGATGCAGCAATATGGGGTTGACGGCGTTTTCATGCAACGCTTTTTTAATAATGCCAAACGCCGCGACAGCGTCTCTTCCGTTGTCCTGAAAAATGCCTTCGCAGCAGCTTCGAAATATAAAAGGGCTATCGCCGTGATGTATGACCTTTCCGGGTTAAGTGCCACAGGGGAGGATTGTTCCGCTATTATTGAAGACTGGAAGTACCTGGTGGATCAGCTGAAAGTAACCAACCAGCCCGGCGCCAAAACTTATTTGCAGCAAAACGGCAAACCGGTAGTAGCCATCTGGGGAATTGGCTTTCCTGACCGCCCGTATAATCTCCGTAATATTGGCCTCGAAAGGCTCATCGATTTCCTGAAAAATGACCCCGTGTATGGCGGCTGTGCCATTATGCTGGGCGTACCCACCGCCTGGCGCACTTTGAACGCCGACTGCCTCCCTGATCCTTACCTGCATACCATCATCAAACAAGCCGACCTGGTACTGCCCTGGACGGTACAACGGTATTCCCCGCTGCTTCACAATGATATGGACCGCTACCGCGATAACCTCATCGACGACCTGGCCTGGTGCCGCGCCAACCACCTGGAATATGTGCCCTGCGTATATCCCGGCTTTAGCTGGCACAACCTCAGTCGTTATGAATTCCCGGACGATATAAAACCCGTAGGCTCTATTCCCCGCCAGGGCGGACGTTTTTACTGGCAACAAATTTCTACCGCCTTAACTGCCGGCGCCAGCATGCTGTATGTGGCCATGTTTGATGAAGTAAATGAAGCCACTGCCATATTTAAAGGAAGCGATCAGCCTCCCGTAAGCAGCACCACGCCGTTTATCAACTTAGATGGGAAGCCTTCAGATCATTATCTCTGGCTAACCGGCGAAGCCGCCAGCATGTTGCGCAATGAAAAGCCATTGAGTGTAAAGATGCCTGAAAGAAAATAATACCGGAAATGGGCTGAATAAAAACGTCCCGGCAGTAATGTACTGCCGGGACGTTTTTATTCAGCCATATTATAAGTGTATAAAATATATATTTTATCCCCATACCTGGACAGCCAGGTGCTTTCCTTTTGCGAGCAAATAAACGCCTCCGAAATAGGAAGCAATACCCACCGTGATGAAAACCACCATCATCCATATGAGCCGGCGTTTGTTTTCTTTCTTTCTCTCGTTCCGGTTCAGCACAATTTGCTCCACTTCGAGCCACCTCCTGCCAGGATCCCCGCTGGTATAACGCTCTGTGAGCCGGCCCGTTCTCATCATCTGACGGTACATTGCTGCCACTGATTTCGCATTGGGAATATGGTCCATCAGGGCACACAACTCCCTCGTGTCATCATCTGAAACCTTTCGTTGTGTGATGGCTGCTTCCGGCAACTTTTTCAGTAATAGCCTATCTGCCACCATTTTAAAATAAGTACTCATAAGAATGCCTGAATGAATGGTTTGATATCGGTATTGTATTTACGAAATACAGGAGTACATAGTTTTCATTCCTGCCAAAAAATGATGAAAAACCCGTATGGGATTGCAGAATGCTGCTACAGAATTCCTTTAGGAATTATACCTACTTTTAGCCTATGAAAGTGCTGATTATAGAAGATGAACCGGCTCTCAGGGCCAGTATACAGGAATACCTGGAACACCAGGGATACATCTGTGAACTGGCAGCAGATTTTCCACAGGCCATTGATAAGGTCAATGAATTTGACTACGACTGCATAGTGGCAGACATCGGCCTGCCAAAAGGCAGCGGCCTGGACGTGGTAAAGGAACTGAAACTGCTGGAGTCCAAAGCCGGCATCATTATCATTTCTGCCAAAGACTCTTTGGAAGATAAACTTAACGGCCTTGAACTCGGTGCAGATGACTATCTCACCAAGCCATTTCATCTCTCAGAACTCAATGCACGGGTAAATGCCATCTTACGCCGGAAAAACTTTGACGGCAATACCACCGTCAACTTCCAGGAAATCACCATAAAACCCGCCTCCAAAACAGTGCTGGTTCATCATAAATCCCTTACCCTCACCGGGAAAGAATACCAGCTACTGCTGTATTTTATTGCCAATCAACACCGGGTAGTCACCAAATCCGCCCTGGCAGGACATCTTTGGGGCGATGAATATGACCAGGCCGGCTCCTATGATTTTATTTATACCCATATTAAAAATCTCCGGAAAAAAATGCTGGAAGCAGGCGGCGAAGATTACATCAAAACAGTATACGGAACCGGTTACCGCTTCGGATAACATCCCTTAAAAGATTGCGCACATGAAACTGCTGACAAAAACAACCCTATACTTTTTACTGATCATGCTCCCGGTGTTTACTGCAGGCGCTTTTTACCTGTACACAGAATTCAATCAGGAAATAAAATATGAAACAGATGAGGAACTGGTGAATGACAAACTCCAGTGGATGCGGTATCTTGATACCGCCAGTGTGAACAACCCGGTTTTTAGTATCAAAACACCGGAATTTAACCTGCATCCTACGAACGACGCAGCGCAGCCAACACATCACCTGAAAGGCGTAAACATTTACCAGGAACCGGAAAATACCTACGCGCCCTTCCGGCAACTATCGCAGGTAATCAGTTTGCATAACAAAAATTATGAACTGGTACTCCGTAAATCACTGATAGAAAAAGATGACCTGGTAAAAAACATCATTCATGTAATGCTGGCGGCTTTTGGTGGTTTACTCCTGTTTGCATTGCTCTCCAACTGGCTTATCAGTAGAAGCATCTGGAAACCGTTTTACCGGTCGCTCGACAAAATACAAAAGCTGCAACTGAACAAACTGGACGCCACCGTTTTTGAACCAGCTGCCACCCATGAATTTAACCGGCTGAATACCGCCCTCAGCGCCATGACCAGCCGTATTCACAACGATTACACCAGTATAAAAGAGTTAACGGAAGATGCAGCCCATGAAATGCAAACACCCCTTGCTATCGCCCAAAGCAAACTGGAATTATTGCTGCAGGACGATACCCTCTCTGAAATACAACTAAACAGCATCCTCACCAGCTATGATGAGCTGCAACGCCTGTCGCGCCTCAATCACAACCTGTTGCTGCTGGCCAAAATAGAAAACCAGCAATACCCGCTCACAGAACAGCCGGACCTTTGCACCGTTGTTGAAAAATACCTGCTGCTTTTTGAAGAACTTATCAAAGAGAAAGATCTGCACATTCATAAAGAAATAACCGCTACCGCACCATGGCCGCTGCATCCCGCACTCACCGATATACTGGTCAGCAACCTGCTCGGGAATGCCATCAAATATAATTACCCGCAAGGCAGCATCACTATTCAGTTAACACCCGAGGCGTTCACTATTGCCAACACCAGCCATCTGCCTGAAATACCCGCCAACGTGTTGTTCCAGCGCTTCAAAAAACACAACAACGGCTACTCTAATTCCAACGGACTGGGACTTGCCATTGTTAAAAAAATGGCAGACTCCTATCATTTCCATCTTACCTATTATTATGCAAATGGTCAGCATACTTTCCGTGTAAGCCTATAACCCACCGTTCAGATTTGCTCCAGATTCCATGTTTTTCTTTGCAGTACAAAGGAGCATATGAAACATGTAATACTGGCTATCATTTTATTGAGCGCAACAGGCATTGTAACCGCACAAAATCGTGTACCCGTTCCCGTTAAAGACACCACACAGCAACCGGTGAAAGATACCACCATCAGCAAAGTATCCGACCTGGAAGAAGTAGTGATTTCTTCTACCCGGGATAACCGCCGTATTGAAGACCTGCCCATGAAAGTAGAAGTACTGGGAAGAGAAGATATGATGGAAGAAAGCGGCATAAAACCGGGTAACGTGGCCAGTATCCTCGGCGACCTGTCTGTAATCCATATTCAGAATACCTCTGCAGTGAGTGGTAACAATGCCATCCGCATGCAGGGACTGGACGGTAAATACACCCAGCTGCTGCGTGACGGTGTGCCGGTGTACGAAGGATTGAGCGGCAATTTCGGTGTACTGTCCATTCCGCCATTAGATCTTAAACAGGTAGAAATTATAAAAGGATCTGTTTCCACTCTCTATGGCGGCGGCGCTATTGCCGGGATCATCAACTTCATTGCCAAAACGCCCGGCAGTAAACCCGAACTAACGGTACTGGTTAATCGTAGTACGCTGAAAGAAACCAACGTGAACGCTTACTATGCGGAAAAATACGGCAAAACCGGTATCACCCTCTTTGCCGGCGTTACCACACAAAACGCCAGCGACGTAAATAAAGACGGCTTCAGCGATGTGCCGCGCCTGCGTCAATACCTACTCCACCCCCGCTTCTTCTGGTACCTCAATCCGCAAACCACATTGGTGGCCGGCTATACCGGTACCATCGAAAAACGCGAAGGCGGCGATATGCAGGTACTGGATCATGCCCCGGCCGGCATCCACCAGTATACAGAAACCAATAACAGCGAAAGACACAGCGCAGAGCTGCAATTCACCCGGAAAAACCTCGGCGGCGGCACTTTAACAATAAAAGGAGCAGGCAGCTTCTTCCACCTGCAAAACAACGTGGAAACTTTTACGCTGCTCGGAAATCAAACCAGCACTTATGCAGAAGCGGCCTACCATAAAACAAGCGGCCGGCACAACTGGGTAGCCGGCATCAATAATACCGGCGAAATATACCACCGCGCCAAAGGCGATAGCACATTACTCGGCAACTACCAGTATAACACGGCAGGCGCCTTTATACAGGATGGTTTCCGGATCACGGACCAGTTGATGGCAGAAGCCGGGCTGCGCGCAGACCATCACAATGAATTCGGATGGTACATTTTACCGAGGCTGGCGTTTGTATACAAACCACTAGATGACCTGTTCATCCGCCTGAGTGCAGGCACGGGTTATAAATCACCGGCTGTTTTCACCACGCAGACCCAAACCATTGGCTACCGCTACCTGCTGCCGCTCAGCGCGGGTATAAAGTCGGAAAGCAGCCAGGGTATTAACTTTGACGGGAACTACCATACCAGTTTAGGTAAGGTAGACATGACCCTGAACCAGGCGCTCTATTACACACATATCAAAGATCCTATCCTGCCGGTGCTGCAACCCGGCAGCCAGGGAATGTACCTGCTGCAGAATATGCCTTACGCTGTAAACAGTGTTGGTACAGATACCTACCTCCGCTTTGAACTGGATCACCTGGAACTGTACCTGGGATACAACCACACGGTGTCCCGTTACAACGATGCTGCCCATACCAATGTCGCGTTTGCGCCACAGGACAAATTTGCCGGTACACTGGCCTACAGCATCGAAGGCAAATGGCGCTTCGGCATTGAAAACAGCCGGATAGGCCATCAGTTCGACGATCGCAATCAAAAAACACCCGACTACTGGTTCTGGGCTGCGATGGTTTCCCGGCAGTTGGGGGAACACGTTACCCTGGTACTCAACGGGGAGAACATTTTTGACGCAAGGCAAGGCAAGAACACACCCTTATATACCGGCACCATTACGCATCCGGAATTTGCCCAACTATGGGGGCCTGTAGATGGAAGAATCATCAATATGTCATTGAAAGTTAATTTATAGTTAAATTTATGAGGAAGAGTGTAACTTCGCGGTCTTTAATTTTCTGTACACTATGAAATTCATCAAAAACAGGTACGCGGTGCTCCTGGGCTTTGGCGCCGTACTCCTGATCCTGTCGTTCCTCGTTAGAACTGTATTGCTGGTATGGGCTTTCCCTCAATCCGGGCTGCGCTTATCCCATTTACCAGCCATTTATGGCAAAGGGCTGATATATGATACCGGGGTAGCTTTGTTTTTTACCATTGGTTATGCCCTTTACCTGCTGCTGCTGCCGCAACGGCTCAATAACACGCTGTTTAACCGGATATTCACTTACACCGGCTTTTTCCTGGCGTTGGTAATCCTTGTATTTTCCTTTTTTGCAGAATTAACCTTCTGGGGCGAATACTCCGGGCGCTTTGATTTTATTGCAGTAGACTACCTCATTTATACCTATGAAGTAATCAGTAATATTAACCAGTCGTACCCTTTACCATTGCTGATTGGCGGCGTATTATTATTCACCGCCCTCATCACCTGGGTGCTGGCCCGCAGGGGTATTTTCCGCAACAGTTTCCAATCGCACACACCTTTCGGGAAACGGCTGCTCATCTTTGCCGGGCTGGCGGGGCTAATGCTCCTGCACATTTTCTTCATCAATAACACCTGGGCCGAAAAAAGCAAAAACCGGTATGCACAGGAGTTATCCAAAGCAGGTGTGTATTCATTTATTTCCGCCTACCTGAATAATGAACTGGCTTACGATAAATATTATTTGCTGGAAGATGATAACACCGCCTTCAGCCGGATGCGCACCTTGCTGCAATCGCCCGACAGCCATTACCTGACTGCCGGTAACAATATTTACAGGAGTATAACGGATACGGGTACACGTGTTGCACCTAATGTGATCATGGTCACCATTGAAAGCTTCAGCGCCGATTTCATGGACCGCTTTGGTAACACCGGTCATATTACGCCTGTGCTGGACAGTATTGCCAAAGAAGGTATTCTCTTTACCAATATGTATGCGACCGGCACCCGTACGGTAAGAGGGATGGAAGCGCTTACACTCGCCGTGCCACCCACTCCCGGGCAAAGTATTGTTCGCCGGAAAAAGAATGAACAACTCTTTTCCGTAGGCCAGTTATTTGAGCAGCAGGGTTATGAAAGCACCTTCTTTTATGGCGGCGACGGCTACTTCGATAACATGAACAAGTACTTTGGGAACAACGGCTATGATATTACCGACCGGCTCCGTCATAAACTGGTGGATGATCATATCACCACCACCCGCACAAATATTCCCGACAGCGCCGTACAGTTCGAAAATGCCTGGGGCGTATGCGACGAGGACATTTATGCCGCAGCGATTAAAAGCGCCGATCAGAAATATGCGGCCGGCAAGCCGTTCTACGATTTCGTGATGACCACCTCCAACCACCGGCCTTTCACCTATCCTTCCGGCAAAATAGACATCCCTTCCGGCAGCAGCCGTGAAGGCGCGGTAAAGTATACCGACTACGCCATCGGGCAGTTCCTGAAAAAGATCCGCACCAAGCCCTGGTTTAAAAATACCGTGATCATTTTTGTGGCTGACCACTGCGCCAGCAGCGCCGGTAAAAATGAAATAGAGATCAGTAAATATCATATTCCCTGTATCCTGTACAATGTTCCGGGCGTAGCGCCACAGGAAATCAGTGCCATGTGCTCCCAGATAGATATTTACCCTACCCTCCTGGGCATGCTGCACTGGTCTTATAACAGTAAGTTTTACGGCGAAAACGTACTGGAACCGGGATACCAGCCCCGTGCCATGGTAAGTACCTATCAAAAACTGGGTTACCTGGAGCCGGGTAAACTGCTGATCCTCAGCCCGCAGCAAAAAGCGCAATGCTTCAGCTGGAACAAAGAGCGCAATGAACAACGGGCCACGGCAATGGACAGCGCACTTCTCAAAAACAGTATTGCCAACTATCAAACTGCTTATGCCCTGTTTAAAAACGGCGGCATGGCAAAATAACAATCCTCTCCGAGCTGAGGGAATCGTCGAAAACCGTTCCCTCAGCTTATAATAATAATTCCTTGTTCGTTTCTCCGGTTAATTCCCTAAATTTATTCCCCCGGTATAATCCTGACGATAACAATATAACTACACCGGTTTCATAATCTGGCCTCTTTTTAACACCGAATATTAAAACCAACATCGCTCATGCTGGCTACTGCAGCGCTGCGTCAACAAAAATTACTGGATATCATTGGCAGTATTCCCGCAGACTACAGTTTGCAGGAACACCCGGTTAATGCCGTCCAGCAACTGTTAGGACAACTAATGGACCTGACAGGCAGCTCTTACGGTTTTGTGGGGGAATTGAAGAAAAGCGATGCACCTTCCCAACTGCATACCATTACTATCATCAATCATGCGCCGGAACACGGCTGGAACTTCACGCCTGCCCTGCAGGAAGTGGCCGGCAACGGGCAACCGCTGATCCTGCCGGCAGGGGATGCTACCACTGCATTTATCGGGCTGCCGGTAACATACCAGCAGCAGGTGCTGGCCGTAATAGGGCTCGCAGGCTGCATGGACGGCTATTCGGCAGATGCAGTAACTTTCCTCCAACCACTACTGCAAATATTGGGGCATCTGCATTTTCACGGTACCAGGGAAAAGGAAACCAGGCAGCTGCAATCCGCTTTTACCCGGTTAAAATACGAGTGGGATTCGCTGATGCTTACCCTGGATGATATTTTATTTGAGATGAACGAGCAGAAGGTCTTTACCGGGGTATGGTGCAGCAACGACAACCTGTTATTCCGGCCCCGGGAAGAGGTCATCGGCAAAACCATCTCAGAAGCCCTTGGCGAGCATGCCGGCACTTTTAACCGGCTGGTCGACAAACTGCTGGAAACCGGAGAAAACCAGGAATACGTGTATCCTGATATCAGGCAGGGTCCTCAAAACTGGTACCAGCTGAAAGTACGGCTGATTAAAGATAAGTTGCCCGCACCCCGGCGCATCCTGCTGATGATCCGTAATATCTCTGAAATAGAAAAAAAGAACAACAGCTACCTCCAGGCACAGTCTGAACTACGCCGCAGTAACCAGCTGCTGGGCATCTGCCAGCAGATGGGCAAAATGGGTGGATGGGAATTCAATGTAGCCACCGGCGAAACCTACTGGACCCGCGAAGTGTATGAATTGAGGGAGGTGCCGCACGACTTCCCGCTTACTTTTCATTCGTCCGTTGCATTTTATCACCCGGACGACCAGCCTGTTTTCGTTGCTGCCAGGGAAGCGCTGATTACCCATAAAACCCCGTTCGACCTGGAATTACGGCACATTTCCGCTAAAGGGAAACATACCTGGATGCGCACCATCGGCAGGGCGGTATTTAACAGCCAGGGCCAGCTCACGCATTTCAGGGGCATTATCATGGATATTACTGATAAGAAAGATACAGAACTGGCGCTTACTGCTGCCCGGGATAATGCACAGAAAGCCGCCCAGTCGAGAAGTGATTTCCTGTCTGTAATGAGCCACGAAATCCGTACGCCCCTCAATGCCATCATCGGCATCGCCGGTATCCTGGGGGAAAATCCCGCACCCGAACAGGCGGAACTGATGCATAACCTGGAGTTCTCCGCCCATCATTTGCTCGGACTGATCAATGATATCCTCGACTTCAGCAAAATGGAGGCTGGAAAAATTGAACTGGAAAATATTCCATTTGATCCGGAGGCGCTGCTAACGGGTATCGTACGTAACTGCCAGCCACTGGCTACCAGCAAGGGTATTGAACTCATTTCCCGGTTTGATCATTTACCGGGAACACTGAAAGGAGATCCCGTAAGATTATCCCAGGTACTCAATAACCTGTTGCACAACGCCATCAAATTTACCAGTGCAGGATCGGTTACCCTGGAAGTACGCCGGGCAAACACTTCCGCCGGCGACTGTACGCTTTCCTTTGCCGTAAAGGATACCGGTGTGGGCATTGTTCCGGAAATGCAGGCAAAAGTATTTGATACTTTTGTACAGGAAGATTCGGCTACCAACCGCCATCACGGCGGTACAGGGCTTGGACTCGCCATCACTCAAAAACTGGTGGCGCTCCACAACAGCAGCATCATACTGGAAAGCAAAAAAAATGAAGGCACTACCTTCCGTTTTGATATCAGTTTTACAATACCTGAAACTGCACCCGGTCCTGTGCCCCAGAAAAATAAACAACAGGAAGGCCATCTGGAAAATATGAAGCTGCTGGTAGTAGAAGACAATGCCATTAATATCCGCATCCTGCAATTACAGCTGAAAAACTCCGGTGCGCAGATTGAAACAGCCAGCAATGGCAGACTGGCACTACAGAAAATACAGGAACAATCTTTCGATGGTATTATCCTTGACCTGCATATGCCGGAGATGAATGGTTATGAAACCATTCCGCACATCCGGCACCTGCAGCCGGATGCTTTTATCATTGTGTTAACGGCAGACATAATGCCGGAAGTAACCGAACGGCTGGCCCGCCTGCATGTAAAACATATGCTGCCCAAACCCTATGCAGCAGCGGATCTGCTGGAGATACTGGAACGGCACAGGAAAACATAACCCGCTTTTATAGTACCTTCGCGCCTGCACCAACAGCCAGCAATTATGCAAACATCTTCTTTGTCGGCCCGTGATCTGGACGTGATCTGGCATCCTTACACCCAAATGCAAACTGCACCTGCGCCCATAGGCATTGTACGCGGCGAAGGCGCTTTACTTTTCGACGAAAATAATAACAGCTATATAGACGCTACCTCCAGCTGGTGGGTGAATATTCACGGTCACGCACACCCGCACATTGCGCAGCAACTGGCAGCACAGGCGCTGCAACTGGAACACTGTATTTTCGCCGGGTACACCCATCCCCCGGCCGTTCATCTTGCGGAACGGTTATTACCGCTTCTTCCCGCCAACCAACGCCGCGTTTTTTATTCCGACAATGGCTCTACGGCCATAGAAGTAGCCCTGAAAATGGCCATCCAGTACTGGGATAACAAAGGCACGCCGAAACATAAAATACTGGCCTTCCACAACGCCTATCACGGCGATACCTTCGGCGCCATGAGCGTGAGCGGCAGAAGTGTGTTCACCCGCGTTTTTGATGACCGCCTGTTTGATGTTCAGTTCATAGAAGTGCCCACTGCGGAAAACATCTCCCAAATTATAAACAACATTATTGCACTGCAACCGGAAGATATTGCTGCCTTTGTGTTTGAACCGCTGCTCCAGGGCTCCGGTGGCATGGTGATGTATGACGCTGCCGCCTTTGAACAGCTCCTGCAGTTTTGCTCCTCCCAAAATATCCTGCTGATTGCAGATGAAGTGATGACCGGCTTCGGCAGAACCGGGAAAAATTTTGCTATGGAATACCTGCAAACACCACCGGATATTGTTTGTCTTTCTAAAGGACTCACCGGCGGCACCATGGCGCTCGGTGTAACTACCAGCACTGCGGCGGTGTATGAAGCCTTTCTTTCCAATGATAAGCTAAAAACATTATTCCACGGGCATTCTTTCACGGCCAACCCGCTGGCCTGTACAGCTGCACTGGCCAGTCTCGACCTCTTCACCGACCCAGCCTGCGCGGCTAACCGGGAACGCATACACGAAAAGCATACTGTCTTTCTGAAAGAATTGTTTACTTACACGGTCATAAAAAATCCAAGATTGCTGGGCACTATCCTGGCGTTTGAAATAGTAACCGCTAACGCCGATGGTTACACGAATGCGTTGGCCGATGAACTGCACCGCTTCTTCCGGGCAAAAAGAGTGATGCTGCGCCCGCTGGGGAATACTCTTTATATACTGCCGCCTTACTGCATCACCAACGAACAGCTGGATGAAGTGTATGGCAGTATCCGGGAACTGGTAGCCACCTTATCATAAAAAAAGGGCACAGACGCGGTGTCTGTGCCCCTGATATTTTTCCCGGTCGTGTTATTTAACCGGTACGGATACTTTAGTGTCATCCCACTCAAATACCACGGCGTTACCGGGTAAAGTGAACGTGAGTTTTTCTGCTGGTGTAGACAGTTTTTCGCGTGGTACTTTCACGGATACTACGTCTTCGCCTTTATTCTTGTCGTAATCATAAGCACCCCATTGGCCCAGTTTACCATTCAGGATAACGGTCCAGGTGTTAGGATCAGGAATAGAGAACAAAGTGTAAGTACCTGCTTTTACCGGTTTGCCGCCAAAAGATACGTCTTTGCTGAAAGTGATCTGGGTGGCTTCATCAGCGCCTGTACGCCATACTTTACCAAATGGTTCCAGTTTGCCAAAAATTTCACGGCCTTTCTTGGAAGGCTGGCCGTACACTACTTTAATACCGTTGGCTTCTACTGTAACGTGGGGGCTTTTACGTGCCTTCTCCTGAGCAAAAACGAGGCTGGTAAAGGCCAGAAATAAGGTTGCCAAAAAGAAATGTTTCATTTTTTTTAGTTTTTTCTGTAAGAAGTTGTTGAGATACGATAACAATTTAAATCATAAAAACCATCGTAAACAAAACTATTGGATCAATGGTAAAATAACTCCATACTATTTTCCTTCACAGATCCGGCTCAGCTTTGTCAACCCATCGTTCATAGCAGGGCCGTATACCCTGTCGGCCACAAATCCCCTCAGCTTCCACCACGGCAGCATGCCCAGCTTAATTTCCATATGCCAGAAGATCGCAGTGGCTTTGCCATCTGCCGTAGGCTTCAGTTCTATGCCTCCTTTTACAGGACGCACACTTTTAATATCCAGCAGGTAATGTATTCCTTTGGCCGGATCACTGTCCAGCACCGTTAGCTTACCGCTGTTGAGTTGTCCGTCCCAGCTGTACCAGGCGCCGGGGCCGGAAGGCGGATCGGAGTATACCAGGGTAGCGGTAGTATCGGGGCGGGTCCAGGGATTCCAGGCATCCCAGGCTTTCAGGTTACTGATATGTGCATAAACAGTATCAATAGGCGCCCGGATAACACCTGTACGCTCCACCACTGCCGTAGAAGGAAATGCCAGCGACAACCCGAAAATCACCATGCCTAAAATGATCACGCTGATCAGTAACAACTTAATAAACCGCATAGAAAAAATATATTATCCTTTAAGGAGCCGTTTCATGTTCTCCAGTCCTTTCTCAAAATCCTTTCCTACCCATTTGTCCATCATCAGCCCCATCACTTTCCGGATAGGATGTTGCCCCATATCGCACACCATTCCCCAGGTAACCAGGGTGCCGCCATTTACCGGGTCCAGCCGGAAATAGCCTTTGGTAGCGCCCATGCCCATAAAATCGATGTGGGTGGCCACCTGCTGATCAGGTTTGGACTCCGTGATCGTCATATGTCCTTTACCTACATTCCGGTTGCGGCTTTCCCAGCTGTAACCGGCGCCCACACCACTTTCCTTTTCCCCGTAAGTAATTTTAACGTTGGGATCCTGTTCTTTCCAGGGCGACCATAGCTCCCAGTTACGCACTACGTTCATCAGCGGGAAAATAGCTCCCGGCGCAGCCGGTATTACCAGCGAACGCTCCACCTTAATGGCAGATGAGAGGAATAAACTGAAAATGAAAAGCCCCAGCACAAGGACAATGAACGCACCCAGGATAATGAAAAAGGCTTGCATGTGACTGGATTTAGGTCCCACAAAGCTAACGAAATCGCCTTATTCCCACTTGAATACTTTCACGGCTACCGCATATACGACAACACCCCATAAAGTAAGGATCGCGATATCCCAGCCCACATGCCAGAGATGCAGCCCTTCAAAGGCCACTTTTCTCAGCGCGTCTATCAGGTAGGTCAGCGGCATGATCTTACAGATTGGCTGCAGCCAGCCAGGAAAGGAATCTATCGGGAAAAAGGTACCCGCCAGCAGGAACTGTGGCAGGGTAACGATATTGGCCAGGGGCGGAATAGTGCTCTCATTTTTTGCCAGGCTGCTCACCACAAAACCAAAACCCATGAATACCAGTAGCCCGAATACCGACAATACAAGCATTTCCAGGAAGGTGGCAAAACCATGTACCAGCGTAAAGCCAAAGGCGAAATGCCCAAGCGCAATGATCACCACAGAGCTGATGAGCTGGAAGATCATCCGGCTCAGCGCTTCTGCCAGTACAATATAGGTGCGTTTGATGGGCGTGGCGAAAAAACGCTTGAGTACCAGCGTTTGACGCATATTATAAAACAGGAAGGCCGTACCAAAAACGGCGGCACTCATCAGGGCAAAGCCCAGCTGTCCCGGTAAAATAAAGTCGATGGTCTTAAATTCACGACCCGGCACCTCTGTTTGTGTAAAAGTGGCTACCGTAGGGCGTTTATAGGTTTCATCATCCAGTTTGCCGGCGATGCTTTTCAGCACCGATAACAGGGTTACTTTCTTCGCGGCATCGGAAGCCGTAGAGGTCCGGATATTAATATCGTAAGCAGTTACATGGTTAACTCCCGCTTTGGGCACAATGTTCAGAATAGCCACCAAACGGCCTTTCTTCAGATCATCCTCCATTTCCGCTTCAGGCTGATCGGTAACCAGTTTCAGCGTCCCGGCATGCGACAATTCCTGGTAATACCTGCTGGTAATATCAGTCCGGCGGTCCACCCCCACTTTAACGGAAACAGTACTTTTACCAATAAACCCAAACACCAGGATAAATACCAGCGGGAACCCCAAACTGAACACTACGGCGGAAGGACTACGGAAAATACCTCTTAAACTTCCTTTTGTAATGGCCAGCATGGCCCTCAACTGACTGTACTTCGCTCCATTCATCTGATTCTGCTATTTAAAAACCGGCGGTAAAACTACGACGTTTTTCCAGCTTTTAGTAAAAAATGCAGGGGCGGGGATTTTGTCTTGGCTCAGGATTACGCTGATTTTGCTGATTAGCTGGATTTTTACTTTTGGATTTTTTTTTGATTTTTTAGATTTTCTTAAATAATAATTAAGGGAGATAAGAGCGAATATCCGCTTCTATCTCCCTTAATCCTTTATAAAATCCCAAAGTAAAATCCAGCTAATCAGCAAAATCAGCGTAATCCTGAGCTAAGACAAAATTCGCTAGAAACTGTACTTAAACGGCATTCTCGCCTGAACATCGCCATGCAACTGTTGTACGTCCTTCACCTGCTGGTAAATGTCGTAGTTGGCGCCGAGTTCCTGCTTCACCAGCTGCATGCGCACGTTGCCGGCGAAGGTTTTGAAGAATTTGTTCAACGGGTTTTTCTCTTCCGGGAACTCTCTCAGGCGGTAGTCCGGCAGTTTGGCCAGCCGCGCGGCACAGGCCAGCGCTTCGTTGATACCACCGATGCGGTCTACCAGTCCGAGTTCCTTTGCCTGTAAACCACTCCATACATGCCCCTGGGCGATGCTGTCCACGATAGCGGGGCTCAGCTTCCTGCCGGCTACCACGCGTGATTTGAAAGAGGCATAGGTGCTGTCAACGCCGTTCTGTATAAAGCGTCTCTCCGCTTCGGTGAGCGGACGGCCAACGGAACCAAGATCCGCATAAGGTGCGGTTTTAACGCCATCGAAGGTAACGCCCACTTTATTTTTGAAGAAGTCCTGCATATTAAACATCACGCCGAATACGCCGATAGAACCGGTTAAAGTATTGGGTTCTGCAAAAATGCTGTCAGCCATGCAGGAAATATAGTAACCACCGGATGCTGCATAGTCGCCCATGGATACCACCACCGGTTTCACTTTCTTTGCCAGCGACAGTTCCCGCCAGATTACTTCAGATGCCAGCGCACTGCCGCCACCGGAGTTCACCCGGAACACGATTGCCTTTACATCTTTATCTTCGCGGGCTTTACGGATTTCACGGATATAGTCGTCGCTTGCAATGGTTTTATCGCGGTCTGATTCCCCGCCTATGATATCGCCCTCTGCGTAGATCAGCGCCAACTGTCCATCTCCGCCACCGGAAGAAAGGTCGGTGCCACTGTTATATTTTTTTAGCGTCACCAGGTTTACCTCGTCGCCCTGTTTAACGCCTGTTTTGCTTTTCAGTTCCGCTACTACTTCATCGTCATACTTCAAACCATCTACCAGCTTATACTTCAGCGCATCTGCGGGTTGCTGGATGAGGTTTTCATTTGCATAGCCATGTAAAGTGGCCGTGTCGATGTTGCGCGCAGAGCCTATTCCTTTCAGGAAGGTGCCATACAGTTCTCCCAGGAACTGGGTGGTTTGTATGCGGTTGGCATCTGTCATCTGTGTTTCGCGCAGTGGCTCGGTAGCGCTTTTAAATTTGCCGCAGTAAAAAATTTCCGGTTTGATTTCCAGTCTATCCAGGGTTCCTTTCAGGAACATCACCTGGCTGGCAAAGCCGGTAAAATCAACTCCACCTTTAGGGTTCAGGTATACTTTATCGGCAGCACTGGCCAGGTAGTAGGCGTTCTGGTCCATTACCTCTCCGTAGGCGTACACAAATTTCTTTGACTTCCGGAAACGGAGGAGCGCATTGCGGAATTCCTCTGTGCTGGCAAAGCCATTAGGGTTACCGTTTACTTTCAGGTAAATGCCTTTGATGTTGTCATCGTCAGCAGCGTGTTCTATCAGTCTTACGGTCTGATACAATCCGGGGGTAACTGCGGCGTCGTCGTTCATCAGTCTGCCGAGTGGGTTAATTATATTCTGTTCGTTGTACGACTGCCCTGTTTCGAGTACCAGTACGCCATTGGGGGAAATTGTTACCTTTTCAGGGGTAACGGCCCTTCCTATCATGATCAGCAATATAAAGAAGCATATTGCCGTGAATGCTACGAATGCAAGGAATGCGGCCAGGAAAACTTTAAAGAAACGCATACTTTTTTGTTAAGATGAAACTGAGATGGAAAGATACATTTTTTCAAAAATAAGGAATATGGCTACTTTTGAGTCCTGAAATATACATGAATACAGCAATATTACTTATAGGTGGCAATTTAGGTGATCGTACCGGGAACCTGCAAAAGGCGGTACAATTGATTGCTGAAACAGCCGGAGAGGTGGTACAAACCTCGGCCTTATACCAAACCGCTCCCTGGGGAGCCGTGGATCAACCCGACTACCTGAACCAGGGAGTGGAGATCCGCACATCATTGGATGCACTAACGTTATTGCATACACTGTTAGAAATAGAAAGAAAGATCGGCCGTATCCGCCAGGAGAAATGGGGGTCGAGGGTTATTGATATCGACCTGATCTTTTACAACGACAGCATTCATTCGCTGCCGGATCTGAAGGTACCGCATCCGCGGATGCATCTCCGGCGGTTTGTGCTGGCGCCTTTGATGGAAATCATTCCGGATTATATGCACCCTGTGTTGCATAAAACCGTACGGGAGCTGGCAGCCAGCTGTCCGGATACATTAGCTGCAAACCGTTACCAGGATTAATTTTAAACCCGTTTTCATGCACTATAGATTTATTACGGTAGAAGGAAATATTGGCGCCGGCAAAACTACGCTGGCCAACATGCTCGCTACCCATTTCTCTGCAAAACTGATATTGGAAGAGTTTGCAGACAATCCTTTTCTCCCTCTTTTTTATGAACGCCCGCAACAATACGCCTTCCCGCTGGAGTTATTCTTTATGGCGGAACGGTATAAACAACTCAAGGAAATGTTGCAGTCGCAGGACCTTTTCAGCGATGTGATCATTTCTGATTACCTCTTCATCAAAAGCCTGCTGTTTGCCAAGATCAATTTACCGGAAGAAGAATACTCCCTTTACCAGAAACTTTTTGACATCATCAACCCCCAGCTGGTACAGCCCGAACTGCTTATTTTCCTGAACGCACCGGTTACCAAACTGCAGGAAAATATCCGTCACCGCAACCGCTCCTACGAGCAGCAAATCCCCGACGAATACCTGCTGAATGTACACGACATGTACATGCAATACATCAAGCAACATCCCGTACGCACACTGGTGGTAGACACCACCAAAGTAGATTTCCTGCGGCAACCGGAAGACTTCGACCACCTGCTGCTGGCGCTGGAAAAAGAGTACGAACCGGGGGTGCACTACCTCAAATTATAATGCGAAGGTTGTCTTTCTCACTGATTACGCTGATTATACTGATTTGGGGATTTGATCACTTTGGATTTTAAATGATTTGGGGAGATATAAGCGGATATATTCGCTTTATATCTCCCCAAAAAATAAAATCTTTTAAATCCTTTATAAAATCCAAAAATAAAATCAAGGTAATCAGTATAATCAGCGTAATCAGTGAGAAAGACAACCTTCGCGCTGGGCTATCGCACTAGCGGCCACAAAGCCGCTCGTCCAGGCATGTTGGAAGTTGAAGCCGCCGGTGATGCCATCCACGTCCATTACTTCGCCGGCGAAGAACAGGTTGGGTACCAGCCGGCTTTCCATGGTAGCCGGCTCTATTTCACTGAGCGTAATACCGCCGCAGGTAACAAATTCTTCTTTAAAAGTGGTTTTACCTTTCACCGGGAACTCCATGCCTACCAGCAATTTCATTAAACGGTTCTGGTCTTTCGCGGGGATGTCCGCCCATCTCATCTCTTCCGTAATTCCTGTCTGTTGCAGCAGGAACTGCCATAAACGCTGTGGTAAACCAAAAGGATTTTTATTATATATTTTTTGCTTCCCTGATTCAAAACGCAGGTCCTGCCAGTGTTCCCGCAGGGTATTTTCGTTGTAATCCGGAATCCAGTTAACGATGGCGGTAAAAGTATATTGCAGCTGCTGCAGTTCCCGGGCGCCCCAGGCCGACAACCGCAATATGGCCGGGCCGCTCATTCCCCAATGAGTGATCAGCAAGGGACCCTGCTCCAGCAGTTTGGTACCGGCCACTTTCACCTGTGCATGGGTAGCTACTCCCATCAGGCCGGTGATAGGATTACCGGGCATGTTAAAGGTAAACAGGGACGGCGCCGGTGGCACAATGCTGTGACCTGTTTGTTCCAGCCAGGCAAACTTACCTGCCTGCGCATAGCCTCCCGCAGCGATGCATAAATAATCGGCGGTGAGCGCAGGACCTTGCTGCAGTTCCAGCTGCCAGCGCCCGTTGCTGCCTTTTTTAAAAGAGGTAACTTCTGTATTGGTACGGATGTTAAGATGGTATTTGTCGGCCTCGCGCAGGAGGCAGTCGATGATCGTTTGGGAGTTATCTGTTACCGGGAACATCCTGCCATCGTCTTCCGCCTTCAGCAGTACGCCTCTTTCCCCAAACCAGGAGATGGTATCGGGAACAAAGAACCGGGAAAACGACTTTTTTACAAAGTTCTGGCCACGGGGATAGCGTTTAGCCATATACGTAATATCAGGGGCATTGTGGGTAACATTACACCGTCCGCCGCCACTCACTTTTACCTTCGACAACAGCTTGCCTGTTTTTTCCAGCAACACCACTTCCAGCTGCGGACATAGGCGGGCCGCATTCACCGCACAAAAAAAACCGGCAGCACCGCCACCAGCTATCACTAAACGTTTCTTTCCTGAACTCATTAAAATCTTGTTAAAACCGTAGGTTGAACACGCAATAATAACAAACCTGCCGTAATCTTACTGATTAATCTTCCAAAGTTTATATTTTTGACATATATTATACCCGCTCAAACTATATTGCATGCAATCGAACCTGAAGAAAAAGCGACAACATCTGAAATGGATAATACCAGCCGTAATGTTAAGCGGCGTAATGAGTGCACTGGCTATACAAACGCGCCCAACTGACTGGTCCGACCGCATTATAAAGGCATTACAAACCTTCGGCAGCCGTTACCCGGCCGAAAAAGTATATCTGCATCTTGATAAGGACTACTACGCAGCCGGTGAAACCATCTGGTTCAAAGCCTATCTCACCCTGCAGGGCATGCCCGCCACCACCGCCACCAACCTGTATGTGGAGCTGCTGGATAAAAACAATAACATCGTGCAAAAGAAACTGTTCGCCGTGGGTAACGCCGGCGCACCCGGTAACTTCGACCTGCCCGAAACACAAAAAGCAGGCGTATACCAGCTAAGGGCTTATACCGCCTGGATGCTCAACTTCGATCCTGCATTCAGTTATACCCGGACCATAGAAATCTTTGATCCTTCAAAGAAAACATCACCGGAAGCAGATAGCGCCACCACACCCGACTTTGCCGTACAGTTTTTCCCCGAAGGCGGAAACCTCATCGCAGGCCAGCCGAACGTAGTAGCGTTTAAAGCCATCGATAACAATGGTTACCCGGTAGAAGTATCCGGCGCTGTAAAAGACGCTAAAGGCGCCAACAGCGCAGTGATCAAAACCCTGCACGATGGCATGGGATCTTTCGAGATCACCCCCGCCAATGCACAGGACATCTTCCAGGCAACCGTAAAAAACAATAAAGGCCAAACCAAAACAGTGGCCCTGCCCGCAGCAGTAGCGGCCGGCGCCTCCCTGAAAGTATTCAATAAAGGCAGCCGCATCTTTTACCAGGCCGTACCCGGCAACGTAGCCGATACCTCCGTGAATGACCTTGTGATCATCGCCCAGATGGGCAGCCAACTGGTGTACAAAGCCAACCTGGACATAGGAGAAGGCCGCATCAGCGGATTTATCCCCGCCGATCATCTGCCGTCAGGCATTATTCAAATTACCCTTTTTGCCAAATCAGGCATGCCGCTCGCAGAACGGCTTGCCTTCGTCCGCAAAAATGACCTGATGCAGATAGATGTACTGGATGCAGATACCCACAAGGAACCAAGAACAAAAAATGCCATTGAACTGAGACTACCCGATACCATGCAAACAAATATCTCTGTAGCTATCACAGATGCAGACGCGGTACCGGTAGATAAAAATTCCAATAACATCATCTCTACTTTCCTGCTCACCTCCGACATCAAAGGTTATATCTACAACCCATCGTGGTATTTCCGCAATGACGCCGACTCCACCCTGAAAGGCCTGGACCTGGTAATGATGACCAACGGATGGAGACGTTTCAGCTGGGAAAAGATCGTCAATAACGAATTCCCTGAAGTAAGATTCCCTTACGAACAGGGCTTGCTCATGAAAGGCGTTGCCACCATGCTCAACGGCCGCCCCATGCCTACCGGTAAGCTGGATATGATCATCCGCCTGCCGATAGACAGCTCCTCCATGTTTGCTTCTACTCCCATCAACGATAAAGGACAGTTTGAAATGGCCAACATGGTATTCCCCGATACCGCTTACATTTACTACCAGGGCAACGACCTCGTAAAAAAAGGCGTGGATGTAAATGTGAAATTCGATAACCACTTCTTTGAACGTCCTACACAAATTAAAATTCCTTACCCGCTGCGCGTACCACCGGCGGTGGATAATAACGCACTGAAACAATTCCTCGCCAATGCAGCAGAAGGCAACAAAGTAAACCGCTCTATCAATAATAAAACGGTATACCTGCAGGAAGTAAACGTAAATGCGAAAAAAGTGAAGCCGGAAGAAACTACTGAAAAACGTTATGCATCTGGTATGTTCTCCGGTGGCGACGGTTACTCCTTCGACTTAACCAAAGAAACACCGATTGCACTCAACGTATTCCAGTACCTGCAATCCAAAGTAGCAGGCTTGCAGATTACAGGCGATTATAATAATCCCACCCTTTCCTGGCGCGGCGGTGCACCGGGATTATACCTTAATGAAATGCAGTCGGATGTGAGCATGCTGAGCACCCTCTCTATCCAGGATATCGCGCTCATTAAAGTATTCCGTCCTCCATTTATGGGTGGCTTCGGCGGCGCCAATGGCGCTATCGCGGTATACACCAAAAAAGGCGGCGACAATTCACCGAAAAATGACCCCAGCATCCGTGGCTTTAAACTGTATAAAAAAGCCGGTTACCAGATCGTGAAACAATTCTATTCACCGGATTACTCCGTGAAAAAAGAAGTACACGCCTTACCGGATAAACGCCTCACCCTTTACTGGAACCCGAACGTAGCAATAGACACCCTAACGCACACCGCCAGGGTCGAATTCTACAACAATGACTACACCAAACGTTTTCGTTTAGTCGTGGAAGGTATAGGCGAAGACGGCAGCGTTGGCCGTCTTGAACAGGAGTTCTAGCGCGTAGGTTGTCTTTCCCACTGATTACGCTGATTATACTGATTTAGGGATTTGAACACTTTGGATTTTAAATGATTTGGGGAGATATAAGCGGATACATTCGCTCATATCTCCCCAAATCATTTAAAACCTATATCCGTTTATATCTCCCCAAATCATTTAAAATCCAAAGTGTTCAAATCCCTAAATCAGTATAATCAGCGTAATCAGTGGGAAAGACAACCTACGCGTTTATAAACCGCGGCCTGATAAGGTTATCGAAAGTGAAAATTTCGTCCCACTTCTCCTGGGTCACCCACTTCTTTTCTTTTACGGCGAGGTCGTGCACCGACTTGCCCGTTTCCAGTGCTTCCCTTGCGATCGCTGAGCATTTTTCGTACCCGATGATGGGGTTGAGTTGGGTGACAATCCCAATGCTTTGCATGACCATATCTCTGGTGCGGTCTGCATTCGCGGTGATGCCCACCACGCATTTGTCTTTCAGCGCCCTGCAGGCGTTGTTCATATAAGTAATGGCGGTGAACAGCGCGAAAGCGATGGTAGGTTCCATTACGTTCAGCTGCAGCTGCCCTGCTTCTGCGGCCATTGTTACCATGAGATCGGCGCCAATTACATAGAAAGCAGTTTGGTTCACCACTTCCGGTATTACGGGGTTTACTTTTCCCGGCATGATAGACGAGCCCGGCTGCATGGGTGGCAGGTTAATTTCGTTCAGCCCTGTCCGTGGGCCGGAAGAAAGCAGCCGGAGGTCGTTACATATTTTGGAGATCTTTACCGCGGTACGTTTCAGCACACCGGATAACTGTACATAGGCGCCGGTGTCCACGGTGGCTTCAATGAGGTCGGCGGCCAGCACCAGGTCCAGGCCGGTGATAGCGGCCAGGTGTTTGGTCACCAGCTCCGAATATCCCTTGGGAGCATTTACACCGGTGCCAATGGCAGTGGCGCCCATATTGATTTCAGAGATGAGACGCTTGCTGTCTTCCACCCTCGACAACTCCTCGTTGATATTCGTGGCAAAAGCTTTGAACTCATCGCCCATACTCATGGGCACCGCATCCTGCAACTGGGTGCGTCCCATTTTCAGCACGTTCTTAAACTCCTCTCCTTTCGCCTGGAAAGCATCGCCCAGTTCACCCAGGGTTAATTTATAGCCGGTAAGCTTGTTGATCAGCGCAATACGGAATGCAGTAGGATAGGCGTCGTTGGTAGACTGTGAGCAGTTCACATGATTATTGGGATGACAGAATTCATACTGTCCTTTTTCTTTGCCCATCATTTCAAGCGCTACATTGGCAATTACCTCGTTGGCATTCATGTTTACCGAAGTACCTGCACCGCCTTGTATCAGATCGCTGAGGAACTGGTCGTTAAATTCACCGGCAATTACGCGGTCGGATGCTTTGATGATGTATTCAGCAATGTTTTTATCAAGTACGCCGAGGTCGCGGTTGGCCATGGCAGCGCCTTTCTTCACATAACCCAGCGCCTGTACAAACATGGGTTCCACTTTGAGGGGAATACCGGTAATATGAAAGTTTTCTATTGCACGAAGGGTTTGAATACCATAGTACACATCCTGCGGTATTTCTTTTTCTCCCAGGAAATCGTGCTCAATTCTCTTTGCCATATTTAAAGTAATTTAGGTCGGAAAGTTAAACGGATTTAGAACAATGAAAGCATTTCAATTGTTTTATTTTATCTTAAAGTGCAGCACTTTTGTTACTGTTCGTCTGTCATTGGTCATTTATAATTTGTTATTTTCTATGGGGTTTCGTATTTCGCTGTTCTCTTTTCTAATTTTATTTTCCGTAAGAAGTAATTGTTTTGCCCAGCGCCTGTTGCCCAATTTCAATGCCGCTGAATACAGTGAGTTGCTGAAGCTGGCGGAACGCACCAGGGATACGCCGTGGACCAAAATAAAAAGTACCCCGCCTGCTGATTGTGAGCTGGTATACCGTGCTCCCGAATCAGGATTGGTAAACCGCTGGGATCTGTGGAAAAGAAAAGACAATGTTGGCATCATCGTAATCCGTGGCACCAATGGCACAGCGCCTTCCTGGCTGGAAAATTTCTATGCCGGCATGATACCGGCACAGGGCACTGTGCAATTAAACGACAGCACGGCCGTCCCCTATAAAGTGGCGGAAGATCCCAAAGCATATGTACATGCCGGGTGGATGCTGGCAGTAGCTGCTATGGGACCGGAAATAAAACAGAAGATCAACGAATACTACCAGCAAGGCATACACGAATTTATCATCTTCGGACATAGCCAGGGAGGCGCCATTTCTTTTTTAATGCGTTCTTATTTTCAATATACTATCGGCCTGCCGAAGGATATTGTTTTTAAAACATATGCCAGTGCAGCGCCCAAACCAGGCAACCTGTATTACGCATACGACTTCGATTTTATTTGCCGCGATGGGTGGGGATTGCGGGTAGTGAATGCCCGCGACTGGGTGCCGGAAACGCCCTTCTCTTTGCAAACAACCCACGACTTCAATACCGTGAATCCCTTTACCGATATTAAAGGCGCATTAAAGGAGCAGAAATGGCCGGTGCGGGGTGCATTGAATTATATGTACGGCCGGCTGAACCGGCCCTCCAAAAGGGCTTCCAGGCGCATGCAGCGGGTATTGGGAAACCTGGCGTACAAGCGGGTAAAAAAAATACTGCCGGAGTATCAGCAACCGGATTTTGTGGCCAGTCACAACTATACCCCGGCAGGTACACCGGTGATCTTATATCCCGTAAAAGGTTACGATGAGAAGTTCCCGTTTGATGGAAAAAATATCTTTATCAATCATCTCCCAGAGGCTTACCGCTGGGAACTGGAGCAGATCTATCATATAGACTCCCACTAATCGTTGCCGCTTTTTTCGCCGGTAAACCAATGTTCCTTATCCCTGAACAAAACATTAAAAGTGGTAAGCGACCCATAGATACGGGTAATATATTGCTGCATGTTCACCTTCTCTTCGTCGGTGAGTACTTTGTGGCTGTTAATGTTTTGCTCCAGTACACGGAGGCGGTCGCGCAGCATCACTATTTTATGGAAGAAGGTATCGATGGGCAACTCCTTTGCTTTCAGGGTAGTATCACCAGGCTGAAGAATGAGGTTGCCGCCCTTCCAGCGGTCGCCCAGTGGCACCACTTCCGCAATACCGCCCCAGAGGCGTAGGATCTTCAGCAGCGATGTTTCCACATCTGAAGTGGTTTCCACTTCCGCGGTCGCATTTTCCGCCACCAGCACTTCAAACAATGGATCCGTTTTATCAATCATCTTAATACCATGATCCATAAACGTAACACGGTACTGGGCATATTTAACAGCAACAATAACACCGGGACCAAAATGTGCGTGCTGTACCCGGGAGCCAACGCCGAGAGTAAGTTCTTCCATCTCTTTTTTACGTAAACATAAATAATTCCGCGGAGTTTGTCTTTCGCGGAGTTTGTCTTTCTCAGGATTACACTGATTACATGGATTACTTTGATTTTACCTTTTGGATTTTATAAAGGATTAAATAAGATTTGGGGAGACATAAGCAAAAATATCCGCTTATATCTCCCCAAATCATTTAAAATCCAAAGTGGTCAAATCCACTAAATCAATATAATCAGTGTAATCCTGAGAAAGACAACCTCCGCTTACGCGTTATTCTTTTACCTTGTTAAGGAAGTACGATAACTTGAACAACAGCTCGTCCTGTAAACCTGCGCGCAGTTTGGCTTCCTCGTCGGTGATGCCTAAACGGCGAAGGCGCTGGTAATATACATAAGAGCCGCCGATCAGTTCCAGGCATTCCTGTATTTTACGTTTTACTTCTGCTTCTTTGGTTCTCTTTTCAAATTCTTTTTTAGTAAGAATTTTATCCACGAAGTAGAAGTGGTCTTTATCTTCTACCCATTTATTGCCTTCCCTGTGCTGGGGTTTATACACTTCCAGGTAGCAGTTATCCAGTTTCAGCACATCGCCGAATTCGGCACGTATATCTATTACCGTTGGTTTCTCTGCAGCCGGATTGGCCAGGCGCTTTTTAATATGATTGCTGATTTCAACACCCAGTTCATCACTGCTCATAAGGATCTGGTTCAGCTCTGAAAATTCCAGGCTGATAGTGATGCGGGCGTATCCCCTGCCACTCTTTATTTTACCAAACAGGCTTGGCGTAGTTTGTTCATCAAAGATGATATCTTCTACCTGTACTTTGGTAATGGTTTTATAGTTGGGCGTATAACCATCTTCCAACGGCGTAGCACGTTTATTCACCAGCCTGGACGGTTCCTGGCGGCGGGTAAACTGAATGAACTCATCAATAAAGCGCAGTTCATGTTTCTTCAGTTTGGTGTACAGTTCGTGGGTAGTATGATTATGTATTTTACTCAGCAGCATCAGGTCGTTCCAGCTATCAAAATGCTGCATCTTTTTCAATTCATCGAGGATATCACCGGCAGCCATATTGCGGCGGTAAAAAAGCTCTCCGATGAGGAATAAGGCGTATTCGTGTGCCGGGTAGCCCAGTTCGGGCAACACATCATATGCGCTGCGTTTTTGTTCGCGGGCGCTTTCCAGTAAATCAATGTCCGACATAACAGGCGCCAACAGATACTTACGTGCGGCCGTACGTAGTTTTTTACTCACATAATCCAGTAACTGGTCACTCACATGACCATGATGCACGAAATCATGCAGTATCTGCACAAAACGCCGGGATGTAGGCAATCCAAATTGTGAAAGAATATCGTTTTCCATGTCCAGCACGTCCTCAAAACCAGGCTCCTCCTTTCCAGGCTTCACCCGTTGGTCCATTTGCTGGTAACGCTGATAGTACTCCTGCAACTTCAGTTTAAGCTGATCCATATGTATATACAGTTAAATATTAAATACTTGTTTTGTTTTTAGTCAGTAGTAAAAGGGATTTTGTTAAATATTTCCTGTCTTGGTTAACTTATCCGGACTAAGGGCACTAAATCGCCTGAAATCAGGGATTTCTTTGATGCCGTAAAATAACATCCTACTGATTATTAATCACTTATAAAAATGGGAATGGAATGGGAAAGTGCGCAAAGATACACCTTTTCTGTAAGTTCCAATAGTGCCGCTTGTTAATGTTAAGACCGCCCCTTTTTAACAAATGAAAACGATTGTAATATTGGGTTTCATCTGCAGAATATGATCAATATATAATCCCTTGAAAATTTTTTTTCTGAAGTATTTGGAATTTAAAAATAGTTTCACTTATCTTTGCACTCCCAACAACGAAATAATACGAAACTAAAGATAAAACGGTGGTTGTAGCTCAGTTGGTTAGAGCATCAGATTGTGGTTCTGAGGGTCGAGGGTTCGAAACCCTTCAATCACCCAAAAAACGAAAAAGGCTTCTGTAAAAAGAAGCCTTTTTTTATTTGTAAATATCGCCTCTCCTATCCATTCCGTCACCTCTCTTTTATCTGCACAAAAAAATCATTTACTTATTGACTCCCAATTTTTTACATTTGTAATAGCTGAAAATCAATTCATTCAATGATCTTTTTCCTTCCCCTCATCGCTGCTGTCATCGGTTGGTTACTCAATAGCCTGGCGCTTACCCTGCTTTTCCGCCCGTATAAACCCGTTAAAATCGGCTTTATCACCCTGCAGGGATTGTTTCCAAAACGACAAACACACCTCGCCAACAGCATCGGGACACTGGTAGCGCAACAGTTTTCCTTTGAGGATATCAAAACAAAAATGACAGATCCGGAAAAGATCAAAAAAATTATTCCACTGGTAGAAGCGCACCTGGACAGCTTCCTGCGGGAACGGCTCCCCAAAGCAATGCCCGTACTGTCCATGTTCATTGGCGATAGTATTGTTAACCAGATAAAAACCCACCTGGTAGCAGAACTGGACACCCTCTTTCCCGTGCTGATCCGCCAATACCTCGATAACGTGGAACAGGACCTGAACCTGGAAAAAATGATATCACAGAAAATTGCAGGTATCTCTGCAGCACAACTGGAAACCATTACACATAACCTCCTCAGCAGGGAACTAAAAAGTTTCAAACTCCTCGGCGCTATCAGCGGACTGATTACCGGGTTAATTTGTATGGTCATCACCCTTTGGTAATCCGCTGAAACACAGCTCTGTTAACTACTGTTAAGACCTCTTAGCGCTTATATTTGCGATTTCCTGCGCATAATAATTCCACTCATCACAATCTTAAACCATTCATACCTGTACCCCGATACATTTGTCCTTATCTGAGAAGAAAGTCCGGATAAAAAACGATAAGGATGAAAAAATGCTACGCAGTTCTTGCTGGTATACTTTTGTTGCAGGCGCACACCTTTGCACAGGCGCCTGGAGCCACAGCCCCGCGGCAGGGACAAGGACAAGGACAGGGACAACAGGGAAGACCTAACATGCCCCAGATTGGCCATCTTTATGGCAAACTGGTGGATGCAAAAACAGGGAAACCAATAGAATATGCTTCTGTTACTTTATTAAGGCAGAAAGATTCCTCACTGGTGACAGGTATGCTCACCAAACCCAATGGCGACTTCAGCCTCGAAAGCCTGCCATTCGGCCCCATGATACTGCGCGTCAACTTCATGGGCTACACCAGCATGCAGAAAAAAGTAATCATCACCCCGCAGGCTACAGAACAGGATCTCGGCAATATCAAAATGCAACAGAATGTAAAAACACTGCAAAGCGTGGAAGTTACCGGGCAAAAAAGTGCCTTCGCCATGGGTATCGATAAAAAAATATTTAATGTAGACAGGAACCTCACCTCCGTTGGCGGAACAGCACAGGATGTACTCAAAAGCGTACCTTCCGTGAATGTAGACCTCGATGGAAATGTTACCGTGCGTAATGCTTCTCCCAACATCTTTGTAGATGGTAAACCTTCTACACTTACCCTCGATCAGATACCCGCAGATGCTATAGAAAGTATTGAACTTGTTACCAACCCCTCTGCAAAATATGATGCGGAAGGTATGTCCGGCATACTGAATATTGTACTGAAGAAAAACCGCAAAGCCGGCTTCAATGGCGCGGTGAACGCAGGTATTGGTACCGGTAACAAATATAACGGCGGTGGCAATATTAATATCCGGCAAGGCAAATTCAATGTGTTCGCCAACTATAATATCAATGCCAATCAGAACTGGGCAGATGGTACTACCAGCCGCAGCAACTACAGCAACGGTCAAAAGGCAGACACCAACTTCCTCTTCCAGAACAGCAACAGCACCAGCAAACCAACCTTTCAATTCGGACGGTTCGGACTGGACTATATGCTCGATAACAGGAACACCATCTCTATCTCACAAAATATTGTAGCCGGCGATTTTAAAAACAACGAAGACCTGCGAAGCACCTTCTCCGACAAGAATCACGTGGTAACCGGGATCAGCGACCGCCTGAACAATAATAACTTCAGCTTCCGCAACTACACCACTGCACTGAGTTTCAAACATACCTTTGCACAACCGAATAAAGAATGGACCGCTGATATCAATTATAACAACAGCAAAAACAACCGCAACGGCGACTATCTCACACAGGCGCAAAACGCCGATGGATCACCGCTCGGACAGGCATTGCTGCAAAATAACACCACCAACGGTAAAACCACTTTTGTTACTTTCCAAACAGATTACACCAATCCCATCGGAAAGAACGGTAAGCTGGAAGTAGGCGCCAAAGCTACTTTACGCGATTATACCAGTCTATACAACGTATACGACAGGGATACCACTACCGGCGAGTTTATCAACAATCCGCAGCTCTCCAACAATTATAAATACAACGAAGAGATCTATGCCGGTTACGCCAACTTCGCCAACACCATCGGCAACTTCGGCTACCAGGTAGGCTTACGTGTGGAACAATATGTGTACGCAGGCGAAAATGAAGGCACTAAGTATAAACCCACCAAAGCGGTACCAGGATTATTTCCCAGCCTCTTCCTCTCCGAAAAATTAAAGAACGATCAGGAACTGCAGCTGAATTATTCCCGCCGTGTAAACAGGCCCAATTTCTTCCAGCTGATTCCTTACCGCGATTACAGCGATCCGCAGAATCAGCGGGAAGGTAATCCCAACCTGAAACCGGAATATACCAACAGCTTTGAATTTTCATATGTAAAAAACTGGGCTAACAGCAACTTCCTCGGCAGCGTGTATTTCAGGAATACCAACGACATGATTTCCACCATCAGCACGCCCATCGGTGCGGATACGCTGCTCACACAATACATCAATGCCAACAGGAGCAATTCCTATGGTGCTGAGCTGACCATGAAGAATCAAATCCTGAAAGGATGGGATCTCACCAGTAACGTGAACTTCTATCAAACAGATATGAAGGTAAACGCCAATGGCCAGAACTATGATAATAACGGCTTTAGCTGGTTTGCCAAAATAAACTCTGAAACAAAATTACCGGCCAACTTCACGGTGCAGGTAAATGCCACTTACCAGGCGCCCACCATTGCGCTGCCCTCATCCGGCGGTGGTGGCGGAGGCGGCCGTGGTGGCGGAGGCGGCGGATTTAACCAGATCCCCAGCTCCGCACAAGGCACCATCAAAGGCTTCAGCACAGTAGACCTGGCAGTGAAAAAAGATTTCCTGAAAAATAAAGCAGCTTCTTTAACACTCAGCTTATCCGATATTTTCAATACCCGTCAGTATGAACTGAACCAGGCATCACCGGAGTTTGCACAGGATTATATCCGCAAACGTGAATCCAGGATACTGAAACTCAACTTCAGCTACCGCTTCGGTAAGTTTGATGCATCGCTGTTTAAAAAGAAAAGAAAAGACTCCGGAAACGATACGCAGATGGGCGATCCCATGCAGAGTTTCTAAAAACATATTAAAGAAGGTGAATGCAAACCACAGGCCGGTTAGTAGTGTTACAGCACTCTGCCGGCCATGTTTTTTTAGCTACCACTCATCATATTTCGTGAATGTTTACACATACGCCTATTACTTTTACGCTGTTGTTGTATCATTATTAAAGTTGCTAAGTCCACGCATGCGAAATCTTTTTTCACTCATGGTCGTGCTGTTTGTTGTGTCGTATAACGCTAACGCACAAACGCCCATTTCTGCCAGCCTGAAGGTAACAGGAAAGGTAGTAGATATTGTTACCGGGAAACCCATTGAATACGCTTCTGTGGTACTGCTAAATCAAGCCGATTCTTCCATGGTTACCGGCGCTTACACCACACCCGCCGGCACATTTTCACTCAATAATGTCACACCCGGCATCTATGTTGTCCGCATCACCTTTATGGGATACGAAAAACTGGAAAAGGCAGTGCGGGTAACAGCAGGAAAAAATACACTGGCCGGCACACTTCGCCTGCAATCGGCCGGTAAAGTGCTGAATGCGGTGGAAATCAAAGCAGAAAAACCAGCGTTCTCCATGCAAATAGACCGGCAGGTATTTGATGCCGGTAACATGATTAACGCAGAAGGAGGAACGGGAACGGATATACTAAAAAACATTCCCAGCGTGGATGTGGATATCGATGATAACATTACGCTCCGTGGTAAAAGTGTTACTATTTATGTGGATGGTAAACCCTCTCCTTTCGGGGATGCTAAAACAGCCCTGCAAATGATTCCCGCGGAAAGCATCGACCACGTGGAAGTCATCAACAATCCCTCTGCGAAATTTGAAGCCAACGGCAGCGGCGGTATTATCAACATCGTACTGAAAAAAGATAAAGCAATCGGCTATAACGTTATGTTCAACGTAGGCGGCGCCACCCGCGGGGAAGGCTTCGGAAGCGCCAATGCAAGCCTGCGCATGAAACGGTTCAATTTCTTCGGCAACTACAACGGTCGCTACGAACAGGTAAACGGCAGCGGGAAAAGCTTCCGCCAAAACCTGGTAGCAGACAGCAGCAATACCTGGTTCTTCTCCCAGAACAGTAAAAATGAAAACAGGAACACCAATAACGGCGGCCGCTTCGGATTCGATTACTTCATGGATGATCACAATACCTTCACACTGTCGCAGGGACTTAACTTTGGCCACAGCCAAAATGAAGATAATATCCTCCTGAACTACATGGACCAGAAAATGGAATCCCTGCGTAACGGAGAGCGCGCCAATAACAGCTACAACCGCAGCAATAATAAAAATACCAATCTCAGTTATAAACACACCTTTGAAAAGCCCAACCAGGAACTCACGGCTTACATCAGCTACAGCGGTAATAACAGCAGCAGCGGCAGTAACTACAATACCCAATATCACATTGCCTCAGTAGATACACTTCCCAACGCCGACAAACAAAGCAATAAAGGAAAAAATGGTAACCGCTTCTGGAACCTGCAATCAGACTACACTTCCCCACTTGGAAAGAAAGGTAAGCTGGAAGCAGGCGTGAAAGCTACTATGCGGCATATCGACAATAATTACGTGGCTACGCTGTTCGACTGGGACGACAAGGATTATGTGATCAGCCCTACCCTGTCGAATAAATATGATTATGAAGAAGACATTTATGCAGGCTATCTCAACTTCGCCAATGCCATCGGCAACCTCGGTTACCAGATAGGCGTGCGCGCAGAACAATCGCAGCTCAAAGGATACTCGTTTACAAAAGATACCACGGTGAATAACCGCTTCTTTAACCTGTTTCCAAGTGTATTCCTGAAATATAATATGCCGAAGAACCAGAACCAAAGCCTGGTATTCAACTATTCCACCCGGATAGACCGGCCCAACTTTGATCAGTTGCTGCCCTATATCAACAACTCCGACCCGCAGAATATCCGTACCGGTAACCCGGAGCTGCAGCCTGCACTGTCGCATAAGTTTGAGGTCAGCTACTCGGTATACTACCCGTCGTCCAATAATTACCTGAGCACCAGTACGTATTTCGCGCAAACAAACGATAATATCGACCGTATCAGCACACTGGACACTATTTCCGGCGTTACCACTACCAAACCCATGAACCTGGCCACCCAGCAGAATATGGGCGGTAATGTTTCTTACAGCCTGAATCTTACCAAATGGTGGAAAGTATGGGCCAACCTGAATGTGGAGTACAGCAAGCTTACCAGCATCGCCGTCAATAACGAAAACTTCAGCTACGGGTTAAATGGAAATACACAATTTCGTTTACCCGGTAAGTTTAGTGTGGAACTCGGCGGTCATTTCCGCTCTCCCCGCATTCAGCCCCAGGGAACCTTCAAGGCCATGAATGGCATTGATTTGGGAATCCGCAAGGAATTGCTGAACAAATCGCTGGTAGTGGCCCTCAATATCTCGGATCTGTTGAATACACAGCAGTTCAGCTCACATTACGAAACAAATACCTTCATCCAGGACTACGACCGTAAAAGGGCTACCCGCTTCATCCGGCTGAATGTGCGTTACCGCTTTGGCAAAATGGACCCGAACCTGTTTAAGAAAAAGAAACCACAGGAAGAAGAAGAAAAACAGGAAGAAGAAAAGCCCAGGGAGGGCGCCGGACGGCTTTAATAAAATCAGGCAGGATCATATCAGTGCAGGGGTATCATCACCCCTGCATTATTTTTTTCCGGCCAGCATGGGAACAAAAGAGAAGTTGTCGAACAGCTCCTGTTCAGTCTCCGTTTCGCTGATCCTGGTGATCCGCAGCATACGTTGTACATCCTGTCCGCCTACGGGAATCACCATTTTGCCGCCGATCTTCATCTGTTGCAGTAATTTTTCAGGGATATGCGGAGCAGCTGCCGTTACCAGCACCTTATCAAAGGGCGCATAGGTCGATAATCCCTCATAACCATCCCCGTAAAAGAAACGAAGATTGCGATATTGGGCTTTGAAAGGAAAACTTTTCACCTGGTCAAACAGCTTCCGTTGCCGTTCTATCGTGTATACATTGGCTTTCAGCTCGGCCAGTACGCAGGCCTGGTAGGCGCTGCCAGTCCCTATCTCCAGTACTTTTTCATAAGGTTTTACCTCCAGTAGCTGCGTTTGATAGGCTACCGTATACGGCTGTGAAATGGTTTGCCCCTCCCCGATAGGGAAGGCCCGGTCGTCGTAGGCTATACTCTCAAAAGCCGTATCCAGGAAAAAATGCCTGGGAATATTGCCAATAGCTGCCAGTACGTTTTCATCTGTAATACCTTTCTGACGGATACTATCGACTAACTGTTTACGTAATCCTTTTTGTTTATAAGTATCTTCATACCGCCTCATGGCCGCAAAATTAACCAATACAAGGGATTTTCAATGTATTTTGAAATCCGTAATTTCCAACATTCATTTTTTTATTTTTACTTTACAATCCATTTTAGCATTTACGGCTCACAAAAAAAAGACCATGGATATAAATATTCAAAACAAAGTAGCGCAATGGCTCAACGGTAATTACGACGCTGAAACCGTTGCCACACTGAAGAAAATGCAGGAAGGAAACCCTGATGACCTCAACGACGCCTTTTACCGTAACCTCGAATTTGGTACCGGTGGCCTCAGGGGCATCATGGGCGTTGGCACCAACCGCATGAATAAATATACTCTTGGAATGGCCACCCAGGGCTTCGCCAATTACCTCAAAAAAACCTTCACCGGCGAAATTAAGGTAGCCATTGCACACGACAGCCGCAACAATGCCCGCTTTTTCGCAGAAACCGTTGCCAACGTTTTTGCCGCCAACGACATTAAGGTATTTCTTTTTGAAAGCCTGCGTCCCACACCGGAACTGTCTTTTACCATCCGTCACCTGCGTTGCCAGGGTGGTGTGGTACTCACCGCCTCCCACAACCCAAAGGAATACAACGGCTACAAAGCCTACTGGAACGACGGCGCACAGCTGGTGCCGCCCCACGATAACAACGTGATCCGTGAAGTAGAGAACATCGCCTCCCCGGATGAGGTAAAATGGACCGGTGGTGAAGCCAATATCACCCTCATCGGCCAGGAAATAGACGAAGCTTACCGCAAGGAACTGCTCAGCCTGTCCATCAATCCCGATATCAACAAACAACAGCACGACCTTAAAATAGTATACACACCTATTCACGGTACCGGCATCACCCAGGTGCCCCAGCTGCTGGAACAATACGGCTTTACCAATGTAACCATTGTACAGGAACAGGCCACGCCGGATGGGAATTTCCCCACCGTAGTGTACCCTAACCCGGAAGAATCCGAAGCCATGAGCCTCGGCCTCAAAAAAGCCAAAGAACTCGATGCCGATATTCTCCTGGGTACCGACCCCGATGCCGATCGTGTAGGCATTGCCGTGAAAGACCTCAAAGGAGAATGGATCCTGCTTAACGGTAACCAAACCGGCGTACTGCTGTTTAACTACATCGTGGAAAGCCGCAAAAGCAAAGGACTCGCCAAAGCAAACGACTATATTGCCAAAACAGTAGTAACATCCGACCTGATCGATGTATTCGCTGCCAAAAACAATATTACCTGCTATAACGTACTCACCGGCTTCAAATGGATCGCTGACCTGATCCGCCGTAAAGAGCCGGAGGAAAACTTCATCTGCGGAGGTGAAGAGTCCTATGGCTATATGATTGGTCAGAATGTGCGCGATAAAGATGCCATCGCCTCTGTAGCCATGATCTGTGAAATGGCGGCCTATGCCCGCAGTCACGGCAAATCCCTGTTTGAACAGCTGATCGACATCTATGTACGCTATGGCTATTACATGGAAAGTTTGATTTCTATTACCAAAAAGGGAATGAGAGGCGCGGAAGAAATCGCCGAAATGATGCGCGGATACCGCGAAAATCCACCGGTTACCATCAACGGATCACCGGTTGCAACGCTGTACGACTACCAGCTGCAACAGATCAGGGATATTAAAACCGGCGACACCAAAGCGCTGGATCTCCCGAAATCCAATGTACTGCAGTTTGTATTGGAAGATGGCAGCAAAATATCTGCCCGTCCCTCCGGTACCGAACCAAAAATCAAGTTCTACTTCAGCGTAAACGCACCACTGGCCAGTGCAGGAGACTACGACAAAGTGACCGCTGAACTGAATCAGAAAATAAATGGCATTATTCAGGATCTGAAACTGAAATAAAGCCCGTCATCTGAAAAGATGATAAAAGCCGGGAATGTTGAAAGAAAGGACTCCTCCGGAATTTCCCCCTTTCAGCATTCCCGGTATTGTTTAGCTACCCGCATGAAAAAGCCACTGCTTATCCTGATCCTGTTACTGCCGTTTTTCAGCAGCATGGCACAAAAAAAGGTGCCTTTTTCCACTATTCCTGATACCACCATCCCATCACGCGTATGGATCCTGAGCGGCACCACCGCAGCCCTTTACGGCGCGGGGCTGGCAGCACTCAATACCGCCTGGTACAAAGGCTACCCCAGGTCGGGATTCCATTTTTTTAATGATATGGGAGAATGGAACCAGGTGGATAAAGCCGGGCATATTTTCAGCGCTTACTTCATCGGTAAATATAGCCGCGAAATGTGGCGCTGGTCGGGGCTTCCACGAAAAAAACAGATCTGGATCGGGGGCCTGAGCGGATTTGCTTACCAGTCCGTTGTGGAGGCACTGGATGGCTACTCGGCTGAATGGGGATTTTCCTGGGGTGATATGGGCGCCAATGCCATCGGCTCCGCCCTGCTCATCAGCCAGGAACTGGCCTGGAATGAACAACGCATCCAGCTGAAGTTCTCAGCACATCCGCAACATTACGATGACCCGGTACTACAGCACAAGGCAGATCAACTCTTTGGCACCACCTTCTGGGAAAGAACCCTGAAAGATTATAACGGTCAAACCTACTGGCTGTCAGTAAACCTCTACTCCTTCCGGAAAGAAAGCCGGCTCCCCAAATGGCTGAATATTGCCGTGGGATATGGCTCACAGGGTATGATGGGTGGCCGCGATAACACCTGGACAGACGAACGCGGCATCGGTCACGATTACAGTCAACTACAGCGTGTACGGCAGTTTTATCTTTCCCCTGATGTGGATTTCACGAAAATACCCACACGAAAAAAGGGTGTTAAAGTAATATTCCAGGTATTGAATATGCTGAAGTTTCCCGCCCCCACCTTTGAAATCAACTCAAAGGGGAATATGAAATTACACGCGGTTTATTTTTAACGCCTTATTCGAAATAAGCGGAGATGATCTCTTCGCCGTTCATTTCCACCAGCACCATGTCCTGCAGGGTGGTAGCCAGTGAATATCCTACGAAGTCAACGGATAAAGGAAAGGACTTATGCTTACGGTCTACCAGCACGGCCGTCTGGATCTTTTTGGGGAGATATTTCAGCAATGGTTTCAGGGCGTACAGCATGGTGCGGCCGGAGTTGGCCACATCATCCACCACCACTATCACTTTGTTATTGAAGTCAATTTCTTCAGATACCACTACTTCACCGGGATGCTGCTTATCCAGGCGTAATTCAATAATATGGATGTTCAGGGGGGATATCTGTCCGAGGATAGCAGCCAGCTTATGGGCTATGATCACGCCACGGTCCCAGATACCCGCTAATATGATATCCGTGCCATCGCTGTTATGCTCATAGATTTCATATGCGATACGCTCAATTTTCTTTTGAATGATATCCTGCGTTAGAATGATGTTCCTGCTTTCCATGGTTGCAAAAATAAGCAATTAGCCATTAGCAGTTAGCACTTAGCAAAAAAATCAAATACACTAAACCTTAACCCCTAACGGCTGATAGCTAAAAAAGACATAAATTAGGGAGTCAAATCTGAGCTAATGCGAATTGTACAAGAATTATTATTTGTGATCCTGTTCGGAACAGCGGTATATCTTTTTGCCCAAAAAGCAATCCGGATAAGGAAAAACATACTACTGGGACGTGATAAAGACCTGAGCGACCATCCGGATCAACGCTGGAAAAACCTGCTGTTGCTGGCTTTTGGTCAGAAAAAAATGTTCCGTAACCCGCTGGTAGCTGTACTCCACTTCTTCGTATATGCCGGATTCCTGATCATCAACATTGAAATCCTGGAAATCATCCTGGATGGTATCCTGGGCACACATCGTTTATTCGTTCCCGTATTAGGCCCGGTTTACCCGGTGCTGATCGGTTTATTTGAAATACTGGCTGTGCTGGTGATTGCCGGCTGCGCCATCTTCCTCATACGCAGGAATATATTGAAGCTGAAACGCTTTATGGCCCGCGAACTCAAAGGGTGGCCGCGCTCAGATGCCAACTATATCCTGATCACGGAAATTGTGCTGATGCTGCTGTTCCTTACTATGAACGCTGCAGATCAGGCTTTACAGGCCAAAGGCGCCTCACATTATGTGGCTACCGGCAACTTCTGGATTTCAGGGATGTTTGCGCCCCTGCTCAGCGGCATGTCTGAGGGCTCGCTGGAAGTACTGGAACGCAGCTGCTGGTGGCTGCACATTGCCGGCGTACTCGCTTTCCTGAACTATCTTCCTTACTCCAAGCACCTGCATATTATCCTGGCATTCCCCAACGCATATTACGCCAGCCTGGAACCAAAAGGTGAAATGGAAAACATGCCCTCCGTACAGCATGAAGTACAGCTGATGCTGCAACCGGAGTTGGCTGCCAACGCGCCCGCCTCCGATACCATGCCTAAGTTCGGCGCCAAAGATGTAATGGACCTTACCTGGAAAAATTTGCTGGATGCCTATAGTTGCACAGAATGCGGCCGCTGCACGGCTGCCTGCCCGGCCAATATCACCGGTAAACTGCTGTCGCCCCGCAAAATCATGATGGATACCCGCGACCGCCTGGAAGAAGTAGGCCACAACATCAAAGCCAATGGCGGCACCTTTAAAGATGATAACAAAGCCCTCTTACGCGATTATATTTTAGAAGAAGAACTGCGCGCCTGCACCACCTGCAACGCCTGCGTACAGGAATGTCCCGTGAGCATCAACCCCCTGGATATTATCCTCCAGCTGCGCCGCCACCTGGTAATGGAAGAATCCAGCGCCCCGGCAGAATGGACCGGCATGTTCAGCAATATCGAAAATAATATGGCCCCTTGGAAATTCAGTATGGACGACCGGGATAAATGGACCGGGGAATAATTTGCATAAAAAAAGGAAGGTTTTAAACCTTCCTTTTTTTATGCAAATTAATTCGCTCTCACAATCACATCTTTCGGCGCTCCCGGAATACCATCCACCCTCTTTGTGGTTTCACCATTATGCCCCGTGCCTACATTCAGGTAAAAAATACTGCCTCTTACTCCCACCAGCAGCTGGTTGCCATTTTCCAGCAACTTCAGCATAGTGATCGTTTGCCCGCCGAATGAAGAAGCCATTTCCTTTACATCTTTATTCAACGGGTTATACCGGTACACCTTATCTGCCTGGGTAAAATAAAATACACCCACCGGCGACTCTGCCCAAAGCGTGGCCGCACTGATCTTATCCGCAATCACCGGCTTCCTTTTTTCCAGCGCATGAAAAACAGGATCGCTGCCTGTTCTGAACTCCACGCCAAAACGCAGTTCCCTGATCTGGCCCGCACTGTCGCAGAACGCATAACATACGTTATCTGAAAAACGACCCAGGTGCAACATATCCATCTTCAGGTTCTTCGGTGTAAAAGCGGAATCTTTTACAATGTAATTGGTATCAAGATAATTGCCCCAATCCATCCGCACCATCTTCCGCTTCGTTTCTTCAAAACCCACAAAATACCCGCGGTTATCAGGATCACTGGCAATAATAGACGGCGACAGGCTATAGGTACCGGAAAGCGGGATGCCCATAAAGCCGTAATAGGTGGCAAAAGGAGCTGTTTCTGTAGCGCCGCGGTATAATTGTTTATTGATGATGCCCACGGGTACACCAAGACTCGAAGGGATAAAAGTAGATACCTCCAGCGGACCCGGATCAGAATAAAAATTCTTCGCCAGGGTTCTTATCTTTCCAAGGTTATTGGGATCAATATAAACGCCGCCTGTTTTAAAAGTAGCCCAGTAGCCGGTAATGAGATTGCCATAATTAACATTCTTCATCATGGTTAGCTGCAATGCGCCGCCAGGAAGGGTATCGTGATTAATATTGGTATATACGTCGGCTTGTACTGTCCCATCTTCTTTAATAAAAGATATTTTGGAAGACGTTACATCATCACTCAACACCACCGTACCACGTGTAAAAGTAGCGGTACCATTGATCACAAATTTATAATAGTACTTCATGCCGGTAATGCTATCGTACACAATGTATACTGCGGGGTAACGCGATGCGCCCAAACCAAATACAATGCGCAGCTCCTGGCCGGTATAATCCTGCGTCCCCATCTGGCCCGGAACGGATATCTTCCACAATCCCTGGTACTTTGTATTGCCGGAGGCCAGCACCACTTTCGGCGATATGATAAAGCTATCCCCTACAACCGCCATGTAAGCGGTATCCAGCTTTGTGATCACCGGCTCCGGGATTGGGTGATAATCGTAATTGCCTTTGTCTTTATAGCAGGCGGTAAATAATACCAGGATGCCAATGATATATAGAAATACATGTTTCATGCGTATAGATTTTTGGTTATTGTGGTACAATCCTGTTCCCGTTTTCATCATGGAAATAATACCTGCCGTCTGCAGTACTGTGTTCCAGCGGGTATTTTTTATTAAGATTACCGGTATTGTAGAAATAATAAGTACCGTCCGGTTCCTGCCCGATAGCATATCCCTTATCCTTATAGTCGGCCGCACGGGCAATAGGATCCATCATAAACGCGCGGAACTGCCGCAGGTAAAACAATGTTTTGGGAGTAGACTGCCAGTCGGAATTATCCAGCTGTAATTCAGTGGTACCGGATGTACGGATAAACAGTTCATGCTTCACACGGGAATAAACACCAAGGTCGCTTTCCCATACCACCCACCACAGCGGCTGTTCCAGCCGGTTTGAAAAAGTAACCTTAGCCGTGTCGTAGGAAGGGAAGTCATTGCCAAATGCACTGGAAGCCATAAGCTTCAGTTTAATCACCACAGAGGTATCGAGCAACAGCGGATCGCTGCCGGAAATGATCAGCGGCAAAAAAGTCCTGCCTGAATCTGCCGGGATCTTATAGGCCGAGTCCAGCATTTTGTAATGTAATCCCACGAGGGCAGTAGTACCCTCAGCTATTACCTGTGCTTTGAACCACCTGTCGTACGATGCCCGTTCCCCCGAAATCCTTACCGGCAGTAAAAGCGTATCTATCGATTTTTCAGGAAAAAGCGCAAAGGAATAAAAGAAGCTGTCTATCCTGGTATTCTTTATATAATCTGTAAAATCAAAATAAACATTATTGTTCTCACGGAACACCAGATCATCCTGCTTTTTGCATGCCATCAGCAGTATCCAGCTGAACATGCCTGTCGCTATTATCTTTTTCATGTGTGATATTTTATCGGTTACCGTATGCGATTTCATCATCAGGAAGCGGCAGTACAAACACGCCATCGGAGGGTGGCACCGGCTTACCGCCTAATCCCACTATCGACCTGTTCAGGCGTTTGTACATGTAGAATAGCTGTCCTTCCCCATACAATTCCTTGCGCGCTTCTTTCAGCAGTTCGGCATAAAAACTGTTGGTATCTGCCGGGCCGCTATATGGCCCGATACCGCGGTGTAACCGTACTTCATTGAAATATGCCCATGCCTTATCCGGATCAGTAGCAAAAGTGCATTCCGCGGCGATGTAATAAATTTCACTGAGCCGTAACGCAGGCCCCATCAGGTAATGAAGATTGTCATCTGTGCGCTTGTATTTTTCCAGTTGCAGATAAGTAGTGCTGTTAACGGATTGTTCGCTGAACCACTGTTTAAAGCGGAAATCCTCCCCGCCTACGCCTGCTACTTCATAGATGTTTTTACCTTCTGTACTGGAAATAAATAATCCTTCCCCGGTGCCTTTCCGGAACAGGTCATTCATGGCATCTTTCCGGTTAGGCATATAAAAGCCGAAGATCAGTTCCTTATACAGGATCCTGTCTTTCTTTGCATCATTGCCATTCATGAAATCTTCCTGCCGGGTCCACGGAAATTTATTGGCATTAATGATTTCCAGGGCATTCTGTAATGCGTGTACCGGGTCTTTTTTATAGAGATATACCCTGGCCAGTTCGCCGCATACCGCATAATAATTTAAACGGTGCCGGCGCTGCTGCGCAAACATTTCCCCATTGGCTTCGGTACTGGAATCCGCGATCATATATCCTACTTTATAACCCGCATTTAAAATAGGGTCTACTCCACGCAGTATTTCTTTTGCTGCAGTGAGATCTTTGATCACAGAATCCAGCAGCGCAGTTACGGTTTGCATCGCGGCAGCGTTCTTGGAAAACTCTGTTGCATAAGGCACGCCTCTGGCGGCCGGCATGCTGGCAAAGGAAGGAGCAAAAAGGCGGAGCGCATCAAAATGGCACCAGGCCCGCATGGCCAGCGATTCTCCCTTTATCAGGCCGTAGTTAACACCCGACAGGATACTTTTTTGCTGATCTACTTTAGCAAGAATTAAATTGCTGTTGGCAATCACTTCATACAGTCTTTGCCAGATCCTGCCTTTCCTGTCGATCAGGCTTTTATCTTTATAGTTATACAGGGATGCCTGCCGGTAACCCGCCCCGTCGAGAACAGGGATCGCATAGTTCTGCGCCAGTACATCCGGCAAACCACCCATCAGCTCCTTGCCATAAATATCTTCATTCAAACACAGGCTGTAAAGGCCATTCACAGCATCTTTAAAGCCATCTTCGCTTTTGAACAGCTCATCACCGGATACTTCCGAAATCGGTTTAATATCCAGCCATTTGCTGCAGGAAGTGGAGAGTAATAAAATGAGGACTAAATACTTCTTCATATATAATGATTTTAGAACCTTGTTTGAAGTGAGAAAGTGAAGCTCCTGGCAAACGGGTAGTCAATACCTCTTTCTGCCGCTACGGTAGACCAGTAGCCGATATCATTCATATTGAGGGAAAGCCGGAGGCTTCTCATCTTCAAACGGTTGTAGAATGCTGCAGGCGCTTCGTAAGAGAGATACAGCGATTTAAATTCCAGCCTGTTTTCTTTTTGTACAAACCGGGAAGAAGCCCTGGTCAGCGACTGATCCGCAATGTCTTTGTAGAAAGTAACATCTCCCGGTTGCTTCCACCGGTCAGTTAGCACGCGGGAGTCTACGTTAAATCTGGGATCTGCATTTTCCACACGGTCCAGCAACGTCTGGTTGTAGTAGTCGCCGCCAAACTTGGTATAGAAGCTCACTTCCAGCATCCAGCTCTTATACACCACGTTGCCGCCAAAGAAGCCTTCCAGCTTGGGTGTTTGATCCCCTACCGGCACCGTATTTTTCACATCATAGATATAAGTTTTGGAGCCATCCTGGTTCAGGAAAATTTCCTTACCGTTTTCAGGATCAATACCCAGCGACCGTACCGCGTAAATGGTATTCATGGATTGGCCTTCTTTATAACGTAGCAGCGATAAAGATTTCAATTCATCTTTTTCATTCTGTTGCTTGTCGATATCATCGTTATAGGCTTTGAGCGCATTGGATATTTTGGTGATGACGTTGGTATTATGCACCATGTTGGCCCAGAGATTTACAGACATATCGCGGTTACGGTATACATTCCCACGGATGTTAAACTCATATCCTTTATTCACCATTTCTCCCAGGTTCTCTTTATACTGGTAAAAACCGGTGGAAGGCGCTACATTGATATCTGCCAGCAGATCCTTGGTGCGTTTATAATAATAGCGGGGCGCTACATACAACCGGTCGTGGAACAGGCCGAGTTCTGCACCCAGGTCGTAGTTTTGTGTGCGCTGCCATTTCAGGTTGGAGTTGCCATACGCTTTAAAATGCGCTCCTACGCCGGTAGAGTACCAGTCGCCGGTATAATACTCATAAGTAGTATTGGACAAATAGGCAGGGAAAGATACTTCACCTGTTAAACCGGTGGTGGCTCTCAGTTTCAGCTGCGACACAATCGTGTTACGCAAAAACTTTTCGTTGTGCAGGTTCCATCCAAGGCCGTACGACCAGAACGGCGCCATGCGTGCATCTACCCCGAATTTGGAAGATCCGTCAACCCGCAGCGTGGCATCCATCAGCAGGCGGTTTTGATAAGAGTAGTTGATGCTTCCAAAAGCGCCGGCCAGTCTCTCTTCATAAGTTTCGCCGGTAGGCGCTTTATCTTTTTCGTAGGTTCTGGCAAAGGTGATATCGGTAAACTGGTCGTTGGTAAACCCTTGCGCCTTAAAGGTTTTCAGGGAACTTTTAGCGTCCTGCATATTCAACCCGAGCGAAGTGTTGAAGAAGTGATCGCCTATTCCTTTGTTGTAATTCAATACCAGGTTACCATTGTACTGTATCTCATCACGAACGCCGAAAGTATAGCTGCCACGGTCTTTCAGGTCGTCGCCGGTTTTATCAAAAAAGTCGTTGCTATAGGGAGAAATGAACTGATCGGCGGTAGAGCGGCGTTTGGTTAAGCTGAAGTCTCCGCGGAGTCTTAAAGTATTGGTGATATTATATTCAGCAGAAAAGGCGTCGGTAAACTCCAGGTATTCTGATTTGTTGAAGCTGGCAAGGGTAGCTTCATACATGGGGTTCAGCACGGTGTTGAGCTTCATGCCATTGGTTGCGTAATCCGGCACATTCCATTTATCCAGTTCCCGCAGCAGCTTGCCGGTAGAATCGGTTTTAGGGAAATAAGGATTCATGCGCGCATAGGTGGAAAACTCCCCGTAAGGCGATTCACGGCCGTTTACCTGCGAGATGGTAAACTGGTTGCGGAACAGTACCTTATTATCTTTCAGGTTGTATTGCAGGTTGGTAGCGAGACTGTAACGGTCGCGTCCCGAGCCTTTCATCGCTCCTGCATTGGTTTGGTAACGGCCGTCGATAATATATTTGAGCGACTGTGATCCGCCTTCCAGCGTCACGGAATGTTTATGACCAAAATCGGTGGCAAGTGGCTGCGACAGCCAGTAGGTATTTACACCCGCCAGTACATTCCTCCGTTTGGCGTAGTACTGCATCTGCAGTTCGTCCTGCCCTTGTCCTAATGCATTTTCGTATACTCCCGACAGTCGCTCATATTCCAGTTTCTGTTCGCCGTTGAGCAGGTTATATGCCGTGAGGTCTGGTGTGGTAACATTCAGTTCATAGCCATAGGTGAGCGACAACTTGCCTTCTTTCGGAGGGCGGGTAGTGATCACGAGTACGCCGTTGGCGGCACGGGAGCCGTAAACCGCGGTGGCTGCTGCATCTTTCAGCAGGGTTACTGCCGCGATCCTGTTGGGATCAAGGTCGTATACCGACTGCACCGGAACCGGGTAACCATCAATTACAAACAACGGCAGGTTGGGTGTGCTGTTGATCTGGTTGCGGGTGAGTTCCGTGGTTTTGCCGGTAGGCAATGCGGTAGTGCCTCTTACATTGATGTTGGGCAGCGCATTGGGGTTGGAACCGGAGAAATTATTCTCTACGAGTTTAAAAGAAGGGTCGAAAGATTGGATACTGGCCAGGATATTCTGGGGGTTGAATCGTTTTAGCTCTTCTCCCGTAATAGTAATAGCCGATCCGGTGAAATTATCTTTCTTGATATTCTGATAACCGTTTACCACCACATCTTTCAGCGACTGCATATCGGTGAGCAGGGTAACGGAAATGGAAGTACGTTTTCCTGCTTTTATTTCCTGTGTTTTAAAGCCGATGTAGCTAAAAACCAGTACAGCGTTATCGGGAACGTCTCTCAGTTCAAAGCGGCCATCTGCGTTGGTTTGTACGCCATTGCGGGTACCTTTCACCACGATAGTGACGCCGGGGATGGGCACACCGTCTTCCTGCGTTACCTGTCCTTTCACCGGCGGATGCACGGGTACCTCCTGCACCGGTGCAGGGGCGGTGGTTACTACAGCTGCTGCCGGGGTCGCAACCGGCGCCTGTTGCTTCGGTGCGGAAGCAGGCGGAGCAGGCGCATCTTTCCGGAAGATGATATAATTATCCGCGCCGGCTTCTTCTACCTCCAGGTTTAGTGGCTGCATCAGGCGTTGCAGGTAAGCCTGCATTTTAACCGATGCTGTTTTTGGCGAAGGAACCGTTGCTTTCAGGTCTTTGATGGTGTTGCCCGTATAGTTGATACGTATCTTATACCGGTCTTCCAGTATCGCAATAACTTCCTTCAGGGGAAGTGGCTGCTGCTGTGTAACCGGGCGGGCAGTGGCATACAATACATCATGTTGACGGTGCAAAGGCGCCGCTGTAGCCGGCGACACACAAAGCTGTATCAGCAGGGCCATAGCCATGCTTCCGCCAACACGCCTGGCGTAAAATTCTATCATAGCAATAGATTAGGTTGGTTGAATAATTGTTACCTCGTTATTATGGCTGATTATAATTTCATCGGTGCATAAGTTTCCCCTTCCCGGATACGGCGGGCAGGGCATTGTTTATTATGTCAGTTCAAATACTATTGTTGGTTGATCCTGTATGTCCGGGCGCCCGTTTTTGTAACGGTTACCTGTAACGATCTGGATAATGTTCTGAAAAATACTTCTACATTATCTGTAGGTACTGTTCCTGTAAATGTTTGCCTGCCGAGGCTTTCTTCCTGGAGCTCAATAGTGATGCCCAGGTTATCCTGCAGGGATTTAATGACTTCTGTAATGGGCGTATCTGTAAATAATAGCTTTTTACTTTGCCAGGAAGAATATACTTCCGGGTCTACTTTTTTATTGGTCAGCTCATTGGTGGTGGCTGAGTAAGTGATCATGTCGCCGGGCTTCATGATGATAGATGCTGCCGTATCGCTTCCGCGGGGACGCAGCGCCAGTTTCACCACGCCGTTGTTCAGTACTACCTGTGTTTGCACCCGCCGGGTGTTAACATTAAAAGCGGTGCCTGTTACCTGTACGTCCATGTCGCGCGTATGCACTACAAAACGCTGGTTATTGTGTTTATGCGTTACCGTAAAAAATGCTTCTCCCTCAATCCATACTTCGCGGGCATCCTTTGCATTCCATTTCTCCGCATATCTCACGGAAGAATTCACGTTCAGCCGGATCTCGGAGCTGTCGGGCAGCAGGATGGTTTTCAGTTCTCCCATTTGGGTAGCCTGATGTACTTCCCCGCCGGAGAACAGGAAAAAAGCAGCGGCATATAAAACTGCAATACCGGCCAATACAGCTGCATAAGGCAGCCATCTCCTGTTTTTAATGGTATTCATTACCGGCTGCAGGGCAAAAATGCCCGGTTTGCCTGATTTTTCTGTTTTGTCGATGGTTTGTTCAATACGGTTCCAGGTATCCGCTTCTGCGGCAGCATCAGGTACCCAGGAAGGGGAACCTATTACCTGCAGCCATTGCCTGGCCTGCATTACGGTTTCACGCTTATCCGGATTATTGCCCATCCATTCCTCCCAGAAAGCGGTGGCGGTGGCATTGTTATCCAGCACCCAGCTCCGGAAAGAAGGTTCCTGCAAAAAATCTGAAATAGTGAATTCCCTGAATCTCATCTTCAATACTTATAGTGTAAAGTAAACCGGTGTTAAAATCTTAGCGTTCCGGCGCCACTTTTTTTTATTTTTTTTTGCCGCCTTTCAATTGTCTGTTAAACACTCATTAAAATGGCCATAATAAAAAGAGGGTAACCAGTTTGTCGCTGTGCTTTTTGAGAAAGCGCAATGCCTGCGACAGCAGCACATACGTGGCATTCACGCTGAGCGACATCAGCGCGGCGGCTTCCTTTGTATCCAGGCCCTGGAAATAACGCAGGTGCAATACCTCCTGCTGCCGGCGTGGCAACTGGTTGATCACTTTTACCAGTTTCTGCTGCTGCTCCCTCTCCGACTCCCGCCCCATGATGATCTGTTCCGGGTTGGTGCTGAAATCAGCTTTATCCATCGAATGATCAAACATACTGGGAACATACAGGGGCTTCAGGCTGCGGATGATATTCCTTTTAAGACTGGCCAGCAGGTAAAAACGAATGGTATCAGTAATGGATAAACGCTCCCGGCTGAACCAGAGTGTCACAAAAAGATCGTGTATACAATCCTTCACGATGGTTTCATCGGGATGAATCTTCATTCCATAGTTGAACAGTGCGGGGAAATGCTGTGTATAAATAAAAGACAATGCATCCTTATCGCCTTCCACTACCTTGATCCATAGCTCCTTATCATTCAGGCTGGCGTACAATTCAGTTAGATTTAAAATTTGTGCGGTTCTGTTTTTTATCTTTATATTCAATTCGTCTTAAAGATATAAACAGTAATAATAGTAAGCAAGTGTCGGAATTTAAAGGATACACCCAAATTTTAGACAGTTGCATGACTTTTCGGCTTTTCATTTGATTGCATGCAATCATTTTCGGTATTAATTTAAAATAACAAGAATGCATATTAAGACAATGGCAGAATATGCCGCAAACGGAGAAACCCCGGAAGTACTGTTCTGGGTGGGATGTGCAGGGAGTTTTGATCAGCGTGCCCAGAAAATAACCCGGGCATTTGCTACCATCCTTGAAAAAGTGGGCGTCCGTTTTGCCATTTTGGGAAAAGAAGAAAGCTGCACCGGGGATCCGGCAAGAAGAGCAGGTAACGAGTTTATTTTCCAGATGATGGCGCAGAATAATATCCAGTTGCTGAATATGTATGAAGTAAAGAAGATCGTTACTGCCTGCCCGCATTGTTTTAATACGCTGAAAAATGAATATCCCGCACTGGGAGGTAACTACGAAGTAATACATCATACCACCTTCCTCCAGTCGCTGATCGACGTAGGAAAAATAAAGATGCAGGAAGGCGGCACCTTCAAAGGCAAAAAAATAACTTATCATGATTCCTGCTACCTGGGCCGCGCCAATAATATATATGAAGCGCCCCGCAAGGTATTGGAAACCCTGGACGCCGAACTCGTGGAAATGAAACGCTGCAAAAGCAATGGCCTTTGCTGCGGCGCCGGCGGCGCACAAATGTTCAAGGAAGAGGAAAAAGGCGCCACCCGCATTAACTTTGAACGCGGACGTGAGGCCGTAGCTACCGGGGCGGCCGTGATCGCCTCCAATTGTCCTTTTTGTATGACCATGCTTACCGATGGCGTAAAAGACGCCGGCAAGGAAGAATCCGTAAAGGTGCTGGATATAGCAGAACTGATCGCAGAGAGCATGAAATGAATCCATTTACCTAAATTTGTGTTATGAATACCAGCAACATCTTCCCTTCAGGCTTTTCTCCCGCCTCCAGGGTTTGGATATACCAGAGCAACAGACCATTCAATGAACAGGAGATACTGGAAATTAACGAGCAGCTGCATCAGTTCACCGCCCAGTGGAACGCCCACGGCGCTCCCGTAAAAGGCTGGGGACAGGTGGTGCTGAACCAGGTGATCGTATTGATGGCAGATGAATCGCAGACCGCCGTAAGTGGCTGCAGCACAGATAGTTCCGTTCGCATTATCAAAAGTATAGAGCAACAGTACAGCGTTAATATGTTCGACCGCCTCCTGCTCGGCTTCATCGTAAAAGATAAAGTGGAGTTATTGCCTATGGCCCAGGTTGGCTATGCACTGGAGAAAGGTTATATCGATGAAAATACCATCTACCTGAACAATACCGTACTTACCAGGCAGGAACTGGATACCAGCTGGCTGCAGCCGCTGAAAAACAGCTGGATAGCCACAAAGCTGAAGTTAAAAACCGCGTAACTTCAAGCCGGCAGGGCGTTAGCGCTTCTAAACCATATTATCTGTTTCCGGATCATTAATGTCCTTTTATATACCAGGTGTAGCTGAAAACACATCTGCAAAAGCACATTAATCATCCGGAAATACTATTTTCTGCCATTCTGTCATTTTGTTATTTTTATTACCTATTTTTGCCTTCCAAAATTTTTGTCAGGATGCTTGATCTGGATACCAAAGTGCATGATGAAAGTCGCCAGGGAGAAGCTTTTGCTCCTGCAACGACTGGCACCCAAACATATACTAAAAAATTTTACATTGAAAGTTATGGTTGTGCAATGAATTTCAACGACAGTGAAATTGTTGCCTCCATCCTGGGCGAGGAAGGCTATGGCCCTACCCGCAACGCGGAAGAAGCCAGCCTCATATTGCTCAATACCTGCTCTATCCGTGAAAAAGCGGAACAAACCGTACGTAAACGTCTTACTGAATTCAAAAAAATAAAACAGCAAACTCCCGGCATGCTGGTGGGTGTTTTAGGCTGCATGGCCGAACGCATCAAAGGTAAACTGCTGGAAGAAGAGAAACTGGTAGACCTGGTAGTAGGCCCGGATGCTTACCGCAGTCTCCCGGCGCTGATTGCAGAAGCAGGAACCGGTCAGAAGTCGGTGAATGTGTTGCTGAGCCGCGAGGAAACCTATGGGGATATCAGCCCGGTACGACTGGATAACAACGGGGTTACTTCTTTTGTGTCCATTATGCGGGGCTGTAATAATATGTGTTCCTTCTGCGTGGTGCCGTTTACCCGTGGCCGTGAACGCAGCCGCGACGCCTATTCCATTGTGAAGGAAGCTGAAGAGCTTTTCGCCAATGGCTACCGCGAAGTAACGCTCCTGGGCCAGAATGTTGACTCCTACTACTGGACCAGCAACGACGGCAGCGAAACCATTACCTTCGCCATGCTGCTGGAAAGAGTAGCGCTCATCAATCCTTTGCTGCGCGTACGTTTCAGCACTTCCCATCCGAAAGACATTACAGATGAAGTACTATTCACCATGCTGAAGTACGATAACATCTGCAATTATATTCACCTGCCCGTACAAAGCGGCAGTTCACGCATCTTACAGCTCATGAACCGTACGTATACCCGCGAATGGTATATCAAAAAGGTAGACCGCATCCGTGAACTGATCCCCGACTGCGGCCTGTCTACCGACGTGATCACCGGCTTCTGCACGGAAACTGAAGAAGATCACCAGGATACGCTCAGCCTGATGCGCTATGCCCGCTACGACCTGTCTTATATGTACTTCTACTCCGAACGTCCGGGTACACTGGCAGAACGCCGGTATACAGATGATATTCCGGAAGAAGTAAAGAAAAGGAGACTGGCCGAAGTGGTGGCGCTGCACCGCGATATTTCGCAGGAAAACATGCTGAAAGAAGTAGGCAAAACGTTCAAAGTATTGGTAGAAGGCACTTCCAAACGCTCCGATGAGCAGCTGTTTGGCCGCAACGATCAGAACAAGGTAATCGTGTTTCCAAAGGAAAACTTTAAAAAAGGCGATTACGTGATGGTTAAAGTGGAAAGCTGCACATCAGGTACTTTGATCGGGAAAGCTGTAGTTTAGCAATAAATAATTGATAGTATGATAAATCCGATTATTTCCCGTCACCTGGAAGAGATAAAAGATACTTGTAATAAACATCATGTAAAATATCTCTTTCTGATAGGCTCTGCAGCCAGGAATACCATGCACTCTGGAAGTGATGTGGATTTATTATACTCTTTCAAGGAAAAAGAAATTCCCGGCGATCAGTACGCTGACAATTTTTTTGACCTGAAAAGCTCACTTGAAAGCATCCTGAAGATTAAGGTGGATCTTGTTGCGCAGGATTATCTTCGGAACCCATACTTCATTAAAGCAATTAATAAAGATAAGACCCTGGTTTATGAAGGATAAATCAATAGAAAAATATATGTATGATGTGATTGATTCTATCAATGCCATACAGATATTTACTAAAGATGCAACAGATTTCGACTCGTTCGTGTCTTCCAGGCTATTGACCAGCGCTATTGAAAGGGAATTACAAATAATAGGTGAAGCCGTTATTTGTGCGCTAAAAATAAAGCCCGATCTGAATATCAGTGAGGTGCAAAAAATAAAAGCAACAAGGAACATTATTGTTCATGACTATGATGGGATCAATTACAGGATTCTGTGGGATATCGTCAATAATCATCTTCCCATTTTAAAAACGGAAGCTGAAGCTATTTTAAACCATCAAACATACGAATAACCGCTTATGGACATACAGGCTATAAAAAACAGGTTTGGCATTATTGGTAGTAGTCCTGCGCTCAATTACGCATTGCAGGTGGCTGTTCAGGTAGCCAATACCGATCTCACGGTACTCATTAACGGTGAAAGTGGTGTTGGTAAAGAGGTTTTTTCACAGATCATTCATGCCCTGAGCGCACGTAAACATAATCCGTTTATTGCCGTTAACTGCGGCGCTATCCCCGAAGGTACGATCGACTCCGAGCTTTTCGGCCACGAGAAAGGATCGTTTACCGGCGCGGTCGACAGCCGTAAAGGTTACTTTGAAACCGTTAACGGCGGTACTATTTTCCTCGATGAAATTGGCGAAATGCCCATGGGAACACAGGCAAGGCTGCTCCGTGTACTGGAAACCGGTGAATATATCCGCGTAGGTTCCTCCAAAGTACAGAAAACAGATGTACGGGTAGTAGCCGCTACCAACCGCGATTTGCTGGAACGTACCCAACAGGGCAAATTCCGCGAGGATCTTTACTACAGGCTCAACACAGTCCCCATCCGGGTGCCTGCGCTCCGCGACCGTAAAGAAGATATTCCTTTGCTGTTCAGAAAATTCTCGGTCGACTTCTCCGAAAAATATAAAACACCTTCGATACAACTGGATGAAGAAGCCCGTAATATCCTGGTAAACTACCCGTGGAGAGGTAATATCCGCGAGCTGAAAAATATTGCAGAACAAATTTCCGTTCTGTCTTCAGATAAACTGGTAACTGCCAATGATCTGAAAAGATTCCTCCCCGATCAGCCGGAAGTGAACCGCCTGCCCATGTTGGCGGCGCCACAGCAGAACAGCGATTTTAACAGTGAGAGGGATATCCTGTACAAACTTTTCTTCGATATGAAGAAAGATGTAACAGAAGTAAAGAAAATGTTCTTCGACATCCTGCAAAATCCGAATATGCCACATGCAGCTGAATATCATCCTGATAATCATGTGCTGCACACTTATCCCGGCGCTGCAGAAATGAATACGCCTCCAGGCGCCGGCCTGGGACCAGCGCAACAGCCCATTATCCTGTCGGATAATAAAATTGATCATCACGAAGAAGTAGAAGAAACACTATCTATTGCCGACAAAGAGAAGGAACTCATTGTGAAAGCGCTGAAAAAACACAAAGGCAAACGTAAGGATGCCGCGCTGGACCTCGGTATTTCCGAAAGAACGCTTTACCGCAAACTCAAAGAATATAATATCGCCGAATAAACGAATCTTAATCCTAGCACCACAATGATCAGCAATATCAAAGTATTTATAGCCATCGGCGTAATGGCAATATTGGCAGGTTGTAGCGTGAAGTACTCTACCACCGGCGCCAGTATCGAACAGGGAGCCACCACCGTGAATGTACGCTTCATCGAAAACAGGGCGCCCATCAATAACCCGACCCTGAGCCAGAAGCTGACAATGAAACTGCGTGATAAGATTACTTCACAAACCCGTCTTACACAGGTGAATGAAACAGAACCCCGCGCCGATTACGAGTTCAAAGCCACTATTACCGGCTACTCCTTTTCCAATGCGGCGGTAACCAATGTGGACCAGGCGGCTACTTCCAGGCTCAATGTTACTGTAAACGTTACTTTCATTAAAAGGATAGGCGATAAAAAAGGCTTCACCCAATCCTTTTCCCGTTCAGCAGAGTTCCCGGCCACGCAATTGCCCAGCTCCGTGGAAAACAATCTGCTGGAAAGCAATATTATTCCCGGTATCACAGATGATATCTTTAACAGGGCTTTTGCAAACTGGTAGTGTGTAATCATTAATTTATTACATTAGCAACCTATGACGGCAAACAGGATTATAGCACATGTGTTTCTACAACCCTCCCTGGAGTTGGTGAATGAAGCGGCAATGGAGCAACTGGTAGCGGATCACCCGTATTTTTCCGCAGCCCGCCTCCTGCTGGCAAAAAAAGTATACCAGGAAACCGGCAACCTTCATCACCCCGCCCTAAAAAAAGCGCTCCTGTATTCAGATCAGCATCACTATGCTTATCAGCTGATTACAGCAGAAGAGGTGTTACAGGTTGTAGAAAACCGCGTAGCTGCCATTATTCCGGAAGATGCACTCCCGGAGGTAATGGAAGAACCGGAGGCGCCCATCGCCGTCGCGGATTTTGAACCGGGTAACGCCAGTCATACCGCCACCGCGGAAATACTCCCACCACCGGTAGTAATGCCGGCGGCTACCAACGGGCAGGATCATGCAGAGGCCGCGGATGAAGAAGAATCAACTTCCTCCGGCCCTATTAAGATATTCCCGATGGCAGCGGCCGAAGAAGAAACGGAACTGATCTTTCAACCTTTATACACAGATGATTATTTTGCTTACAAGAGACTTAAAAATCCCGATGAAGCAGATGATTTAAACGAACAAGGAGCGGCAGAAATGAAGAGTTTTACTTCCTGGTTACGGCAAATGAAAGACAATTTTGCCGGGAAAACCAGCAAAGACTGGTATCACCAGCAGTTACACCGGATGTACGAAGAAGAGGAAGAACCGGAAGTTTCTGAAACCGTGGAAAAAATGGCGATGGACTCCATTGTATTCAACAATGATATCGTTTCAGAAACCCTGGCCGAAATCTGGGTACGCCAGCAGCAGTATGGCAACGCGATTAAGATATATCAAAAATTAAGTTTGCTTAATCCCGACAAAAACGCTTATTTTGCGCAAAAGATATTAGACTTAAAGTCAAAAACAGATAAAAATAAACAGTAATTTCTATGTTGATAATTTTTGGTATCCTGATCATATTAGCCTGTGTGTTGTTGGGCTTCTTCGTGCTGATCCAGAACCCAAAAGGTGGCGGACTCTCCGGCAGCCTCGGTGGTGTTGGTAATCAGGTGATTGGGGTGCGTCAGACAACTGACGTATTGGAAAAAGGTACCTGGATACTGGCGGCACTGATTGCCATCTTGTGCCTCACTGCTCCTTTCTTTATTGGTAAAGGCAGCAAAGTGCAGCAGGTTGCACCAAGTGCAGTAGAAAAAGCATCCGCTGGCCAGCCAATTGCGCCTCCGGCACCATCAACTCCGTTACAAGGCACCCCTGCTCCGGCACCGGCTCCTGCTCCCAACAAGTAATTAACACTATCAGCATAATAATATTTGAAACCTCGCCGTTAAAAGCGAGGTTTTTTTTAATGGCAACCGGCGGCGTATATTGAAAAACCTGGCTGATCACGCCTTTGCCCACTTGTAACTTCCAACACGATCTATGGCGAAGAAAAGCAAACAATCCAGCGCAAAATCAGTCTGGATAAGACGGATACTGGTCATTGCCGGCTGTTTGGCGGCCGGTGCACTGGTATATACCTCCTACCGCGTATTTGGCCCCAATACCAAACCATTTGGCGACAGCAAATACTTTTATGTGCGCACCAACAGCACCTACTCAGCGGTACTCGACGGACTGGAAGAACAGGGCATTATCCGCAACCGCAACAGTTTTAACTGGGTGGCGGAAAAACTCGACTATCCCAACCGCGTAAAAGCAGGACGCTATAAAATTACCCGCGGCATGAGCAACTTCGACATTGCCCGCATGCTCCGCTCCGGAAAACAAACACCGGTGGTACTCGTGATCAATAAACTACGCACCAAAAACGATTTCGTCAGGAAGATCTCCAACAACCTGGAAGCAGATTCCAATGTAATGCGCTCCCTGATAAATGACCCGGTATACCTCCGCCAGTTTGGCCTGGATACCAACACCGTCATGTGCGCCATCATCCCCAATACATTCGAATTCTACTGGAATACCGGCGCAGAAGCCGTATTTAAAAAACTGGAAAAAGAAAGGGAAGAATTCTGGACGGCGGAAAGAAAAGAAAAAGCCGCTAAACTGGGCCTCACCGCCAATGAAGTAACCATTCTTGGTTCCATCGTGGAAGAAGAAACCAATAAAAACGATGAAAAGCCAATGGTTGCCAGCGTATACCTCAACCGCTACCGGAAAGGCATGCGCCTCCAGGCAGATCCTACCGTGAAGTTCGCACTGCAGGACTTCGGGCTGAAAAGGATCCGGGAAAATCATACCCTCTTCGATTCGCCGTATAACACTTACCGTTATGCCGGCCTGCCCCCGGGACCCATTTGCACGCCCTCGGAAAAAACTTTAAATGCCGTATTGAATACTCCTGAAACAGATTACCTTTATTTTTGTGCCAGAGCCGACTTCTCCGGCTATCATGCTTTCGCAGCCACCTATGCCGAGCACCTGATAAACGCAAGAAAATACCAGGCAGAACTGAATAAAAGAGGATTCTAAATAAATAACAAATTTGGCCTTCAGACCCGAAAACATCATCTTCCGTTCAAAACCCTACCGCCGGCTGGTGGCAAGGACTAAAACACTGATCCTTCCCGGGTTTGAAGGCATCCCACTATACGACGTACTGAAACACTTCGGACAGGAAACCAAAAGCCGGGGACTGGGGGACCGCGCCAGGGCCATTTCCTTTAACTTCCTCCTGGCCATTCCACCATTTTTCATCTTCCTGTTCACACTGGTACCATACATCCCGGTGCAAAACATAGAGCCCACCCTCTACGACCTGGCGGAAGACCTGACACCCAACTACAACACCTATATGATTGTGCGGGGAATGATCCACGACTTCCTCTACACACACCGCAACGGATTGCTCTCTATCGCCTTCCTGATGGGATTCTTCTATTCCTCCAACGGCGTAATGGGTATTCTTCGTTCCTTCAGTAAAATACAGGGCGCCGGCTTCCGGAAAAGAAAATGGTGGCAAAACAGGCTGATAGCACTGCAACTCACCGCCATACTGGTTTTCCTGCTGCTCATTACCGTTGCCCTCATCATTGCTCAAGGCGCTACGCTCCGCTGGCTGTTTAACATCATCGGCATCCACAGCACCTTATTACGGAACGTGATCGATATCGCCCGGTGGGTACTGATCATTATGCTTTTTTATTCGGTGAATGCGGTGCTGTACCGCATTGGCGCCGCTACCACCACCCGCTGGAAATTCATTACCGCCGGCGCCGCCGTAGCCACTATATGCATGATCCTGGTGACCATAGGGTTCTCCTGGTTTGTGAATAATTTTGGCAACTATAATAAGATTTACGGATCTATCGGCACCATTCTCGTACTCATGCTGTGGGTGTTCTTCAACTCCTTTATCCTCCTCGTGGGGTTTGAACTGAATGCCAGCATCAGAACCATCAGCGACGCAAGAAAAGAAACAAAAAAAACTTCCCTGCCCGCATAACAAACCTCGTCAACTTCTTCTTTTATTCCCTGACAAATATTTTTATCTTATTCTTTTTTATTATATCTTAAACGATTATTTGTCTTTGAAAAAAGACAGGAATATCCTGTAGCATTTTACTATATTTAATCAGGACCTGAAAACCATACGCTATGATAAAGGCCACCTTTTATTTATCCTGCTGTACTATTTTACTTTCTTCCTTTCAACCAAACCGGGAAGTTCCCCTGGAACCGGGATCTCCTTTACCAAAGTCAGAAATTGCCTGTACCGATATTTCCGGAAAAGAGATTTCATTGGGCGCAGCAAAAGGCGCCAACGGATTGCTGGTCATCTTTGGAAGTAATCAATGCCCGTACATGCTGCGCAACCAGGAACGGCTGCGTAACATCTGCGTGTATGCTTCAAAAAACCGGATCGGCATCATTATGGTGAACTCCAACGAAGCTGCGCGTACCGGCAATGAATCCTTTGCCGCCATGAAGCAGTATGCCACCTCGCAGCATTTCACCTGGTATTATGTGATAGATAAAAATGCGATACTGGCCAATGCCTTCGACGCCAATCATACACCCGAATGCTTCCTGTTTGACAAAAACAGCCTGCTCGCTTATAAGGGCGGAATTGACGACAGTCCGGGTAATGCAGACGCTGTAAAAACACGCCTCTTACAAAATGCCATCAACGAAATGCTGGCTGGCAAACCTGTCAGCGTAAACACTTCCCATACCCTGGGATGTAATATAAAAAGGAACCTGTAAAACTATTGTCCTACCAGGAAAACTGCATTGCTAAACAACAGCTTGCCATTTTCCCAGAAACTTCTGAACAAGGGATTATCTGCAAGAATAATCACTGATCCGTTACCTATTTCTTTCACACCAAACAGCAGCCCGTCTTTCAACTGCTGCCGGGTAGATGCGCCCACAAAGCCGGTGAGGTAGCTGTCTTTCTTTAACACGCCCACATTCCAGCCGCTGCTTTCAATAAACTCATACAAATGCGCATCCTGCTTCAATGTATAATACAAAGCAGGGTAGCCAAAGGCCAGCGGATGCGTGGTATCCAGCTGCACTTTATAAATGGCGCCGGGTATAAACTGTTTAATGCTTTCCCGCTCCCTGTTGGCATAAGGTTTCACGGCATCATACGGATGCGCTGCTGCGGCTTTTTCTTTGGCGTCTTTATCTTTCTCTTCTTCCTTTTTCAGTTTAATGCCCCAGTCGGCGCCCGCTACCTGTACCGCCGCACTTTCCAGTGCAATCAGTTTTCCCCCGTTATTCACCCATTCTTTCAGTTTGTCGGTAGCCGCTTTATCTTCAAACATCTTATAATCCCCATCTGCTAAAATCAGCACATCTGTCCGGTCCCAGTTAATATCATCCACATTTCGTTCATCCACTACCGTTACAGGGAAATCCAGCTGCTGCTCAAAGAAATGCCATATCTCTCCCATGCCCAGTGAAGAGATGCCTCTTCCTGCCAGCAGGGTTACTTCCGGCTTGCGGATAAACCGGATCTTGTCTGAGCCAAAGTCCATTCCTTTATCTACGAACCCAGTAGCCACTGCTTCCAGTGAAATCTTAAAATGATTGGCCTGCATGGTGATGAACCGGTCGAACTGATCTCCTTTGGCAGTATTGCCCGAACGGGTAATAATAAGCGTACCTGCGGGGAAATCCTTACCGCCGGCAGTAAACGGTGTTTCTGTAAACCGTACTTTAATATCGTTTTGCAATAACGCCGACAGGAATTTCACATCGCGCACGCTGTTCCATTTAGCCAGGTAAGCATAGGGTTGCTGTATCGACAACGGCGTGTTGTTACGTGCCGCCGGCGCGTCTGCCGCTGGTGTTAACGGCAGCTTCACCGCATAGGAAGTTAACCCGTAAGCATACGGCAACGCCCATGCAGTAATATCGTAGGTAATGGAATCTGTTAAATGAGAGACCGGTTCAAACAATACCCGCAGCATATTGGAATGTGGCTGATAGGCATTGATCACCAGGTCTTCTTTATCGATGGTAAACGTTTCTGTTTTGCCGATAAAGTAATTGAAGCCGCTGGCGCTGCCGGTGTTGGCGCCAAAGCCGAATGCGATATTATTTTTACGCAGCAGTTCTGCCAGCGTATTAAGCTTTTCGGTGTTGCCGCCGGCCTTCACCACATATGATTTATACCCGCCCTGTGGCGCTTTCTGCGCCGCTTCAAAGTATTGGGTATACTCCTGGATAATCTTGTCTGCCTGTTGGGACGCCACTTCTATGGTAGACATGCTGGTGGTGAAATGATGTGCAATACGGTCGGTCAGTGTAAGCGTATCGCCGTCTTTTTTCAGTACTGCCACGCCTGCCCTTCCGCTGCCCCCCTGCTCGTACGTCATGCCAATGGCGCCGTTGTACATGGGATAGGTATCGCCATAGCTGGGATAGAACAGATCGAAACGTTCCTTTGTGAAATACAACCAGCCCTGCTGATCAAAGTACTTCGCATTGTTTTTACCAATGAGCACCTGCAACTGGCGCTGCCAGGGCGTTATAGCGTCATGAAAAGGTTCTGCTGCAGGCGCAAAATAATAAGGCGCTTCTATTTCCTGCTCATGAAAATCCACGTGCAGCTGTGGCATCCACTGGTTGTACTTCGCCACCCGCTGCTGCGATTCCTTTTGTGTTTGCCAGGCCCAGTCGCGGTTCAGATCAAAGTAATAATGATTGGCCCTTCCGCCTGGCCAGGGTTCATTGTGCTCCCTCGACCAACGGTTTACATTGGGTGTAGCGCCGCGGGTGTTGTTATAGAAGTTCACATATCTTTCGCGTCCGTCGGGGTTCAGGCAGGGGTCAATTACCACCACGGTATTCTTCAGCCACTGCTGCGTTTGTGCATTCGCGTTATTCACCAGTTCGTACAGGGCCTTCATCGATGCTTCCGTGGAAACCGCCTCATTACCGTGCACGTTATAGCTTAACCAGACAATCACCGGCTGATTGCCGGCGCTGTTGCCTTTCGCGTTGGACATGTCCAGGCTGTGCTGCCGGATCTCCTCAAGCCGGCCGGCATTTTCAGGAGAAGCAACAATTGCCAGCACCAGCGGCCTGCCTTCATAGGTAGTGCCATACTGTTCCAGCTTTACATTCTTCGCTGTAGCGGCTACCTGTTTGAAATAGTCTACCACTTTATAATGTGGCGTAAACTGTGTTCCCAGGGGATAACCGAGAAACTGATCAGGGGTTGGCACCTGGGCATTTGCAAAAAGAACGCCCAGCATAACAACGGTCATTAGTATAAATCTGCGCATAGAAAGCCTGCTATTATTGGATACTGTAAGTTAGGAATTGTTTTCGGGTGATAATTATTAACACTGCTTAAATTATTAAATTTCCTATAATTCCCCGCATATCCTTAATTTCGATCCAAACAGATACCCATGCGTTTCCTTATCATGCTGGGGATGACGGTATGCACTTTACATACCGCCTGTGCCCAGCAAACAACAGATGAACTACATCCTTACGATTATAGTGTAGAAAAAGATATCAAAGTGCTGCATGGAGCAGTAGTATCTGCGCATCCGCTGGCCAGCCGTGTAGGCGCCATCGTACTGCAACAGGGCGGCAACGCGGTGGATGCGGCCATAGCCACGCAGCTGGCGCTGGCCGTGGTATACCCGGGCGCCGGCAATCTTGGCGGAGGAGGGTTCCTGGTAGGTCACCTCAAAAGTGGCCGGAATATCGCCATTGATTACAGGGAAACAGCCCCGGCAAAAGCGCACCGGGATATGTACCTCGATTCTCTTGGCAACCCGGTTACCCAGCTGAGTCTTGATGGCCAGCTGGCCGCAGGCGTGCCTGGCACCGTTGCCGGGTTATTTGCCGCGATGAAGTACGCCAGGCTGCCTTTTGCAAAACTCATAGATCCGGCTATCCGCCTGGCAGAGAAAGGGTTTGTGATCACTGAAGCAGAAGCCAGTGGCCTGAACAACGCCAGGGCTGATTTCGAAAGACTGAATACCAGCAAAACCGCCTTTGTAAAAGAACAACCCTGGAAGGCCGGCGACACATTGATACAAAAAGAACTGGCACATACGCTCACGCTTATACGAAATAAAGGAGCCGCAGGATTTTACCAGGGAGAAACCGCCGCCAGCATCGTGGCAGAAATGAAACGCGGCAATGGTATCATGACGCTGCAGGATCTTAAAAGCTATAAAGCAAAGGAAAGGACAGCGGTAGCTTTTAACTATAAAGGCTATACGATTGTAACCATGCCCCTGCCTTCCAGCGGCGGCATTTGCCTGCAACAGCTGATGGGCATGGTGGAAAACTATCCCATCTCGCAATGGGGATTCCAGTCGCCGCAGGCGGTTCAACTGATGGTGGAAGCGGAAAGGCGCGCGTATGCCGACCGCGCCCAGTTTCTCGGCGACCCCGATTTTGTGAAAGTACCCATCTCACAACTTACTGATAAAAAATACCTGGCCGCCCGCATGCAGGACTTTACACCCGGTAAAGCAGGTTCCAGTGAACAAACCAAAGCGGGCGTGCTGCCGGAAAGCGAGGAAACCACGCACCTCAGCATCATCGATGCCGATGGCAATGCAGTAGCGGTAACCACCACGCTCAACGGCCACTTCGGCAGCAGAACAGTGGTAGGTAAAGCAGGCTTTCTACTCAACAATGAAATGGACGACTTCAGCGTAAAACCCGGCGTGCCCAATATGTACGGACTGGTAGGCACCGAAGCCAACGCCATTGCACCGGCCAAACGCATGCTCAGCTCCATGACGCCTACCCTCGTTTTACAAAAGAACGAAGTGCTATATTCATTGGGTACACCCGGCGGCGCGACTATCATCACCTCCGTTTTTCAAACGCTGATGAATACACTGGAATTCGGGCTTACCCCATCAGAAGCTATCAACAAACCTAAATTCCATCACCAATGGCTGCCGGATGAAATTGCCGTGGAGAACGATTTTCCCGACACCACCATCCAGGCGCTGGAAGGGATGGGCTATAAAGTAGTAAAACGCGGCGGCATTGGCCGTACAGAAATTATTAAACGGGCGCCTGAAAGCCGCTACCTGGAAGCTTCCGGGGATAAACGTGGCGACGACAGCGCAGCAGGATATTAACTTAAAAACATTGACATGTCTATTCAGTCTATCTATTTACAAAGTGTACTAAAACGGCTTGAAATACACCGGGAGCTGGGCCTTAAAACCATGTTGCGGCTCAACAAAGCGCAGCTGAACTGGCAACCGGAGGGAGAGCCGAACAGCATTGCCATGATTATAAAACACCTGCATGGCAATATGTTATCACGCTGGACCGACTTCCTCACCACCGACGGAGAGAAGCCCGGCCGTAACCGCGACGGGGAATTTGAAGAAAGCGATCTTTCCCCGGAAGAAATCCTCCAGCTTTGGGACGAAGGCTGGAACTGTATGCTCCTGGCTATCCGCAGCCTGCAGGAAACAGACCTGGACAGGACCGTGTTTATCCGTAATGAGCCTCACATTGTGATAGATGCCATTAACCGGCAACTGGCTCATGTGCCCTACCACGTGGGACAAATCGTATACATCGGGAAAATGATCCTGAAAAGTAATTGGGAAAGCCTGTCCATCCCCAAAGGCGGATCGGCAGCCTTCAATAAAGAAAAAACAGGGAACTGACCATCCATGAAAATACGTCATCTACTTACCGTTATCGCGGTGCTATCTGTGATCACCGCCTGCCAGGGTAAAAAGAACAATGAACTGCTGATGAATAAAAAGTGGCGGGTATACGATGTAAAAATTCCACCGGAGTCGCCCATCAGCAACACACAATACATACAGGCGCAGGACCTTAAAAAAGGTTACTACCGGGATGCTTATTATCAATTCCTCGATAACAACGTTTTCGTGGCCACTATTGCAGGCAGGTCGGATACGGGTAAGTACTTTATCCTCAGCAATGGCGCCATGATCTCTGTTACCGCGAAGAACGGCGACCGTAAGGTGGAGAACCTGGTTACCGTTACCCGGCTTACAGAAGATTATTTCGACATGCAGGTAACTTCTACCGATTTCCAGTTTATCTTATGTACTAAGAAAGATTAACGGCTATGTTGTATACGGATCACACGCCCGGCAGAACAGTGACACAGGACGGCCGCAGCTGCCTGTTCTTTTCGGGGTTTGCCTACCTGGGGCTGCATCAGCTGCCAGCCTTCAAACACCTGCTTATACAGGGGATTGAAAGGTATGGCGCCCTGTTTCCTTCTTCCAGGTCGGCAAACTTACGTTTATCCATATACGAAGAAATAGAACATGCCCTGGCTGTTCATTTGCAGCAGCAGTCGGCCGTTGTTTTTTCTTCCGGGTACCAGGCATCGCAAGCCGCTGCACAATACGCTGTCAGTAACAAGCAGCCCCTGTATGCACCGGATGCGCATCCTTCGCTGTGGCAGCAGCAACCGGAGTTGCCGGCTATGAGCCGCGACGAATGGATTACTCAAACCACTGAAAAAGTAAACACTCACCCGGATCATCACTTTGTGATCATCACGGATACGGTGAACCCGCTTACCGGCACTATTCATTCTTTTCACTGGTTGCAGGAATTGCAGCGCAAAGTGTTAGTGCTGGCAGATGATTCCCACGGCATCGGTATATTAGGCCCTGCCAGGCAGGGCGCCATCCATTTTCTGCCGCAAACACCTTTTGTAAGATACCTGCTCACCGCCTCACTGGCAAAGGCCTACAGTATTCCCGGCGGCGTTGTTGCCGGTCATGCAGCCGATATCATGGCCATCAAAAAACTGCCCGTGTTTTCCGCCAGCACGCCTATGATGCCGGCCTATGCCCATGCGTGGCTGCAATCCGGTGAACTGATTGTCAAAATGCACCGGTCGTTACAGCAAAACATCGCCTTTCTTCTTCATCTTACCGCCAACACCGCTGTGCATAATCCGCATGGCCTGCCCATGTTTATTCTTCCACCCGGTGAAGCATTGGTACAATACCTGCAGGAAAGGGACGTGATCATTTCCAGCTTTGCATATCCGCAGCCACATAGCCCGGTAATCAACCGGGCGGTAGTTTCTGCGTTACATCTCCAGGAAGATATGACAACGCTGCACCGGTTCCTCCAGGAGTTTGGTGTCACAAAAACATAAACAGCCATAGTGCATACTTCGCCATTGCTTTGGACATACTTAGGGAATACTTTGAACATGCCTTTGAGATGGAGTTAACACGGTGTTGACGTGGAGGTGACGTGGACTTGATCGGTAAGCTATTGGGGATCAGCTTCTTGCACAGGGTTTCAGCGTTCTGTTTAGACGAACGTCGCAAAGAAAGATATTGTACGTCAATGTTTTATACATGCTCTAAAGATACACCTGATTGGCGAAAATAACAAAAAAACGGGGTTGTATTACGTTGAATACAACCCCGTTTTTATTTATGTTTTACCAACTTCTTATGGCGTTACCTTTACCGTTTTAGGCATCCTCAGCTCCACAACATAGGTTCCCGCTTTCATCAGGCGGAAAGCAAACAGCGGGTTTACGCTGCCTATTTTGCTGGATACATTTTTATCTACCGATACAAAGGCAGAAGGAATACGATAGTACATCAGGTAGTTCCAGTTGGTACCGCCATTGGAATAGCGGCTCAATGGGAATGGTGCAATCTCAAAGTTGCAGATCATGGCGGTATCTGTATACTCAATGGGATGGAACCTGGCGTAGTTTTCAAAAATAGGACGGTCGCCACGCTTAATGATCTCTCCCTTTTTAGGATTGAAAGGTTTGCCATCTTTATCCGTAATTTTCAGAATAACAGAGGCGCCGCTTTCACTCACCCTGGTAATCGTCATTACCGGTGCGCCCATTGGCACGGTGGGAGAAGCATCATCCGGGAAGAAGTTACAGTTGGCCGTTGTTTCAGTCACCAATGGCGGATCAACCGTAGTGAGCGTACCGATATTCTTATACACTTTGGAGCCTGCCACGTTGGATACTTCCACATCATATTCGTAGGTAACATCCAGCGGTAAGCTGTCGGTAGCACCGTTAAACACAAACTGGCCACTGGTCAGGAATACATAAGGCTGCATCTTTTTCAGTTCACGCTTTTTGTTCACCAGTTCAATGGTGGTGTCTTTCGCGGGATCTACCGCTGCCGTATATACGTAAACAGGGTATTCTTTATAAAATTCATCCGCATGTTTTTTGTTATCTGCCCTCCTGATGTCAAGCAGCTTCACGGTCATGGGCTGGGTGGTACCATCTGCAAGGATGGCGCTTGTTTTCTGGAAAGCGTTACCCCGCTGCACTTTTATGGGGGTGTCCGGTACGTAGAGTCCTTCGCTCAGAAAGCCTTCCTCAATTTTTTTACATCCGGCGATCAATAGTCCCAGCAGAACAACGGATGTAAGGAATTTTATCCCTTTATATTTATACAACATACTTTTAAGTTTAGTGGTGATGACTATTTCCAATAAAACACGTGGTTGTTTTGCAGTACATGCAATACACCTGTTTTGGTAATGATACCGGTTGTTTGCAAGGTATACTGCATATCCCTGTCTTCCTCCGGATAGTCATCCGGACGGGGATCCGGATCGAGACCATTAATCACTTTTGTAAGCGCCATATACCGCACACCCCCGGAAAAAATATTGCCAAATGCGTCGGTTTTAGTAAGCTTGAAAGCGAAGTCTTCGTTCACTTTATTTTTATATACCTGTGATTCCAGTGAAAGATCTGCACGTACAATTTTACCTGCAAAAGCATAGGCCAGCAGGGAGTCGCGCAGTTCAGGCGTTTTCAGGCTATCAATCGTATACTTAACGTTTTCATCGTTCAGCTCAATCTGCAACAGCTTGGTCCTCACCGCCAGGAATTGTTTGATAGAATAATCTGTAGGCGCAACAAAAGTAATATCGCTGTTGATGGTTTCTTTTAAACCGGCCTTGTCGATCAGCAGGATCAGCGTATCGAAATTAGGATTTGCTTTCAGGTAATCGTAGGTAGTAAGATCGGTGTGATCGTTGGTAGGACTGCCTCCCAGGAAATGATCATCTTTCTTACAGGCAGCGAACAACAGGGTGATCATTAAGATGCCCCATCCTGCTTTTGTGGTAAATATTTTTAGTTTGTTCATGTCAGTACGTTTAAAATTTCAAGATGCTATTTCACTTTACCCAGCCAGTATGTATTTTGTATAAGCACGCTGTTATTGAGGAACAGCGAGCGTCCTACCGGCCATTTCCAGCCACCGGCATCAAAGCGGTCCTGCGGGAAACCTGGAGCAGCGTTCACATTACCATTCATGAGCATGCCGGTGCGAACCAGGTCGTACCAACGTTGTCCTTCTGCATATAATTCACGGGAGCGTTCCAGGAATGCTTCTTCTTTAATGTCGGCCACATCTTCTGCTAAAATAGGTTCCGCATGCGAGCGTGCCCTTACCCTGTTGATATCCTGCAAGGCGGCGCCTACATTGCCCTGGTCGGCACGGGCTTCTGCACGTAACAACAGCAGATCTGCATACCGCATCAGGATGATGTTGGCATCTACAGCACCATCTGTAAAGTTGCCCGGATTACGGTAGTTAATGTTTTCCCGGTTAGGGCCTGCAAACTTGCAGATCATCACATCGTACTGCCCAAACGCATCCAGGTTGGTGAAGTAATAATGACGGCGCACATCGGTACCGGCTTCATCATACAGTAAATTGATCAGGTCAATATTCGGCGCGTCTACCTTTCCATCTTTATTACTGATAAAAGGTGTTTTCAGAATGCTATAATAAAATCCTTTTTCTACCTGCTGTTCTCCATCCGCTACCTGCATATTGATTTCGAATATGCCTTCCATTGATTTTCCGTGGAAGATCTTTGGATACATTTCGGCGGCGAGTAACTGGTATTGACCGCTTTGCTCAACCGAATCGATGGCGGCAATCGCATTGGTTACATCGGATACTACCTGTCCTTTGTTCAGGAAGTTTCTCCACATGTATGCATGGGCCAGTAAGCCAAATGCGGCGCCCCTGTTAGCTCTTACCGCTCTTTCAGTGCCGTTTTTGTATTCCCACGGCAACAGGCTGATAGCTTTCTTCAGATCAGCTATACAAGTATCCAGGATGATCTTCTCATTGGTTCTCGGAATATTTTCTGCTCCCACAGGATTAGGATCATACTTCGTTACCAGCGGCACATCGCCCCAAAGGCGCACCATATAGAAATAACTGAACGCGCGAAGGAAGTAAGCTTCTCCGACGAAACGGTTACGGGTACGGGTAGGCTGATCCGTAAACTGTGCATCGGGGATATTGGGAATATTATGCAACATAATATTCGCTTGTGTGATCACTTTATAGTAGGGAGACCAGTCGTGATATTTATCCAGGTAAGATCCCAGGAAATCGGCCGTATTCATCCCATCTCCACCTTTCACCAGGAACCTCACATCATACACGTCGTAGTCGTTAAATTCATACGCGGGTAAGGAGCCATATGCAAAATGCGACATGTTCTGGTCCCAGTCCGTATTGGTAGTTAATGCCCTGCGCAATAACGCATAGCCGCCGGCCACACCCTGTTCTGCATCCCGCTGGTTTTTCCAGAAAACGGAATTATAGGGAGAATTGATCGGCTCCTGATCCAGCAGCTTCTTACAGGACACGAAAGGCGACAACAGCAGTCCTGCAGCTATTACCGTGAATATATTTTTCAGACAATTCATATCTTCTTCTTTTTTAAAATTAAAAACCAACATTTACACCGAGGGTGAACTTACGTGGTATGGGGTAGCCGCCACCGGTGTAAGTACCTTTTTCATCCACTGCTTCCGCATCCGGAACGCTTGATTTCTGGAACATCTTTACATTGTCTACCACACCATAGATCTGGAGTTTGCTCAGCTTTGCACGTTCCAGGAACTTAGGACTGAACTGGTAAGCCAGGTTCAGGTATTTGATACGCAGGTAAGAACCATTTTCTACAAAGGCTGACGAAAATGGAAGGAACTGGTAGTAATACTGCTGGCTGTAAGGAATTACTTCTGAATATTGGGTGTTATCGCCTTCTTTATGCCAGCTGTTGATCGAAGAAGGATCTATGCCCGCAATAGTAGCATAGCTGTTGGTTAAGCCGGTGAGCCTGTCGGACATGTATTTATTGTAGATATCACGTTTAAGGGTAAACGTCATATACACCTGCATGCTCCAGGGGCCGTAAGAAAATACGTTGGTGAAACCGCCGGTACATGCCGGGTTGGGATTACCGCTGCGCACCTTGTCATTCCAGTCCCACACGTCGTAGTCGCCGTTCTGGTCTTCCCAGATAAAGTCGCCCGCCTGCACGGTATGGTTGCCATTCCAGTAGGTGAGCTTTTCACCGGTGTAAGGGTTAAACGGAATATCTTTTTCGCTGGCATATACGCCTTTGCTCTTCATCAGGTAAAACTCGTTGATAGCGCGGCCCTTAGTGAGCACATACGTCATACCGGTATTGTTATCCGGTACCATCAGGTCACGGTTACCATTGGGTAATTTAACAATCTGGTTTTTGATGAAAGATAATATCAGGGTAGAACTCCACTGGAATTTGCTGGTGGGCGGTGTGATACGGCCCTGCACCGTGAATTCCACGCCGGTGTTGCGTACATCTACCGCGTTGGTATTTACTTTATCATACCCCGCAGTGGAAGGCAGCAGCAGGTTAAACAGCAGCTTGGAAGTACCCCTGTTAAATGCGTCGGCAGTTACATTTAATCTGCCGGCAAAGAAGCTTGCATCCACACCAATGTTGGACTGGATGGCCTGTTCCCAGGTGAGTCCGTCCTGTGCCACACCATCTGAGAAGTTAGGCGTTACGGCATTCACGCCGTTGTAGGTGCCGCCGGTAGATCCGCCGTAGGTACCCTGGTTGATGCTGTAATTATTATACTGGAGGTAATATTGTTTTGGTAAACTTCCGGTTACACCATAGCTTCCGCGGATCTTGAAATATTCCACCCACTTTTTAAGCGGGGCCATAAATGGTTCGTCGGAAATATTCCAGCCACCTGATACAGAGGGGAAGTAACCCCATCTGCTGTTACGGCCAAAACGGGAAGAAGCATCAGCACGATAGGCAAATGACAACAGGTATTTTTCTTTATAGTTATAATTCACACGGGAGAAAAAGGACAGCATACCGGAAGACTGGTAATCGGAACCTGAAACGAGGTTGCCATATGCATCCCTGTACATCAGGTAGCTGAGGTTGTAGCCCTGTACCACTTTCACGTTATCATTACTCAGCGCGCCGCTGCCAATACCGGTAAATTCATTCCTGATATTGTTGATAGTGTTACCCAGCAGCACGTTCAGATGATGATCTTTATTGATGATATCAGAAGTATAGCTCAGGGTGTTGTCGAGGTTGGCATTTTCAAAACGCGACTTACCACTTTGTGCGTAAGATAAACCGGCGGTGTTCAACTCTCCGGGACGGAAAATATCGCGGGTATTGATGCTGGACTGGATAGACCCGATGGAAGCAAAGCGCAGCTTTTTAGAGATATCGTAGTTCACGGTAAGACTGGCGGTGATATCATCATTGATATTTTTATCACGACCGGATTCCAGGTCGCCGGTAAAGTTCTTACGGTCGATATCCGAGATATTGAACAGGGAAGAAAGATACTGGCCATCTATTAACGGGATCACATTTTCTCCGGGGAACACGCCGCGACCGCGGGATCTGTCGCCGCGGCTCAAACGGAACAGGGAGGCCACATTCAGGCGGGACGACATTTTTACGCCCATGGCGGCTGAAATAGTGTACCGTTTAAAGCCGGTACCACGGATGGTTCCATCTTCATCGTAGTAGTTACCACTCACGCGGTAGTTGGTATTTTCTGAAGCGCCGGAGATAGACAGGTCGTAGTTCTGGATAATACCATTCTGGTAGAAGAGGTCCTGCCAGTCGACCGCTCCGCTGAAGGCAGGGTTCAGGCTATCTGTCAGCATCATGGGAATACCATTCACTTTCTGCTGATCAGTAAGATACTTCTGCAGGTAGTCCATTTTGAACCATCTTTCTTCTGCGCCGCCATATACGGTTTCAAACTTTGGTTTCTGGATCATACCGGCGTAGGTGGAAAAGTTCACCTGTGGTTTGCCCTGTTTACCGCGTTTGGTTTTCACAATCACCACGCCGTTGGCGCCGCGGGAGCCATAAATGGCGGCAGCGGATGCGTCTTTCAGGATATCTATCGATTCAATGTCGTTGGGATTCAGCCCGGCGATGTAGTTGGTACCGGTGTTGTCAAATGCGGCGGCATCGTCCAGTGAAACGGGGATGTCGTCGATCACGAACAGCGGGGAGCTGAGGGTGCGGGCGGCGCTGGCATCGCGGCTGATGGAGGTATTTCCCCTTACCACGAAAGAGCCTCTTACACCTGGTTCACCGGTGAAGTTTTGTACGTTCAACCCGGCCGCGCGGCCTTGCAGGAGCTGGTCGAAGCTGGGAGAAGGCAGGTTTTCGATATCCTTGCCTTTCACGCTGGAAACCGCCGCTGATACGGTTTTACGCCGTACTTCCTGGTAGCCGATAACCACCACGTCTTTCAGACTTTTAGCATCCGGCTTCAGGGAAACAGTAATAGATGCTTTCCCCGACAACACCACTGTTTGCGTTTCAAAACCTATAAATGAAATGGAAAGTTTGTTGGAATTGCCTTTCAGGGTAAGCGTAAACTGGCCGTCGGGGCTTGTGGCTGCCCCATTATTGGTACCTACTTCTTTTACAGATACGCCGGGCAATGCCGCTCCTTTATCATCTGTAACAGTACCTGAAATTTTTCGCTCCTGGGCCCATGCGTGCAGGCATAGGAATCCCATTAGCGCTAGTAGTAGCAACTTTTTGTGCATAGATTCTGGTTTATTGAATTATTCTGGAATTATCAGACTGGTTGACTGAATGCTCACTGAAATTTGTTCACTGGTGAATTAATCCTTGTTACTGTTATTGAAACGGGTGAATTACAACTGTTGCTGGTATGCTATAGTTTGGCTTGAATAATTCCGGTTGCTAAAATGTTTTGTTCACTGAAATGCTACTTTGTTCATCGATTGCTCACTTGTACTTCATTGTTCTGGAAGGAAATTTAGAAATGTTAAAGTTTTCCTAATAGGCCGGAAAGAATTAGTGACACTACCGTGACGGAGATTTTCACGCGACAGAAAACGCTTATATCTTCTTGTAAATTATTGACAATCAGATATAAACAAGAGAGACCCATTTAAGCACCTGTCTTTTAAAGACAAAATACTATTATTAAATACGAATATAACATCACAATAAAAAGACAGGTCCGACAATTTCGTGATAAACTTATCACCAGAGGATTTTCCGGACGTATAACGGACCTGCACATACTCACTGGCACCTATATACGAAATCGTCCATCAGCATACTTAAACCGGAAATACATCTTATTTATTTGCTAAATGGCATTGGCTGCCAACTATTAATTATTTTTGCCGGATAAACTTTGCCGCCTGAAAAAAGTACGGAAAATATTATCTGTCGTGTTACTGTGTTTGTTAGGCCTTGTCATTCTGATCGGAATACTGGTAAACATCCCCGTAGTGCAGAACTTCCTCGTGCATGAAGTGACCAGCCGCTTGTCGCAGCAGCTTAAAACGCGCGTGGAAATAGACCACGTGACTTTCCGGCTGTTCAACAGCATGCAGCTGGAAGGTGCGCTCATTGAAGATCAGCACAGAGACACGCTGTTGTATGCAGGCAAGCTGCAGGTGCGCATTACCGACTGGTTCTTTTTCCAGGACAAGCCCGTGATCAAATTCATCGGGTTGGAAAACGCCCAGGTAAACCTGTTGCGTACCCGCAAAGATTCCGTCTGGAACTATCATTTCCTCGAAGAAGCATTTGGCTCATCCAAAACCGATACCAGTAGTCAACCCTCCGGCGGCATCTCCCTTGACCTGAAAAAAATTGATCTTAAAAACATCCGGCTCAACCAGGTGGATGCCTGGGTGGGTGAAGATATGCGGGCATCTGCCAAACGCATTTATCTCGATGCGAAGAACCTGGACCTCCAGAAACATAACATCGATATACAGGAATTGACGCTTACCAATCCAGACTTCATTATCAGCAGTTATGCCGCCTCTCCCCTGCGGCGCCGGCGGAAACCCAGTCCGGACCACCCGGTACCAGATACAGGGCAACTGCAGCAGCTGCGCTGGAATAATGCCAACTGGAAGCTGGTGGTGAAAGAACTCAATATCAAAGACGGCATCTTCGGGGTGGATAACCCCGACGACAGCACGAAAATTGAACCCGGCTATTTTGCACCCAATCATATCCGCTTCAATGACATCAATCTCTCCCTCAGCAATACCAGTCTGGTAAAAGACAGTGTGATCGGGGATCTTACCCTGAGCACCAAAGAACGCAGCGGCTTTGAGGTGAAAAAATTAACCAGCCGGTTTAAAATGTCGCCCGTGGAAATGGAATTTTCACAGCTCGACCTGGAAACCAACCGCAGTCATATCGGCGACTATTACACCATGCAATACAGCGACATCAGTGATATGAGTGATTATATCAATGATGTGTTTATGCAGGCCCGGTTTAAAAATTGCAAACTATCGTCAGATGATATCGCCTTTTTTGCACCGCCCCTTTCCTCCTGGAAAAAGGAAATTACGCTGAGCGGCAAAGCCAGGGGCCCGGTGAGCAACCTGAAAGCATCTGAAATAGATCTGACCGCAGGTAGCACCACCCGTCTTAAAGGGAGCCTGGAAATGCGCGGACTGCCGGATATCTTTGAAACATTTATTGATTTTCATACAGAAGAACTCATCACCACCGGTAATGACGTGATGCAGATCATGCCCATTGTAAAGGACATTGTGAGCACCGTGCGCATCGACAAGCTGTCTTCCATCCGCTTCCAGGGAAGCTATACCGGGTTCATCAACGACTTTGTGGCCTATGGCCAGTTCCAGACCAACCTTGGTAAGGTAAACTCCGATCTGAACTTTAAAACCAGCCGCGATGTCCCTGTTTACTCCGGGAGTTTAAAAGCTACCAACTTTGATATCGGCACCCTTTTTAATAACGCTAACCTTTCTACCATCTCCCTCGATGCCAAAGTAGACGGCGCGGGTTTCAATTTTAAAACGCTGAAAGCTACCGTGGATGCAGATATCCAGGAAATATCCCTGCTGGGATACAATTACCGGAATATCAAAACAAAGGGGGAAATGAGCCGCAAATTTTTTAATGGTGCGCTCACGGCCACTGATCCTAACCTGGACATGGACTTTGCCGGGACCATTGATTTTAATGCCGCCCTGCCGGAATTCAAATTCAATTCAGAAATCCGTAAAGCAGATCTGAAAGCGCTGCATATCACAGAAGATTCCGTTACCCTGCAGGCCAAACTGGAGCTGAACTTTGTGGGCAGCAACATCGATAACTTCGATGGTACCGCGCGGATGTACGATGTATCTGCGTTTAAGGACAACCGCCGCCTCGAATTTGATTCCCTGTATGTATCGTCGCATATGGTGGATAACCAAAAGCTGCTTGAATTTACCGGCAGTGAAATCGACGGCTTTGTAAAAGGACAGTACAGTTTCCTCCAGCTGCCGGATGCTTTTCACCTGCTGCTGTATAAATATTATCCCAGCTATTTCAGCGCGCCGCAAAATGCGGTCATCAATCAGAACTTCACCTACGCCATTAATCTCGGTGAAGTGGATAAACTGCTGAGTGGCTTTACCAACCAGTTTTCGGGGTTTGACCATGCGACCGTAACCGGCGCCCTCAATACCATGAATGGCGGCAACCTGGCGTTGAACATCCAGGTACCCGAAGCCGGCTACCTGGGATATCATGTACAGGAATTACAGATTAAGGGAGATGGTAACTTTAATAAGGTTAACATCAGTGCGAGCATCGGCAAAGTATTATCCGGTAAAAATGTGATCCTCGAAAACCCGGTGATACTGGCCAGTTCAGGGCATGACACCTCTTTTGTAAAAGTGGACCTGGCTGCGGAAGACACTTCCTCCCTGGATGGCTTCTACGCCCGGATCATTACCGTATCGGACGGGTTGAAGATCAATTTCCTCAACAGCGCCTTCACCGTAAATGAACGGCAATGGAATGTTACCCCCGGCAATGAAATATACTGGAGCAAACATTTCCTGACGGTAAAAAACCTGCGGGTAACCCGCAACGACCAAAGCATTACCGTAGAAACCAATGAGTTTAATCCTGATGAATCCAAATTCATCGTTACCCTCAAAAATCTGAACCTGGCTGATGTAATTCCTGCCCAGCTGATTTCCACCAGGGTGGAGGGAATTACGGACGGCACTATTAATATTGCAGATCCCACGCAGAACCTGGATATCAATACAGCGCTGAGAACAAGGGAACTGCGCATCGACAATGATTCCATCGGTATTTTAAACATAGATGGCACCTATCATCACCTTACCGGTGACGCCACCTTTAACATACAATCGGATAACGAAGGAAAAGCTTTCCTGGCCCGTGGTAAAGTAGGATTAACGGCGTCCAACAATGGGATTGATGCCAGCGTGAAGCTCAACGGCACGTCTATCAGCCTGTTGAATAAATACCTCGCGGGCTATGTATCCAATCTCACCGGTGCGGTAACCGGTACTTTAAATGTAAGCGGCACCACGCGCGTGCCATCTGTAAAAGGCGCGCTCACCCTCGATACCGTGGGTGTTACCGTAGATTACCTGGGCACTCACTACCGCATTCCGAAGCTGAATGTGAACATAGATGACAACCTGATTGAATTCGGCAACTTTACGCTGGTAGATAAATACAATACCAAAGGCACTGCCAGCGGGTATATCAGTCATGACCATTTCGACAAGCTCAATTTCGACTTTGATGTCACCGGCCGCGGATTCCTGTTCCTGAATACCAGCGCTTCCGATAACGACCTGTTTTACGGAGATGTGCTGGCCGACGGAAAGGTATATTTCTCAGGGCCGCTGAATGATATGCAGATGCACATCCTGGCCCGCCCGATTAAAGGCACCCACTTCTATCTCCCTATGTCCGACAGCAAGGATATCGGGAAATACGACTACATCACGTTCAAAAGCTATGGCACCGAGATTGTTGAAAAGAAGAAGAAAAAAGACAATACCAAACTGACCGTCAAGCTGGACATTGCCGCCAACCCTGATGCGCAGATCGATGTTATCCTGGACGCCACCACCGGCGATATTATTTCCGCCAACGGTACCGGTAACCTGCAGATCACGGTGAATACAGAAGGCGACTTCACCATGTTTGGCAACTACGAAATCAATAACGGTTCCTACAACTTCAATTTCCAGCGGCTCACCAGCTGGAAGTTCGACATAGAAAAGAACAGTACCATTACCTGGAACGGCGATCCGTCGGAAGCCAGGGTAAACATTATGGCGAAATATTCCCTGCCAAAGGTAAGCTTGTATAACCTGGTAGGTCAGGGTACCAATGTGAGCACAGATAAGCTGGCCACGCGCACCGAAAAAGTGGATGTGCGGATCAATCTGCGTGGCGCCCTGCTGAAGCCGGATATTACGTACTCCATTGAATTGCCGGAAGTCGGCAGCCTGGCTTATGAAAGTGGTGTAGCCGCGCACCTGAAAGAGATTAACAATGACCAGAACAAGGCATTGTTCCAGGTGTGGGGGTTGCTGTTTTCCAACCAGTTCCTGCCGGATGACGCTACTACTACCGCCGCTGCCAACGTGGGCATTACCGGGAAAAACAGCGTGGGACAGGCGTTATCGGCCCAGGCGCAGGCCATTCTCAACAATATTACGGGTGTGCTGCTGAAAGGAAGTGGCATCGGGGTGAATGTGAATTACCGCGCGTACAATGTGGGCGGGCCACAGGACAACTCGTCCGTAGACCGTAACCAGGTGAGCGCAGGTATTACGAGCAATTTGTTTAATAACCGTTTCCGTTTATATGCCGGTGGGGATTACGATTGGGGTAAAACGGCTACTTCCGCCAATACCAACCGTTTTGCCGGCGACTTCCGCATTGAGTACCTCCTTACGCCGGATGGCCGTTTCCGTATCAACGCCTTCAGTAAAACGGATTATGATGTATATAACCTCAACAACCGTACGAAATCCGGGGTGGGTATTTCCTATATCAGGGAATACAACCGCTTCAGCGAGTTGTTTAACGACAGGCGGCGCAGGCGCACGCCGTTGCTGGATTCCCTCCGCCGCGCGGCGATGCTGAAACAGGAACAGGAAGATTCTTCCCGGGTTAAAGCAGATACTACCAACATTGAATAAAACAACAAAGGGAGCAACCTGCTGTTAAACAGTATTACTCCCCTGTGTGGTTTACTTTGCAGGAATGGATTCATTCCTTACTATACGCGTTCTCAATGGTGACCGTCACTTATCCCCTGAGGATATCATGCCCTAATTTATCGCGTTTGGTTTTAAGATAATTCTCGTTGTGTGGGTTTGGATGAATTTCTATGGGTACATTTTCAACAACTTCCAGGCCATAACCACTTAAACCGGCGCGTTTACGCGGGTTGTTGGTAATAAGACGGAGTTTGCAGATACCGAGATGGCGGAGGATCTGTGCGCCTACGCCATAGTCGCGTTCATCCATTTTAAAGCCCAGTTCCAGGTTAGCTTCTACGGTGTCCATGCCTTCTTCCTGCAGCTTATAGGCTTTCAGTTTGTTCATGAGCCCGATACCTCTTCCTTCCTGGTTCATATATAATATAAGGCCTTTCCCTTCTTTTTCCACCATTTGCATAGCGGCGTGCAGTTGTTCGCCACAGTCGCAACGCAGTGAATGGAGGATATCCCCTGTCACGCAGGACGAGTGGACCCTTACCAGTACCGGTTCATCTTTTTTCCAGTCGCCTTTTTTCAGTGCCATGTGAATTTCACCGGAGTTAATTTGTTTAAAGGCGATGAGTTCAAAGTTGCCGTATTTGGTGGGCATTTGTACTTTCACGCCTTCTTCGATCAGCGTTTCTGTGCTGAGGAGGTAGGCGATCAGGTCTTTTATGGAAATGAGTTTAAGGTTGAATTTGGTGGCTATTTCGCGGAGTTCCGGCAGGCGGGCCATGGAGCCGTCTTCATTCATAATTTCCACCAGTACGCCGGCAGGCTCAAATCCTGCGAGTCGGGCCAGGTCGATGGTGGCTTCCGTGTGGCCGGAACGGCGTAAAACGCCGCCGCTTTTGGCTTTTAGTGGAAATATATGGCCAGGTTTACCCAAATGTTCGGGTTTGGTAGTGGGGTCAATCAGCGCCTGCACTGTTTTGGCCCTGTCGTGTGCGGAGATGCCGGTAGTGCAACCGTGCCCGAGCAAGTCTACCGAAACGGTGAAAGGGGTTTGGTGCAGGGCGGTATTATCGCGGACCATGAGGTCCAGTCCCAGTTCCTCGCAACGCTCTTCCACCAGCGGTGCGCAGATGAGCCCACGGCCGTGGGTGCTCATAAAGTTGATGATTTCAGGAGTTACATTGCGTGCTGCCGTGATAAAATCACCTTCATTTTCACGGTCCTCGTCATCTACCACGATCACCAGCTTACCGTTTTTTATATCTTCTATTGCTGCTTCTATTGTATCTAACATATATTATTCCCTCCGGGTCAGTAATGTTGAATTGCGCAAAGTTACGACATATACTTATGAAAAGTTGCCGGGGGAAGTAAGTGTGATTCTACCCGAAAAGTATTGGGAAGATGTTAATTATACAGCTGAATTTTAACATATAATAATGATTGTCAATTTGATAACGGAATTATACACCTGAAACCTTATAAGGTTCACTGTGGTGGCAGATTTCTCTCATTATTATTATCTCATATTTGAGAAATCGTAATTTTCAGGGAAATTCTTGGAAAAACTATTTATTAAGCCGGTTATAGCTAGATGTCATTCAAATTTTATTGTGCCGCTTGAGATATCCACAGTGTACTTAACAATTTGTTAATTCCGCGTTAAAATTTTCACGGGAAAATTGTTCAACTTTGCGTCTGAAACAACAACTTCTTTGCTTTATGGGGTTTAAAAAACTACTCTTTACATTTTCATTGTTGCTCACCGTGTTTGTAACCTATGCGCAGGTAACTACCAGCAGCATCACCGGTGTTGTAACCGATTCAAAAGGCCAGGGCCTGATTGGGGCCACTGTAAAAGCCACCCACACACCTACTGGAACAATTTATGGCACCACTACCCGCGGCAGTGGTGAATTTACCATCCCTAACGTTCGTGTTGGCGGACCTTACAAGGTGGAAGTTTCATTTATCAGCTATGGCACTGAAACTTACAACGACATTTTCCTTAAACTCGGAGAACCGCTGAAGTTAAATGTTACGCTTTCTGAAGGCTCTACCAGCCTGAAAGAAGTAAGCATTACAGCCAGCAGGGCGATTGCTAAAGGTAATGGCGGTACCGCACTGAACGTTTCCCGTACCCAACTCGATAACCTGCCTACGGTTAACAGAAGCGTACAGGATTTCGTAAGACTGAGCCCACAGGCATCTGTATCTACCAATGGTAAAGATGGGTCACCTATGGGTATCTCTTTTGGCGGGCAGAGCAACAAGTACAACCAATTCGCGGTTGACGGCGCTGTAACCAACGACGTATTCGGCTTATCTGCTTCCGGTACCAATGGTGGCCAGGCAGGAGCCAACCCTATCTCCATAGAAACTATTGATCAGCTACAAATTGTACTGAATCCTTACGACGTTAAACAAAGCGGTTTCACAGGTGGTGGTATCAATGCTATTACCAAAAGCGGAACAAACGATTTTCATGGTGCCGCTTACTTCTTCTACCAGGGTCAATCCCTCGTAGGTAAAGCCCCGGATTCTACCCGTGCAGACTACGGCAGTTTCACCAATAAAATATTCGGCGCATCACTCGGCGGACCGATTATCAAAAACAAATTGTTCTTCTTTGTAAACGCGGAGAGATCTGTCAGGAATAACCCGATAGATTATAACCCTGCCACCGGAGCTTCCAACGTAACCACCGATGAACTGAAAAGCATCTACGACTTTGTTTCCAATAAATATAAAGTAGACCTGGGAAGCTATACAGACCAGGAACGTGATAAACCAGCTACCACCCTCTTTGGACGTATCGACTGGAACATCAACTCCGTTCATAAACTGACTGTACGTCATAATTACCTGAATGCAAGTGATTTGATCTACAGCCGGACCAATAGCTCTGCTGCTTTTGCAAATAACTATTATAAATTCCCTTCTAAAAGTAATTCCAGTGTGATTGAGTTGAACTCCAACTTCTCTAACAGGCTGAGTAATGAACTGAGGGTCGGTTATAATAATGTAAAAGACAGAAGAACTTCTCTCGGTCAACCTTTCCCAACTGTTACCATTAATGATAACGGGCGTACTATCAACCTGGGCAGTGAGTTTTCTTCTACTGCCAATGCATTGGATCAGAGTATCTGGACTATCACAGACAACCTGACCATGTATAAAGGTAAACATACCATTACAATAGGCGCCAATGCTGAAATCTATAAGATCAAAAATACCTTTATCCAGGGTGCTTTCGGTTCTTACACTTATGATTCCATCAGCGGATTTATCAATAACCTGAAACCAAGACAATACCAGATCAACTACAACACCGCTGATTCTACCCTCCGGGATGGTATTGGCTTTAAAGCAGCACAGATCGGTATTTATGCACAGGATGAGTGGAACATCAGGAAAAACTTCACCCTGACTTATGGCGTAAGAATAGACATTCCTATCTTCCCAACCACCCCTCCGGATAACGTAGCATTTTCTAAAGACCCGAACTTTGCAGGCTATTCCACTACCACCATTCCAAAATCAAGACCATTGATTGCTCCGCGTATTGGTTTTAACTGGGATGTAACTAACGATGGACTGACTACCATCCGTGGTGGTGTGGGTATTTTTACAGGACGTGTACCGTTTGTATGGATTTCCAACCAGTACGGCAATACCGGTAACGTATATACCAACGTAAGTTTGAGCGGTTCCGGTTTACCAAATAGTTTCCGTTTCAACTACGACGGTAACAGTCCTTTTTACGGACAGTATTCTGCCGCCAACCTGTCGGCGATGGGTGCTAACGTAGGAAGCAGCCCTTCCAACATTAACCTGTCAGACAAGGATTTCAAATTCCCACAGATGTTTAAAACCAACCTGGCTGTAGAAAGAAGACTGCCATGGGGAATGAGTGCTACTATAGAAGGTAACTTTACCAAAACGCTTAACAATGCCATCTGGGAAAACCTGAACGTTGTTCCTACCGGCGACAGCGTTTCTTTAGGTGGTGGTGTTAAAAGACCTACCTGGAAAAAGAAAACCACTAACTGGGGTAACCAGATCCTCCTGCTGAAAAATACCAGCGAAGGTTATACCTATAACATCTCCGGTGAACTGACCAAACAAACAAGCAATGGTCTGTTCCTGAAAGTGGGTTATTCTTACGGAGACTCCTACTCAGTAAATGATGGTACCTCTTCTACTGCCGGCTCCAACTGGCGTTTCGGACCAAACATCAACGGTTTGAATAACCTGGAAATGGCCCGCTCTAACTACAGCATGGGCAGCCGCGTACTGGCAGTAGCTTCCAAAACCTTTAAATATGGTAAAGAAGATAAGTTCCGTACTACCGTAACCCTGTTCTATAACGGTCAATCCGGTATTCCTTACTCATGGGTTTATTTCAACACGGTTGATCCTACCGGTGATGACCTGAACTCCAGCGGTAACAACGACCTGATCTACATTCCAAAGGCTACAGAAGTTGCTACAATGAGCTTCGACCTGATCTCTCAGAAAGATTCTAAAGGTAATGTGACCTATACCCGCACACCCGATGAACAAAGAGCCGACCTGGAACGCCTGATCAGCAACGACAGCTACCTGAGCAAACACCGTGGTGAAAATGCAAAGAAAAATGCAAGCCGCACGCCGTTCGAAAATATCTTCGACTTTAAAGTGGCACAGGTACTGCCCATTTACAAAGGTCATAAAGTGGAAATCACTTTCGACATCCTGAACGTAGGCAACCTGCTGAACCAGGATTGGGGCAGAACTTACTTTATCGCCAACAACGCTTCTACTCCACTCACCTTCAGAAAATATGATGCTACCTCAGGTGCAGCAGTTTTCCAGTATGACAGAAGAAGAGAAATCAATGGTTTTGGCGATGAAAAACCATACTATATCAACAACTTCACTGCACGCTGGAGAGGACAACTTGGTCTTCGTTACAGCTTCTAAGAAAGCAATGATTAATTTATAAAGAGAGGGCTGGCCGGATGGTCAGCCCTCTCTTATTTAGCCTTTTGTCTTTCCAGATGATTATTCTTTCTCCAGGAAGCTTAAAACCATCCCCAAAATTTTCCCGATTGCGTAAATCAATCGCCCGCCTTTTACCTAATTTCGCCCCCGTAATAAATTCGGCCAATACGCAAATCTGTACATTTTAAACGGCAACACTACTGCCATACACCACATGCTACACAAAAAATTATGCCTCCTGTTACTCTCCGGCTGCGGATTTACCGCACCTTTGATGGCACAACAGCAAAATACCACCAACCATAAAAAAGATACCCTCGGCGAACCGAGAGCACTGGGCGAAATTGTAGTTTCTGCCAGCCGCAAGCCGGTAACACTGGATAATGTTCCTTCCTCGGTGACGGTGATCACCCGGAAAACACTGGAAAACGACATGACTGTTAATACAGATGTAACGGATATCCTCGCCCGGGAAGTACCCGGCCTGGCGCCCGGCACACAAACCAACAGCAACGTTGGTCAATCCCTCCGCGGCCGCTCCGTACTCATTATGATCGACGGCGTTCCGCAATCCACCCCGCTCCGTAACGGGGAAGTAGATATGCGCTCTATTGACCCATCCGTCCTGGAAAGGGTGGATGTACTGAAAGGCGCCACCGCCATTTACGGCAATGGTGCTACCGGCGGGCTGATCAACTATATCACTGTTACGCCTAAAGAAGATAAAATTCTGTCCGGTAAAACAATGATCAATGCCACCGGTTCGCTCACCAGCATCAAAAATAGTGTGGGTGGCCGTTTAAACCAGGTATTGCAAGGGAAATATAAAAAGTTCGACTACATCGTGAGCGGTGTGGCAGAGCAAACCGGCGAATTCAAAGACGCCAAAGGCAAGCTGGTAGGCCCCAACTACAGCCTGGGCGAAACAGACAGCTACAACGCCTTTGCGAAAGTTGGCTACCAGGTAAACAGCCGTCAGCGTATACAGCTGATGTACAACTACTACCGCAGCCAGCAGAACTCCCACTATAACCTCGTGAACGGCGACATCGCCAAAGGCATCCCTGCCTCCGGTGTATTGGGTACGCCCACCGGCGTAGCCACCGGGCCGAGAGGAAATCAAACCCTCCACCTCCTGTACCAGGCCGACAGCCTGATTGGCGGGACTTCCCTCACGGCAGATGCCTATTATGAATCAAGGGATGATATCTTTTATGTATCGTTTGGCCGCTTTGAAGGCGGCGACGGACAATCGCATACCATCGACAAGAAAAAAGGATTGCGGTTGATGTTTAACTCCCCGTTGTCGAACAAATCCGCCTTTAACGGTACGCTTTCCTATGGCGCTGACCTGTTGAACAATGTGACCTCGCAGCCGCTGGTAGATGGCAGGGTATGGGTTCCGGAGATGAACATGCTGAACTATGCCCCCTTTGCGGAAACACAATGGTCGCTCTGGCAGAATCTGATCCTGAAAGCGGGTGTGCGCGTGGAAAGGGTCCGGGTAAGTGTGGATGATTATACCACCCTTCAGCTTACTAACGCCAACGGCACCACGAGTGCGCCGAGCATTGCGGTAAAAGGCGGCGACCTGGATTATACAGCTACTTTATTTAACGCAGGCATCCGTTACAACAGGCTGCCGGCATTCATGCCCTACTTTAGTTTCTCACAGGGGTTCTCCGTATCTGACATAGGTTTGGCGCTGCGCGATGCTAAAGTAAACGATATTAAAAAGATCAATACAGAAGCAGTATTGGTGAATAACTATGAACTGGGCTTTGTAAGTGAATATAAAAAGCTCCGCTTTGAACTGAGCGGGTTCATCAGCACTTCCAAGCTGGGTGCAGATATGATCTTTGATCCCAACACCGACCTGTTCAATGTAAGCAGAACACCCGAACGCATATACGGTTTTGAAGCATCGCTTCAGTACCAGGTACTGCATAACCTCGATATCAGCGCCAGCTACAGCTACCTGGAAGGGAAAGCCGATACCGCTAAAACAGGCGGCAGCTATAATGTATACCTGAACGGCCGAAGAATTGCTCCTCCAAAAGTAACCGGCAGCATCGCCTATCGCCCCCTGCCAACCCTGGAAGTAAGACTGCAGTACATGGGCGTAAATGGCCGCAACCGCTTTGAGAAAAATGCCAAAGGTGTTTACAATGGCAACGAAGGAAAGGTGTCTGCCTACAACCTGGTAAATTTCAATGCCAGCTATAAAGTAGCTCCCCGTACCCTGCTTACGCTGGGTATTGATAATCTTTTCAACGAAGACTATTTCCCCGCACGCGCTCAGTGGTTTATGCAGCCCGGGTTTTATTCCAAAGGGAAAGGCGCCTCTTTTAATGTAGGCATTGCCGTTAATTATTAATAAAAGAAAGGTAATTGTAAGAAGAGATCCATAGCAGTTTTCCAGGTGGCCATATCATGCCGGCCACCTGGAATCTCCAGGTAAAAAATATCCTTGTCCGGTTTGTAGCCCTTCTGTAATAACTCCTTTATCAGGTCCCGGGTATCATCCATACTATCAATCACCCCGTTGTTATTCCTGTCGGCCGTTTCATCGGCAGTACCACACTCAAAGAAAAACTGTTGCCCCGGATGATAGCTACCAGCACGGATCAGTTGGTGCATAATTCGATCGGTATCATCCTGGTAGTCAGGTCCCAGCGCTTTACTACGCCACCATAATGAACCCGAAAAAACGCCGGCCAGCTGGAAGATGTCCGGGTGGCGCCATACAATATCCAATGCAGATAAGCCTCCCAGGGAGAAGCCTGCAAAGGCGCGTTTTACAATCCGCATATCCGGATACTGCTGTTGCAGGAATGGCAGCAATTCTTCTATGATAAAGCGGGTATAGCTTCCGGCCAGCTGGCCCTGCCCCAGGTAATCCGGCACACCGGCGGTGCCGTAAACCGCTTTCCGGTCGGCGTCCGCATAAATGCCTGCCACCAGCACAGTGGCTGGCAGCTCCGGTAATAACCGGGAAAGTTCCTGGCCATCATTTACCAGTAAAAGTATATGGGGAGATGTACCGGTGAAGCAGGTATCCAGCTGCACACTGCGCGCCAGGTACACAGAATCGATATAATGTTGACGTATTTGCACCGGAACAATTTACCAATAAACCAATAATCTTCTTTAAATTTATCTAAACACTTTCCCGTGACCGAAAACTATTTAAAATGGCATTCTCCCAACCTGGGAAAGGAATTTGAGATGTTGGTATATGGCGACAGCGGCTACCCTTTGCTCCTGTTTCCTACCTCTATGGGACGTTATTATGAAAGCAAGGACTTTGGCCTGATTGAAGCCCTCCGCTGGTTTATTGAAGAAGGAAGAATTAAAGTGTATTGCCCCGATAGTATTGATGCACTCAGCTGGTATAATAAAAATATTTCCCCGGAACAAAGAGCGTATAATCATACCTGTTACGACAAGCTACTCATGGAAGAAATATTACCCCGCATTGTTACGGAAACAGGACATCAGCGGATAGTGGTTGCCGGCTGCAGCTTCGGCGGTTATCACGCTGCCAACTTTGCCTTCCGGCATCCGGACCGGGTTTCTTATTTATTCAGCCTCAGCGGGATCTTTGATATTAAATTCCGCATGGACGGACATTACGACGACAACGTATACTATAATAATCCGGCCGATTATGTGCCGGAAAACCAGCATGAAGACCTCTGGCGCATGGGTATTGTATTGGGCGTGGCCGACAGGGATGTAACCCGGCCGCAAAACGAATTGTTGTCCGGCATATTAGCCGGCAAAAAAATAGCCCACTGGCTGGATATCCGCCCGCAAACCACCCACGACTGGCCGGTATGGCGGGAAATGCTGCCGCATTATGTTTCACTTATCAAGTAAGTACCATGAAAAAAATCGGGATTCTATTCGGGCAGGAAAACACTTTTCCCCAGGCATTTGTAGACCGTGTAAACCGTATTAACCCTCCCGGCATCTTTGCCGAATTTGTGACCATCGACAAAGTGATGCAGGGCGCTGATCCGGGCTATGCAGTTATCTTGGACCGTATTTCGCAGGATGTGCCCTTTTACCGGTCGTTCCTGAAAAATGCCGCTGCTGCCGGCACTGCGGTGATCAATAACCCTTTCTGGTGGAGTGCCGACGATAAGTTTTTCAATAACGCCCTGGCAGAAAAGATCGGCGTAAATGTGCCACGCACCGTGTTACTGCCTTCTAATAAACTGCCGGATGATACTACCGATAAGTCGTTCCGTAACCTGATCTACCCGTTCGACTGGAACAGTATTTTTGAATACGTCAGTTTCCCTGCGTACATGAAACCCTATGCCGGTGGCGGGTGGAAAAACGTATACCGCGTAGAGGATAAGGACGATTTCTTCCATAAACACAGCGAAACCGGACAGCTGGTGATGATGCTGCAGGAAGAGATCGACTTCAGCCAGTATTACCGCTGCTTTTGTATAGGCGGTAAAGAAGTACGGATTATGCCATACAATCCAAAACATGCACCGCACCTGCGTTACCAGGCAGATTATGAACCCGGCCCGGAACTCGCGGCCCGGATCACGGAGCAGGTGCTTACCCTGCACCAGCACCTGGGATACGATTTCAATACCGTGGAAATAGCGGTGCGCAGTGATGTCCCTTATGCCATTGATTTCTGCAACCCGGCACCGGACGCCGATATTCACTCCATTGGCGCCGAACATTTTGAATGGGTAGTGGAAACCAGCGCCAGGTATGCCATTGAAAGGGCCATTGCACAGAAACCAGGAAAAGACAATCTTACCTGGGGCAAATTTGTGCAACCTGGCCGGGCAAAAGCAAAGGCAGCAACGACGGTTGAGAAAAAGAAACCAACAGCTCCCAAAGCAAAGAAAAGCGCACCCGAAAAGGAGAAAAAGGTGGCCGCTAAAAAAAGCCCTGCTAAAAAACAACAAAAAGAAAAGTGAAACCGTTTTACTGCCCTACATTTGCAGACAGCGTTCATGCTTTTTAGTCTTTCGATTTGCGGAAAGCACTACACTGAAATGAATCGCTTTAATTACCGCTGCTGGCTATACGCCGCAGCTAAAAGCTAAAAGCTAACAACATGTTTAAGGCGTTCACGCTGGGGATCGAGGAAGAGTATATGGTAATGGACCCCGTTACCCGGGAACTGAGATCACATGAACAAAAAATAGTAGAACAGGCGCATAAAGTGATCAACGACCAGGTAAAAGCAGAATTTCACCAGGCCGTAGTGGAAGTGGGCACACAGATTTGTGCGGACATACATGAAGCGCGGAAAGATGTAGCTTACCTGCGCCGCACCATTGCACAAATAGCCGGCGACCTGGGATTCAGCATAGGCGCTTCCGGTACCCACCCTTTCAGCAAATGGGAAAAACAACTCATCACTGATCATCCCCGCTATTTTGAAATAGTGAATGAAATGCAGGACGCCGCCCGCTCCAACCTCATCTTTGGTTTGCATGTGCACGTAGGAATGGAAAACAGGGAGATGGCCCTTCATATCGCTAACTCTGTCCGGTATTTCCTCCCGCATATTTTTGCATTGAGCACCAACTCCCCTTTCTGGGAAGGACGTAACACCGGCTTCAAATCATTCCGCACAAAGGTTTTTGATAAATTTCCCCGCACCGGTATTCCCGATTATTTCGCCAGCATAGAAGAATATGATAATTATATCAAGCTGCTGGTGAAAACCAATTGTATTGATAACGCCAAAAAGGTATGGTGGGATTTAAGGGTACATCCCTTCTTTAACACCGTGGAATTCCGCGTTTGTGATGTGCCGCTCACCCTCGATGATACCATCATGATAGCCGGGCTTTTCCAGGCGGTATGTGCAAAGATCTATAAGCTGCGGATGCAGAATCTCAATTTCATTATCTATAACCGCTCCCTGATCAATGAAAATAAATGGAGAGCTTCCCGCTATGGGATCGATGGCTACCTGATTGATTTTGGTAAAGAGATGGAAATAAATACCCGCGCGCTTATCTCGGAACTGCTCGACTTTATTGACGACGTAGTAGATGAACTCGGCAGCCGCGATATTATCAGCGCTACTACCCGGTTACTGGAAACCGGCACCGGTGCAGATAAGCAATTGCAGGTATATGCGGATACCAATGACCTTGTGGCAGTAACGGATTTTATCCAGGGTCAATTCCTCCAGGGCTGTTAGTACATTCCCATAAAATAAATTTCGCGTAATTTTGTGGCATGCATCCAATTAAAAATAGCTGGAAGGTGGCTGTGCTGGACATGTATGAGGGTGTTCCCAACGAAGGGATGCGCTGTATCCGTGAAATATTGGTGAAATACGCCAGCATGCATGCACTGGACCTGCAATTTGATGAGTTTGAAGTAAGGCAGCAAATACAGGTTCCTGATACTTCCTATGATATATATATTTCCACGGGCGGCCCCGGCAGCCCCGTGGCCAGTGAAGGCAGCGACTGGGAAACCGCTTACTTCTCCCTGGTAGAAAGCCTCCTGGAATGGAACCGTACCCACGAAGAAAAAAAGCCCGTCTTTTTTATCTGCCACTCTTACCAGCTCATGTGCCGCTATTATAAACTGGGAAATGTATGCAAACGCAAATCGTCTGCATTCGGCGTATTCCCCGTGCATAAAACCGCTGCAGGCATGCAGGAAAAAGTATTCAGCGCACTCCCCGATCCTTTTTACATTGTGGATAGCCGCGACTGGCAGGTGATTGAACTGGATTATGAAAATCTCCAGGCAATGGGCGGATATGTGATTGCACTGGAAAAAGAACGGCCGCATGTTCCGCTGGAACGTGCTACCATGGCCATTCGGTTCAATGAACACTTCATTGGTACCCAGTTCCATCCGGAAGCCGATGCTGCCGGTATGCACATGTACCTCCTCCAGGAAGAAAAGAAAAAACAGGTAGTGAAGCATCACGGCCTGGAAAAATACAACAGCATGATCCGTCAGCTCACTGATCCCAACAGGATTATGCTTACGCACGATCGCTTTATTACCGCGTTCCTCGACTACGCTATTTATGGCCGGCTGTCCGACAGGCTGGCGGCCATTGAACGGCTGGTGCAGGTAGCGGCGCATAATGATAACGAGCACTCGTTCTTCTAATTAAAAACTTATGATCCCTGCAGTAAGAAAGGCATATAATCAACAATTCACACCAGCGCAATACCAGGCTTTTTTAGCAGGTATTGCGGCAGATACCGGTGTAGCGCCTGCTTTCCGGGTGGCTGAAACTCCTGTATTTGTGCCGGCAGCCCTTCGTAATAAACTGGTTCAGGCCTGCGAAGAAATAGTGGATGTGCTGCTGCGCCCCGATTTTAAAACCATTACCCGCGACGCTATTCCACCTTCACTGAAGGTGCCCAATGAAAATGAGCATCCGCATTTTATTGTCATTGATTTTGCCGTTTGCAAAGCTGCAGATGGTTCATTGGCGCCACAGCTCATTGAATTGCAGGGATTCCCCACCATGATGGCTTTCCAGGAAGTGATGGCCCGCCGTTTTAAAACGCATTTCAACATACCGGATACCTTCAGTAATTTTTTCAACGGACTGGATGAAGCAGCCTATTACCAGCTGTTGCGTGAAATGATCATCGGGCCTTATGCGCCGGAAGAAGTGATACTGCTGGAAGTGAAGCCGGAAGAACAGAAAACCCGCATTGATTTTTACAGCACCGGGAAAAACCTGGATATCCCCACCATTTGCTTAACGGCCCTCATACAGGAAGGCAAGCAATTATTTTACCTGAAAGATGGTATAAAAACCCGTGTACGCCGTATTTATAACCGGATTATTTTCGACGACCTGCAACGCCAGGCCGACAGTATTGGCGCTCATGTCAATCTTTTCCAGGAATTGGATGTGGAGTGGATCACGCACCCCAACTGGTTTTACCGCATCAGTAAGTATATCATGCCTTTTATTCACAGCGAGTATGTTCCCAAAAGCTGGTTCCTGCATGAATTACCGGTGGTGCCTGCCGACCTGGAAAATTATGTACTAAAGCCGCTTTTTTCTTTTGCAGGGCAGGGAGTATTGATAGATGTGACTGCGGAAGATATTGACCGGATCAAAGATCCTGAGAACTGGATATTACAACATAAGGTGAAATATGCACCTGCCATAGAAACGCCTACGGGTCCGGCTATCTGCGAAATACGCATGATCTATATCTGGCAGGATGGCGCTGCGCGGCCGATGCTGGTGCATAACCTGGCCCGGATCAGCAAGGGTAAAATGATAGGCGTAGGATTCAACAGCAAAGATACCTGGGTTGGTGGCAGCTGTTGCTTTTTTGAATCCGGCGATACAAAATAAATAACGGGAAAGCATTTGGTATAGCTGCTTTCCCGTTAAGACTAAAATGCAAATTCTTCAATCAGCGGTCCGGTGGTGTATTCACTTCTTTTTCCCACCCCGATAGCCAATTCCTGGTTCTCGCTGTTTTTAACGATCAGGAAGGGCTGACCATATTTCTGTTTACCGGCAAAAATAACGGCAATGTCTGTGCAGGAATAAATGTCCTCGTTGGTGAGCGTAATTTCCTTGTTATCGTCCAGAACATTTTCCGTCTTTTTATTTTCTTTCCGGAGATGTAATTTTCTTCCTACATACTGCCGCTTCAACCATTCGTAGTTGCCGTTAATAATAACCGGTGTGTTAGAAAGGTTGTCTTCCGGCACCTGGAAAAGCAATAGTTTCCGCTCCTCATCACGCAGCGTGAAAATAAGTGTGGAAGTACCTTCCAGGTTTCTCCGGTCGTAGTCAACGATCCGGAATGTCTTATTTTCTATCGCCTTATAGGGCGTATAAAAATGTCCGCCTTTGAGTACACTTTTATAAGGCACTTCCACTACGGCTTTCATTTTAAGATTGTCCAGCAGGGTATCTTCCTTATTTCTCACCGAACGCCTGGGATTCAGTTTCAGGAAAGTGATCTCCTGTCCTACCAGCGTCAGCTGGGCAATATCCGGTGTAAGATGCTGAAAGGCAATGCTGCTGTCGTAAGGAATTAAAGTCGGCTTCTTCTCGGTATCCCTGTATTTAATTTGGGCGGAAGCGCTGACGGTAGCGGCCATTCCCAAACACAAGGCTAAATGTTTCAATTTCATATACACTAAAATATTGGCAAAGATATATTGTTTCCATGCTGCGGCTGACACAGCAATTTGTTAAAAAACATAACGGAGAGTTTGCAAATACATTGCGTAGTGTCCTTTTATCTTTGGTATAAATATTTACTTTTATGTAAATATGTCAACTTAATACCTATCCTTATGTTTAGTAACCTGGCCATAGATGTGGCCCTCGGCCTTATTTTCATTTATCTGCTATACAGTTTGCTGGCCTCGGTGGTGCAGGAGCTGGTTGCCAGGATCTTCAATTCCAGGGCGCGGCTGTTAACGAAAGGCTTACGCCGGATGCTGGAGGACGATGATCACAGTAAAGACCTGGGCTGGTTTGGGAAGTTTACTTTCTTCAACTGGTTTTATGAACTGGGATGGAGTGTGGTTTATTTCTTCGAGCCTTTCCGGAAAAGTCCTTTCCTTAAAAAGTTTTACAGCACGCCTTCTATCCGGAACCTGGGCGAGAACAGCGCCACTTCGCGCCCTGCTTATATCAGTCCGCAGATCTTTTCCCAGGCAATGGTGCACCTGTTACGCAGTAGTGTGCCCGAGCACAAGGCAACAGATGCCCTGGCTATCAAAGCGGCGCTGACGCACAATTACCTGCAGCTGGTACCGGGTACCAGGGAGCACCTGTTACAATTATTTGAAGATGCGGGGCACAATATGGCAGCTTTCCGGATTAATATGGAAACATGGTTTAATGAAACCATGACCCGCGCCAGCGGCTGGTACCGGAAGCAAACGCAAACCTGGCTGCTATGTATGGGTATGGCCATTGCGGCGTTGTTCAACGTGGATTCCATTGCTATTGCGCGGATCCTCATGAAAGACAAAAATGTAAGATCACAGCTGGTGCAGCTGGCATCCAGCCGGGCGCCGGGTTATACGGCCATCACTGATACGCTTATACGTAAAAACGTACTGCATAAGGACAGCGCCTTTTTCCGGGCCGATACTTCTGTTCGTATACTCGTCAGCGATACTTCCCTGCTGGGCGTGTATGGCATGCTGCGCAGCGATGCCGGCGATGCGGCAAACGTGCTTGGCATCAAACGGGCCTGTGTAACCGACAGTACCGGCGGCCATATTACCCTGCGCTGCGGTTACACGCATCCTTTTCAGCAAAACGGCTGGCTGGTCTTCGCCGGCTGGTGCATTACCGCACTGGCCATATCGCTGGGAGCGCCCTTCTGGTTTGATTTGCTGGGAAAGGTGGTGAAATTCAGGAACGCGCCGCCCCCGGCAGATACCTCCGGGACCAACACCGCGGCCACACACTAAAGAAGATGTTGTAGATTTGCATATCTCCTCATCTTTCTAAAAAACAGCTATGAAACGCACCAATTATTCCTCCGGGGCACTCTGGGAAGGAAAAGTAGGTTACTCCCGGGCAGTAAGGGTGGGCAATGTAATTGAAGTATCCGGCACCGTGGCATCGGATAACGACAAAGTGGTAGCGGAAGGTAACGCCTATGAGCAAACGAAATTTGCCCTGGCAAAAATAGAATCCGCCTTAATCAATGCCGGCGCCACGCTGCATGATGTGGTACGTACCCGGATGTTTGTAACAGATATCTCCAGGTGGGAAGAGTATGGAAGGGCACACGGGGAGTTCTTTAAAAGCATCAAACCAGCTACCACCATGGTAGAAGTAAGTAAACTGATTGATCCCCGTTACCTGGTGGAGATAGAAGCTACTGCTATTGTAGAGCAGAAAGCCTGATGGAGGGAATCCTTCTGCGCTTACATTTCCGGTACAAACCGGGCAAAGCAGGCGCAGAAGGCACTAAATGTTATTTATACAGCTCTGTCCATTTCAGCATACCACCTACCAGGTTTTTGGTGTTGGTAAAGCCCATGGAGTCGAGTAACATACAAGCCTGTCCGCTGCGGTTACCGCTGCGGCAATACACGATGATCTCCTTGTCTTTCCAGTCCTCAATTTCGTCCACCTGCATCTGCTGTACAAAGCCCAAAGGAATATGCGTACCGCCAATGTTGAACTCTGCGCGTTCATGTGGTTCTCTTACATCTAATATATAAAGTTCTTCACCGTTGTCTATGCGTTGTTTCAGTTCTTCTGCCGTAATGTTTTGCATGTTATTAAGTATTTAAAATCAAATTACATCATTTTCAATTATCCTCTTCAACTGGTTTAGGGGCGGCGGTACTGTCGGTTACCGGTTTGGTAGCTGATAACCAGAAGTCCACGCTTTCACCGGCCCTTACCATATTAAAATCGCCGATCTCATTTTTGCGGGTAGGCACCTGTTTGATCACGTAGGCATTTGCTGTATCGGATACGCTGGGATCAATGATCACGGTACCTGAATTAAGATTGCTGGCGCTGAGCATTTCGCGGGCTTCTGCGTAGGTAAGTCCTACGAAGTTGGGCACCGGGTTTTCCACGCTGCCGGTTCCGCTGCTAAGGATCAGGGTGATATTGCTGCCTTCCGCTACTTCGGTGCCGGGCTTTACCTTCCTGCCATTCAGCAGTTGCTGTAATACGGTGTTGGTGGCAAAATCGGGTTTATAAATGGTGTCTCCTACGTTGAGGCGCATGCTTTTCAGCATCATTTCGGCGCTGCGGAAGGTAAGTCCTTCGAGGTCCGGCATTTTCACCATGGGCGCCACTGTTTTATTTACGGTCAGGTAAATAGTCCTGCCCACCTTTACCTGTGCTCCCTTGTCGGGCGTTTGCGCATACACTGCCAGTGGAGGAATAGAATCAATATAAATAGAATCCCTTACATCAGCTTCAAAGCCGGCTTTTTCCAGCAACGCAACAGCTTCTTTTATATTTTTCCCATGCACATCCGGTACGGTTTGCTGTTGTCCGTGTTTGGTAATGAAGCCCAGCATGGAGAAAAACAACAGGGCCAGGGCAAAAAACACTACAATAACCGCCAGCAGATTAAATAAAAAAGAGCGTTTGGTAATAAAGTCGAACACGATAATTATATTAAGTGTGATAATCCTTACTTCAGGCTTTCTTCCAAAAGCAGGCCATAAAATTCTGTCAGCGTTTTTCCTGCAGCCCTTACCTGCTGGGGAACCAGGCTGTTTTCAGACTGCCCGGGCATTGTATTTATCTCCAGGAAATATAATTTCCCGGTACCTTCTTCATAGATAAAGTCCACCCGCACAATGCCTTTACAATTCAGTTTATTGTAAATAACAGTAGCGGTTTCCTGTACCTGGCGGGCGATATCGTCCGTTATGGGTGCAGGGGTAATTTCGTTGGAAACGCCCGGGGTGTATTTGGCTTCGTAGTCGAAGAACTCCTTGCTGCTCACTACTTCTGTGATGGGCAGCACGGTAATAGCGCCGTTTGCACGGTACAATCCCATGGTAAGTTCCCGGCCTTTGATAAACTCTTCGATCAGGATCTGGGAATCTTCATTAAAGGCCTTATCGATAGCTGGCTGCAGTTCTTCAGCGGTTTTCACCTTCGACATACCAATGCTGCTGCCGCCTTCTGCCGGTTTCACGAACACGGGTAAACGCAGTTGCTGCAGTATTTCTGCTGTATTATAGGGCTGATGACGGAAAATATGTACTGATTTGGACACCTTTACGATGTTCAGTGCATCTACTACCTTATTGCAATAGCTTTTGTTGAATGTGAGTGCGGAGGTAACCATGCCACAGCTGGTAAAAGGAATACCGAGCATTTCGAAATATCCCTGCAGGCGGCCATCTTCTCCCGGTGTACCATGAATACCAATAAATACGGAATCAAAAACGATCTTCTTTCCGTTGATGGTTAAGGAAAAATCATTTTTATCCACTTCAGTCACCTGGCCATCGGCGCCGGTATGGCTCCAGCTCTCTTTGGTGATAATAATCTTGTATACATTATACTTACTGCTATCCAGGTTATTTTCAATAGTTACGGCACTTTGTACGGATATCACATATTCTCCGGAATATCCACCGGCGACCAAAGCTATATTCTTCTTCATAAGAGATTTTACTATAAGCGGGTAAAGTTAAAGGTTATTTGTTAATTGTCAAGAGCCGCAGCGCCTGTGGGCGGTGGCTGTTCAAATTACATAAAAAAACCGTTCCAGCCAGCGCGGGAACGGTTATTAAGCTTCCTGGAGAATATCTTAAATGTGCAGTTTTGCCTTCTTATCCATCAGTTCATCGACGGTTTCCTGGTACATTTCGTCAGGAACGCAGCAATCTACCGGGCAAACCGCCGCACATTGCGGTTCTTCATGAAATCCCTGGCATTCTGTACATTTGTTGGGCACAATATAGTAGGTATCTACACTGATAGGCGCATTTCGCTGGTCAGCATCCAGTACACTACCATCCATTAATGTATAGGAGCCTTTTACGGTGGTACCGTCGGCTAGCGCCCATTCAACACCACCCTCGTATATCGCATTATTGGGGCATTCCGGTTCGCAGGCGCCACAGTTTATACATTCGTCTGTTATCTTAATTGCCATAGTGTAAACTTTTTGGTTAAGTAGTAAGCCATTAATTTTGTGTGACAAAAATAAAATTTTCCCGGTTTAATTAGGTCATTATTTATATAGTTTCATGAACATAGCAGAAAAAGAAGCCGCATTGGTGCGCCTGGGGCAGTATCTGGCGGATAAAAGCCCGGAATTGGAAGCAGTAAAAGAGCGTGCATATATTGCCAATGGTTGGTTTATCCCCTCCTTTATCGACAATGCGCTGGATAATATCTCCCGTTATTTCCTCTCCCCTGCCCCTTTACAGCAGTGGTTGCAGGGATATCCCAAAGCTGCGGAGGCACGCACCCCTAAAACTGTTGGAATCGTTTCTGCCGGGAATATCCCGCTGGTAGGCTTCCACGACTGGCTTTGCGGGTTCATCAGCGGACACCGGGTTAAAATGAAACTTTCGGGTAAAGATGAGATCCTGATGAAACATATCCTGGAAAAGATCGGTGAATGGTATCCGGACCAGGCCAGTCAAACGGAAATACAGGACATGCTGAAAAACTGCGACGCTTATATTGCCACCGGCAGCAACAACTCAGCCCGGTACTTCCACTACTATTTTGCCAAATACCCGCACATTATCCGCCACAACCGCACATCCGCCGCCATCCTTACCGGTAAGGAAACCCCGGAGGAACTGCTTGCCCTGGCCGATGATGTGATGCTGTACTTCGGCCTTGGATGTCGGAATGTTACTAAGATTTATGTGCCACTGAACTACGACTTTGCCCCCCTGCTCAAAGCACTGGAGAAATACAGCCACCTGGCTGACCATCACAAATACAAAAACAACTACGACTATAACCTGGCCCTGCTGCTGCTGAATAGCAGTCCTTATATGACTAATGGCAGTATCCTGCTGCAGGAAAACACCGGCCTGTTTTCACCCATCAGCGTTTTACACTATAGTTATTATGTAGATATGGCGCAGCTGCAACAGGAGCTTTCCGGTGAAGACGCCCTGCAGTGCCTGGTAGGACAACAGTTCACGCCGTTCGGTTATGCCCAGCAGCCGTCGCTTGCTGATTATGCAGACGGGATAGATACGCTGAAGTTCCTGCTGGAGTTGTAGCGCGGCGCACGCCTTCGGCGCTTGCCGCGGAAATTGTCTTGGAGCAGGATTACGCTAATTATGTTGATTACGCTGATTTTCCCACCTTTTGTTATGAAGATTTTTCCACCTTTTGTTGTGATGGTAATGGGAAGATTAGAAAAGATAAAATGTGGTCTCTTTTTATCTCCCCGAAATATAAAAACAACAAGACGTGGGAAAATCAGCGTAATCAACATAATCAGCGTAATCCTGCTCCAAGACAATTTAAAGGCGCCGAAGGCGCCGCCCTAACAATTTGTCGCAATTACTTGTTATCTTGACAGGCGGGCTGTCATTCCTGTCAGTACGGTATTAAGCCGTGTTTAACGATTGATATAAAAATGTGTTAAAGTGAATCACCCCTGTTGCGTTTGATTCACAGGGCGAATTAAATTTGTAGTAAGGGCATGTAAATTGATCATATCCCGGCGTTATTATTAACTATCACGCAAACACACTATAATATGAAATTCAAGCAAATTGTTACGACTGTTCTTATCAGTGCTGTAACGGCAGCTGCCTCCATATTTGTGTATGGCAAATATATTCAGCCGAAGCAGCCGATTGTTTTCCAGAATGGTACTGAAATTCCCGTAAACTATGCCCGCTACATGCCGGGTACGGAAGGGAATGCGAATGCCACCCCACCTTCCGACTTCACCACCGCGGCCAAGGCAGCAGTGCCGGGTGTAGTGCATATCAAAACAAAGATCAACCCCAGGCAGGTAACCAATGGTAATAACCTGCAAAGAAGACGCAGTATCCTGCAGGACCTTTTCGGAGATGATTTTTTTGGAGATGAATTTAACGGTGGCGGAGATGGCCGCAGGTACTATGTTCCAGGCCAGATGGCATCCGGTTCCGGCGTACTGATCTCTGCAGACGGTTACATTGTAACCAATAACCACGTAGTTGCAGACGCCGATGAAATCAGCGTTTCCCTCAGCAACGAAAACAAAGTATTCAAAGCAAAGATGATAGGCACGGACCCCAGCACCGACCTGGCCGTTATTAAAATTGATGCGAAAGACCTTCCTTATCTGCTGTATGGCAACTCCGACAATGTAGAAATAGGACAATGGGTACTGGCGGTAGGTTATCCGCTGAACCTGGATGCTACGGTGACTGCGGGTATTGTAAGCGCCAAATCACGCTCTATCGGTATCAACAGAAGCGGTGGCAAAGTGAACAGCGCTATTGAATCCTTTATTCAAACAGATGCTGCTGTGAACCAGGGTAATAGTGGTGGCGCATTGGTAAATACCGCCGGCGAACTGGTAGGTATCAACTCTGCGATTGCCTCTCCAACAGGCTCTTATGCCGGCTACTCTTACGCTATCCCGGTAAACCTCATCAAAAAAGTGGTGAACGATATCCTGAAATATGGTAATGTACAGCGGGCGTACCTTGGCGTAAGATATGCGCCTTCCTCTCTCATTGCCAATATGAGCGATGAGCAGTTAAAGGATGCCGGTATTAAAAGGGATGTAAACGGCGTACAGGTAACAGATGTATTGCCCAACAGCTCTGCTGCGGCCGCAGGCCTCCGTACCGGTGATGTGATCACCGCTGTGAATGGCGTAAAAATTCCTACCACTTCGCAGTTGAGCGAACAGGTGGCACGCTACAAACCAGGCGATAAAATCAGTTTAAGCTATCTGCGTGACGGTAAAGAAGTTACCGTGAACAATGTGGTGATGAAGAACCTGAAAGGCAATACAGACCTGGTAAAGGTAACTGCCCTGGATCGTTTGGGTGCAGACCTCTCCGAACTTGATAAAGACCAGGCCGCCCGTTTGGGTGTGAATGGTGGGGTAATTGTAAACGATATCGGCAACGGTATCCTGAAAAAACAGACCACTATGGCCCCGGGCTTTGTGATCCTGAAAGCCGGCAACACGCAGGTCACCTCCGTGGATGAACTCAGCCAGATAGTGGAAAAGCAAAAGAACCTCAAGCTGATAGGTTTCTATCCTGAAAGAGGCGGAAATATTTATTACTATAATATTGCTACCGGCACTGAGGCCGAAAACCTCTGATCCCCTTAAAGTAATTGGGTTTTAGGTCTTAAGAAAAAGTCCCGTTTCCGGCAAGCCGGAGCGGGACTTTTTCTTTTTAAGTCATACACGCCTCGCCTGGAAAAGCAGACCGTGCAATCAGTCATTCTATGAAAACCTATTAGGAAAATAAAATAAGTATCTGATAAGTTGGCGGGGTAATCCGTAAACAGGAGAATTGGCTTAGGCAACGCATAAAAAAGCCGGTTAAGCGATGGCTCACCGGCTTTAATAATTAAAGTAAATTAATAATATCAGAGATTAATTACCCCTTTCAGCTGGGTAAAGAACTCGTCCTTTTTACGGGAAGAGATAGGAATATTCTTCTGATCGCTCATCACCACGGCTGTTCCCAGCCCTTTGATGATTTTCACGATGTGATGAATATTAATGAGGAAGGACTTATGCACCCGGTAAAAACCTTTATCGGACAGCATTTCCTCATATTCCTTCAATGATTTGGAGATCAGGTGAGATACGTTGTTGATCAGCTGAATTTTAGTATAGCTGTCAAAGGCTTCACAATAAATAATATCCTTCAGATCGATTACATTATACCCGTCGTTCACCGGTATAACGATCTTTGAGAAGGCGTTATCGTTGTTCTTTACGTAGTCTTTCAGTATGGATGCCAGCTCGTTGAGTCGCCCCTTCTTGCTTTTCTTCACTTTTTCAAGTGCATCTTCCACTTCACTGACCTTGATTGGTTTCAACAGGTAATCCAGCGCAGCAAATTTAATTGCCTGCAGTGCATATTCCTGGAAAGCGGTGATAAAAATAACTTCAAAATTCAGTACCGGAAACATTTCCAGTAGCTGAAATCCATTGTGTGGTGGCATCTCAATGTCAAGAAACAGAACATCAATGGGGTTATTTTTTATCATTTCTGCCGCCTCATTGATATTCTGCGCCTCACCGACAACTGTCACATCTTTGCAGTAGTTCTCGAGTATATTGCGTAAAATATGAATGTTGCGGACTTCATCGTCTACAATGGCAGCTTTTATATTACTCATAACATCTTAACAATGGGAATCAGTATTTCAACTAAGGTACCTTCCTTATTGCCGAAACCAGATTTAAATTTATCAATAATTTCTAACTTTCCAACACTTCCATTAAAAGATTTTATAATCTGCAACCGCTCTTTAATCACGCTAAGTGCAGTAGACTCGTGTTTAATGAGCCTTGAACTTTTAATGCTATTTGACTTATCCCAACCTATTCCGTCATCATCTACCGAACAATATAACAGGTCGTCCACCATTTCCAGGCGGATTTCCAGGTAACCGCTGATATTTTTGGGCGCCAATCCGTGTTTAATGGCATTTTCCACTATCGGCTGAATAATCATGGGTGGGATGTAGATGGTATACTCCTTCAAAGCATCCTCCATGATAAAGTGATAGGTAAAGGAATGTGCAAACCGGATCTTTTCCAACTCCAGGTAACGGGTCAGGAAAGCGATTTCTTCTTCCAGTGATATATACGATTTCCTGGAGTTGTTGAGCATCTGCCTCATGAGCGTAGCAAAGTCTGCCAGGAAATTCAGCGCTTGTTTCTCTTCCTTCTCCAATATAAGGTGTTGAACGGAGTTCAGCGAATTAAAAATAAAATGTGGGTTCATCTGGTTCGTCAGCGCCTTGGCTTCCAACTCCGCAATGCGCCGGTTGTACTCTGTTTTACGCTTTTCCGCCTGTTTAATCCGCCTGATGATATACCGTAAACCGATCAGCACCACCAGCAAACCAGCCAGCAGGAGGATGCCTCTTGCCCACCATTGCTGGTACCACCTGGGTAGTATGTTCACATCTATGCTCACCGGCTTTGACCAGTCGCTCTTATATTTTCTTGCCCTTATCATAAGGGTGTAATTCCCTGGCTGCAGGTCGGGGAACGGAATGATGTTAGACATGGTGGTTACCCAGCCGCTGGTGGTATCTCCGGAAAAATTATACTGGTATTCCACCAGCTCCGGCAGGTCAAAAACGATGGTACCGAATTCCGCTTCAAATGAGGCTTTGCGCTGATACAGGTGTACAAAGCTATTGGAGGCGAGGAAGGTGCTGTCGCCATAGCGGATATTATTCAGGTAAATCACCGGCGGCACCGTATCCACCGGGATATGATCCGCATTAAAGGAACACAGGCCATTGGAGGTAGCAATGAAGAGGGTATCATTATCGGCATATACGCCGCGGATATCGTCCGACATCAGGCCGTCGCTGGAGGTGATATTACGTGTAATCGTCTGCGTTTTTACATCAATCACGGACACTCCGCGGTTGGTGGCCACATACAGCCGGCCCACGCCATCGTAGTAAAGCTGCTGACAGATATCGCTGGCCAGGTTGTTGGCGGTGGACAGGTGTTTGATGACGTTATCATTTTGCATCACGTAAATCCCCTGGTCGCTGGTACCAATCCAGAGGGAGCCATCAATCCATTTAAGATCCTTGATACTTACCTTCCGCAGGGTATCTGCACCGGCTGGCAACAGTTGCCGCCTGCCGTCTGTACAAAAAAACAGGCCTGCGTTGGTTCCAACGTAATAAGCGGAGTCGTTGATGCTTGCCAGCGAAGTAACCAGCATATCGAGGTCGCTGATGGCATAATCATCCAGTGCTACTACCTGGTTTTTTGCAGCAATCCTTATCTTCCCGGAAGGCGACACATCCACATCTTTCAGCATTCTCACGGATTTTAACAGTGTTGTTTTCCGGGACAGGGTATTAAACTTGTACAAGCCGTTATCGGTGCCAATGAGTACATTATCGTTGGTATACGGGGTAATGGAAAGTACGCTGTTACGGCCGGAAGTGGTATCCACTGTGTATTGCCGGATACTGTTTTCCGCATCCATTGTATTGAGAACGCCGGCATTCTGCCCGATCAGCAGCAGGTCGCTTTTCTTATCTTTGCTGATGCTGAAAATGGAATGTGAATAAAGTCCGTTGGTATTATCGAGATAGCTGAAGTAAAAGTTTTTGTAGGGGATGTTATACACGCCGTCTCCAAAAGTGGTGATCCAGATGTTGCCGTCCCTATCCTTCAGCAGGGAGGTAATGAAGTGATTATCCAGCAGCCGGGTGATCTGCCGTTCTCCTTTAAAATAATCTTTCAGGTAATACAAGGCGCGCTGGGTGCCAATCCACAGGTTATCGTTATCAATACATATGTGGCTGATATCATCTTTAATACCCCATTCTGCGCCGTTAAAAAAACACACGGCATCCTTTGCGGTGTAGGAGTAAAGCGTGTTCCGGATAATTACAATGGCGCTTCCGTTTATACGGTTGTGAAACGCGGAATCATCCAGCGGGTACGGCGATGCGTTATAAATCTCTTGCTTGGAATTACTGGGGTCGCGCAGGCTTTCGAGGTGAAAGGAGGCCTGCAGCGGGTGGAAGATACTGTCGTTCCGCATCAGGAAGTACAGGTCTGATCCCGAGGCGCCCAGTTTATCATAGATTATTTCTTTACCGTTGTATTGAACAATCCTGTTGTTGCTGTTGAGGAACCAGATATAACCGCCTTTGCCTTCAAATGCATACTGCATATAGTGACTACGGCTGTTAAAAATGAGGGAGGAATCATTTTCTTCGTTATGAATCACTGATTTCTTATAGAACGAAGGTTTTCCGTTGAGGGTGAAAAACCATACCCTTCCCCTGGAGTCGGCGGCGAGTTTCACTACCTCGTTGTCTGTGAGACCGTCTTTTTTGGCGTAGTTGCGGAATCTTTTACCATCAAATTTACTGACGCCGGTAGGAGTTGCAAACCATATGAAACCGTCTTTATCCTGCGTAGCAGCATAAACAGTAGCGTTGGCCAGTCCGTCCTTTACATTATAGTTACGGATCATCAGCCCCTGCGCGAGGGTTGTTGTAACAGTGCAAAAGAAGACCAACCCCCATAACATTATAAAACGGCTCAAGGGCATCGGAGTTTAATGGTTTATTGCAGGAGTATTACCTGTAAGTATTACGAGTTACGGATTTTTCCGGAAAACACCCGCAAAAATCCGGCCCCGTAATACTTAATATGAAACTTCTTTCCTAGTACGCTCTTGCGAAAAGCACCCTTTCTTTAGATGGCTTCCCGGTCAGGATACACTTGCCGGCTTCCTGCGGGTTGTTGAGCGGAATACAGCGTATCGTAGCTTTTGTGCGATCTTTGATCTGTTCTTCTGTTTCGGCGGTACCATCCCAGTGAGCAGATACGAAGCCGCCTTTTTCGTCCAGCACTTTCTCAAATTCTTCAAAAGTATCTACACGGGTGATATGACTATCGCGGTAAGCTTTTGCTTTGTTGAACAGGTTGAGTTGTATTTCGTCGAGCAATTCCGTGATGCGGGTTGGTAAACCATCGAGCGACAAGCTCATTTTTTCCCTGGTGTCGCGGCGGGTTACTTCGGCCACATTGTTTTCGAGATCTCTCGCGCCAATGGCTATACGAACCGGTACGCCTTTCATTTCGTATTCGGCAAACTTCCAGCCCGGGCGGTTGTTATCCGAATCATCGTATTTCACGCTGATACCGGCGCTTCTCAGTTCCTTAACGATGACATTTACTTTTTCATCGAGTCCTGCTTTCTGATCAGGTCCTTTGTAAATGGGCACAATCACTACCTGTACAGGTGCAATTTTTGGCGGCATTACAAGGCCTTCATCATCGCTGTGCACCATGATGAGTGCGCCGATCAGGCGGGTAGACACGCCCCAGGAGGTGGCCCACACATGTTCCAGTTTATTTTCTTTATTAGAGAACTGTACGTCGAATGCTTTGGCAAAATTTTGTCCCAGGAAGTGAGAGGTACCGGCCTGTAAGGCTTTACCATCCTGCATCATGGCTTCCACGCAGTAGGTTTCCACGGCGCCTGCAAATCTTTCGCTGGGGGATTTCAGTCCGCGCACAACAGGCACGGCCATATAGTTTTCTGCGAAATCAGCATAGATATTCAGCATCTGTTCTGTTTCCTCGATGGCTTCCTGTGCAGTGGCGTGGGCGGTATGGCCTTCCTGCCAGAGGAACTCCGTGGTACGGAGAAACAGGCGGGTACGCATTTCCCAGCGCACAACGTTTGCCCACTGGTTGATCAGGAGGGGTAAGTCGCGGTACGACTGTATCCAGTCTTTATAAGTATTCCAGATAATAGTTTCAGAAGTGGGGCGAACGATCAGTTCTTCCGCCAGTTTGGCATCGGGATCTACGATTACGCCGCCGCCGTTGGGATCGTTTTTGAGGCGGTAGTGGGTTACCACGGCGCATTCTTTGGCGAATCCTTCCACGTGCGCAGCTTCTTTACTTAAAAAGCTTTTGGGGATGAACAGCGGGAAATAGGCATTCTGGTGACCGGTTTCTTTGAATTTGCGGTCCAGTACGTCGCGCATGGCTTCCCACAAAGCAAATCCGTATGGTTTGATGACCATACATCCTTTTACTGCAGAATAATCTGCCAGTCCGCCTTTCAATACCAGGTCGTTATACCACTTTGAATAGTCTTCCGAGCGGGCCGTTATCTCTTTACTCATAAAAATTTTACCTTATTTATATACCGTTATTTTTAAGCTAGTTCCGGTTCAATTTGTCGAGACAAAATTAAACCCATCCGCCGGGTGCCAAAGGCTGGATTGGCTTAGTTTTTGTCCATTTATATTAAGAAGAAAATTCCACAAACATAGATGAAAAACATAACGTTGCAAACACTTATCATAAAATAATATAACATAGTCTGTGTTATTGTAACTTTCTTCCTGTTAATTCCGTTTAAAAGAAGTAAATTTACTACACGAATCACGCTTAAAACATATTTCAAATGAAGCCTATATTATACATTGGACTGGCCGCATCGCTCGCACTGGGAGCGTGTTCCAGTACCTATAAAACGGCTCAGACTCCGGATGATGTATACTATTCTCCGCGTCAGCAGCAGCGTACCTATGCCTCCAGCAACGGTTCGAACGGCAACAGCCGCCAGGATGAAAACGATGCCAACTATGTTGAAGGAACGCAGGATGATGGCGGTACCTATGTAACTTACCAGGACGATGACCAGGGTGACTATCAACGTCGCCTGAACAGATTTGGCAGTGGCAGCAACTATTCCGGTGATTACTGGGATGGTTACAATGCAGCCTCCAACCTTTACATGAGCAGTGGCTTTGGTATGGGATACGGTAGCGGCTTTGGTTTAGGTTACAGCCCATACAGCAGCTTTTATGGTCCTTCCTTTGGTTTGGGTCTTGGATTCGGCTGGGGAATGGGTGGTTACTACAGCCCCTGGAGCACCGGCTTCTATGGCGGATGGGGTTATCCATACGTAGGCAGCTACTGGCCTTCTTACTACTACCCATACTACGGCGGCTACTATGGCCACGGTGGTTACTACGGTGGTGGCGGTTATTACGGACATTATACCACACGTCCTTCCAACTCCTATGGTTCCGTAAGAGGCGGTAACGAAAGAGTTCGCAGGGCAGATTATACCAACAGTGGCGGCACAGGCGGCGGCGGTTACACCCGTCCTTCCAGAACCGGTACTTTCCAGCCTGCCAATGGCGGTACATCCAATGGTGAAAGACCACGCCGTGTATTCCAGCAGTCCAGTTCTGAAAGACCTGTAACCAGGCCTTCTTACCAGAACAACAGCGGCAGCAGCAACAATGGCGGCGGTTATTCCCGTCCGCAAAGAACAGAGTACAGCAGACCTGCTCCTACTCCGGCTCCAAGTTACACTCCTCCTAGTTCCGGCGGTGGTCGCGTAGGTGGTGGTAATTCCGGTGGCGGCGGTGGTGGTGGCTACAGCCGTCCATCCAGAGGAGGCCGTTAATAAATAAAATCATTTACAAGATAAGCGTAGCCTAAAAACCTACGCTTATTTTTTATCTCGCACACGTTTTGCCAGTTCAGCACGTTATACTTATCGCGGCATGCGTTAGTAACCGTTAAATTAACCTGCAAGCAAATCTCATTTTAAGAATACAGATTATGATTAAAAGACTTTATCCTCTTTTAGGTGGCTTGTTTATATCTGTAACAGCCATGGGCCAGAGTTCCAACGACGCATTACTTTACTCCCCCCTGCAGCCTCACGGTACAGCCAGGACCCAGGCGCTGGGCGGTGCAGGTGTGGGCCTTGGAGGCGATTATTCATCTGCTCATATTAACCCGGCAGGTATTGCCATTTTTAAGACCGGCGAATTTCATATTTCAGGTGGCGTAGGCATCTCTCAAAATACCTCCAATTACCTGGGCAACAGCCAGCTTGATAATAAAGGAAACCGCAGCAATTTCCAGTTGCCATCCATCGGGCTCATTATGGCTACCAATAAGAATAGCGGCAGCAGTACCTGGAACAACATTACCTTTTCACTGGGTATGGAACGACTGGCCAATTACAACAACGAAATTGCCATTGCAGGTCACAATACCTTGTCTTCTTATTCCGATCGTTTTGTAGATGATATATTCGATGGCAGTACCTCTACACAGGCACTGGGCACAGATCTGGGATTCAGTACCGGGTTACTGGCTGATTACCAGCCTACCGGCGGTAACAAAGAGCCTATGACACTGGCCTCTCCTTCCAGGCAAATAGGCGGTCTTACAGAAGGCATCCAGCAAAGAGGTACCCTGAAAACAGAAGGTGGTTTGAATGAATACACTTTTGCTATCGGCGGTAACTACGGCGATCGCCTGTATATCGGCGCCAGCTTAAACCTGCCGAGCATTAATTATAAAGAATCACTCGCCTGGTCAGAAGATGACGCCAGCAGTAACAAAGGCAACGACTTTGGCTACTTCGATTATTACAAGGACCTGAAACGTACCGGCTTAGGCGTTGGCGGTAAAATTGGTATCCTGTATAAAGTGTCCGATCATTTCAGACTGGGTGGTACTTTCGCTACCCCTACCTGGTATTCCCTTCATGACAGCTACAGTTCGGAACTGTACTCAGATATAGAAGATGGTCGTGGTGAACAGGGTTCTACTTCCTTTGATCAAACAGAAGGTTATCCTGTAGAATACGACTACAACTATACTGCGCCTTTACGCGCAGCAGCGGGCGCATCTTACTTTTTTGGTAACCTGCAGGAACCACAAAGCCCCCAGGGCTTTATTACAGCTGATTACGAATTCGTGAATACCCCTTCCGGTAAATTCAGGATGAGTGACGACAGGGCCGGGGAAAAAAACCTGAACGATAACATCAGCGCGGTGTATAAATCTACTTCCAATATTCGTGTAGGCGCCGAGGTTAAATTTATGGCGATATACGCGGTAAGGGCGGGTTTTGCTTCCTATGGCAATCCATACAGCGATGATAAATACAACGCAGGCGTAAACGCTTCCCGGAAAGTGTACAGCGGTGGTATTGGCTTCCGCAATAAAGGTCTTTATGCAGATGCTACCTACAGCTACACCCAGGGCAAAGACAGGTACCAGCCTTATACGGTGTACGACGCACAGCTGAGTCCTGCGGCGGCAACACTGGATTTTACCAGAAGCAACATTGTACTGACAGTAGGATTTAAATTTTAAGCAACCTCATTTTACGATACATAAAAAAAGCCGTGGTGTAATTCACCACGGCTTTTTTTTATGTATCGTCTATTACTCCGCCTTCAGATTCTTCACCGGGTTTTCCAACGCTGCCCGGATCGCCTGGAAGCTCACTGTGAGTAAAGTGATTCCAACAATCGTAATCCCTACCAGCAGCGACACGCCGGCTCCCACCTCGATGTGATAAGCAAAGCTATGCAACCACCGGTCCATGCAATACCATGCCAGCGGCAAACCAATCAGCACGGCAATTAGTACGGACCGCAGGAATTCCCCCGACAACATCATCATTACATGGGTAGCGGTAGCGCCCAATACTTTGCGGATGCTGATTTCCTTACGCCTGCTTTCGGCGGTAAAAGTGGCCAGTCCAAACAGGCCAAGACAGGATATCAGGATAGCCAGTGCAGTAAAATATTTTGATAAGGCAGCCACTCTTTTCTCCGCTGTATATTGCGCCTGGTAATCTTCATCGAGAAACTTATAATCGAACGCAAACCCGGGGTTATAGTGCTGGTAGAAGGCAGCCAGTGCATCCAACACTGCTTTTGTTTGCCCGGCTTTTACTTTTACCATTACCGTGCTGTTCAGAGAATCCAGCCGGAAAAACAACGGGCTGATAACTTCGTGCATAGATTGAAAATGAAAGTTCTTCACTACGCCTGCTATCTCCGTTTTCATCCCGTTAAATTCTATCACTTTGCCTACAGGATTATCAATTCCCATTGCCTTGATAGCAGCTTCATTAAAAATGATCCTGGAATCATCTGCACCGTAGTCGCGGGAAAAGGACCTTCCAGCTGCCATTTCGATGCCCAAGGTTTCTATCATATCATAGTTCACCATAAACGGACGGCACATAATAGTTTCCGTGGTGCCCCTGCCCTTCCAGGTGCACCCTGTGGAAGGCGCGCCCAGCACATTCCCTACCATAGCAGAGGCATTCACCACGCCTGGTATTCTTTTCAACGCTGACAGGAATTCAGGTATATGTTCCGGCACTTTTCCTTCTACATCGAAGTATACCACGTTGTCTTTGTCGTAACCAGGATTTTTATCCTGCACATAAGCTATTTGCCGGTATACTGTAATTACGCCCACCATAAATAAAACTGAGAGTGTAAACTGGAATACCACCAGGCCTTTGCGTGCCATCAATTGCCCCGGTGATCCCGGCACTTTTCCTTTTAGCACAGGCAGAGGATTAAATCCGGACAAATACAACGCCGGGTAGCCACCCGCCAGGATGCCCGTCAGCAGCGCGACACCGATAATGATACCCACCATTGGGCCACTTAGCGAGAAAGACAATGCTTTGCCGGTGATACGATTGAATTCCGGCAGCAGCAGTGCCACCAGTAGTAATGCGATGCCCAGCGCGAGAATAGTCATCAGCATGGATTCACCGAGGTATTGCAGTACCAGCGCCAGGCGGTTGGCGCCTATTGTTTTGCGGATCCCCATCTCTTTCATTCTGCCGGAAGCCTGTGCGGTGGAGAGGTTTACAAAGTTAATGCAGGCAATTACCAGGATAAAAAGTGCGATGAGGGAGAATAATTTCACGTAGCTAATCCTGCCACCGGCAGCCACACCGTTTTCATAATTGCCATGCAGGTAATGATCGCTGTAGCGCTGCAGGAACAGGTTACGGGGTGTAGTGCTACCCTTGGTAAGACCAGTCATGAAGCTGCTCAGCTTTGCATTAAACGCGGGGATATCGGCGCCTTCTTTCATAACAAGAAAGGTATTGAACGGTCCCTGCGGGTCCAGCGCCGTGATGTTCATGATTTCCCGGAATGCATCGAATGGCAGCAGGCAATCGAATTGAGTGGAAGTATTGGTGGGGAGCTCATCTAACACGCCTGAAACAGTGCTGACTTTTTTGAACCGGTCTACCTGCCAGGTGATGGTTTTACCCAGTGCATCGGTTGTACCAAACAGTGTTTGTGCAAGCTTTGAAGAGATGACGATGCTGTTTTTGTCCTGTAGTACCTGCCGGCTGTTTCCCTGCAGCAATGGATAGGAGAATACCTGGAGATAATCCTGACCTGCAAATATGCCGGCGGATTTCGTGCTTTTGTTGCCGGTGGTCAGCGCTATTTTAGGGAACCAGGATGGCGGTGTGCTCACGGTAGCATTTTCCACTTCAGGCATATTTGCTTTCAACGCATCCGCCAGCAGTGCGGGTGTTCCGTTGGAGGTGGTAATGCCTTTTTCGTGTGGCTGATTTTCCATTACCTGGAAAAGGTGGTGGTCGTTTTTATGGAAGTGATCAATGCTGAGTTCATCGTATACCCACAAACAAATCAGCAACGTACAGGCGAGACCGGTAGACAGGCCAATGAGATTGAGGATCGTAAAACGCCTGTTTTTCAGCAGGTGGCGCCAGGCCGTTTTCAGGTAATTTTTAAACATAAGCAACTGTTTTCGTGAGCTGTGCAGACACGGTGCCGCCAAGAAAATGCCATGTTACCAGGCTTTTAAATACAAGAGATTTATATATTTTATATTTATCGCAAATGTTCGGTTTCAGTACAGTGGTTGTCCGTAATTATTTTCCGGGAGATGTATACCGCGGCGTTACAACTGGTGGCAAAATCCTGCGCGGAGCATGCGTACTAGCCTTGTTGCTGCACGTAGTTCATGATATCTGCGGTATTGCGCGGATCAAACCAGGTGAATGCCGGGTCCTTCCTGAACCAGGTGAGTTGCCGTTTTGCGTATTGGCGGGTATGTGTTTTAACATCGTCGATGGCCTGATCGAGGGAGATGTGGCCGTCGAGGAAGCTGAATATTTCCTGGTATCCTACGGTGCGGAGGGCATTGTGTTCGCGGTAAGGTAAAACGGAGCGGACTTCTTCCACCAGGCCGGCGTGTACCATTGTATCTACGCGGTGGTGGATATTGTGGTGGAGTTGTTCTTTGGGCAGGGTGATGCCTATTTTAATTACCCGGAAATCGCGGGGGGACCGGGTAGCGCTGCGGAAGGAGGTGATAGATTGGCCGGTGGCGTCGAGCACTTCCAGCGCGCGGATGAGGCGTTGCGGGTTCTGGGTTTCGGCGGCGGCATAGAAGCCGGGATCGCGTTCCTGCAATTGTTGCTGCAGCCAGGCGAGGCCGTGTTGTGCATACTGTTCATTGAGGTGAGTGCGGATGCCCGGGGCAATGACAGGCATATCGTCGATTCCTTCCGCGAAGGCCCTGATATAAAGACCGGTGCCGCCGCACATTATGGCTACGTCGTTTTTCTCAAAGATTTCGCGGGCGTAGCCCAGGGCCAGTTTCTCATAAACGCCTGCGTTTACGTCTTCCCGGATGCTGTGGGAATTGATAAAGTAGTGGGGAACCGCCGACAGCTCTTCCGCGGAGGGCTTTGCTGTACCGATGCTGATTTCGCGGTAGCATTGCCTGGAATCTGCAGAGATCACTGCTGTATTAAACAGTTGTGCCATTTGAACAGACAACGCTGTTTTGCCAGAAGCGGTGGGACCTGCGATAATGATGACGGTTTTTTGCATAAGTATTGCGCTAAATATTTAGGGATCTGTTTATTTTTTCCGGGAGACGGGCCATTTCAACTAAGTGGATGAAACGGGTAATCTCTGCAAAAAATAAACAGATCCCTAAAATGACTGACAGTTCTATTTAAAAGTTATTTTCTTCTTCTCCGCCAAATTCTTCTGTGCTATCGCCGCCTAAGGCGTCGCTTTCTTCCCCTTCTTCGCCGAAGCCGTCGGCGTCCATACCTTCTTTATTGAGGTCATATTTTTCTTCCATTTCCACGAGTTTATCACCTACCAGGCCTTTGGTGCCATATTGACTGGGGGCCAGGCCTTCTTTGCGAACGCAGGCAGGGTAAACCATTTTGCTGTTTTCATCTTTGGAAACGCCGATGAGTTCTACGAGGAACGACCAGTTTTTGGCGAAATCGTAGAGATAGATAAATTTCTGATTAGGATCTTTCACTGCGGCAGCAATCATGGTGTCCGCCATGAGCAGGGGTTCTGCTTTACGGGGTTGATTATCTGCTTCCAGGATGATTTCCCGGCCACGTTGCCAGTTATCATTGCTGCGGAAAAAGGTGGCTTTGTGTTTTGAATCAAATTCGAATGCCTGCAAAATTGCTTGGTGAAATAATAAAAACGTCTGATTCGGCTTAATGGCAATGTCCCTGTAGACACTTTCATCTTCTTCCCAGTAAACTCTGAATTTCAAAACCGGCATGACAAAAAGGTTATAAGTTATTTAATGATTAAACACTCCGCAATGAGCGGTGGATCCTGAATGCTAGTGTATTTATTATGGTATTGTAAAATTACCAATTTTATTTAACCGGGCTTAGATTCAATGCGCCGGCTTTTTCCAATAAAAAAGCGTATGCTGCCTCGTAAGTATTTGGGATTTCGCCATCCAGGATAGCTTCCCTGATGGCGCTTTTCAGATCGCCTACGATCCTGCCAGGTTTCAGCCCAAATGTTTCCATAATCATCTCCCCGGTTATAGGAGGTTGCCAGTTGCGGATCCGGTCGCTCTCTTCCACTTCTTTTAAGCGTCTGCGGACCAATTCAAAATTTTCGAGGTAGCGCTTAACCTTGGTTTTATTTTTTGAGGTAATATCCGCTTCGCACAGCATCATCAGTCCTTCTATATCGTCTCCGGCATCGAAGAGTAATCTCCGGATAGCCGAGTCTGTTATGTTCTCTTTTGTGAGACTGATGGGACGCAGGTGTAGTTCTACCAATTTCTTTACCAATCTCATTTTTTCGCTCATCGGCAGTTTCATCCTGCTGAAGATACGGGGAACCATTTTACCACCTACCGCATCGTGACCGTGAAAAGTCCAGCCATGACCGGGTTCAAATTTTTTGGTGGCGGGTTTCCCGATATCGTGTAGCAATGCGGCCCACCGAAGCCAAAGATCCCGTGTATTTTCCGATATATTGTCTACTACCTGCAAGGTATGATAAAAATTATCTTTGTGCCCTTTTCCCTCGTACATCTCTACTCCCACCATATCTATCATTTGGGGGAAAATAATTTTGAGCAGGCCGGATTGATATAAGAGGTCCAGTCCTACCGAGGGTTTTGTTGAGAGCATTATTTTATTGAACTCATCGGAGATCCTTTCCTGGGAAATGATCCTGATCCGTTCAGCATTTTCCTGTATGGCGGTAAAGGTGCTTTCTTCGATGGTAAACTGCAGCTGGGAAGCAAACCGGATGCCACGCATCATGCGCAGGGGATCATCGCTGAAAGTTTGAGCGGGCGCCAGGGGCGTCCGGATGATTTTCTTATCGAGGTCCACGAGGCCGTCGAATGGGTCGAGCAGGGAGCCATAGTCAATATCCCGGAGGCTGATGGCCATTGCGTTGATGGTGAAATCGCGGCGGTTCTGGTCATCCTGCAGGGTTCCGGCAGACACTTCGGGGTTGCGGGATTCTTCGCGGTAGCTTTCTTTGCGGGCGCCAACGAATTCAATTTCCAGGTCATTCAGTTTAACCTGGGCGGTACCATAGGTTTTGAAGAAGTTAACGGGAATGTTGTCACCTAAATTTGCTGCGACTTTGTGTGCGAGTGCGATGCCATCGCCAACGCAAACAATGTCCATATCTTTTGTTTTCCTTCCCAACAGTTTATCCCGCACAAAGCCCCCGATCAGATAGGCGGGAACGCCCAGTTCCTGGGCGGCCAATGCTATCTTTTCCAGCACTTTTCTTTCCTGCAGGGAGCAGGGTATGTCCAACGGCTTGCTGCTGATCATATTTAAATATTCCTGTTAATTTTTATTCCTTTCTCTGAAACCAGGGCGCAAATGTAATAAATAAACGATTTTAATCCCGGATTATCACGATTGAACCATCTTTGTTTATCCTGATTATCCTGGATGCGGCGCTGGGGGTTTCATCGTTTTGCCGGTAGTTCACCACATAATCCACGCCACTCCGGATGCTGGCGGACACGTCGCGGAAGCTGGCCGGCGAGGGTTCCCCGCTGACATTGGCGGAGGTAGACACCAGTGGTTTGCGCAATCTTTTGATCAGGTGGCGGCAAAAAGGATCTTTTACAATGCGGATGGCGATGCTACCATCTTCGCTGATCACGTTGGGGGCCAGGCCGAGTGCGCCTTCATAAATAACAGTGGTAGGGCGGGTAAAGCCGGCAATGATGTCGGCCATATCGGGGCGTGGATTTGCCACATAATGCAGCAGGTCTTTCACATCGGCCAGCAATACTACCAGGCTTTTGCTTTCGCTCCTTTTTTTCAGGGTATAAATTTTCTGCACGGCCTTTTCATCGGTGGCATCGCAGCCGATACCCCAGATGGTGTCTGTAGGATAAAGGATAAGTCCGCCGGTACGCAGCACCGGCATGGCTGCACTGATATCATCTTCAAACATTTTATATTTCCTTATTTAATTGTTTATATACTTTCATCATGGCGGCAGCGCACTTTTCCGGGGTAAAACGCTGTGCATGCTGCCATCCTTTTTCCTGCATTTGCCTTACCAGGGAAGGATTTCCCATGATTTGCCTCATCGCGTCAGCTATGGAGCCAGGCTCCCGTGGATCTACGTACAGGGCTGCATCTCCCGCTGTTTCTGCAAAACAGGACCCGTGGGAGGTAATTACCGGTGTACGGCTCCAGAGGGCTTCCAGTATGGGAATGCCGAATCCTTCAAAGAAAGACGGATAGATAAGCGCTACCGCGCCCTGGTACAGGAGGGGCAACTCACTGTTTTTAAGCCGTACCTGTTCATTGAGGAAAATCACCTGTTGTGTGAGCCCGTTGGCTTCCAGGTATGCTTTTACTTTCTTTTTATAGCCACTGCCATTGCCCAATACCACCAATGGAAAATCCAGTGTTCCTTTTAGTGTATTCATGGCCGTTACGATGCCTAACAGGTTTTTCCGTTCAATAATTGACCCCACGTACAGGAAATACTGGGACGGCAAACGGTACCTGGCGCCCATTGCGGCGATATCATCATCAGGGTATGTGATGGCAAAAGAGGGATCGCAGCTTTGGTATACCACATCAATTTTACTTGCCGGCGTGTGGTAGTAAGTGATCAGGTCCTGCTTTGTCTGCTCGCTGATGGCCACTACCCTGTTTGCCTGCTGGCAGGCGTAACGGGCCTTACGGCGATAAGTGATGACATCAATAGGATTATACTGCTCGGGGTATCTTTCAAAAATAAGATCATGCATGGTAACTACCGACCTGATACCGCTTTTATGAATACCAAAAGGCAGTTCATGACTGAGGCCGTGGTAAATACCGATCTGGTAACGCAACAGGTCCTTTACCACAAAACGGCTGCGCCAGGCCGACTTAAACCAGCGGTACAACGGGTTTTCCGGCACCACTACTTTAAGATCCGGCAGGGCACTGAGATCGTACATACCTGTTTGCCTGGGGGCAAACAGGTAATATTCATCTTCCGGAAAATCCTTTACCAGAGATGATATCAGGGTACGACTATAATTCCCAAGACCAGTGTCGTTCTGGAATGCACGTTTAGCGTCGAATCCTATTTTCATAAAGTTCTTTCTTCCACAAAAGGCAAAATTACGGATTACGGATGGCGAATTACGTATATCTGATAAGATTTCCGGAAATACCTCTTTGTAATTCGTAATTTTATTTTCTACGTATTATGTTTGCAGGAAAATAAGAAAAATGGATTTACAACAACAAATACTGGCTGCCTGGGCTGATCGCAGCCTCTTACAGGAGACACAGTACACAGATGCAGTTAAGGCGGTGATAGAAGCGGTAGACAAAGGACATCTGAGAGTTGCGACGCCAACAGCAAACGGCTGGCAGGTGAATGAGTGGGTGAAACAGGCTATTTTACTGTATTTCTCCATTCAGCCAATGGAAACAATGGAGGTGCCTCCGTTTGAGTTCTATGATAAAATGAGATTAAAGTCGAACTATAAAGAACTCGGCGTAAGAGTAGTTCCCCATGCAGTAGCGCGTTATGGCGCATTCATTGCCAAGGGCTGTATCCTGATGCCTTCCTATGTTAACATCGGCGCTTTTGTAGATGAAGGAACGATGGTAGATACCTGGGCAACAGTAGGCTCCTGCGCACAAATCGGCAAACACGTGCACCTGAGCGGTGGCGTTGGTATTGGCGGCGTACTGGAACCGTTACAGGCCAGCCCTGTAATCATTGAAGATGGTTGCTTTATCGGCTCCCGTTGCATTGTGGTAGAAGGCGTTATTGTAGAAAAAGAAGCGGTATTGGGCGCCAATGTGGTGCTGACGCAATCTACCAAGATCATTGATGTAAGCGGCAGCGAGCCGATAGAATACAAAGGCCGTGTACCTGCCCGCAGCGTGGTAATTCCGGGAACTTACACCAAGAAATTCCCTGCCGGCGAATACCAGGTATCCTGCGCACTGATCATTGGTCAGCGCAAAGCCTCTACAGACCTGAAGACCAGCCTGAACGACACCTTGCGTGAGTTTAATGTAGCGGTATAAATCTTTATATATTGACGAACGGCGCCTGTTATAGGCGCCGTTTTTTTATGTCCTGAAAAAAAATTTGGTTAGTTTAAAAAAGTGTTTACTTTTGCAATCCCTTTTACGGGGACAAGCGATGCCCAGATGGCGAAATTGGTAGACGCACTGTGTTCAGGTCGCAGCGTTCGCAAGGATGTGCTGGTTCGAATCCAGTTCTGGGCACGAAATTAAAAAAGGCTTTAAGTCATTAGACTTGAGGCCTTTTTTGTTCGAATCAGTTTTGTTCCTTTGGGATGCTGAAGAATACCTCTCTTACCTTTAAATTCCGTAAAGATCTTTCCATCATAACTTTACTCAGCAGCCACCTTTGCGAGGGGCACGTTTATAAATTATTCTACCATCTTGTTCTACATAGTCGCCCGATACAATTGGATATGAATACTTGGGCGCGTACGATACAAAATGGCTTCTTATAATTATTTTGTCGTTAACCTTCAGGCTATGCATTTGCTGAAATTCATTAGCGTTTTCCAGCCCAAAACTAAGAATATAATCGTCACCATTAATCCTGACCATCACTCCGAAACCTAATCGTGAGCCTGGCGGAAGAGAAAGAGAGGTTACAACAGCTTCCATATTGGTAGAAGCACTTGTTTGCTTCTTTATTTTAGCCGCACCGGCAAGCACTTTTTGACCTTCAGGAGACGCTTTCCATTTTTTGAACCTTATACCCTCGGGGGTAGCTTCCCATTTTTTCAATTCGGCTTTCATTTCAGCAGCAGAAAGTGGCTTTGGGGCTGATTTTTCATTTTTGATTTCGCGATTGGCAAATACTAGTCCGCCTACCACCACCAGCGGTAAGATCAGCGCATAAATAGCTTTTTTCATATTTTTTAGGTTTAATTAACATAAATCTATCTTCTGATAAATCAGATCCGTTTAAGGCATTCCTTTTTATTTTTCGTATCCTTTCAAGTTGGTGCAACAAAAATACTTTGATTTACTTCAGCCTAAGGAATCTGTATTGTAAATAGAAGTGTAAACTTTGTAAATAATATCTTGACATTGTGTTTGTTAGCAGAAAGCTCCTGCCTGTCAGACGAAGGCACCAGGGCGGATGGTTATTACGCTTGTTTTGGTTCGAAAACTTACTGCTACCGGGCATACATAAAAAGCCCGCTCAATGAGCAGGCTCTTTCTTTTTTGTAAATTCCACCCCTATTGTACATGGCTGGAGGTTAGCTTTTTGTTGTTATCTTCATCAAAGCTGGCTTGACCGGCTGCTTTATATTAACTATCATGACAGATTTATCTCCTGCTGAGCATCAAATTCACCGTGTCACGAATTTTCAGGACCTTGTTGCTACGCCATTCAGTGGAGAAATGAATGCGATTTGCTGGCCCCGTCAACTAACAGGTGATTTTTCTGAGATTGTAAAAAAGGTAGCGCTAAGCGGAAATATTACGACCATTGAACAAGAGGAACTTCATGAACTTCAGCTGAGTGAACAAGGGCAACTTGCCCGTGAAATTCTTTTACATGACCTGGAGGTATTGAAAGCTCACGGCGCATCGCCCATCCTTAATGTGATCAGCTACTACGACCGGGATGATACCTTCCCTTTTTTCCCAACCGATGTTTATTCTTTTCATGTAGATCGCTCTCCTATACCAACCGATACCTTTTTATGCACTTACTATGGTGAGTCGAGTGAAATATTACCAAATTCACAAGGCAAAAAGAAGGTACTTATTCCCGCAATACGTGATGAACTCAAAAAACTATATCATGGAGCAGCGGAAGGTTTTGAATCATTCTTAAGCGACCATTTCTTTGATCTGCATTACCAGGCTACGCCTGATGCACGGCCAATAAGCTTAGGGCTTGGTCACCTATGGAGGCTGGCGGTTGATCATCCTGAAAGCCAGGTGCCTCCCTGTATTCACCGTGCTCCAACGGAAAAACCCGGAGAGAGCAGGTTGTTGCTGATCTGTTGACGCAAACGATAAAGAGGTGGTCTCCATTACTTTTGGCCACCTCTTTATTATTTATGGCTTCATCCAAACCAACTTCCAGTTCAAATCCCGGCCCCGTTGTTCCGCTTTTACAACTACATAGGTCTTACTCTCCGCATTATAATCATACGCCTTAAACAATCCCTGGTCATGATCCCTTTTCTCAGATGGTTTAGCAAAAAAATAATCCACTGCAGGGATTTCCTTATCACCACTCAGTTTATAGCAAAACGCATCACAATCGTCCAGTGATTTTACTTTACGGGGATCTTTTCCTGCCTGTACCCTTTCAATATTATCTGCATCATCATTCAGGAACAGGTAATTAGTACCCCCTGCACTCAGGTAGTTAAATGCTTCCAGCGGAGAAGGCTGTTTATACGACATTTCGAAGGCGTTATATGCATTGTAAAACATAGGAGTCCTTAACATCTCTGCGCGTAAATGACGTCTTGGCACTCTATAATGTTGTATTTCTTCCCCATCATTTGCCAGCACGCTCACGGTATAATCTTCCATATCATAACCGGAGGAATACTTAGTGGAATATTTATCGGTCCAGACAGTAAGCTTTTCATATACCGCAGAGAATGAACCATCCTCATTTACAAAAAGGTTCTGTGGGGCACCATCCTTGTTTTTACCAACCGGTAGCCTGGCTGAAGCCGTCTTTCCAAAGGGGTCTACCACCGTGGCTGAATAGTCGTTTTTTGCAACTACTTCCAGTAGCATCATTCTTTTTGATACCGGATTATATCTTGCTACCGAAGAAGAAGCAGGCTTTTTCGAAGTGCCAAGTTTATCTATTACCAGTAAGCTATCGCCTGTGGTGAGCGTACCAAATATCAATTCACATTCCTTGCCACCCGAAGACCTGGTATTATAACCATACGCTAATACGCCCAGTTTATTCTTCTCAAGAGGGGCCATACCCAGGTATTCAATATACTTATACTTCTCTTCGGGTGATTTATAAAAAGCATGACTCAGCTCTTTATTGTCTGGTCCATAGATAGCAACAACCACACGTTTATTCCTGTCGGGCTGAAAACTGTTCATGGCTATTACAGCGTACCCGTTTCCTTCAGGCATTTTCTCGGAAAAAAAATCCGGTTCCGGCACATCAGCAAATGCGATACCAGCGAGTTTGAAATAGGAAACTTTTTCCAGTTCCCCAATCGTACCCTCGTCTTTTAACGCCCCGGTTTTACCGTCAATTACCAGCCGTTGTAACACTACCTGGTGCTTATCTACAGCGCTCACCAGCACTACCACATCTCCATTCATATCATACAGTCCTTTGACTTTAAAACTGCTGCCCTTACCAAGGTGGGGATGTAATTGTTTGGTGGCTTTTACCGTGAATTTAGGACTGTATACCCTCACTGTCAACGACTTCTTACTCAGGCCAAGATAAAATGTATTACCATTGTTCATAAGTAATACCCTTTGAATACCGACAGATTCATCTTCTCCCAAAACCGGGCTTTGTGACACAATTTTAATTTGCCCAAAGGCAAGAATACCCAGTAACATGAATACGGGTATAGCAAACAAACATTTCATAGTAGGAATATTGAGGGAACGAACATACAAAAATATTCCTGTAAGAAATGAACTATCAGTATTATATAAGATATAAAGTCAGGGCATCGCGCGATTCCAGCGATAACTTAATTACCATTGGCTATGGCCCCGCACAGGAGAGTACATGGGGGAATAAAAGGGAGAATTACCATTGTAGCTGCCTCTGCTTACGCCAACGCTACCGGAAATGGAGAATGTTTTGTCGTTGCTAATATACATTACCCCAATTTTGGCATCAGACCAGGCGGCAAAGTTATTCGTTTGTATCCAGCTCTGGTTCTTGTTAACCGCAGGCTGATAAGGCACGCTGTTATAACGGAAAACGTAAGGCGTTACCGATACCCCGCCGAAGGCGTACAGGTTATTGGTTAACTGGCGGTTAACCTGCAATGCCAAAGGTACCGACAGGAAGGAACTGCTACCTCCTTTAAATCCTATGAAGCCGGTAGAAAGGCCGGCATACTTTGTAACAAACCATTTCTTATGGATATTGGCAGTATCACCTACCTGTTGACGGTGTCTGAAAGCCGGTTCCATGCCATTTATAGCCCCGAAAGAGGAGTCTATCTGTGCATTTACCCTCATACCTGACATAAAAATAACCGCAAAAAGAAGTGTCCGTAACATACCAATAAAGATAAGCATCCTTTTTTACTAAAATGCTAACATAATCACAATATGTGAATGGCTACCTGAAATTATTTCAGAAAACCCCGATCGTTTTGCGCCGCTAAATCGTCAAAAGATAAAATAAAAGGCAATAGATAGTTTACCGCATATATGCTATTAAGTAAAAGTTAATCGTTCTCGTTTAAAACAAAAAGAAGCTGTCTCATAAATAAATGAGGCAGCTTTTTCATTTTAGGCTTTAAGGATGGTTTTATCCACAATTTGCAGTTGAAAAAAAGGGAAGTTGTAAGTGTTTACGCACCAGAAGTTATTGTGTAAA
>NZ_JBKIXB010000005.1:0-615908 GCF_051362515.1 Chitinophaga sp. ARDCPP14 | reverse complement strand
TAATAATATTTACGGGAGATACAAGCGGATATATTCGCTTGTATCTCCCGTAATCCTTTATAAATCCAAAAGTAAAAATCCAGCTAATCAGCAAAATCAGCGTAATCCTGAGAAAGACAAACTCCGCTATTTTTATTAATTTGCGCGAATGAATTTTCTCGAAGTCTCAAACATCAGCAAGGAACTGCACGGCGCTTATATTTTAAAGAATGTCAGCTTCACACAACACGCATTTCAGAAAATAGTGATCGCGGGCGAAACCGGCTCCGGTAAAAGCACCCTGATGAAAATTGTGGGCGGCATGGCCCAGGCAGATGCCGGTACGGTGATGTTTGAAGGCAAACGTGTGAAAGGAGCGCTGGAAGTATTGATTCCAGGGCATCCCGGCACGGCCTATCTTTCCCAGCATTTTGAACTGAGAAATAATTACCGGGTGGAAGAAATTCTGTCCTATGCCAATAAGCTCACCGATGAAGAAGCCGCAGAGATCTACGACATCTGCCGGATTTCACATCTGCTCAAAAGAAAAACAGATCAGTTGTCGGGTGGTGAAAAGCAACGCATTGCCATGGCAAGACTCCTCATTTCTTCTCCCAGGCTGTTTTTGCTGGATGAGCCCTATTCCAACCTGGACATGATCCATAAAAGCATCCTGAAAAAAGTGATCAGTGATATAGGCGATAAGCTCGGTATCACCGTGATGCTGATTTCCCACGATCCGATGGATATCCTGCCCTGGGCAGATGAAATACTGGTGATGAAAGACGGGGAAATTGTACAGCAGGGATCTCCGCAACAAATCTATAACCAGCCGGTGAATGAATATGTAGCCGGGTTATTTGGAAAATATAATCTCCTTTCCCCGGGGAAAGCCGCTGTGCTGGACGGATTGCCCGGCATTACACTGAATGGTAAAAGCATCTTTATCCGCCCGGAGGACTTCAGAATTGTTCGTGCAAAAAAAGATGCTGTGCCCGGCAAGATCCGTGATATCGCCTACTATGGCAGTTTCTTTGAAGCCGAAGTGGCACTGGGAAATGAAGTGGTGACCATCAAAACCACGGATGCCGGCCTGAAAAAAGGCGCAGCGGTGAATATAAGCGTAGCGCCCGAAACCGTTTGGTATATCTAAGGTTTTATTCCCATGATCTTCTTGCCAGCAAACCCGTTGTAGGGTTTGTTTTGCAGCATCACCCAGGTCCTGTCCCAGGATACGGCGTAGTGTATAATCACCACTACTGCCAGTGCAATGCTTTCGCGCAGATAACCCAATGAGTGTAATGCCCACGCCGCCAATCCGAACAGGAAAAGTTCAAGTAGCAGTCGCGCTACACCGGGAATAGCTACCGGCGCTGCCTTTGGATCGTTGGGGATGCGGAATACGCCCCACAGCACTGCAGCAGTGAGCGGAAACGCCACCACCAGTACATAAGACCACCATCCGTTAACCAGGCGCCAGCCCCAGTAACCCAATATCACCAGCATTAAAATTTCCAGCAGAAAACGTACGGCTAAGTTGACAGGATGGGTATTCATGTAATAGTTTGTTCTAAATTAAATATTTTTCGTTTATCTTAAAGCTCGCTGAAAAATTAAATCGTTATGAAAAGATATTTGTTCCTGTTGAGTTTTACATTGCTCCACGTAACCGGATCCCTGTTTGCCCAATCACCCATGCGTTTTGCGAAGGATGTTAATACCATCAAGGAATTTGATAAGATGTATGCGCCTCCGGAACATCCGATCCTGTTTGTGGGCAGTTCTTCCATCAGGAAATGGGACGACCTGGAAAGGAATTTCAGCAGCTATGTAGTGCTGAACAGGGGAGTGGGCGGCGCCATTACCAACGACATCACCTATTTTGCCAACGATATTATCTTTCCCTATCATCCCCGCCAGGTAGTGATCTACGTAGGAGAAAATGATATAGTGGATGAGAAAGCCACCGCAGATTCCCTGCTGCAAAGATTTAAAGTGCTGTATACAACTATCAGAAGTAAACTGCCGGAAACACCGCTGTTGTATATTTCTATGAAACCCAGTCCTTCCCGGGTGAAGTACGTGGAGAAAGTGAAGCAGTCGAATGCACTGATCAAAGATTACATCTCCAAAGAAAAACATATCGTATACGTCGATATCTTTTCGCTGATGCTCGACAAAACGGGGAAGTCGCGCGAGGAGCTGTTTCTCAATGATATGCTGCACATGAATAAAAAGGGATACGCCATCTGGGAGAAAGCTGTTCAGCCTCACCTGTTAAAGAAGTAGATGAGCGCCGGAAGGTTTGGTATATAGAAAAAAAAGTATCTTGCCGCCTTATTAACACCTTTTTACAAAACATGATACTGGATACACTGCAGAATGCCCATCTTTACTATCGCCTGGGAGTTAAATTTATCAAGGCTTTTGAGTACCTGGCACAAACAGACCTGGCCGGCCTGGAAAAGGGGAAGTACGAAATCGATGGAAGCAATATCTTCGCTATTGTCAATGAATATGATACCGTAGACGCTTCCACGGAGCAAATGGAAGCGCATAAGAAGTACATCGATATCCAGTATATGGTGTCAGGTTCTGAACTGATTGGCCACGACTTCCTGCGTGAACAGGCGCCTTCCAAAGCATATGATGAAACTGCGGACTACCAGTTGTTTGCAGAGCATCCGATGTTTTTCTCCCGGTTGGAAAAGGGCATGTTTGCCATTTTCTTTCCTACGGACCTGCACATGCCCAACATCAAGGTAAGCACGCCTATACCGGTAAAAAAGGTAGTCATTAAAATAGCAGTGAGCCTGTAATTTTTGATGGTCATTGACCGTTTATCTATTCTATTATTAAAAGCTGCACATATTTCCTAGATTTAGGGATGCGTTCTGTTATTTTTACTTTCCTGCTGATGCATGTGTTTGGCTGCATCATAGCCCAGCCACTGCGTGTAGCCGTTGCCGGTGTATCACATGGGCATGCGGCTTTTATTCTTGGTCGCCCTGACAAAGGGGACATCCAGATTGCTGGCATCTATGAGCCTGATACGGCCGTCGCTAAATTGAGGGCCAGGCAATATCATCTTCCTGAAAATATCTTTTATACGGATCTCGGTAAAATGCTGGATGCGGTGAAACCCGCTGCAGTGCTGGCATTTGGCTCCATCAAGGCCCACCGGGAAGTGGTGGAGGCCGCCGCACCCCGGCATATTCATATTATGGTGGAAAAACCGTTGGCTACTACTGTGGCCGACGCGGTGTATATGGACTCGCTGGCCCGCCGGTACAAGGTACAGCTGCTCACCGATTATGAAACGAGCTGGTATCCGTCCGTAGCCAAAACCTTCCAGTTGCTGGAAGATAGCAGCTACGCCGGCAAAGTGAGAAAGGTGACGGTAAATGACGGCCACCAGGGACCTAAAGAAATTGGCTGCGGCCCGGAATTCCTAAACTGGCTCACCGACCCGGTGCTGAACGGCGGCGGGGCACTCATGGACTTCGGCTGTTACGGCGCCAACCTCATGACCCATCTCATGAAAAATCGTTTGCCCGTATCCGTTACCGCGGTGGCGCGTCACTTTAAACCACAGGTGTATCCCAAAGTGGAAGATGATGCCACTATCCTGGTGGACTATGGCGATACGCAGTGTACCATCCAGGCGTCGTGGAACTGGAGCTTCAGCCGGAAGGATATGGAAGTGTATGGCGACAAAGGCTATCTCATTGCCGCCGATAAGAATACCCTTATTCAACGCAATAGTGAACGGTCGCCCGCCATCACGCGCCGTATAACGGCAACGGATATACCAGTGTATGAGGATCCGTTCAACTACCTGATAGACGTGCTGAATGGTAAAGTAACCATGCCGGCAGACGGATTGTATGCACCAGCCAATAATGTAATGGTGGTGCGCATCCTGGCAGCTGCCCGCGAGTCGGTCCGTACAGGGAAGACTATTAAATTCTGATAAAAATTAACCCCATGAAATCTGTTGTTAACTACTTTAACCTCATCGGAGAATTTACCAACCCCGGAAAATTTATGTGGGGAGCCTTTTTGGCCGGCCTCACTGCCTTTATTATCGCTGTAGTACTGGTGATTGTACTGCGGAAATTTATACTGGTGCCACGTTCCAATAAAGCGCTCCGCATTATTGCTTATTGCTGGTTTTTTGTGCTGCCGCTGCTGGCAGGGTTCTTTGCTTTTAAATGGGGCTTTTTTAATAGTCTTCGTAAAGATGTAAAAATGCATGCCGGCGTATATTCAAAGCATGTACCGGCAGTATTTGATGAACAGGCATCCGCAGCCATACAATCCCTGTTCCGCAATCCGGACGGGAGCCCCGCTGATCTATCAAAGCTCACCACCAACCAGCTGATTGACACCGCCGGCACCCTGATCTATAACGTATACGGCACTACGCTGGAGCAGCAAGCCGCCAAAGAAGGCGTACAGGGCAAACTGGCTGCCTTTATGCTGCGCACCACCAAAGGTGCGGGCATTGCCTACACCATGAAAAAATACATCCGCAAAATGCTCTCGGAAAAAATAGGACTCGAAGAGGGCGTCAGTGCGGATCTTATGGAAACAAAAATTACTGCCATCATCAACGGGGGCCTGTTTATCAATATTGCCCTTATCCAGGTAGATCATTTCCTGAAAGGATTACAAAAAGGTGTATTGATCACTTTCCTGCTCATCCTCGCCATACCCTGCCTGGAGATAGGGATCGCGCATTACCTGCACCGTAAAAAGCTGAAGGCGGCAATACCGCAGCCGGCCAGTGTGTAAACATCTCTGTTGTTGTCTTTCTCCTTCAGCTCCGCCGGGAGAAAGGCAACAGCTCTTAAATAATATTTACCTGCCATATGCAACCTCGTGCCTTTCAATTATATTGAATTTTTTCTACGCCTGCGATCTTTTTAGCCGGAAGAAATCGTAACTTAACTATGCAGTAAAAACAGGATAGGCGTGAACGTTATTCCAGATGAAAAACTGATATTATGAGATTTAACTGTTTCTATATCATTTTCCTCCACATAGGTATTCTTTTTTCCGGTATCAGCTCCAAAGCCCAAACCCCTTCTTTCAACGACACTTATCAGCAGCTAAGCCGGTTTATGGATTCAGCCCTCGTGCCCATGAAGGGAGGTGCTACCAGCCTCGCTTTTTCATTGAAAGCAGAAGTGGATCATGGTGTGATCACCAAGCTGGATTGCTCCACCAATGTAGCCGGAAACCTGAAACCACGCCTTTTCAGGCTGGAAGAACTGGATATTAAATGGAATAAATTTACCGGGAAAAGTGGTAAGTATCATGTGATCATCCCCGTGTATTTTATAGTAGAGCACAACACCGGTAAAATACAACTCAACTCCAAAACAGAGTTCACTAACGGGTTTTATTTTGACGATGGCGACCTGTTCGATAACAAGCCCCTGAATAATTATTACTTCTTAAAGCCCATTTACCTGCAACGCTACCTCTGAGGCAGCCGCATGCTGCAGCCGATATTGGGACGGCGTAACGCCTTCAAACCGTTTGAAAAATTTAGTAAAATTGGAGTTGTCGAATGTTAGCTTGGTGGCAATTTCCGTCACCGTGAGCGATGGATTCTGTAGCATCTTCCTGGCTTCTTCCATTAATCTCATTTCAAAAAAGTAGCACGGTGCATGACCGGTGTGTAACTTAATAGTATTGCTGAGATGCACCGGGTGAATATACAACTGGCGCGCAAAATCCTTGATATGATACATCTGGTCTATGCGGCCATCCATCACCTGGTCGATGTGTTCATTCACCGCAGCAATAAAGTCAGCAGTAATTGCTGCTTTCCTGGTCTGATATTTCTGAGGAAGTACGGGCATGGTATTTTATATCTTACCTAAAGATACTAAATCAGGTTATCATGTAATCCGTCACAACCACTTTAACATTTCTGAAAGGTTACCTTTTCTGCGTCTGTTGTATAAAGGTTAAATTCTCCTGTTATGCGCTTTTCACTCTATTACCTGGGTATACCCCTGCTGGCTCTGTGTGCCTGCCAGGGAGGTATGAACAAAGAAATGAGAGACTATGCAGCTACTGCTGATTCTACGTCTTTCTCCAACGACATCACAAAATTGAATTCCGCTTCCCGCAAAAGAGTAAAGTCCGCCGATGTGCGGTGCCGCGTCAGTGACGTGTTCCAGGCTACCTCCCGTATGGAGCAACTGGTAACGCGCCTGGGCGGAATTGTAGTGGAAAGCAACCTGCAGAATGAATCCGTACAACATTTCAGCGTGCCTTATTCCACCGACTCGGTGAAGAGTGTTCAGCTGTACACGCCCACTGCCAACCTCACACTGAAGGTACCAGTGGAACACCTCGACTCAGTAGTGTATTCACTCACTGCCACCGCAGGGTTTATTGATCACCGCGTGGTGAAAGACCAGGATATGACCCTGAAGTACCTGGCCAATGCGTTGAAGAATGAGCGCCAGGAAACACAGGAAGCGCAGCTCAGTAAGGTTACACCTGCAAAGAAAGGAACCACGCTGGATGTGGTGGAGTACAAAGACCAGAAAGCCGCTGCTGCCATCGACCGGCAGATGGATAACCTCGTAATCCTCGATGATGTGGCTTATTCTACTTTCACGGTGCAATTGTTCCAGCCACAGGTAACCGATGAGCAAGTGGTCATCAATCCGGACCGTGTAATCCGCGCCGGCTTTGGCACAGAGCTGTTGGTGGCCCTGCGCAATGGCGCTGAAATTTTCCGCAACATCCTGCTTTTCTTTATACAGTTATGGCCTTTCCTGCTGGCAGGTGCATTGGGCTGGCTGGCCTACCGCAAATTATTATTACGTAAGCATTAACCTTTAGTAAGAAACGTTCCCAGTATTTTATTAAACTCCGCCGGTCGCTCCATCATGGGCGCATGACCACACCTGTCTATCATCACCAGGGTGGCATGCGGCAGGTAACGTCTGAATTCCAGGGCTACTTCCGGCGGAGTAATTTTATCTTCCGTTCCCCAGATCAATAATGTTTGCACAGGAATTTCCGGTAGTATCGCCGCTACATAATTACGGTTGGCAGATTTCGCCATCCTTACAATGCAGATGCATTTCTGTGCATCAGTAGTAGTTTGAAATACTTCTGCCACCAATGCATCGGTAGCAACTGCAGGATCGTAAAAAGTGTAGGCCACCCGTTCTTTTATATATGCATAATTGCCCCGCTTAGGATAACTACCCATGCTGGTATTTTCATACAAACCGGAGCTGCCCGTGAGGATTAACCTGGCTACCCGTTCAGGAAAGCGGTGTGTGTATAGGATGGCTACATGCCCTCCTAATGAATTGCCCACCAGGATTACGTTTTGGAGCCCGGCCTCCCGGATGTATTGATCAAGAAAATCGACGAGGTATCCCAGCTGGTCGCCGGTATGCGCACTGTAAATCGGAAGAGGTGGGATGTGTATATCGTAATGCGGCTGAAAATGTGTAACAACGCCTTCCCAGTTACTAAGTCCGCCGAAAAGTCCGTGCAATAAGATCATGCTTTGTTTCATATCTTTTTTGATACAAAACTATTACGGGAAAAATTGGGCGGCCGTGATCTCAGTCACAAAAATTACGGGTCCGGTCCAGGAGGAACAACCGTGCCCTGCTCAGCGCTTCCCGGCTGATATACAGGTACCGTGCAATATTGGTGAGTGATACTTTTTGTATGATGGCGGGGCGCCGTTCCAGCAGGAACCGGTAACGCTGCAGCGGACTTTTTAAAGAAAGGATGTACTGGTGTTCGGACTGCTGTTCCAGCAGTTCCTGGTACAGCTGCAGGTTTACATGCAGCAGGTTCATGTGCAGGTCGTACAGGGGCTGCAGCTTTTTGATATTTATTCTCAAAATTACGGCGTCTTCCACGGCAATAATGCTGATAGCGGAAGGCGCTTTTCTATTATAGCTTTCACAGTTGGCGAGAAAATCATCTGCAAAGCCGAATTTTACGATCTTCTCATTTCCTTCTTCATCCAGGATAGCGAATTTGAACATGCCGGATATAACAAAGGCGGAGTAGCGGGCTACTTTGCCGTATCTCAGGAAGACGTCTCCTTTTTTTATGTGCTTTACGGTGGCAATGTTATCCAGCAACTGCCACTCTGCCCGGGTTACTACGGGGTATTTTTTCATGAGCCGGTCATACCAGGCGGGCAATACATGATCCATAGCGGCATTGTTTGCCTGCAAGATAATGATTCACCGTTATTTTTCTTCCCAAAAAAAAGCAGCAGGGATACGTCCCCTGCTGCAGGTTGATGATATACTAGTTGTCTTACTTAGCCTGGTCCCGTAATGCTTTTATCTGGTCGTGCGAGCGTCTCAGCTCTGCTTTTTGTTGTGTCAGGAGTTCCTTGATGTAAGCGGGCAGCGTTTCATGTTCTATCGCATCTTTATAGGCCCGTTGTGCAGCGTCTTCCCCGGCTTCGCAGTTGGAGAGCACTGTTTTACGGTCATGGCCGGTGAATACTGCTTTTACATCCATCCAGGCACGATAAAGTTTGCCGCTGGCTGTGGTACCGGAGTCCATTGTTCCGCCGTTGGCCTGTACTTCATTACCGAGTGCATTTCTGAGCTGGTGACTTTCCGCAATCATATCGGTAAAAAGAGGTCTCAGATCGGCATTACCTTCTTCCAGTTCCTTCAGCGCTTTTTCATAACCTGCAATGCGATCGTTGTTGATGGCAATCAGGTCGTTCAATACCTCGTTAGTGGCAGTTGGTGTGATAGTTTCCATGGTAATTTTTTTTAGATGTACCAGGTATCCACCATAAAGCATACCAGTACCGGCCGGCAGTGGAATGATGCTACTGGCAAGGGAGAAGCGGTAAAGTGCTTTTATAAAGTAAAAAAAGAAGTGTAGAAGCGTTTAATCATTCTGTGGCAGAACTTCGCAGGTATTGCGGACGGAAATGTGGTACACGGCCGTTTCCTCAAAACGGGAAGCTACCACGATCTGCGTGCCGTTAGCGTGCTGGTCAAAAAGTTCCTGTACCAGCGCAGGACTGTTATTATCCCTGGAAAGATGGGCCAGCAGGAGATGACTCATAAAAGGTGGCCGGTAGGTAGTAAATATTTCCAGGGCCTGTTTATTGGATAAATGTCCTTTCCCGCCCCGGATACGCTTTTTCAGGTAATAAGGATATCTGCCTTTGTCCAGCATCTCTTCGTCGTAGTTCGCTTCCAGGAAAGCGGCATGACATTGTTGAAAATGGCGGATCACATGCTCGCAGGGAGCGCCGATATCGGTAAAGATCCCGATGGTTACCGCGTTGCCGGCTACAATAAAACTATGGGGCTCGGAAGCGTCGTGATGTTTAGGGAAAGCGGTTACCGACAGGGTACCAATCTGTACCGGTTCGTAAGGGTTAAACGACATCACCAGCTGTTCTTCCAGGGTGAGGCCGCCATGTATCATTGTCATGTTGGTAATATATACCGGCAGGCGGTACTTTTTTGCCAGCACAGTTACGCCCCGGATATGGTCGATGTGTTCGTGTGAAATAAATATCGCTTTTACCTTGCTCATGGTAAGTCCCAGGCGGGCCATCCGTTTTTCGGTTTCCCTGCACGAAATCCCTGCGTCTACCAGCACGGCTTCACTGTCGTTCCCGATGTAATAACAGTTTCCGTTGCTTCCCGAATTCAATGATGTAATAAATAGCGACATGTGGGCAAAGGTAAAATTTCAAGTCGAGATTTGCTGAGATGGGTATTTTGATATGCAACATTGTTGCAAATTATTTTATTTGTTATATTTGTTTTATTATGTTTGCAGGACATAACGAACCTGATCCTGATGCTCTTTTTACGCTGGGGTGTTTCCCCTGAAATTTTCCGTATCGGCGGTTTTGCGCTGCGGTACTACAGTTTGGGCTTTATGCTGGCTTTTGTGGCCTCGTATATGATATTGCTGTATGTATTCCGGCGGGAACGGCAGTCGCCCGAAATGCTGAACCGGCTGCTGGTATATATCATCACCGGTACGTTGGTGGGGGCGCGCCTCGGCCATTGTTTGTTCTACGACTGGGCATACTACCGGGAACATCTTTGGGAGATCATCCTGCCATTTACCTTTTCGGGTGGCCAGTTTACTTTTACGGGCTACCAGGGACTGGCCAGTCACGGCGCGGCCATCGGGATTGTATTGGCTTCCATACTTTTCAGTTACCGTTTCCGGGTGCCGCTTATGTGGCTGCTGGATCACCTGGCGCTGGTAGTGCCGCTGGCAGGCGCGTTTATCAGGACTGGCAACTTCTTTAATTCCGAAATTATCGGTACGCCGGCCACGCTGCCATGGGCCGTGGTATTTACCAGGGTAGATGATATACCGCGGCATCCTGCCCAACTGTACGAGGCGCTGGCATATCTGCTCATTTTTGGATGGCTGTGGTTTTTGTACCGGAATCGCCCGGAGCCTGGTAAACTGTTTGGCTGGCTGCTGACGGGTGTATTCAGCGCCCGCTTCCTGATCGAATTTATGAAAGAAAACCAGGTGGCTTTTGAAGCCGGCCGCCTGCTGGATATGGGACAGTTATTAAGCCTCCCATTGATTGTGTTAGGTATTTATTTTTTAATTTTTTATAAGCAGAGATATGGATAGGGATGAGCGTATCAAGGTGTATATATTGACCGGGTTCCTCGGAGCGGGCAAAACCACTGTGCTGAACAGTTTATTGCGGCAGTTCATTGGGCATAATAATATTGTGATCGAAAATGAGTTTGGAAAGGTGAATATAGACGCCGGCCTGATCACCGAAAAAATAGACCAGCTGTATGAACTCACCAGCGGCTGCATTTGCTGCTCATTGGATAACGATCTGCTGGAGGTGTTGGGAAACATCCTGCAAAAAGAAGAGCGGCCGGATCATGTATTTATTGAAACCACCGGTATTGCCGATGCAGGCAACATCATTGGTATGTTCCACATGCCCGACGTGCAGCGGCATTACGCGCTTGCGAGCACCGTTTGTGTGGTGGATGCGGAAAATATTTTTGAAAGATTGCAACAGGTGCCGGAAGCCGGTAAACAACTTTCCTGTGCAGACGTAATCATCATCAATAAAATAAAGCAGCTGGCGCTACCGCAACTGATTTATCTTTCCCAACAGCTGGAGCAAATGAACCCGCTGGCGTTTATCACCACTTCAGAAGATGGGTCTGTTGCCCTGAAGGAATTGCAATTCCCGGAGAAGCCGGTAGGCGCCGCTGTTTCGGCTGTTGCGCCGGTGAAGCATCCGCATAAAGTGAACACGGTATTGTTTGAATCGCCGGAAGCCTTTGATCTGAACATGCTGGTATTTGTACTGGATTTTCATTTCAATGCTTACCCGGACCAGCTATACCGTATCAAAGGGTATATCCGGGTAAAGGACACGCCTGAAAAAATGCTGGTACAATCTACCGGGAAGTACCTGCACATACAACCGGCAGGAGAGTGGGGTACTGCCACTCCATCTTCCACACTGGTATTTATCGGGAAAGAATTAAAAACACCTACTATCCACCGGATACTCACGCCGGCGCTGAGAAAATAATTTTATGGAAAAATCAGGTACCGGCATCTTTCCTGAAATTCATTGTTATGATCAGCGCCCGGAGTTTTACCACATTACTGATAGTCATCCTTACTTTACCCGCCACTTTCGTATATGCCTGGCCGTTGGCAAGCGCATTGTCCGTACCAGCGGCAACTATCCTTAATCTGCTGTTTTCAAATGGAGCAATGCCTCCTGCGTCTGTAGGCGGTCTGCCGCTTCCGGCGGGATTTACACGCGTGCCGCAACCGGCCGGCAGTTTTGGCGCCTGGCTGCGGTCCATGCCCCTGAAGCAGGATAACAAAGTATATCTTTATAACGGGCATTTAAAGGGTAATCAACAGGCACAGTATGCCGTACTGGATATTTCTACCGGCAACAAAGACCTGCAGCAATGCGCGGATGCCGTGATCCGCCTGTACGCGGAATACCTGTATCACACCAAACAGTTGGGAAAGATTGCTTTTCATGCCACCGATGGCACGCTGATGGATTACAATAGCTGGATGCAAGGCGACCGGTTTGTATTAAAACAAAACCGCCTGGTGAAAGTAAGAAAGGCTGCGGCATGCAGCGGGCCGGCCTGTTTCAGCAACTACCTCGAAACCGTATTCTCCTGGGCTGGTACCTTATCACTCAGCAAGGAACTACTACCGGTAAAGGATACACGTAAAATACTGCCTGGGAATGTGTTTATTAAAGGTGGTTCCCCTGGTCATGCGGTGATTGTAATGGATGTGGCGGAAAATGCCGCCGGTGAAAGAATTTTCCTGCTGGCGCAGAGTTACATGCCTGCGCAGAACATCCATGTATTGAAAAATCCGGGTGGCGCCACGCCCTGGTACCCGGCCGGATTTACAGGAAAACTGCTGACACCGGAATGGGTGTTCGATGCCGGGGAGCTGGCGCAGTTCCGCTAAAAAAATATGCCTGTTTACAAAGATTGTAAACAGGCATACACTTATTTAACCTGGTCAGGTATGTGGGAAATATTCATTTTCCACTTCACCATCTGCATATAATTTCAGGATAGCGTAACCGGGAGGCGTTTCAAAGTAATAACCTTCGCCGGCAGATTCCTTATCGCCTTTTTCCCACCAAAACCCGCTCATGGCGCCATTGCAGCAATAGCGTACGCCATTGTACACTGCGTTGTCGGAAAGATGATTATGCCCGCTGAGGCATACCTTTACTTTATCGCGGTGTTTGAAAAAGAGCGCTTTCAACCGCTGATGATCGGAGTGGCCGCCACCTACCAGGATGGGGGTAATTCCAAGGATCGGGTAGTGCGACATCAGCAGCGTGGGCGTTCCGGCAGGCAGCTTTTGCAGGTCCTGCTCCAGCCACTGGTACTGTTCTTCGTCCAGTGATATTTTTTCATTGTTGCCATCCAGGATAATGAAGTGCCATCCTTTGCGGGTGAAGCTGTAATAGCGGTGCGGAATGTTGAGCCGCTTTACTACATAGTCTTTGCCATACATGCTGTCGTCTTTGGAGGGCGCCTTCCACCAGGTATCATGATTGCCGATACAGCTGTAGAGATCATATGATTTCAGAGTGCTGATGCATTCATCCCAGATCTGCCAGAGTTGTGTAACCCTTTCCCTTTTTACGGTATCGTAGGAGGCGTCGAAGATAGAGTCGCCGCCATTGAGAAAGAAGTCCACCTTTTTGGTTTTTATTTCCTCCAGGCATTTTTTAAATCTTGCGGGTGCGTTGAGGTCTTCACGTATATGCACATCCGTTATATGCGCCACGGTGAGTACCGGTGTACATTTGCCGCTTGCCGCCGCCTTTACCGCGGCCGGTCCCAGCAGGGTGCCGGCTGCCATGAGCCCGGTGTGTTTGAGGATATCTCTTCTGTTCATATTCATGTTTATTGCCAGTCGAAAATCTGTTTCAGTGCAAGATTCAGCGCTACCTGCGTATAGGGTACCGGGCGGTAGTAATACTTGGGCTCCGTGAACTTGCGCAGGTTGGTTTCCGTTGCCAGCGTGCCGCCTGCAACGCCATTTTTCAGGTATACGGTTACGTTTTCCCCGATGCTGCCGGCTTTATAGTAAACCAGCGTGATACCGAGGGAATTCTTTTCTTTTTTATCTTCTGCAGGAATATCTGTGCCTTTATCTATCAGGATAATATCTTCCACGCCATCGCCGGTAAGATCAAATTTACCTAAGCCGGGGAAGTACATGCCTTCCGGGATTTTCTCCAGCAGTTTACCGGCATGCCATCTCATAAGGTCGTCATAGCGGTAACCTTCCATGGCGAACTCGATCCTTTTTTCGCGGCGTATTTCCAGCAGCACACCTTTCATGGCGCCGGTTACATCCGGGTATTTTGCGGCCTGTACGGGATCGGGGGCTGCATTGCTGGCGGCCAGGTTCAGTGCAGGCATACCAGCGCGGGCGCGCAGCAGGTTTACCGACTGATCGAGGTCGGTTTGTGTGAGCGTATTCAGTTCCGCTTTGGCTTCTGCAAGGGTAAGCAGGGCTTCGGCGTAGCGGTACACGGGAAAGTCCACGCTATTGGCAATCACATTGTCGTTGCTGTTAATATATCCCTTCAACTGGTGGTAGCCGGTGAAGTTTTTATTCAGCCGCTGAATATACGGCCTGGTATCGCTGACGCGGGCGAAGCCCGGTCCTGCAAGGGTTTGGCGCATACGCGGGTCGCGGTTCTGGAATTCGGCTACAAAGGTTAGCTTATCATAACCAGGGATATCGGTGAAGCGTTTACCATCTTTCATCAGGTAGGTTTGTACCAGGTCGCGGGAAACGGATTGTTCATAATCCCCGAAAACGTTCCCGTTGATATTGCCGCCACGTCCTTTGTTCAAATCGTAAATATTGGTGAGGATTACTTCCTTGTTAAGCAGGAGATCCTGGCTGGAAAACAGGGCGGCATAATCCTGGTCGGGTTTACCGGTGTTGTAAATGGTAAAGTTGCCGGAGTTGATAATATCCTGTGCCTGTACCCGTGCGCTGTCGAGGAAGCGTGCGGCGGTGCCTGCGAGGTTCAGTTCCGGGTGATATTTACGGTAGGTACCTTCAAACAGGGCAATACGGGCGTAGAGCATTTTAGCGGCCCACAGTCCGGGTGTGCCGGCAGGTACGCTGGCGCGGATATGTGTAGTGGCAAACACGAGGTCGGCCATCATACTGTCTACCACCATGGTGCGGGGATCGCGGGCTTTGAGCAGGTCAGCATCGCCGGGATTCAATGTCCTGCCATACCAGGGAACATCAGAATAGCGGGCGATTTTATTAAAGTAAAACCGGGCGCGGTAATACCTGGCCAGCCCGGCATAATGATCTTTGATGTCCTGGGTAACAGCGGCCTTGTTGTAATTGTCGAGGAAGTAATTCACGTCACGGAGCCTGTTCCACTCCCAGCCGCTGGTAATGGTTTGAGAGCTGGGTGAACCGATCATGATATTTTTTATTTCCACAGCAGCAGTAGTAGCGGCGTTGTCGCTGTTCTGGTCCCCGAGGTATTCATCGGTGCCTGCCTGGTTAAGAAGTCCGTTCACATAGAGGGAGAGGTCTTCCTCGGTTTTAAAGAACAGTTCAGGAGAAATAGCATCCTGCGGATAGCGATCGAGGAAATCCTTTTTACAGGAAGCGCTGATCACCATTACCCCGATAATTATATAGCTCGTAAATTTTTTCATGTTACAATGTTTAACGTTCCGGTTTTACAGGTCAAGATTTAATCCTACTGCATATTTGCGCTGGTAAGGATATGCCCATCCATAGCCATCAATAATGGATTCCGGATCCAGGTATTTTTTGATGGAGGAGAATTCAAAGATGTTTTCACCCGTTACGTAGATGCGTAAACGATTGATGTGATAACGCCTGGTGAGTGATGCAGGCAGGGTGTAACCCAGGGTGACATTCTTGATACGCAGGTATGCTGCATTCAGCATGTATTTGGATTGCGGAATATCCAGCCCTTTTTTATCATTGTTATCTGCGAGCCACGATTGTAACACCGGGAAGTACGAATTGGTATTGGCATCTGCCAATCCTGCTTTGATATAGGATTCGCTATGCTGTGCGCGGGTAGCTTCGTTGTCGGCGGTAGCCCGGTAGTAGTCGAGGTTCCAGGGGTAAATGCTGGCGTATGGCTGTTGGTACGGGCCCCAGAATAAATAGTGATGCGGGTAGTAGTCCATTTTCCCGATGCCCTGGAGGAAAACCGAAAGATCGATGCCATTCCAGTTCATGTCGAGGTTTACGCCAAAGCGGTAATGCGGGCTGGTATTACCGATCACTTTCAGGTCTTTGGGATCTTTGACAGAAATGCCCTGTTCAATTTTGCCGTTACCGTCCAGGTCTTTGTACTTAGGCCATCCTTCTACGATTTCGAGGGCGCCCCAGGGGATGATGGCAGATTGATCCAGTTTATTGATCTCATCTTTATTTTTAAAATAGCCATCGTTGGTAAGTCCCCATATTTCGCCATAGGTTTGACCTTCCCAATACCTGGAGCCAAACAGTTGCTGGTCGTTCTTAAAACGGGTGATTTTTGTTTTATCATCTGATAAAATAACTTTTATTCCGAAGCCCAGTGGTTTGGAAGCCACGTTAAAGTCGTTGCGGTAGCCGAGGCTCAGTTCCCATCCGCGGGTGGACAAATCGGCCACGTTTTGGTTTGGAGCGCGGGTACCCAGTACGGCGGGTAATTCCTGCCCTGCGGCCAACATGCCGGTGGTGTTACGGATAAAGTAGTCGAAGCTGGCCTGGAATTTATTCTGCACAAAGCCCATGTCGGTACCCACGTTGGTGGTGGTTACTTTTTCCCAGGTGTAGTTGGCCGGATCTACCTGCAGTGATGGTGCGCCGGTAACCACAGTTTGACCAGCATTGCCACCGATCAGGTAGTCTGATTTTTTGGTGCCCAGGGTTTGGAGATAGCCAAAATAAGCTACGCTCTGATTACCCAAACTTCCGTAGGATCCCCTGAATTTGAGGGTGGAAATTACTGGCAGCGTATTCCGCATAAAGCTCTCTTCGCTGGCGATCCAGGCCGCAGATACAGAAGGGAACATTCCCCAGCGGTTGCTGGAAGGGAAGCGGGAAGACCCATCGTACCGGCCATTTGCTTCTATGATGTAGCGGTCTTTAAAAGTGTAATTAATTCTCCCGAAAAAACTACGGATAGCATACGAATAATATTCCGTACCCACCGCCGGATCACCACTGGTAAGCGCGATGTAGGGGAGGGAAGAAGAGATCAGGTTTTGCTTGGATGCATTGATCAGCTGCCACTCATAACTTTCCTGGTTATAACCGGCCAGTAAAGTGATGTTGTGTACTTTACCGAGGGTTTTGTGGTAATTGGCAAAGAGGTCTATTACATCATGACTGATAGTTCCGTTATTCTCCGTCACTGCGCCGTTACCACCTTCCTGGCGGACATCGTCTGGTCCGTAGCCGATCTTATATTTTTTCTGGTCGATGTGGTATTTCCAGAGTTCTCTTTTGATGCTGGCGTCGCCGGTGATGGTGAGTTCATTGTTAAGGAAAGAAGCCACGCCGCGGATGATATCCTGGAAACCAAAACGGGTTTGGGTGTTGCGCCCTCCGTCTACCAGTTTGGCAGCTAAATTTCCTGCGGCGGTGTTGGCCCAGGTGCCGTCCGGATTTACGGCTACCTGGGTGGGTTGCAGGTAGTATACGTCCGTAATATTATAGGCTGGCGCGTCGGCTTTTGTCTGGTAGATGTTCATATTATTATCTACCTGTAACCATTTGATAGGTTTGAGGCTGATCTTTCCACGTAATCCGTAACGTCCCCAGTCGTCTTTTGCCAGTTTATTCAATCCGTTTTCTTTGGTATAGTCGGCAGAGAGCAGGTAGCTGATGGGTAATTTCTTCGCTGTTTCTGCGCTTCCGCTGAGGGAAATAGCGTGATACTGGGAAAAATTATTTTTACTGAAGAAGTAATCATTCCAGTTGTTGCTGCCCATGTACGCCCATTTGGTAGGATCGCTCGGATCAACGCGGGTATCAGGCAGGGAAGGGTTTTCGGATCTTTCTTTTGCCCATTTATAATACTCGTCTGAATAATTTACATAGTCCCACGGCGTATTATCGGTAGCTGTTTCCAATACGCGTGAGTAAATATAGGGATCGGTGATAGCGTCCGGCATAATGGTGCGGCGCGACATGGCGAAGTAGTTACTATAGCTGACGGTTTGTTTGCCGCCGGTGGTACCTTGTTTGGTGGTGATGAGAATAACGCCGTAGGCCGCGCGTGCGCCGTAAATGGCGGCAGAAGCGGCATCGCGCAGAACGGAGATGGACGCGATATCTGCGGGGTTGATGCGTAACAGGTCGTCCATTACTGCGGCAATACCATCGATCACGATAAGCGGAGCAATATTACCGTTAGAAGAAGCGATACTGGCCACACCCCTGATGTTGATAGTAGGCGTTTGTCCGGGCCGGCCGCCGGGGTAGCTGATATTCAGCCCGGGACTGAGGCCCTGCAAGCCCTGCATCACATTGGCAATGGGACGGGCAGCCAGTTGTTTACCGGAGATCTGGTCGATGGCGCCGGTTACATTCAGCTTTTTCTGCGTACCATAACCTACCACAATCACTTCTTCCATAGAATTTTTTGAAGGTTCCATGGTGATGGTAAGGGTTTCGCGGCCGCTGAGTGACACTTCCTGCTGATCAAAGCCTACGTAGGTAAGCACGAGGATGGCATTTTCAGGTACCTTTAATTCAAAGTCGCCTTTTACATCCGTAACAGTGCCTATGGACGTGTTTTTAAGCCTTACGCTTACGCCTGGCAATACCTCGCCGGTAGGATTCACTACGTGTCCTTTTACCAGGTTGTCTTTACTCACCACCGCCTCCGGGGCAATCACGATCAGTTTGTCGGACATTTTCCGGAAGTGAAGGGAGGTATTGTTGAGGATTTCGTTCAATACTTTGTCGATAGACCAATCTTTTGCATCGATGGATATTTTATGGTTTAACGGAAGATTATCATCGTTATAAACAAACCTGTAATGGCTGTTCTTCTCCAGCAGGGTGAGGGCTTTATCCAACTGCACCTGCGTGAGCTTCACTGTTATGGTGGATTGAGAATGTACCTTTGCGCTTACGTGTAAACAGGCAACGGTGACAAGCAGCATAGAAAGCTTCATAAAAATTAACAGTTTATACAACCTCCGGCCGGGCGGAAGCCAATTGTCCACTGTACTTTTTTTCATACATTTGTTTTGTTGGTTAATTAATTTGTTGATGGAAAGTTTACCCAATACAAAGCTGTTAACCGATATTTACACGGGGAATGGTGCGAACATTTCCCGTTTTTTTTCGGTTTTAAGCGGTCCTTGATAAATTAGTAATTACTCGTTGTTCAGACTGTCAGTTTGATTTTTTTACAGGTGAAAGAAATGTTAGTCAATCCATATTTTGCCTTCTGCATCTTTATGCCATGAAAACGATAGGGTTGTTTCCAGGGCATTCAATACTTCTTCCAGGCTTTCTGATTCGAAAACACCAGTAAAGTAGAGTTGTTTTTTACGGTTGTCACTAAAGTTGATTTCCACCCCATACCACTGCTCCAGCATATATACTACTTTGTCGAGCTGCATATGTTTAAAGGCCAGTTTATTTTGTACCCAGGCCGTTTCCGGAATGATGCTATCTCTTAATGTGGTGAGTTTTGTTTTATATACGACGACAGGGATATTTACTGTGGTGGTGTTTTCTGTTGTTACGGCTGTTGCCGGGTGTACTGGCACTGTTAATTTTTCGTTGGGCTTCAGCGATACTACCTGGCTGGAAGCATCATTCAGCACCACTTCCACGGAGCCTTGCACGAGCGATGCTACTGCACTGTCTTCCTGCGGATAGGCCCTTACATTAAAGGAAGTACCGAGTACCCTCACATTAAAGGCTTTTGTATGAACGCGGAAGGGGCGTTCCGCATCGGCGGTTACCATGAAAAAGGCTTCTCCTTCCAGGGTAACTTCCCGTGGCTGATGTGCGGCGAATTGTTGGGGATAGTCCAGTTTACTGCCGGCATTGAGCCATACCCTGCTACCATCGGGTAACAGCACCTGTGAGCGCATGCGTTTGTCGGTCACCAGCTGTGATAAAGCCGGTGGCAGTTTTGCTTTTTGTGTGTACCGCCAATATCCGCCCAGGGCGAAGAGCAGGAGAAGTCCTGCTGCGATGCCGCTGTACAGCAACCATCTGCGTCCCCCTGCGGGCGTTTCCTCATAGGGCGTAGTGTCGGGCAGGTTTTGCAGGCGTTGCTGGTGTTTTTCCAGCTGCAGCTGCACCTGCATTGGTGTGTATACTTTACCTGCCGGTGCCCAGTTTTGCGCAAACACTTCCCGGATGTAGCTGGCATCCGGGTATTGCTGCAGCAATTGTTCCAATGCAGCAGCTTCTTTTTCAGTTAATTCGCCGGCCATTTCGCGGGCCAGCAACGCATAAAGTTTTTCCTGATCCATAGTGTCAGTGAAGAACAAAAAGGCGCCTGTTTTAGTGTAGGAGGCAATTTTGTTCCTGCATCTATAAGAAGGACAAACTAAACAGTGAAAGTTCCCTAAAGGAAATCAAAAAAAAAATTATGAGTCCAGCCGGAGGTAGGTTTGGGCGGTTTCGTCGGACAGGTCGAAGCGGATGGCCTGGGATATTTTTTTAACGGCGATGGTGAGTTGTGCGTCTACCGTCTTAGTGGAAATATTCAGTAGCTCTGCTACTTCGCGGTAGCTGAGGCGGTCTTGTTTTATTAAGCGGAAAATCAGCTGGCAGCGGGACGGCAGGCTGCGGATGGCTCTTTCTATTTTTTGAGATACTTCGGCGGATACCATTCCGTTCTCTGCATCGGGGGCAATGGCCAGCATGTCTGTATTCAATGCATCCAGTGAATGATGCTGATGTCTTTTCTGTTGGCGGAGCGTGTTCAGGGAAAGATTTTTAGTGCTTACATACAGGTATACCACCGGGTTTTGTACGTGCGACAAATCATTCCGCTTTTGCCACAATGAAAGAAATACATCCGACACAATTTCTTCTGCCAGATGGAATGATGAAACAATGGATGCAGAAAAGTGTATCAGCCGGGCACATAATGCTATGTATAATTCATTGTACGCCTGGATACTGTTGTCATAGCAGACCCTTTCAAAAAGCCCTTTTATCTGCTCATTTTCTCTCATGGCGCAAAAATATATAAATCGGAATAAGTCTGTTATTAAGTGTTTGTTACGGTTTTGGTTGATCCGGCATTCTTTTCATAATTCAATGGACAGCAATATATACATTTCCCCCGGTATTCCATGAGAGGGTTCATAATAAACGTTTTACTTATCTTTACCTATTAGCATGACCGATTCTCCATCCATAAAGTTATCCGTTCTTACCGGGAAAATCCAGCAGGCGCTTCAACAGGTGTTTGCGGAGCAAACTTATTGGGTAGTGGCAGATATCACCAATCATTCTTACTACCAGCAAAAGGGATATCATTATTTCGACCTGGTGGAAAAAGAAGAACATGCGGGTGGTATTGTGGCCAAAGTTTCGGCGGTTGCCTGGGGAAATGGCGCTATCCGGGTAAAGGAATTTGAAATTGTTACCGGGCAGCAGTTTAAGAATGATATTCATGTATTGGTAAAGGTATCTGTAGGATACCACCAGGTGCATGGATTGCAGATTACGCTGCTGGATATAGATACCAGTTTTACGGTAGGATTGCTGGAGCAGCAGAAGCAACAAACCCTGTTGCGGCTTACCACTGAATGCGCCGATTATATCCGTAAGTCGGGCGACCGCTACATTACCCGCAACAACCAGTTGCCGTTGCCTGCTGTGATCCAGCGGCTGGCGGTGATTACATCCGGCAACTCCGCCGGGTACCAGGATTTCCGGCACACGCTGGAACATAACCATTTCGGGTATACCTTTAAAATCGACAACTATTTCACCGTAGTACAGGGGGAAACAAAAGCGGAGCTGGTGCAACAGCGGCTGATAGACATCTACCAGCGCGGGGTGCCATACGATGCCGTGGTAATTATCCGTGGGGGCGGTGCGCAAACCGACTTCCTGATCTTCGATACTTTTATCCTGGGCAGGGCGGTGGCAAAGTTCCCTATCCCCGTGATCACCGGGATAGGGCATCAGAAAAATGAAACCATCACGGATATGATGGCGCATACCGCCACCAAAACGCCTACCAAAGCGGCGGAGCTGATCATTGCGCACAACCGGTTGTTTGAAGAAGCGGTGGTCAATATGCAACAGAATATTATCATCCGTTCGCAGCAGTTGTTTTCCGCGCATTTCCAGGCATTATCTTATCTCAACAATGCCATCATTAACCAGTCGCGCACACTGCTGGCCAATCATAAAGAAGCGTTGCATGCGCGTAATAACGTGGTGCTGCATACTTCGAAGTCGATATTGCTGAACCGCCACCGGGAGCTAATGACTGTATCCAACGCGGTGTTATCCAAACCGCGGATCATTGTTTCCAACCGGCTGAATGACCTTAGCAATATGGTAGGTCGTTTCCGTTCGTTCAGCAGGTTATTTATTCAAAGCAAAAGGGGGCAGGTAGCGCATTACGACTCCCTGTTCAAACTGATGAGTCCTGCCAGTATCCTGAAACGCGGCTTTGCCATTGTATACCAGGACGGGCACATTCTTCCCGATGCAACCTCCCTCCAGCCGGGAAGTCATATCACGGTGCTGTTGCAGGATGCATCGCTGGAAGCAACTATTACTGAAAAAAATACTGTACATGAGCCAGGAACTGACATATGAAGCTGCCTATAATGAATTGCAGCTGATCGCTGAAGAAATAGAGAATGAAGCTGTTTCGGTAGATCTGCTGGCAGAAAAGGTAAAACGGGCGGCTATTCTTATTGAATTTTGCCAGCAAAAATTACGCGCCACCGAAACGGAGGTGAATAATATTATTAAACAGATGGAGGGGAATAAGTAAGCTTCTTACCAGGTAGCCATGGGGGCAAACCTGCTTCGCAGTGGCTTAGGACATACCTGGCGCATGCCTTATTCATGGAGGAAACACGGAAGTGATGTGGAGGTGACGTGGACTTGATCCGGGAACCTTCTGCTGTAAAGGATTTGAGGCCGGTGAAGCGATGGTGTTTAGACAGAAAAGCTGTCTTCTCCCTAGAAAACCTCGTTAATGCCAAAGTAAAAACCCTGCTGATCTTTTCCTCTGCCATAATCCAGCCGGATATTGACTCTTTTTTTAAACTCCCACCGGTAACCGATGCCATAGCTGACCAGTGACTGGCGGAATTCAAACTCATTGAAGCGGGGAAACACGTTGCCGCCACCTACCCATAGGGCCAGACCGCTGCGGTTGTAGATCTTCTGGCGGAGTTCCACCTGTGCGGCCACGTAGTTTTTGTCGCGGAACCGGCCTTCATAATAGCCCCGGAGACGGCTGGAGCCACCGGCTTCACCGAGCAGGCTCCAGGGAACATCGCCACTGCGTTCTTCTGCATACAGATCGGTGGCCAGTACGGCGCCTTTCCATAGTTGTTTGTACCAGTCGAACTGCAGATCCAGTTGCGAAAATACGGCTTTATTGCCCATGAACGAGGGGAAGAAACGGTATCCCAACCGTATATACATGCCTTTGTAGGCATTGGGAATAAAGTCGCGGGTGTCGTATACAATAAACGGGCCGGCCCCGATGCCGAGTACCTTTCCGGGAACCATCAGGGGTTTGCCGCCGGCAGTATCCAGTTTTTTGGTTTGTACGTTCTGGATTTGTGTGCAGAGGCCCACGAACAGGTTTCCGTTCACGTTGATGCTGAAGTCGGCCTGGAGTTTTTCTGTGAGCTGCACGTATTCCGTATAGTCATCTTTGCGGCTGCCGGCTTCATAGCCGATGCCCCAGTATTTATTGGGCCGGGAGCTGAAGGAGGCCTTTAATGCGAGCCGGAACCGGTCGTGTGGAAATATAGTGGTGTTGCTGATGCCGATTCCATAAAAGCCGGTGAGGGCGCCGGAGGCGTACACGGCGGCGTTGGAAACGGGCAGCAGGGAGTCGGTTCTATCTGTTTTATATTGTGCGGCCATCATTACGGCCAATCCGAAGCTGGTTTCGGGGGTGTATACGGGGCCGCCGATGAAGCTGAGATCTACCTTCTTCTTTTTCTTTTCTACGTTGGTATGCTGGAGGTAATACTTGATGTTATCAAAAAAACCTTTGGGCGCTGAGATGGTGGCTGTTGAGTCTGCCGTGCTTTCCTGCTGGGCATACCCTACAGCAGGCGTAACCAGTAGCAGTAGTAGTAAAATCTTTCTATCCATGTATGACAATGGAATGAATATAGGACGATTTTCAGAAAATTGACGTGGGGGTATGCAAAAAGTGTGTTAAAACATATAACGGACAGCAGCACGGGGCTGGCCCGGCTGCTGTTGTTTTATAGGGGGAAAACAAATTAATCGATGAGCAATTGTGTCACGGCGGCGGTATTCAGGGCCCATTGCATGGTATACACTTCGTCGGCGTTTGTGTCGCTGGTCAGTTGTAATTGCTGGGCTTCCGCTTTGGCGGCTAACAGCTGGCCAATGCTTAGTTTGCTGTCCAGTTTTTTCAGGATAGCCTGTACATTGGCGGTGCTGAGGTCCTGTATCATCTGGCCATCGAAAGCCATTTCCAGCCAGATGATTTCCCGTGCGGCCACGTCCAGCACGCCGAATACGAGTCCTTTGGTTAATCCGCCCGTAACGCGCACCATATGATCCACGCAGGATGGGTCGTAGGCTACCCCTTTCGCGGATACCTTCATCGGGTGTTTGCTGTTCATCCATCCCAGTACCAGGTTCACGGCGATGGCGCCCTGGCTGTAGGCATTGCAGGTGAAAGTAACATACTGTGCGCCGGCCTTGGCCAATGCAGGAATGTCTATTTCAATGTATTCCGCTGTACCCACTTTTTCCGGAATGGAGCGGATATCCCCGCTATGGATACACCCGGTTGTTTTCAGATATTGGAAGGAGCAGGTATCTGTACGGTTGTTTTCGTAGGCAATACGGCAGCTCAGGTCCATATCCAGGTGCTGGGCGGCTAATCCTTTACCCCATTGCATGAACAGGATGATTTTATCGCTTTCCACTTTAAACCGGGTACCCATTAACGCGCCTGGCAGGTCTTGTACCTGTTCGCTGCGGTCGCCGATAGCCAGCGGTATTTTATACAGCTCCGGTGCAATGTAGATGCTTTGAGCAGTGGTGGCCACTGCGGCAAAGCGTTTCTTCATGGCCAGGATGCAAAGGTCTGTTACGGCCTGTTGCATTTCCTGCAACTGCTCGTCTTCATAGATGTTCAGCTGCCGGTTGGCAGGGATGCTTTTCCCAATACCTCCCAGTGGTTTTACCGCACGGGTGGTGGATTTATCAAAATAATACCCTGCGTACATCTGTAAGGTCAGCAACAGCCGGGCCGGCACTTTATCCGTAATTTCCGCAAAGGCGGCGGTTACCGCTTCCGGTCCGAACCACAGCATGTTGGCAAACAGCGAGCGGGCAAAAAGACCCGGACGTTGTTTCAGCAGCTGCAGCGTGGTAGCTTCATCATAGCGCAAACGGTAGTAGTTCACCCGTTCCTGCCACATGGTATAATCCTGGCGGTAGAACCGGTCCATCAGTTCACGCAGTTTACCAAACCCTTCACGTTTGCTGAACTCCGCCAGGCGCAGGGCACGGATGAAGCGTACCCACATCCCGCGTTGCGGGTGCATGGTTTCGCACATGGTAGTTATGTCCATTTCCAGGTTGTTCAGCCAGCGCGCGGCTATCAGTCCCTGCTGACGGCTGTATTTCAGTTTCAGGGCCGCAGCCGTTGATGCCGTTTGTATCGTAGGGTAAATATCCGGGCGGACCTGCCGCTGGTTTTTGGTTTTCCGTTTAATGATCACACCGGGTTTGATCAGCTGGAGGAACCCTGTATGTTTGTACCACAGGTAACGGAGTATATCCGTTGGCGTAGTAAACAGTTTCCCTGCCTGTTCCGCTTCATCTTTTTCGATCAGCACATCTATTACGGCTATTACGGTTTCTTTCATCCCGATTTTCACTGCAGGCAGCGGGAAGGTATGCATCAATGCCTTCAGGCTTTCCACCTGGGTAGCATCCAGTGCGGTTTTGGAGGTCAGCAGATCCTCCAGGTATTTGGCCGCCAGCTGGTCATCCCAGCGTTTCAGCACACGGATCTTGCTTCCCTGGCCCATGTTTTCCAGTTCGCCGGTTTCAAACGGTGTACCGCAGTAAGGACAGCCGTTATATCTTTCCAGCGGAAAAGTATTGGGAGGAATGATATGGCCGCATTGGAGTGTAGTACCAGGACCGTTAAATATATTAGTGAAATAAGTGACCAGGTGATCAACGAATGATTCATTGGTAGGCACCTGCCAGTTTTTTATCAGCGGGGTCCAGTTGGTGTTCACGCCCATCACTTCCCGGAATGTTTCCAGGATCGTAGCCTGGTAAGCCGGTGAGGTATGGTTCAGTGCATGGAGCAGATCTTCCGTTACGCCGAATCCCAGTTTAGCGAGATTGGCCACCAGCAGGCCAGATGCAGGGGTGATCTGTGAGGTGTTTTCCTCCACCACTGTTTGCGGAATGTAAATCGCCTGTTGTGTTAATCCTGTTCTTAATAAAGTGTTCATTGTAATGGTATTTAATAATCAGATAATTTTGTTGCTGTTTATCCAAAAATGAAGTAAGCAACAATTGACCTCGATTCGTAAAGCAGGCTGGATTCGAACCAGCAACTCCGGATTGGAGTCTGGAAGTAAGTTTCAATTGACCCTCTGGTAATTTTAAAACTAGCGACCGGTGTTCAACCATTGAACTACTGCTTTCCCATCTTCTGCGTTAATTATAAATGTGCTTTAGGTTCGTGAAGTAACATTTATTTGACCGCTTCCGATGACACAAAGATGCGCATGTATCTGCGCAGCATACCTGCGTACTTAAATATTTCTTTAAAAATTATTTTAAACATCTGGTTATCTGTGGTTTATATTTCATTCTTTCTAAAAAGAAAAAATACTACGCAGGTATAATGCGCAGTATTTTTGTTTCTTTGTACAAATTATTAGTATGTCCATCAATAAACTGGCGTTGATCCGGTACAAGGCCATTGATGAGTGCCTGCGTAACCGCTATCGTAAATGGACGCTGGAAGATCTCATTGAAAAAGTAGCGGAGGTGTTGTATGATCTTGAAGGCATCAGCAGCGGGGTGAGTAAACGCACCATACAGGCGGATATTCAGCTGATGCGCAGCGATAAACTGGGTTATAATGCGCCTATTATTGTGAAGGACCGTAAGTATTATGCTTACAGTGATGCGGCCTATAGCATTACCAATGCGCCCATTAACAATGCAGATGTAGATAAAATGAAAGAAATAGTAGCGGTGCTGAAACAGTTTAACGGCTTCAGTTATTTCGATGATATGAGCGACATGATTGCCCGGCTGGAAAACAACCTGTATAAATCTACCGATGCACATCTCAACTGCATCCAGCTGGAAAATAATCATCGGCTGCTGGGCTTATCGCATATCAACCCGCTTTACCAGGCAATCCTGCATAAGAAAGCCCTCCTGGTAGAATATAAATCTTTTAAAGCCAGCAAAGCGCAGGAGTTTGTCTGTTATCCCTACCTGCTGAAAGAATACCGTAACCGCTGGTTCCTTATCACGCGGAATAAACGCACCCCGCAGCTGGTTACCCTCGCGCTGGACAGGATCATCAGCATACAGGAATTACCGAAAGAGCAATTTATGGCCTGGGACGGAATGCCCTTTGATGAATATTATGATAACCTCATTGGCGTTACCAAAACGGAAAAAGATCCTGCACATAAAGTAGTGCTGCAAATTGATAACAAGCATGCACCTTATGTGCTTACAAAGCCGCTGCATCATTCGCAGGAAATATTAAAGGAAGATGAACAGGCCACCATCGTGAGTATCGACGTGGTGCTGAACTTTGAACTGGAGCGGGAAATCCTGGGATTCGGGGAACATATAAAGGTACTGTCCCCCAAATCCCTGGCTAAAAAAATTGCATTGCGACTGGCACAGGCCGCGCAGGAGTACGAATAACGCGTATGCCTGCACGATAATTTACCCGCTGATTTTATGATAGATGACTGTGTCAGAAGCCAGTTGTTGTAAACGGTAACCACCGGTATCCAGTTTCAGTTTGGGTAAAGCTTGCTGCAGCTGCCGGAGTGCCGCAGGTGTAAAGCCTGCCTGGTATACATATAACTGTTGCAGTTTTTTATTTTGCTGCAGCGATAATAATCCTTCTGCATTTACCGCCGTCCCGGCGAGATTCAGATACCGCAATTCCCTGCAGTTGCCCAGCTCTTTTAAGCCATTACCTTTAATGGCAGTATTCCTCAGATCCAGGCGGGTGAGCTTCTTCAGCTGACCGAGCACGGCCAATGCGCTGTCGGTAATGGCCGTACCGGAAAGGTCCAGCCAGATCAGTTGCTCCTTTAAGCCCAGTAACAACTGCATATCACGGTTGCTGAAGCCGGCGGCATTGATGGCGTCTACAGTGAGGTAATGACTGCCAGCGCCCACCGGCATTACTTTTACTTTTAATGCTTCCAGGGCAGCCATCTTTTGTTCACTGGCAGCACCGGTATTTTCTTCCGGAACAAATTCCTGTTTATCCAGTGGGGTAGCGGGTTGCATTCCTTCCAGCACCGCCATGATCCGGGACGTTTTTTCCAGCTCTTTTACTGTTTTGCCCGCAGGAGCGCCTTCCGCTATCCACCAGTGCAACAGTTCCAGCTCCTGCGGCGTTACGGACGGTTTGCCTTTTGGCGGCATCCGGTGTTCGTCTTCTTCAGGGAGTATCAGCCGTTTGAATAATTCGCTTTCTTCCGGGAGACTGTCCTTTAGCACTGGTCCGTGCTCTCCGCCTTTACGGATGAGGGCAATGGATTCCAGCCGCAGACCGCCTTTCAGCTTCTGTTCATTATGACAGCCATAGCAACGGTTGGTGAGTACCGGCCGCACCAGGTCTTCATACAAACGGGCATCGCCAATATTCGTATAGGTGGCAGCGTTAGTCACTGTTTTGTTCATGCCGGTGATCCGCTGTAACGGGGCGGGCATGGCCTGGGTGAGGTAATCATCGCCGTGGGTAAGACTACCGCCGTAATGCCCGGCGGCGCCCAGCAGCAATACCATCAGCAGGGCAGCAGGCAGTTGCAGGCGGGGAAAGCGGTGTTTGTTTCTTTCCAGCAGGTACAACCCGGTGCTGATAACGGCTACGCCTATACCGAGATATTTATGCGTTTGCAGTAGTGTTTCTTCGTACCCTCCATCGAGAGACAGGAGGTAGCCGGTGATGCAGCTGAGTATGGCCGACAAGGCAGCCGCCAGCAATACTGCCGGCAGGGCTGTTTGTACATGCCGCCACTTTTCCCTGCGCGCCAGCAGTGTTAATATAAATGCAATAATTAAAATGCCGATAGGCAGGTGTACCAGTAAAGGATGCGAACGTCCAATAAACATACTCCAGCTGCCGCTACTGATCAATAATCTCATGGTTTGCTGTAACGTTGTTTTAGCTGGTTCATCATAAATACATTAATATCCCATTGATCGGCTACCGGCTGCCGGGTATAGGGCAGGGTAGGCAGGTAATCGGCCGGACCAAACTCCGTGAGGAAGGTAAGCGGTTTCCCGGCGGCCTGGTGCCGTTGCACGATCTGATCCCACCAGCTGAAATGTGCTTTCACCGCGGCGGCCCATTCCGGCGCGCGGGGATCGTTCACCTGCGGTCCTTCCGGATGCCCGATGCGGGCGTGTATATGGCCTGCGCGTGCCAATGCTTTGGCTACTGTAGCCTGTTGGTCCTGCAATAAGGTTTCGTGTACATTGCACCAGTGTGAAATATCGAGGGTAAGGCGCAGGTCGGGTTTTGCATCGATGAATTTACCGGCAATATGTGCGGCAAACAACATGCGTGAGCGGTGTGTTTCATGGTATACCGGAATGCCTGTTTGTTTAGATATCCGGTTGGTCATATCTATTAATGCACTGTTTTGTTCAAAGGAAAAATAATCTCTTCCGGAGTGGCAGTTGATATACAGCGGTTTGATTTTATTATTGCCGGTGGCTGCTTTCAGCATGGTTTCAAACTGCTGTGCGTGTTTCGTATAGTCGCCATCGTAACCCGCGCATAAATAACCTACTTCCAGTCCGTGTTGTTCCACTGCGGCAAATAGTTCCTGTTGGGCGGCAGTTTCGTTGGGCCACCATATTTCGAGTCCGTCGTATCCTGCCTTTTTTGCCTGTGCGCAAAAGTCGTTGATGCTGCCGTTGTAGCCCCAGTTGGTGGCCAGTACAATAAGGCGGTATCCGTCTTTTGCGGCGGCGGCTGTTCCTGTGGCAAATGCCGGCAGGGAAGGGATACATAATGCGGAACCCAGTATGGCTGATTGTTTGATAAAATTTCTCCTGTTACTGTTCATGTACGGTTTAGCTTAGTATGGGTGTAATTACTTTTCCGCCGGTGTCTGTAAGGCGGAATGGCCGGCCCTGGAACTGGTAGGTGAGCTTTTCATGATCGAAGCCCAGCTGTTGCAGGATGGTGGCATGAATATCGTTGATGGCTACTTTTCCTTTCACGGCGGCGTAGCCTATTTCATCGGTTTCTCCGTAGGAAAATCCTTTTTTGATACCGGCGCCCGCCATCCACATGGTGAAGGCTTCTACGTGGTGATCGCGGCCAAGGAAGGGCATGTCTTTGCCGTCCCTGTTTTCCTGCATAGGTGTTCTGCCAAATTCGCCACCCCATACTACCAGGGTTTCATCCAGCAAGCCGCGTTGTTTCAGGTCTTGCAGCAGTGCGGTAATGGGACGGTCAATTTCGCGGCATTTATTACGGAAGCCGTAGTCGATGGCCAGGTTTTCATCTGTACCATGACTATCCCAGCCCCAGTCGTACAGCTGTACAAACCGTACGCCTTTCTCCACGAGCTTGCGGGCCAGGAGGCAGTTGTTGGCAAATGATTCCTTGCCTGGCTGTGTGCCATACATTTCATGAATATAATCCGGTTCCTTGTTGATGTTCATTACTTCCGGTACGGAGATCTGCATTTTATAGGCGAGCTCGTACTGTGAGATGCGCGACAGGGTTTCCGGGTCGCCAAAGGTGGTGTATTCCTGTTTGTTGATTTCGTTGATGGCATTGATAGATTCCTTGCGCAGGTCGCGGCTCATGCCTTCCGGATCGGTGAGGTACAGTACGGGTTCGCCCTTGGTGCGGCATTGTACGCCCTGGTATACGGAGGGAAGGAAACCGCTGCCCCATACGCTTTTGCCGGCGTCGGGTGTTTTACCGCCGGAGGTAAGTACTACAAAGCCGGGGAGGTTATCGTTTTCGGAACCGAGGCCGTAAGTCACCCATGAGCCGATGCTGGGCCGTCCCAGCCGCGCGCTGCCGGTTTGCATGAGCAGTTGAGCGGGGCCGTGGTTGAACTGGTCTGTTTGCACGGCTTTCAAAAAGCTCACATCATCTGCCATGGTAGCGAAATGTGGCAGGTGATCGGATACCCAGGCGCGTGATTCCCCGTGTTGGGAGAAGACGGCCTGTGGTCCCAGCATTTTAGGAACGCCGCGGATGAAGGCAAACTTTTTACCTTCCAGCAGGGATGGAGGACACAGTTGATTATGTAATTTTTGCAGGGCCGGTTTATAGTCGAACAGTTCCAGCTGGGAGGGTGCCCCTGCCATGTGGAGGTAGATCACGCTTTTTGCCCGTGCGGGAAACTGTGGTACACGGGGCGCCATTGGGTTGCCCGCGAGGTCCAGCAAGGTTTTGGTGCTGCTGCCGCAGCTGGCCAGGAAAGAGCTGAAGGCGGCTGCGCCCAGGCCTTTCACACAGTCCGTGAGGAAGTGGCGGCGGGTGAAATACCGCAGTGTTTGATCGTTTGCTTCCTTTATCAGTCGTGCATGCTTAGTCATACCGGATCAGGATTTAGTCAGGAATTCATCCAGGTTCATAATAGCGTTGGCTACTACGGTGAGTGCTGCCAGTTCCGCTTTTTGTGGTGTATTATCTTTGTGTTGCAACAGTTTGTCAGCTTCCGCGGGTTTTTGTTTGTATTCCGCGAGTGCCTGTTTATACAGTGTTTGCAATACTTTCAGTTTATTTTCAGGCAATGGTTTGTACATAGCGGTCTGATAACCCCAACGGATACCCGCAGTGGCGTCGTTGCCGCCATTTTTCAGCATATGCCTGGCCAGTGAGGCGGCGGTTTCCACATATACCGGGTCGTTGAGGGTAACCAGTGCCTGTAGTGGCGTGTTGGTGCGGATGCGCCGTTGCAGGCATACTTCGCGGCTGCTGCCGTCGAAGGAGAGCATGGACGGATAGGGGCTGGTACGTTTTTGGAAAACATATACTGCCCGGCGGTACTGGTTGCCGTCGTCGGCAGTTTTCCAGTAGGCGCCGCTCCAAACGGATTGCCATATGTTATCGGGTTGATATGGCATGATGCTGGGGCCGTGTAGCTGACGGTTGAGGAGGCCGCTCACGGTGAGTGCCTGGTCTCTTACTTCTTCTGCTGTAAGCCTGAAATGCGGGCCCCTGGCGAGCAGGCGGTTAGCCGGATCTTTTTCCTGCAGTTCCGGTGTGCTGGCAGAGGATTGTTTATAAGCGGCAGATAATACGATTTCGCGCAGCATTGGTTTTACATGCCATTTGTATTTGTGCATAAACTGGTAGGCCAGGTAATCGAGCAGTTCGGGATGCGACGGGGTGAAACCCTGTGTGCCAAAGTCTTCTATGGTTTCCACGATGCCGGTGCCAAAGATCTGTTCCCATAAACGGTTCACCATTACGCGGGCCGTGAGGGGATTTTTTGTATCGGTGAGCCACATGGCGAAACCCAGCCGGTTGCGTGGCGCTTTTGCGGGGAATGGGTTCAGGGAGTGTGGTACATCCGGTGTAACTGCTTTCCCTTTTACCATCCAGTTGCCGCGTTCAAACACGTTGGTGACGCGTGCCATTACCGGCGGATTTTCTATCATCACCGGTACGTCGTCTGGGTTTTGGTTAATGAGTGTTAACCAGGTGTTGTTGATCTGATCATAACCTGGTTTTCCTTTACCGGGAATGTCGTCGCGGTAGGCGAACCATTCCACGCTGCACACCGCATCTGCGGGGTTGAGGGAAGGGTTGCGGAAAATGAGGTAAAGATCATGTGTGCCTGTTACCGGTGGCAGTGGCATACTGATGGCGAGCCGCCCGTTGGTGGGGGCCAGTGTATGTTTGATAATGGTGCGGCCATTTAAGCTGTCGAGTCTGAATTCTACGGAGCCGCCTTTGCTGCCGGTCCAGTAGTTCATGAGCAGTTGTGTTTTGCCTTCCAGGTTCTGTTTGGGAAGGCGGCAGCTGCCGTTATTCCGGATGCCCATGTATTTGGTATCCAGCAGGGCGCCGTTGATATAGTTATCGGCAACGTGGGCGTGTACTTTTGGTTCCAGTACTTTCAGGAACTCCTGTATATCTTTTGCCTGTTGGGTGGTACCGTTTTGCGCTACCCAGTCGCTTACCTTTTTTACTTCTGCCGTACTAACGCTGTCGTACAAACGAAGTTTAGGATGTTCCATGTGGGTATCTTCATCACGGGTATTATTAAGGAAGGCCATCAGTTTATAATAGTCTTCAAAGCGGAAGGGGTCGTAAGGGTGGCTGTGGCATTGCACGCAGGCGATGGTAACGCCCTGGAATACATCCATGGTGGTGCTTACGCGGTCCATTACGGCGGCGGTGCGGAATTCTTCATCCTGGGTACCGCCCTCGTCGTTGGTCATGGTATTGCGGTTAAATGCCGTAGCGATGAGCTGGTCGCGGGTAGGATCGGGGAGCAGGTCGCCGGCCAGTTGTTCGATGGTGAAGCTGTCGTACGGCATATCGCTGTTAAATGCGTCAATCACCCAGTCGCGGTACCGCCATATTTTCCGGCTGTCGTCCCTTTCGTAACCTTTAGTATCGGAGTAGCGGGCGAGGTCGAGCCACATGGCTGCCCAGCGTTCACCGTAGTGTGGCGATTGCAGGAGGCTGTCCACTATTTTTTCATAGGCGTGTTCGTCGGTGCTGGCGGCAAACTGCTGTGCCATTTCAGGTGTTGGCGGCAGACCGGTAAGATCGAGGCTTACGCGGCGGAGCAGGGTCATTTTATCTGCTTCCGGGGAGGGCTTCAATCCTTCCTGTTTCAGTTTTTCCTGTATGAAGTGGTCTATTTCGTTGCCGTTGGTAATAGTAATATCAGGTACCGGAACATTTTTGGGAGATATATACGCCCAGTGTTCTCCCCATTCCGCGCCCTGTTTCACCCAGCGGGTGAGGATATCTATTTCGGCGTTGGTGAGTGGTTCTCCTTTCTGCGGCATCCGTTCTTTTGGATCTTTGCAGGTAAGGCGGCGGATAAATTCGCTTTTTTCGGGATGACCGGGAATGATGGCGGGCTTTCCGGATTTGGTAATGCCAAGGGCTTCTTCCCGGAACAGCACACTGAATCCGCCATTTTGTTTTACTCCTCCGTGGCAACTGATACAATGCTTGTTAAGCACTGGTTTTACCTCGGTACTGAAGTCTACTTTTTTATCGGTATGGCAGGCGGCAAACAGCAGGCCTGCCCCCACTGTTATGGTGAGGCTCACTGTAATCCTCAACGTGGAGAAATGGAACATTGTTTTTTTCATTGACGTCCGTAAAAATAAGCCGGGACCATCGAATAGTGGCTAGATGATATGCTGATTATGATGGATTATCTTACGGTCAGAACTTCCTTTCCCTGTACTGATTGGGTGATACACCCATCACCTTGGTAAACATCCGGGAAAAGTAATAAGGATCTTCCATGCCAAGCAGGGCGGCTATTTCCTTGATACGTGATTGGGTGAAGAGCAGGTACTGGCAAGCCTTTTGGACCTTCAGCTGGTTGAAGTATTCGATGGGAGAGAAGCCCGTATTGGTTTTAAAGAGATAGGAGAAGTGCGATTGGGAGAGGTTTACCGCCTGTGCCATCTGTTGCAGGGTAAGCATCTGATCGAGGTGTTTATTCATATAATCGATGCACTGGTCAATGGCATCGTGTTGCTGGGCGGGCTTTCCGGGCTGTGTGAAATCCGGGTAAATGCAGGACGACAGGAACGACCAGAAATTCATGTTGGACCACACCAGGTTTTCATCGCGGTAACCCCGCTGCAGTTGGTGATAGATCTGTTCAAACAGCTGGATCCGTTCCGGGGAATGGGGAAGGAATACCCGGTTGCCATTCCATTCCCTGACCGCCGATTGTACGATCCCATCTGCGCTGGTACCCTGGAAATGCGCCCAGTAGATGGTCCAGGGATCACTCTCATCTGCGCTGTATTCATGCGCCCATTTGCGGGGCAGCAGGAAGCAATCGCCCGCCTGGATAGTATATACCTCTTTTTTCAGCGTGATACTGCCTTTACCCTCCACGCAATAAATCAGGATGTGCTGCTCCGCCCCCTGCGCTCTTTTGCGGTGGTGGAACAATGCTTTCGGATAATAACCGATATCGGTGAGGTGCAAGGGTGTGAGCACCGCTTCCCGGGCACATTTCCTGCTCAGGATATTACGCGGTATCACGATCATCCGCTGGCCCTGAAAGCCTTCTTTCTTCCTGATCATAACGCAGCCGGTTTTCTTCTCAAAGTAAGAAAATCCATTTTTATAACAATATTTGGCAGCGGAGGTTGTCTTACTCAGGATTAAACTTATTTCACTGATTACGCTGATTTGATCACTTTGGATTTTTATATGATTTGGGGAGATAAAAGCGAGTTTTGTCTTACTCAGGATTAAACTTATTTCATTGATTACGCTGATTTGATCACTTTGGATTTTTATATGATTTGGGGAGATAAAAGCGGAGACGCGGATTTTGTCTTTCTCGCTGATTACGCTGATTTTACTGATTTTTACTTTTAGATTTTATAAAGGATTTTAAATGATTGGGGAGACATCAGCGAAAATATCCGCTTTTATCTCCCAAAATCATATAAAAATCCAAAGTGATCAAATCAGCGTAATCAGTGAAATAAGTTTAATCCTGAGTAAGACAAAACCCGCTTTTATCTCCCAAAATCTTTTAAAAATCCAAAGTGATCAAATCAGCGTAATCAGTGAAATAAGTTTAATCCTGAGTAAGACAACCTCCGCTTATTCCACGATCTCCACACCCAACCCATCCAGCAGCGACAACGCATCCGGCAAACTGAACTTCGCCTTTCTAATTTTATTGGTGTGTACATCAATGGCATACCGTTGTGCGCCCACAAAGTTAGCCTGGGTGAGGTCTGTGTCGGAAAAGCGGGCTCCCGCCAGATCGGTGCCGCGGAAATCCGCCTGCGATAAATTGCAGCCGGAAAAATCGGCTTCGTCAGCCTGGCAGTGAAGGAAGATTCCTTTTTTCAGGTTCTTACCCGAAAAACTGCAGTAGCTCAGGCGGCTGTGGTGAAACTCTACGGTAAGTGAGTTGCGGGCATTATGCCAGGCAATACCAATGGCTTTGGTATGTTGCAGGATCACTTTGTTGAAAGAAGTTTGTTTGAATTGTATCAATGATAAATCGCATTCTTCAAAGGTGCATTTATCAAAAGTACATTCTTCAAAAACGCATTCCTTCAAACTGCATTTATAAAAATGGCAATCGTAGAACTCCCTGCCCGAGATGGTTTTGCCCTCCCAGATGATATTTTCAAATTTTTTATGTTCGTGCGAAATTTCCTGATCGTAGCCGGACACGGTGAAAAGTTTAAGGTGTGAAGGTAGGGATTATGTTTTAGCAGTGAAGGCGTAAAAAAAATCATTTTGTGAGCCTGAATAGCTAAATACTGAATATCTTTATGTTTGCTTCCGGGATGTAGAAATGGAGAACCGTTCAAACAGCATACAACGAAAAATTATTCATATTGATATGGATGCGTTTTACGCATCTGTAGAGCAGCGCGATAACCCCATCTACCGTGGCAAAGCCATTGCGGTGGGCGGTTCGCCGGAAGGCCGGGGTGGAGTAGTAGCCACTGCCAGCTACGAGGCGCGCAAATTTGGCGTACGTTCCGCGATGCCTTCCAAAAGAGCGTTGCAGTTATGTCCTGAGTTGATTTTTGTCCGCCCCCGGTTTGATGCTTACAAGGAGGCTTCGCGGCATATCCGGGAAATATTTTCCCGGTATACCGATCTGATTGAGCCTTTATCGCTTGATGAAGCTTACCTGGATGTAACGGAAGACAAGCAGGGTATCGGTTCTGCCATTGAAATTGCCAAACTGATCAAGCAGGCCATCCGGGATGAGTTACAGCTGACTGCATCGGCGGGCGTGTCTGTCAATAAGTTTGTGGCTAAAATAGCGTCGGACCTCAACAAGCCTGACGGGCTTACGTTTATCGGGCCATCGTCTATTGAATCGTTTATGGAAACGCTGGTGGTAGAGAAATTTCACGGAGTAGGCAAAGTGACGGCAGATAAGATGAAAAGGATGGGACTCTTTACCGGGGCTGATCTGAAGAAATTGTCGGAGCAGGATCTGAAAACCCATTTTGGCAAGGTGGGCAGCTTTTACTACCGGATTGTGCGGGGCATAGATGACCGCGAGGTGCAGCCGCACCGGGAAACCAAATCGCTTGGCGCAGAGGATACGTTCCCCTATGATCTTACCTTGATCGCCGATATGGAAGCAGAGCTGGAGAAGATCGGGAAAACCGTATACGACCGGTTGCAGCGCTATAACCTGAAAGGCCGCACTATTACCCTGAAAATAAAATACAGTGATTTTAAACAGATCACGCGGAATCAGTCCTTTCCGTTTCCGGTAGGAGATTACGATATCATTGTAGACACGGCAAAGCAATTGCTGGCAGCTACTTATCCGGAAGATAAGCGAATCCGCCTGTTAGGCATTACCCTGTCTAATTTCAATGATGCGCCGATGAACCAGGAGAAACTTCCTCCGTCAGGACAGCTTTCGTTGTTCAATTTTGATGAATAGCGAATGTGAAAACAGCCATGGTTACATGACCAGGTTGTTACGCCAGAATTCAGGTAAGTCTATTTCTGTTTCAATTTCTTCGCTTCGTTCCTGCATCAGGTCGAGCAGGTTTTTGTGAAGATCGGGATGTTCTTCCCAGAAAGCAGCAGGAACGTCGAGTACAGCTTTCAGCAGGTCGCCGGGATACATACCGGCGGTTACCAGTACATCGTTTTGTAATATCTCCAGCGCTAAAGGAACCAGGTAGGAAGGATTAAAGGATTGTCCGATTAAGATCCGCAATTCGCTTGCGGCTAATTTTACTACTGGTACTTTAACTAAGGCAAGACATTTCTGAACTATTCCCGAATCTTGATCTGTGGCCGGTGCCCAACTCTTATTCTCCAACTGCTCCAAAGATTTATATCTCCAGATATCTTTCTTATTCATAAAAATGTGTCTCTCTTTTCGTGCTAATAAAATAATTAATTATGAAGATGATTTCAACGCGCAATTTTTTCTTTTGATGGTGATCATCTGTCAGAACCTGCGGAGTATTGCAGGTGTTGCGGTAGCCAGTCAGCGCCGGCGGTTATAAGAAACCAGGATCAACAGGTATAAATATAATGAATATTGTTGATGGCGAAAGAAAATTTTCCACCTTTAACATTTTATGTAACAAAACGGACCGTTAAATGAACATAAATGGTCGTGCAGGTATGATTTATATAAAAATCCCCTGGCTGTTCCGCCGGGGGATTTTCGTATAATCTGTTCCGTTATTATACGGCGCGTTGGTATTTTGGCAGCACCAGCAGTTTCACGATGCTGTGCGCTGTGGCCGACAACACCAGTGCTATCAGGATAAGCAGGGACGCTTTGCCGGGGGTATCAAATACATCGATTACGCCGGAAACATTTTTACCGGCAAAAAGGACGGCAATAACGCAGGCCAGGCCTCCTGTAATCCACAGGGTAATATGCGACCATAGATATTTTTGTTTTTGAAATCCTTTTTTTCCAAATGAGGTAAACAGGAGATAAACGTGGGCCAGGAAGAATAGGGCGGCTAAGACAGTAAGTGTTGTGAGCATTCTGGTTAATTTAGGTAATGGAAAATAATCACTTGTTCTAAAATATAGAATTATTTCCACATGTACAAATGACTGCTCACACACTGGTCTGTTTTATTCAAATTCACTGATAATGAGTTCCCGGCTGATCATCGCGCCGGCCAGGGTTCCTGCTGCTACTGATATGGCAACGCTCCTGAAAGGATTAGTGGCATCGCCGGCTGCGTATACGCCTGTTACCGTGCTGGCCTGGAATTCGTTCACTACAAGATACCCTTCCGGCGTAAGTTCGCAGCCCAGTGCTTCTGGAACGTTGCAGTGTTGCCGGAAGGCAGGTTTGTGATATAAAGCGTTCAGCGCCTGGGTGCTGCCATCTTTAAAAAGGAGTTCACTTATTTGCCCGCCTGCCTGTTTGATTTCCGTGATTTCTTTTTCATCGACCGCGATACGGTGTTTCTGCAGTTTTCCGAGTTGTTCCGCGGTGAGTGTGGATGGGCCATTGGTGAATATAGTCAGCTGATTGGTCCAGTTGCGGATCATTTTAGCGTATTCAAAAGCGCCGTCGCCATTGGCCAGGATACCGGTGGGGGTGTCTTTTATTTCATAGCCATGGCAATAGGGGCAATGCAGTGCGGAAATCCCCCAGCATTCTGCAAATCCTTTGATAGCGGGCATTTCATCTTTTACGCCGGTAGCAAACAGAAGTCTTTTAGCTGCAAACTGTTCGCCTGCAGCGGTGGTAACTGTAAAGCCTTCCGTGGTGGGAGTGGCGCCGGTTATTGTTCCTTCCTGGAAACGTACGCTTGGGTATTGCAATACCTGGGCTTTGGCCGCAGCCGCTATGGCGGCGGGTGTAGCGCCGTCCTGGGTGAGAAAGTTGTGGGAGTGCGGCGTTTGCCGGTTACAGGGTTTGCCGCTGTCTACTATCAGTACCTGCCGGCGTGCGCGGCCCAGGGCCATGGCGGCCGACAACCCCGCATAGCTGCCCCCGGCAATGATCACATCGTATGTTTGCATATGGTGGTATTTAATAATCATGTAAGAAGACAAAAATAAGATATTGCAACTTTGTTGCAAAATTAAAATGCGTCATACGTTATCGCCGGCGTTGGCGCGGATAGTGGAAATATGTTCTGCTATAAGGTGAAGGCGGTAATAGTATTTTTCAAAGATATCATCGTACATGCGGTGCCTGTTTTCCAGGAAAGCGTTCAGGGCTTCATAAATAAACTCTTCAAAAGTATGGTGTTCACTCACTTTGATCACGCATTCAAAGACGGGCTCCATGCTGGTGGCAAACTTCGTTTTCACCTGGATATCCGCCATACAGGTGATCATATCTTTATACAGGTGAGGGGCTTTGGCAAACGGAACATAATGGATAGCGGTAAAGCCATCTTCGTCATACACGTATTTATTCACTTCTTCCGACAATAAAAACTGTACTACCTCCCGGTTATTATTATGCCGGGTAGCCAGCAGCAAAGGGGTATCCATACTGGCCAGTACAAAATTGAAGTGGATGTTGTGCTCGATGAGGATCAGCAGTATGTCCGTGATGGCCGCCAGCCGGTGATGTTTGAAGATATAGGCAATGGCAAACAGGTAATCGGCGTTGCTGATGTGAAGGGAGGCGCCTTTTTTCAGCAGGTATTGTACAGCCTGCGGCTTATTGGCGCCTACTGCACAGAAAATGATTGGAATAATACCTTCCTTTTTATAATGGATGTCGGCCCCGCCTTCTTCAATCAGCAGTTCTGCTGCCTCAAAAAATATTTCCTGGTATTCCAGTAAATCGCATAGTAGTTGCGACCGTTCCTCCCGTGAAAAAAACGAAAGGTTATATCCGAGGAGGGTGATCATTTCATCTGGCTCCTGACTGTTTCTTAGCTTACGTTTCAGGTCGTACAGTGAAATTTTTTGCATAGCGTTTTCATAGTGTAATATCAGCAGGGAGAGAACCATTACATAGGATGAAAGCGTGACTGTAATGATACTGCAATATTAGCAAAAAAAGTTATTTGTTTTCCTGGTGTCTCCAAAGCTCCTGGAAAGCGGCGCTGTTGGCGCGCAGGTAATGGAAAGTACCTTCAGACACAATGCGGCCCTGGTCCAGCACATAGATATAATCGAACTGCGGGAGCAGGTGGAGTCTATGCATGGCTGAAATAATAGCTTTGTCGGAGAATGCCTGGAACATTTTTTCGTAGATCATGGCCTCGGTTTTGGGATCTACGCTGCTGGTAGGTTCATCCAGGAGGATCACCTGGCTGTTGCGCGCTGCGAGGATACCACGGGCAAGCGCCAGCCGTTGTTTTTGTCCGCCGGAAAGGTTCACGCCTTTTTCACGGATATCGGAAGCCAGTCCCTGTGGCAGCATTTCCACTACTTCCGAAAAGTGGGCGCTGCTGCACACAGCCATGATTTCATCCGGCTGAAAGGGCAGGCCGAGCGTAATATTATATTCGATGGTATTTTCAAAGATTTCGGGTTCCTGCGGGAACAGGGTGACGCTTTCATTCACGGTAGCCAACGGTAATGCGGCTCCGTTTACCTGTATCATCACGCCGGGTTCGGGTTCATAGAGTCCGCGCAAAATAGCCAGCAGCGTACTTTTTCCACTGCCGCTTTCCCCAATTAAAGCGATCTTTTTCCCTTTCTCCACCAGGATGTGGAGGTCGTGTAGGCGTTGCGGCGCTGCGTTATCCTCATAGGTAGCCGTGTGCGAAAAGCTCAGGGAGCTGATGGTGATCTGCTGCCAGTCGGCCGGCAGTTCCGGTGCAGCATCTGCCCGGTGATGCTGCGTATAGGCGTCGCTGATATTGCCGGCGGTATCCACCGCGGTATTGTATTGCACTACGTCGGTATATTGCCAGGCAACATCCTGGAACACGCTGGTGAACTGGTTTACATAGCCCAGCAAGGTGACGAGTCCCGCTACATAGAATATTTCTCCCGGTACCCAATGCTGGAAAACATAACCTATAGCAATAACACAGTAAATAAGTGAAATCATCATTTCTGCTACAAACCATTTCCATTCGTTGATCACCGTGTTTTTCCGGAAGGGTGGCCATATGCGTTTTATCTTTGCCAGTAAACCGTTTTCCATGCTCTTTTCCAGCCGCAGGGTAATAACGGTCATGATATTGGAAAGGCTGTCGAACAGCGTGGCAGATACTACGTGTTCGCCTTCATTTATTTCATTGAGTGTTCTGATAAAGGGGCGGTCGAACCGCAGCACAATCCATATACATAGCACGCCCAGCGCAATGCCGATACTTCCATAGAGGGGAGAAAAATACAGCATGGCGATCATGGAAAACAGCAGTTTACAGATCGCGTGGAGGTACATAAAGCCGCGTTCAAAGAACTCTTTCAGGGCTTCGTATGCTTTCCTGATACGGTTGATCACGGCGCCGCTATGGTTATCCTGGTGCCATTTTACGGGAAGATGGAGGGCCTGGTGATAGCGTTCCTGCAGGAAGTTCCGGCTCAGGTTAAATGCCAGGTGGCGCTCCATTACGCGGGCGGGGCCATGGAAGCACCATTCCAGGAATTTAAGTCCGAAGTAGGAGGCGCCAAAGATCATTGTATACCGGGGCAGATGGGCGCTGTCGCGTTGTATGCTCCCGATAAACCAGCCGAACAGCACCGGGTTCAGGGAAAAGATCACATTGGCCATCAGGAAAAGGAAATAGACCAGGAGGTATTTCTTACGCTCTTTCCGGGCATATTTCCAGGCGGTTTTCAGTAACGAGACATATGGGTTGGGCATGTTTCCGGGTTTAATCATTGGCCCTTAAAAGTAATGTTTTACGCTCAATTTGTATCGCAATGGCGATGAACAAAACGAAGTTCCTTACTGTTATGGTACGATATTAGCATTCCCTCTTACGTAAAAACTTACCATATGAAAAGGTTCTTTGTATTAAAAACAATGGTGCTCCTGCTGATGGGAGCCGTTATATCTACCGGCCTTTTTGCACAGGAAACAAAAGCGCAGCAAAAAGCGGATAAAGTAGCTAAGATCAAATCCCTGATTGACTCGCAGAATTACGTTTTTGTAGCGCAGAATGCTCTGCCCATGAGTGGCCGCATGCGTAATCTTACATCGGAGTACAACGTAATAGTAGCGGCCGACTCCGTAATTAGCTACCTGCCTTATTTTGGCCGTGCCTATACATCGGTGGACTATGGCGCCACCAGGTCGCCACTGGATTTCAAAACCAAATCTTTCGACTATAACGCCACTCCCGGCAAAAAGGATGGCTGGAATATTACCATTAAGCCCAAAGATCACAGATCAGTACAATCGATGAACCTGAGCATTTCCGGCGAAGGCTATGCATCGCTCCAGGTAACCAGCAGCGACAGGTCGCCGATCAGTTTTAACGGGTATATAACAGAAAGAAAAGTTAAAAAGAAGAAATAACGCAGCGCGGAGGTTGTCTTACTCAGGATTAAACTTATTACATTGATTACGCTGATTTGATCACTTTGGATTTTAGAAGATTTTGGGAAGATAGAAGCGGAGATTGTCTTACTCAGGATTAAACTTATTACATTGATTACGCTGATTTGATCATTTTGGATTTTAAAAGATTTGGGGAGATAGAAGAATAGGTTGTCTTACTCAGGATTAAACTTATTACATTGATTACGCTGATTTGATCACTTTTTGATTTAAAAGATTTGGGGAGATAAAAGCGGATATTTTCGCTTATATCTCCCCAATTATTTAAAATCCTTTATAAAATCTAAAAGTAAAAATCAGTAAAATCAGCGTAATCAGCGAGAAAGACAAAATCCGCGTCTCCCCAAATCTTTTAAAATCCAAAGTGATCAAATCAGCGTAATCAATGTAATAAGTTTAATCCTGAGTAAGACAACCTCCGCACAAATCCTTACATTAGCGTAGCAATAAATTTTTCTGCAGATGGACAACCATGTAAAGATTACGACGCTGTTCCTCGACATAGGCGGCGTATTATTAACTAACGGATGGGACAGGGCCGCGCGTAAACTGGCTATACAAACTTTTGGGCTGGATGCATTGGAAACGGAAGAACGGCATCACCTTACCTTTGATACTTACGAAGAAGGTAAACTCACGCTGGACGAATACCTGAGCCGCGTAGTGTTTTATGAAGACAGATCCTTTAGCCGCCAGGATTTCCGCGAGTTTATGTTTGCCCAGTCGGCGCCGTACCCGGAGATGCTGGAGCTGATCCCACAGCTGAAAGAAAAATACAAACTGAAAATTGCTATCGTTAATAATGAAGGCAGGGAGCTGAATGAACACCGGATCCATCATTTTAATATCAGCCGTTTTGTTGACTTTTACATTTCTTCCTGCTTTGTACATTTCCGCAAACCCGATGCAGATATCTATAAGATAGCACTCGATATTGCACAGGTTAAACCTGCGGAAGTGGTGTATGTGGAAGACCGCTCCATGTTCATCGATGTAGCTGCGGGTCTTGGTATCAACGGCGTTTGCCATACAGATTATGAAAGCACCGTAAAAAAACTGGCGGCTTTCGGATTGGTATTGTAGATTGTCGCGGATTTTGTCTTTCTCAGGATTACGCTGATTTTACTGATTTTTACTTTTGGATTTTTAGATTTAATAATTAGGGGAGATATAAGCGGACAAATTCGCTTTTATCTCCCTTAATCCTTTATAAAATCTAAAAGTAAAATCAGTAAAATCAGCGTAATCCTGAGAAAGACAAAATCCGCTTATATCTCCCCTAATAATTAAATCAAAAAAAATCCAAAAAGTAAAAATCAGTAAAATCAGCGTAATCCTGAGAAAGACAAAATCCGCCAGGTTTTTTACCGCTGGTGTAATTTTTTTGCTCCCACTGACTACTTTCTTGTAATTAATTTCTATTTTGGCACCCGTGATCAAAATTAGTCCAGTCCCACGTTTAGCGATAGTTGAGAATTTAAATTTCATTAACAATTGGGGTTGCCTATATAGAAAATAATGATGTATTAGCTATAGAGCTAAATGCATTTAGCAATCAATGTAAACTTTTTAAAAAAAATCCAGATCTATGCTTAGATGGAACAAGTTCCGTCCAAAGTTGAAACAGTTACGTGTGTACGACCGGAGAACTTTGGTATTGATTTTAAGTATTGGCAGTTGTCAACAGATGATGGCACAGAACAAATTGCCATTAACAGATTTATCTGCATTTCAGCAGCCCGCAGCCAACTGGCGTATAGCCGGTGGCGTTAAAGCAGACCTGCAACAGAACAACCTGCTGCAAACAACTGCAGGTACAGGCATCCTGGTAAACCTGCCTGAAAAGAATGCACATGGACAGGACCTTTTCAGTACACTGCAACATGGCGACCTGGATCTCGAACTGGACTATATGATGTCCAAAGGCTCCAATTCAGGTATTTATTTACAGGGAAGATATGAAATCCAGCTGCTCGACAGCTGGGGCACTTCAGCTCCCCGCGCTTCCGACAACGGAGGGATCTACGAACGCTGGAACGACAGCAAACCGGAAGGACAGCAAGGCTACGACGGTCATGCTCCCCGCCAGAATGTAAGCCGCGCGCCCGGCTTATGGCAGCACATGAAAATTTCATTCCAGGCGCCCCGCTTTGATGCCGCCGGCAATAAAACCGCCGATGCCATTATCCTGAAGCTGGAACTGAACGGCGTAACTATCCAGGAAAACGTAGTGCTTTCCGGACCTACCCGCGGCGCCGTACAAAATAATGAAGTGGCTTCCGGCCCGCTCCGTATCCAGGGAGACCACGGCACCGTAGCTTTCAGGAACATCGTGATCAATAACTACAGCGCTCCCAGACCAACACTGGAAGGCATAAAATACAGCGTGTACAAGGGAGGCTTTGATAAAGAACCCGACTTTGCTACCCTGAAACCCTTAACTACCGGAACTTCCGCGCTGCTGACCTCCAACATTGCAGGTTTGCCGGACAACGACTTCCTGGTGCGTTACACCACTACCATCGCCATTAAAACCGCTGGTAAATACAACTTTAACCTGCATACCTCCGGCGGCGGCGGCGTATTGAAGGTAAATAACCAGCCTGTTGTCACACCACGGGGCTGGGATGGCCACGGCAGCATTGAATTACAACCCGGCAGTTACCCGGTGGAAGTGCTGTATGTCAAAAATACCGACTGGGCAAAACCGTCCATCACTTTATCCGTGAGCGAAGCCGGTATCCGCGAATTTGTGATCAGCGATGCCAACGTACCGGTGGATGATCCTACTGATCCTATCCTGGTAACAGCCAACGAAAACACCGTGTTGCGCAGTTTCATGGATGTACCTGGTGGTAAACGCGTGGTACACGCCGTATCTGTGGGCAGTCCTGCTAAAGTGCATTACACCTACGATATGGACAATGGCTTACCCTTCCAGGTGTGGCGCGGCGAATTCCTGAACACCACGCCTATGTGGCACGACCGCGGCGATGGTTCTTCCCGTCCGCTGGGTACTGTGCAGGTAATTACCAATCAACCTGCGCTGGCCATTGGTAAACTGGCCACCAAAGAAACTGCCTGGAGCTCTGATACCGCCGGTACCGGCTTCCGTCCAACCGGCTATTCACTCGATGAAAGCGGCAAACCTACTTTCCGCTACAATATCTATGGTACTGCGGTAACCGACGATATCAGCGTGCTCCCGGAAAACCAGGGTATTCACCGTACCGTTACGGTGAAGCAACCTGCATCCGACCTGTATCTGCGTATAGCCGAAGGCGATAGTATTGAGCAGGTGTCTCCCGGATTATATGTGATCGGCGACAAATCTTATTATGTGAAGATGGATGATGCCAAAGCGAATCCTATTATCCGCAACCAGAACGGCCGCGCGGAGCTGATAGTGCCGGTACAGGCGAAAACAGGTTATGCGGTTATCTTCTAAGCAGCAACACTAATGACTATTATGAAACTGAATTATAAAAGAATTACAGCAGGAATAGCCGCAGGCATGTTCCTGATGACAACGGCCATCACGCCTGTAAAAGCACAGGAGTCCCCGAAGGAAGAGGACTTTTTCCGCATCGCGCGTATCAGCTCACCCGAAGGCACCCTGCTGGAAGTGGGTGGTTTATGCACCCTTCCCAATGGCGACCTGGGTGTAGCTACCCGCCGCGGCGATATATTTATAGTAGAGAATCCCACCAGCAAAACACCCTACTTCAGGAAAGTAGCTTCCGGGCTGCATGAAGTACTGGGACTGGCTTACAAAAACGGTTCCCTCTACTGCGCACAACGCGGTGAACTCACCAAAATGACCGATACCAACATGGACGGTAAAATGGACCTGTTTGAAACCGTATACTCCTGGCCTTTATCCGGTCACTATCATGAGTACAGCTTTGGTCCGGTTCTGGGCACAGACGGCTCCTTCTTTGTTTCCGGCAACGTTGCCTTTGGCGATGAAGAATGGTGGCGTGGTGAAAGCAAGGTACCCTGGAGAGGCTGGATGATGCATATTACAGAAGACGGTAAAATGGAACCATTTGCGACCGGTTTCCGCTCTCCATGCGGACTTGGTATGATCGATGGAGAACTGTTCTACACAGAAAACCAGGGCGACTGGATGGGATCGGGTGGGTTAACCCACGTGAAGAAGGGAAGTTTTGTTGGACATCCCGCAGGCTTACGCTGGACCAATCTGCCAAATTCCCCGGTAAAACTCACCACGGAAGAACTGTACAGCAAAGTAGATCCGCGTTTCCGCAGGGATGCAAACGGTCGTGCTATCAAGCCTGAAAACGTAGAGAACGAAAAGTTTGTAACGCTGTTTGATATGAAGAAATATTTCCCTGAAGTACAAGTGCCCGCTGTTTGGCTGCCACACGGTATTTTAGGTATTTCCAATGCACAGCTCACCACCATCCCCGAAGGTGCTTTTGGTCCGTTTGCCAAACAAGTGCTGATCGGCGATCAGGGACAGAGCAAAATTGTACGTGTATTCCTGGAGAAAGTAAAAGGTGAATACCAGGGCGCTGCCTGGGATTTCAGAAGCGGCTTCCAGTCGGGCGTACTGCGCCTCGCCTGGGGTAAAGACGGTTCCCTCTTTGTAGGTGAAACCAACCGTGGATGGGGTTCTGCCGGTGATGCCAACCAGGGCCTGCAACGCCTGGTATGGAACAACAAAGTACCGTTTGAAATGAGAACGGTAAGCGCCATGCCTGACGGTTTTGAAATTACTTTCACTTTACCGGTAGATAAAAAGTATGCAGAAGATATCGCTTCTTACAATGCAGAAAGCTTTATCTATAAATATCACCCGGTATATGGCAGTCCTACTGTTAACTCAGAAAAGCTGACCATCAAAGGTGTGCAGGTATCTCCCGATGGTATGAAGGTTCGCCTCGTGATCGACGGGCTGCGCCAGTACTACATCCATAAGCTGTCGCTGAATGGTATCCGTACCCAGGAAAATTCCTATTCACTGGTACATCCTGACGTGTACTACACCCTGAATAACATTCCTGATGGTGCAAAGCTGGCAGTTGCCGCACTGAGCACTAAAAACTCTGCTGCCAAACCAGCTACTACGGCTACCAAGGTGGCAGATGCAAAAGCAGCTTCCACAGCAGCCAAACCAGCTCCTGCAAAGACGCTGACCTACGAGCAGATCAAGCCATTGCTGAACAAGTACACCTGTTCTTCCTGCCACAATCCTGATAAAAAGCAGGTGGGACCTGGTTTCCGTGATGTAGCAAAAAGAAATTATTCTGTTGCCAAGATACTGTCGCTGATTAAAAATCCGCAGGCGGAGAACTGGCCTGGCTATGCTACGCCAATGCCTCCGTTCCCGCAGGTGCCGCAGGCAGATGCCACGAAAATTGCTACGTGGATCAATTCACTGAAATAAGCGGATTTTGTCTTTCTCAGGATTACGCTGATTTTACTGATTACCTGGATTTTTACTTTTGGATTTTATTTGATTAAGATAATTAAGGGAGATAAAAGCGATATCCGCTTCTATCTCCCTTAATCCTTTATAAATCCAAAAGTAAAAATCCAGGTAATCAGTAAAATCAGCGTAATCCTGAGAAAGACAAAATTCGCTGCACCCGCTGAACTTTTTTCCGTTATCCCTGTTAACTATGTATCACTATGAAAAACACCTATAGCGGCAATGCCCACCTGTATATGTTTTTCCCTTGCACGATATTACTGAAATGATGAAGATACGGTTGATAAACAGGCACAACATCTTGTAAGAGATGTGCAGGGGCGGGCCCTTAAGCGATGTAGCGCCCGCCCTTTTTTATTAAGTAAGACTGAACATGAACCCAATCCCATAAATATTCCGGATACTGATATTTTCATTCCCCTGGAAGTATTTGCGGAAGCGGGATACAAACACATCTAAACTTCTTCCTACAAAATAATCATTTGCTCCCCATACCTCGTGCAGGATATCTTCGCGGCGGATTACCTTATTGCTGTTGTGATAGAAGTGCAGCAGCAGGTCGCTTTCCAGCGGGGTGAGAATAGTTTCCTTGCCATTACCAATGAGCTTCAGGGAGTCTTTATGAAAGCGCATGCCCCCAAGTTCAATGGCATTGCTGGTGGCGATGCTGTTTACGATCTGGTTTCTTTTCAGGATATTTTTTATGCGGAGCACCAGTTCATCCACATCAAATGGTTTTACAATGTAATCGTCTGCTCCGATCTTCAGGCCGTACAGGCGGTCCTTCTTTTCACCACGCGCGGTGAGGAAGAGGAACGGAACGCTGGGTTGTATTTTCACCAGTTCCTGCGCCAGTTCGAACCCGTCCATTTCGGGAAGGTTGATGTCTATCAGAATAATATGCCAGGCAGTAGGAGTAGCGGTAAACGCCTCCAACGCCGATCGCCCGCTTTGTTGCCAGTCGACGGTAAAGTCCATCAGCTCCAGGTATTGCTTTACAACGTTACCGAGGTCCGTTTCATCTTCTACCAGCAGAATGTGATGTTTCATAGCGTTATATTTTTGAAGGTATGTTAATTACGAAAGTACTGCCAGTACCGGGTTCACTGCTCACCTTAATCGTCCAGCCATGCGCATCCACGCATTGTTTTACATAATAAAGGCCCAGCCCCAGGCCTTTGGTGGGCCTGGACAGGTTAGGCTGATGCCGGTAGAATTTTTCGAAGATATGGCGGAGGGTAGCAGCGTTCATGCCGATACCATTGTCTTGTATGATCAGTGCGATGGATTCTTTTTCCTGCAGCGTGGTAATGGTAATGACCTTCTCTGCCTGGTCGTTGTACTTCACGGCATTATCCAGGATATTTTGCAGCAGGGTGGTAAAATGAAAGGTGTCTGCTTCAATCACTACCGGTTGGCCGCTGTTGTGAAAATGGAAGCGGACAGGCTGTTTCATGGTATTAAGACTATACACTGCCAGTATCCCGCTGATCAGTTCATTGAGGTCGGTGGTGGTGGTTTTGAGCGCCAGTTTCTCCGTGGCGGCAATATTGATCACTTTTTCTACCAGTAGTTTCAGGCGTTCTGCCTGGCGGTGGATGATTTCGGACAGCGCGGTAACGCTTTGTTTGTTATCCAGCGTTTTTTCATTCTGGATATTTTTATTGGCAACGATGATAGCGGTGATGGGCGTGTTAAACTCGTGCGTAATGTTATTGATGAAATCGGATTTCATATCTGACAGATGCTTTTGCCGGATCCATTTGAAGAGTGTGATGGCAAACAATGTGATCACCGCCAGCAGGGTAAGCAGGCCGGGGAGGATGGTATATTTCATTTGCCGGAGCACCAGGGTGCGGCGGTTATAGGGATCTGCGTAAAATGAGAACGACAGGGAATAAGAATAGGGCAGGGGCGAATTGGCCACCAGCGAAGATGCCGCGCTGTTCTCATTGAGCTTCGGCAGGTTGCCGCAAATAAAGAGTCCCATTTCCTTTTGCCTGTCGGCCGGGATGAGCGGGTACTTTTTAAAGCGGTTGTATACGTTTACATACTGGCTGTCTTTGAACTTGATATCCAGCCGGTGAATGCATAAAGCAAACAGGAGGGAATCTTTGATCCCGTCGTTGGCCTTGATGGCTTTCAGCATGCTGTCGGTGTTCTCATGCTTTACCAGTTCCCGGATGATGCGGTTCACGAGGTGTTGTGCGGCGGTGTCGAAGCCGTGGCGGTTGGTGTTATACAGTTGTTCCAGGTAAGGGTACTGCGGCACAATGATACTGTCCAGCAGCGGCTGTCCTCCCGGGAACAGCTTATCATTGGCGATGGCCAGGTTATAGGCTTCGCCGATCCTTCCTTTTTCCACGTAGTTAAAACGGCTGTCCAGCAACTGATAGGTATTATATATCAGGAAAAACTGTACAATAGCCAACGCGATAATACAGATAACAGCTGTCAGGATATACAGCTTGATAGAATGCCTCATGCTTCGCTTTATTACTTTTGGTTGACTTTTCCTGTTCTTCACTTGATAACGACGTCCGCTCCCGATGCTTTTAAGTTTTGTTTACAATCCGTTAGGGATTTTTTAAAATTGATTCGATTCCTGTTGGCTATTTTCACCATTAAGATACTACTTTTTTGATATCAGAAAATCGATTTAGCATTTTTTATAAAATCCCTGTATGAAGAGATATTTATGTAATGTATTATTAGCTGGTTGCAGTCTTTTTACCCTTGCCACTTTTGCTGCAAAAAATGCAGGATGGATGGCGCCCGTGGTGAAGGATACTACCGCTATGCCGCCGCTTACCTGGAAAGAGCATTGGTTTGAGCATGCGCAGGTGATGCGCCGGGTATTCAGCAACTCGTCGGTGACGGTGTATTACGACAAAGAAACGCCTGAAAGCATTACCTGGCCGGACACGTTGTTAACGAAGGTATGGAACTACACTACTAAAACTTATGGCGCCTTTGGTAAGGATAACCGCCTGTTTGTGCTGTTGCATACCGGCAAATATGGCGGCGGGCACCCGTCTACCTATTTCGATGGTAGTCACGACTACCGCAACGTGATTGATGTGGGGCATGAAGGTGATTGGGTGAGTAATACCGGCTGGAACCTGGATGCCGCTGTGCATGAGGTGGGGCATATTGTGGAGGGCGCCGCCAAAGGAGTGCATGGGTCGCCTGCCTTCCCGATATGGAAAGACAGCAAGTGGATGGAGATCTATCAATATGATGTATACCGCGCATTGGGCTGGGATGCGGAAGCGCAGCGATGGTTTGATACGCAGATGAAGAATACAGATAATTTTCCACGGCCGGGTACACAATGGTTTAAAAACTGGTTTTACCCGGTTTACCATCAGTATGGCGGCGCCAAAGTATTAAACAATTTCTTTACCATACTGGCCGCCAATTTTCCCCGTAACGGTAATGGCTATACGCGCGATATGAACTGGGGAGAGTTCATACATTTCTGGAGCGGCGCTGCAGGTGTAAACCTGAAACCGCAGGCCACCATTGCTTTCGGCTGGCCCGCCAGTTGGGAGGAAGAGTTCCTGCAGGCGCAAAAGGAATTTCCCGGCGTAAAATATTAAAATCAAAAGCGGAGGGAAATTTCCCTCCGCTTTCAGCGTGTATAATACTTGCGCGCCATGAAGGAAAGTGGTAATCCGATCATGACCATCAATATGAGAATATTAATAACGGAGTTGACTAAACGCAGTGGTCCATGCGGTACCTGGCTTAACGGCAATACCACCAGGTTCATCACGCACCACACCAGTAACCCGTAAACGAGCCCTGTTGCCACCGGGTGCTTACGCAGTCCCGGTATCTTCGGATAAATGAGGAAAAAAACAAACGACCAGGCGAGCGCAATAAGATAGTGAAACAGTAATCCCCACCACATCATGGCCGGCTCCCCGCTAAAGGCCGCTTTACCAAATACACCGCTGCTGATGTATACCAGTATCCTGGTGACCGGCTGACCGTGGGTAACAATAAAAAAATGTACAAACGCAGAAAGAATGTCCAGGGTACCGGCAATAAGGCCGGCCAGTAAAACAGTTCCCGGAAAAGAGGAAACAGGACGCATGTGATTTGTTTTTATATGGTAAAACAGGATAGTGTGACTACATCTCTTAAATTAAAAAATTTTACTATAAAAACCTCACCATTGATAAGATTTTCACCGCTTTTATTAATAGATTATTAATAAATATTAAAAACAGCTTAAAATTTCAAGTGATTTTATTGATAATCATGCATATATAGTTGTAAATAATCAAAATTTAAACAAAGAGTTAAATAAACGCTTGTTTAAATTAAACGTTTGTTTAACTTTGTGAAGTCAAATTTAAAAAAGGAACATGGAAGAGTATAGTGAAAAACAGCTCTCAATTTTAACGGTTGCGGAGCGGCTATTTGCCGATCAGGGCTTTCATGGCACATCGGTAAGGGATATAGCCCAGGAGGCAGATGTGAATATCGCCATGATCTCCTATTATTTCGGTTCAAAGGACAAATTGCTGGAATCTATTTTCAAATATAGAATGGAGACTTCCCGGAAGTTCATCAATGAATTGTTGGAGAACGATACGATGGAGCCACTGGAGAAGATAAACAGTCTGATTGACCGGTTCGTCAACAAAATGCTCGGGGAGCAATACTTCCAGTGCATTATGAGCCGTGAACAGTTGAACAGCCAGCAAAGCCCGATCAGGGATCTTATCTGGCAACTGAAAGGAGAAATGCTCGGTCTGATGCGCCCCATCGTTACAAATGCCCAGGAAGCAGGCATCTTTTATAAAGATGTAGACGTGGAAATGCTGATGACTTCTTTATTCGGGACTATTCATCAGGTAATACCTGCCAAACATATATTGAGAACAAACCCTGAGGCGAAGGATTTGAATGACGATGAATACAGGGAGTATTTGAAAAACAGAGTAGGTACACATTTAAAAAAATTGTTCAAAGCAATCCTAACACATGAATTCTAAAAGCATATACACACGATTATATGCGCTTGCATCGGGAATACTGCTGACTTTTTTCTTTCAGACAGCATCCGCACAACAGAGCGTAAAACCGCTTTCGTTAAATGAAGCCATATCGCTGAGTATACAAAACAGCAAACAATTAAAGGTGAGTCACGCTAAAGTAGATCAGGCTACTGCCTCACTGAAAGAAGCCCATGAACGCCAGTTACCGGACGTAAGTGTTTCCGGTTCTTATTTGAGGCTTGCACAGCCTAACATCGACATGAAACTTAAGCTGGGAGATGATAGTAATGGTGGCGCCAAAAGTGAAAGCCCCAAAGTGAATTCGGCAGCTTATGGTATCGCCAGTGTATCCCTTCCCATCTTTTCCGGTGGATTGATACAAAGCGGTAAAGAATCTGCCCGTTACCTGGCAGAAGCTGCACGGCTGGATGTGGACAAAGACCGTGAAGATGTAATTCAGAATACCATTGCCGCCTACAGCAATCTTTATAAGGCAAAAGCCGCAGTAGCACTGGTACAGGAAAACATCCGGCAGTCGGATGAAAGAGTGAAGGAGTTTTCCAACAAGGAAAAGAATGGTCTCCTTGCCCGTAACGATCTTTTAAAAGCGGAGCTACAGCAATCCAATTACCAGCTGGCACTGATGGACGCTGAAAACAACCTGAAAATTGCGAATCTGAATATGGATATCATGCTGGGCCTTCCGGATAACACCGTGATCCAGGTAGACAGCACCGTATTTAAAGTAGATGATAAAGTAGATGGCCGCGGAGTGGCAGAGTTTGAACAACTGGCTTACCAGAACCGTAAAGATGCAGCTTCTCTCAGCGCACGTGAAAAAGCCGCCAATGCAGGAATCAAAGGAGCGAAAGCAGATTATTTCCCGTCACTCGCAGTAACCGGCGGATATGTGGCAGCTTACATTCCTAATGTAATCACCATTACCAATGCGGTAAATGCAGGCGTAGGACTGAAATACAATCTTTCTTCCCTCTGGAAAACAGGATCAAAAGTAAGTAATGCAAAGGCGCAACTGGCAGAAGTGCAGGCCAATGAGGCGAAGCTCGTGGATGGTATTCACCTGGACGTATATCAATCTTACGAAAACTACCTCCTGAGCCACAAGAAGATGGATACTTATATCAAAGCGATAGAACAGTCGGAAGAAAATTACCGGATTACGAAGAACAAGCATGATAACAACCTGGCTACCACAACAGACCTGCTCGATGCCGACGTTGCAAATCTGCAGGCGCATCTCAACTATGCGTACGCGAAGGCAGATGCACTTGTAGCATATAACAAACTGTTACAGTCTGCAGGTATACTGGAATCCAACAATAAATAATACCAACAAACCAATAAATATCAAAGCCGTGGAAACGCAAACTCAAACAAAACCTACTAACAATATAAACATGCAGGAAACAACCGCCCCTAAAAAGAAAAGCAAAGGGTTCGTCATAGTGCTGGCAGTGCTGGTGCTGGGTGGCGGCGCATTCGGTATCACCAAGTATGTTCATGGTCAGCATCATGAAGAAACTGATAACGCGCAGATCGATGCCAATGTGAGCCCGGTTATACCCCGTGTATCCGGTTATGTGAAAGAAGTAAGGGTGAAAGATAACCAGGTAGTGAAGAAAGGAGATACGTTAGTGATCCTGGACGACCGCGACCTGGCCATTAAAGTACAGCAGGCTGAAAACGCCCTCTATGCCGCACAGGCTAACCTGGGCGCCGCACAGGCTACCACCGCCGCTGCTGAAGCCGGTATCAGTACCGCACAGGCGCAGGTAGGAACCATTGATGCACAGATCGAAGCAGCAAAAGTAAACCTCTGGAGAGCCAGCCAGGATTACGACCGCTACGCCAACCTGATCAAAGATCATTCGATCACCCAACAGGAATTTGAACAGGCCTCTGCTGCCAAGCAAACTGCTGAACGTCAGCTCGATGTACTGGCCAGGCAAAAAGCCGCCGCCAGCCGCCAGACAAACGTGGTTAGCTCCCAGAGCGGCGCTACCTCCAAGCAGATCAACGTAGCCAATGCAGGTATCAAACAACGTGAAACAGATGTGGAAGATGCAAAGCTGAACCTGTCTTATTCCGTAATCCTCGCTCCGGAAGATGGCGTATTATCAAAAATCTTCGTACAACCTGGACAGTTTGTTACGGCGGGCCAGTCTTTATTCAGCGTGGTACTGAGCACTACTCCATGGGTAGTGGCCAACTTCAAGGAAACACAGCTGGATAAAATGAAACTGGGTCAGAAAGTGACCGTGCATATCGATGCTTATCCTGAAAAAGGACTGGAAGCAAAAGTAACTTCCTTTTCTCCGGCAACCGGCTCTAAATTCGCCCTGCTGCCTGCGGATAATGCCTCTGGTAACTTCGTAAAAGTAGTGCAGCGCTTACCGGTAAAAATCGAGTTCGATAACCCTAACGATGAACTGGTAAAACAGTTGCGCCCGGGTATGAACGTGCTGGTAGACGTGCATCTCAACTAATCATATACATGAATAGCAACGTATCCGGAGTTAATAATTAGTGGGAACCATGCAATAATTAACAGGCAGGCGTAATCGATTAGCTCTAACAACAGATCCTCAACAGAAAGGTCATGTTCGTCATTAATTATTAACTCCGGGTAGGGTTGTTCTCATTCAAAATATAATTGCTGCATGCAACAAGAATCATTGATAGAATACGGCTCACGCAGGGTGATCATTACGATCACCGCTATATTCTGCGCTTTGCTGGAGATAGTGGATACCACTATCGTAAATGTGGCGTTGAATGACATGCGTGGTAACATGGGCGCTACGCTCAGTGAAATCGGATGGGTCATCACTGCATACGCTATCGGTAACGTAATCATAGTACCGATGACCAGCTGGTTATCACAGCAATTTGGTCGTCGTAACTACTTCGCGGCGTCTATTATTATATTCACCGTTTCCTCTTTCCTCTGCGGTAACGCAACTGCCATGTGGGAGCTGATCATATTCCGCTTCATACAGGGTTTGGGTGGAGGTGCTTTGCTGGTAACTTCTCAAACGATTATCACAGAAAGTTATCCGCCTGAAAAACGCGGTATCGCCCAGGCCATTTACGGGTTGGGTGTAATCATCGGCCCAACATTAGGCCCTCCGTTAGGCGGTTTTATTACCGATAACTATTCCTGGCCTTATATCTTTTACATCAACATTCCTATCGGTGTAATCGCTACCCTGCTTACTTTGCAGTTTGTGCGCAGCCCGAAGTACGGAGCGAAAAGAGCGATGTCGGAGATAGATTTCCTCGGTATAGGGCTCCTGGCGGTGATGGTAGGAAGTTTGCAGTTTGTGCTGGAACGTGGGCAGGAAGACGACTGGTTCAATGACTCCACTATTACGGCCCTCACCGTTACAAGTGCATTGGCCCTGTTCTTCTTTGTATGGCGTGAGCTTACCTATAAGAACCCTATCGTGGAGCTGAGGGTGCTCAAAAACGGGAACCTCCGGGCAGGTACCATTCTCTCTTTCATCATGGGCTTTGGATTATATGGATCTACCTTTATTATCCCGCTGTACACACAGGGTTCGCTGGGATGGACCGCTACCCAGTCGGGTATGCTGATGATTCCCGCAGCATTGACTACCGCAGTAATGATGCCGCTGATAGGTAAAATGCTGGAGAAAGGTATTCCACAACAATACATGGTGGCAAGTGGTATGTTCCTCTTCTTTGTTTTCTGTTTCTGGGGATATAAAATTATCACACCGGCAGATACCGGCTCAGATGCCTTCTTCTGGATGCTGATCGTTCGCGGTATAGGTATGGGATTACTCTTTATTCCTATCACCACGTTGTCACTGTCTGGTTTGAAAGGGCAGCAGATTGGCCAGGGAGCAGCTTTTACTGGTATGATGCGTCAGCTGGGAGGTTCATTTGGGGTGGCTTTGATCACTACCTTTATGGCCCGCCAGAATATGCTGCACCGGAGCGACCTGGTATCAAAACTGGATACCAACAACCCTGATGTGATTAACCGGGTAAACGGCTTACAGCAAAGTTTTGGCGCGAAGGGAATGGACCCGCACCAGGCACTGAATACAGGTTATAAATTACTTGATTTTAGTGTTACGAAACAGGCCGCCATATTATCTTATATGGATGTGTTCCTGTACCTGGGCCTGATATTCCTCATTTGCGTACCGTTTGTACTCATGGTAAAAGCTAAGAAAGCTGCGAAACTCGATCCGTCTGCTATGCACTAACGGAAACAGTTTTTCAAGATAAAATATTGTTGCAATAACAGTGTAACAGTTGTAGGTTTAGGTAAATAAGCCCCGATTTTAATCGGGGCTTTTGTTTTTTCAGGGGCAATGAATTAAATTCATAGAAATACCCCGCTATGGAAACATTCGGCCATGTAAGAATGGTGATAGGATTTATCCTGAGCCTCAGCATTGCACATCTGCTCAAAGGCACTGCCAAATTCATCCAGCATCCCAACCGGGAAAAGCCTTACTGGATACACCTTTCATGGGTAGCCTACATCTTTGTGATGCTGGTGCATTTCTGGTGGTGGGAAATGCCGTTGCATGCACTGAAGAAATGGACTTTCCCGGAATATATCTTTATCATCTCCTTTATTACCACCTTTTTCCTGCTCTGTGCACTATTGTACCCCGACGATCTGAAAGATTATAAAGGATACCAGGACTACTTTTACTCACGACGAAAGTGGTTCTTTGGGGTGCTGGCGTTTTCGTTTATTGCAGATGTAATAGATACGCTGATAAAAGGACACGATTACTTTCATCATTTCGGGATAGAATACCCGATCCGTAATATCACGCACATTGTCCTCTGCCTGCTGGCCATCAGGATCAGTAACCGGACCTTTCACGGGGCGCTGGTTATTTTATTTATCTTATACGAGATGAGTTATGTATTACGGCTTTATTTGTCGGCTGCCACATGAGGCATTTACAGGCGGATGCCCACTTTTTTATAGATGAAACTCAGCAGCCATGCCGGCCCGATGAGCAGAAATTGCAGGTCCTTGAAGAAAGAAGGTTTTGCGCCTTCTATTTTATGGCCGATAAACTGCCCGATCCAGGCTGCTACAAAAATAAACAGCGCCACCTGCCAGATCACCAGCTGAGTGGCCGCTATAAGGCGCCATAGCCATAAGCAGATCACCCCTATCAGCAACATGCCAGCCGCCAGGGAAGGAGAGAGGCGCAAATAGTAAATGATCAGTAACAGCAATACCACATGCGCTACCGAAATGTAGGAACGTACGCCACCAATGGGCAATGGGATCGCGTATAAAAATCCGACGATACTAAAAAAAATAGCGGGTACACAAATCCAGTGAATCAGTTTGTTGGTATGGTTACGGTGGCTGCTGCCGTACTCGTCCAGCCATTGATGGATTGTTCTCATAGCGGTGGCGGTTTATAAAGTGCAGGTATTAAAATACGTTAAATAAGCGAAAATGAGTACTTCAGAAATTTCTTTACTAACAAAGCAATATCCAAATATGTTCCTATTAATCGTTTTGAATTGATAGATTTGAATCAGGAAGTCATTAACTGAAGTATTATGGAAACCATTGGATTTATCGGCACTGGCCATTTAGGCTATCCCATTGCAGAGAACCTGCTGAAGGCAGGATACACTTTAAGAATTTATAACCGTACGAGGGAGAAGGCGTTGCCGCTGGAGCAGCTGGGCGCTATACTGGTGGGCGGCCCGGAGGAAACCGCCGTTAAAGGAGGAATTGTACTGAGCCTGGTAGCGGACGACAAGGCGCTGGAAGCAATAGCTACCGATGCGCTGGTGCAGGCCCTTGGTGAAGGTGGTATCCATGTGTCTATGAGTACGGTATCACCGGATATTTCCAGGGAGTTGTCGGCGGGTCATGCAAAGCACGGGGTGTTATTTGTAGGGGCGCCGGTATTTGCGCGTCCGGAGGCGGCGACCGCGAAAGCGGGTAATTCGGTAATTTCCGGTCCGGCTAAGGCTAAAGAAAGGATCCGTCCTTTATTGGAGGCAGGATTTGCCCGCAATATTTTTGATCTCGGAGAAGACGCGGGCAGCGCCAATGTGCTGAAGCTGATGGGTAATTTTATGATTGCCGGGGCGTTGGAACTGATGGCAGAAGCTTTTGCGCTGGCGGAGAAAAACGGGGTAGATCCCAGGGAGGCATATGAAATGCTCACGACTACTTTATTTTCGGGTCCCATCTTCAGGAATTATGGAGCCATGATCCTGGACCGTAAATTTACCGGTAATCCTTCTTTCAGTGCGGAATTAGGGTTGAAAGATATGGACCTGGTATTGCAAACGGCGCGGAAATCGCATACGCCGATGCCGCTGGCTAACCTGGTGCAGAACCGGCTCACAACCATCCTGGCGAAGGATATACATGATGCCGACTGGACCGCACTGGCTTCCGGTGCGCTGGAAGACGCCGGACTTACGGTTTAACCTTTATCGGCCATAGCCGCTACGGTCTTTTCTTTGGACGCCTGGCGCGCTATGGCATCTTCCCGGTGCATGTTTCCCCAGTCGGAGATATGCTGCAACATACTTTCCATACTCCATCCCAGCGGGGTGAGTTCGTATTCCACCCGCGGGGGCACTTCCGGGTACACGATCCGCTTAACGAGGTGGTCGTTTTCCAGTTCCCTTAACTGCAACACCAGCACTCTTTCCGAAATGCCGGTGATCGACTTTTTCAGTTCGTTATAGCGTAGTTTACCATCCAGCAATCGCCACAGTATGCTGGGTTTCCAGCGTCCGCCGATCAACGACAGGGTATATGCTGTGCCGCAGTCGCCGCGCAGCTGCTTTCCGTTGATGGCATTAGAGGAATTTTCTTTTCGCATACGTTCAAATTTTCTTTTTCCGGGTATAAACGGGTATAAAGATACGCAATGCGCTGCTATCGTGAAGGATAACGCTATCCTTTTGGTAACCCTGTCCAGGGAAGCTTTATTTAACAACAAGGGAAGGCATCACGGCCCTCCCCTTGTTGTTATGCTTGCGGCAGTGACTATTCTGCCTGTTTACCGGCTTCGTTTTTCTTTGCCACATCTTCCAGCAGTCTGAGTCCGAGCAGTCCGCTGATCGGGCCGTTGGCGCTGTCTCCACCGTTGATGAGTACATCCGGCATGATACGGATCTGCTGCGTGCCGATGGCTTCCATTACTTTCAGTTGGGTAAAGTTGTTGCCACCCATTGCTTCTACCGCCAGTTTATAGGATTCTGCGCTGGACTGACCAATAGCCAGGATCTTTTCTGCTTCTGCCTTACCAGTGAGGGCAATTTTTTCTGCATCCGCTTTTGCAATCCATTCAGTACGTTCCGCTTCTGCTTTTGCCAGCAGGCGTACTTTTTCTGCTTCACCGCCGGCCAGTAATTTCATCCGGTCGCTTTCCGCGTTGGCTTGCAACCGCACACTGTTGGCATCGCCGGTCGCTTTTTTCACGGAGGCGTCTGCATGTCTTTCCGCAATCCAAACACCCTGGTCGGCTTTTACAATTTCCTTCTGCATTTCTGCAATGGCGGTTTCTTTTTCCAGCGTCTGGCGGGTTTCCTGTGCCAGTCGTTCTGTGTCGTAGGTGATTTTCTGTTCTTCCGCAATTTTACGGTCGGTCAGTGTTTTCATCAGTGTTTCCGGTGGCACAATGTCACCAATGAGGGTATCTACCCCGAACACATTATACTGGTCCAGTACCTGGCCGATATGCTCCTTCGCGGAGGTTTGCCGTTCCTTACGACTGGTGAGGAAACTGATCACGTCTGATCCCTGGGCGGAGTTACGGAAGTAGTTACCGATAGTGGGTTCCAGCACCTGTGTGACCAGGTTGCTCATATTACCAAAGCGGGCAATTACTTTGGGGGCTTCGGTAGTAGGGATGTGGATGATCTGTGCTACGTCGAGGTTAAAAGTAAAACCGTCGCGGCTCCTCACGGTGATGGTAGAGAGGTTCTTATCCAGCTGGTGGGCTTCACTTCTGGCGGTGGCCCAGTTCAGCACCAGGTTGGTGGTAGGTACCAATTCTACTTTCATGATATAGGGATTAACAGGATACTTACCGGGTCCCAGTGGTTCTGCCCATACGCCTTTGGTACCTTTGGCCACAATATTACCGTGTTTGAATTCTGCGCCGCTGAGATCCACGCCATCATTACCCACGAAGGAAATGACCACGCCTACATGGCCGATCGCGATTTCCGTCATGCGAACCATTTCCAGTTTGGCAAACCAGGGGTTAATAAAGTAGGAGCCGGCCAGGATCACCTGTTCCTGCAAGCCTTTGTAACCGCCTTTTTCGAGGAAGGCATCCACATCCTGGAAGTTGTTGTGTTTGTCGATGGTTTTACCCGCAATGGAGCCGGTTTCAATGGCTTGTCCTTCGAGGGTAGTCACAATTCCTACCGCATTATCGGGGATGGACAGCATGTCCGTGATTTCCACTTCAAACAGGAAGGTATTGATACGGTACGATCCGGGCGTGATAATAGCAGTTTGCCGGCCTTTGCGGCCACCATTCTGGAGAAAGGCCACTGCGTCCTGGAAGGAGTCGCAGGGAACCTTGCGGGCCAGGATAGCACCTGTTTCCAGTTCTGAACCGTCTTTAGCCAGTACCAGTCCTATTTTACCGGTAGGGATGATGGTAAATGGCTGGAAGGTAACGCTGTACTGCCAGATCCATTTCCAGAAGTATACGCCGGGAGCAAGTGTTTGCGCCTGGAAGCCAGCTTCGCCGTTGGTGGCGAGGATGCGGCCTTCCGGCAGTTCCTGTTTACCGATCAGTACAAATTTTTTAGTAACCAGACCAATACGGTCTTCCGGTACAATGACTACGCCAAAGCATATACGAAGAATTACTTTGTACAATACAAGGCAAAGAATGGGCAGGCCGATAAGCAAAGCCCATCTGAGAAATGTGTTTTCCATTTGCAGGGTTGTTGTTAAGGTATGTATTTGTGTAAGATGAATTTAACGGCATGGCGATACGGCTGACGGACTTGTCAGATCAGGGTTTGGGCCATGCAGGTATGTTTCAGAAAAGTGGGGGCGAAGTGTTGAAGTTCGTAGCGATATAAGATATCAGGATGTTGTTGCCGGAGCAATGATCAGATTCCATTGAAGAATGAATTACGATGTAAAAGTGATGATTATTTTTCATCTGTCAAAATAATTCCGGGCAAACGATAGTTTCTTTAGCACGGATTTTCAGATAAGTTGTTCCGGATCATTTTTGCAAACTGTTTCAGATAATGCCGGGCAGTTTTTTTTGATATCCGTTGAAAATTTGTCCGTTTTTTTTGATTTTTGGAAAAACGCCCTATATTGGGAGGAGTTTAACCATTATTCACTCTGCTAAAACGATTTTTCCAAGCATGTCAACCAAATAGTTTTTTATATTTGTATAGCTTTAACGATTTAGCAAAACATTCTATTATTGAATTTATGACAAATTCCACGGCGTTAGGAATAGATATCGGCGGCTCTCACATTACCGCAGCACTCGTAGATCTTGGCACAAGATCCATCATAGAAAGTTCATGGAACCGTACACGTATTAACTCACAGGGCGAAGTAGCAGATATCATCGATGGCTGGGCGGCTGTTATCAGTGAGGTTTTCGCCCACGCTTCTGCAGATGTACGGCACATCGGCATCGGGATGCCAGGCCCGTTCGACTATGAGCGGGGGATCAGCCTCATGAAAGGGCAACACAAATATGACGCTTTATACAACCTGAATGTAAAGGAATTACTGGCAACGCGCCTCGGAATTTCCCCCCAGCAAATCCGCTTTATCAATGATGCCGGCTGCTTCCTGCAGGGCGAAGTATTCAGCGGCGCCGGCAGGAATCACCAACAGGTAATTGGCCTTACACTGGGTACAGGACTGGGTTCTGCCATTTATCGCGACGGAGCAGCCAACGATGCCAATCGCTGGTGCGCTCCCTTTAAAGAGGGTATGGCGGAAGACTATCTCTCTACGCGCTGGTTTGTAAAACGCTATGAAGAAATAAGCGGCGAAGCAATAGCAGATGTAAAAGCGCTGGTAGCACGTATAGGCGTTGACGATAGGATACCGCAGCTGTTCAATGAGTTTGCGGTAAACCTCGGTACTTTTCTTACCACCTTTATTAAAGAAGAACAACCTGAAATTGTAGTGATCGGCGGAAATATCGCCAATGCGGCAGAACTGTTTCTTCCCCAACTAAAAAAAGAACTGGAAAAACAACAGATCACCATCCCGGTAGTTATAGCTACCCTCGGCGAAGCCGCAGCACTGATCGGCGCAGCCAGCTTATGGCATGCCTTCCAGGAAGCATAAGCACCCCCCGTTCAGCAAAAGCATAAAATAAAAAGAAGCTATTGGCGCAATGACCAAAGCAGGTAAGTTCCCGGAGCATATTCATCTCCGGAAAAAATATCCGCTCCGGTGCCTGTGCCAGTAGCTTTTTGTTTATTGCTTTCAGCTTTCTGCTTTTTCCTTTATATTAGGGGCATCAACCACTTCTAAATATTTACTGTTTGAAAGACCGCCTAATTGCAGCTGATAATATTTTGTGGAACAATGTCATCCTGGGGGATCAACAAGCCTACAGGGAGTTGTATGAAATGTATGCGGATATGCTTTTCCGGTATGGCCTGAGATATATAAAAGATACCAGCACGATAAAAGACTGTATCCAGGAGCTTTTTACCAGTCTTTATCACTACAGGAATAACCTGGCGCATGACGTGAACATCCGGTTTTACCTGCTCCGGTCATTCCGCAGGAAAATCCACCAGGCCGTAAAAAAGAATGCCACTATGCTGCATACTGCCAATCCGGAAGACTATTTCTCGATCTTCTATGAGCCGGATGCAGAACAGCTGCTGATTGCAGCGGAACAGCAGCAGGAATTGCTCCGGCTGCTGGCCCGTGAACTCAACGAATTACCCGCCCGGCAGAAAGAAGTCCTTTTCCTCAAATTCAACTGCAGCTTGTCGTACGAAGAAGTGGCGGGAATCATGAAAATAAGTGTACCAACCTGCCGCACTCTCGCCTACAGAGCGTTCCGGCAACTGCGTGCCAACATGGAAAAGGTACCGGTGCTGCCGTTAATGATCCTCTTAATGTCCTGGATTTCCCGGGAGCATCCCTGAATAAAAAAAAGTTTCGTTCCGGAGTCTATATCCTGTTTGTTTGTTGCTCTATATAGCAAAGATGCCGAAAGATGCCTGATAAGAAACACCTGAAACTGGAAGACCTGCTTGGTAATGACCATGAGCCGCCTGCACAAAGCGATGATCCCGTGCAACAGCAAATGGCAGATGCCGTGCAACGCATGATCACAAACGCCGCCACAGAAACGTGGGACCCGGCCGATAAAGCCCTGCTGTGGCAGGATATCGCCGCGGGATTAGCAGCCAAACCATTTGTGCACAGATACCTGTTCCTCAAAATCGCCGCTGCCGTCTTGCTGTTGTTGTCCGTGGCCACCTGGTTGTTCTGGCCCCAGGCTCCGCACTCACTGGTACAGTTTGCTCAGCAGCAACACCTGGAACGCGCCACCGATACCCGCCTGATCCTTGGGAAGCAACCCGCGATCGTAGTAAAAGGAAAAAACGCATCACTGGTGTATGGGGGTCAAGGCGTAACCATCAACGCGGATAGTACCCTGTCGTCCACAGCTCCATACAATACGCTGTTGGTACCTTACGGCCGCCGCGCCCGCCTCCAGCTGGAAGATGGCACCATCGTGCTGCTGAATGCCGGCTCCCGCCTTGTTTATCCCGCTACCTTTCACCGGAAAAAACGGGAAGTATACCTGGAAGGGGAAGCCTTTTTTGAGGTAGCCCCCAATGCCGGATCGCCATTTTTCGTATATGCTTCACGTATAGAAACAGAAGTGCTCGGCACCTCCTTTAATATCAGCGCTTATCCGGACGACCACCAGCAAAGCCTGGTACTGGCATCGGGAAGTGTGCGCCTCCACCTGCCTTCACAGCGCCGCTTCGGGCAACATTCCCGTCAGCTGCAACCCAACGAAATGGCTACGGTAGGCATGGAGAGCGAAAACCTGCAGGTAAGCACCGTGAACGTAGCTACCTATACCGCCTGGAAAGACGGGCGCCTGCTGTTTTACAGCACACCGCTGAAAGAAATCCTGAAAAAATTAACGCGTTACTATAATATACAGCTGGACCTTGCATCAACACAACCCGGACTGGAAACCTGTTCCGGCGACCTTGACCTGGAAGATCATCTTGAAAACGTACTTGACGTGATATGCGCTACCAACTCGCTGCGCTATGAGCGCCAGGGACAGCGCATCGTACTGAAAGAGAAAGACTAATTACCATACATATCACCAAAAAAAAGCCGGAAGATGGTGGGACATCTTCCGGTTGCACAGCCCCGCCGAAGCGGGGACGGGCTTGTCTTTTTGTTTAACTAAAAAAACTGTAGTGAAGTTATGAAAAAAATCTATGCACAATGGCGGGTACCGCCAGGCAATGTTTTTGCCATTAAACTCCTGAGAACAATGAAACTGACTGTAATTTTACTGTTCATCGCTATCCTTGGGGTTTCTGCTACCGGCAAGTCGCAGGACGAACACCTCAACATCAAACTACACCAGGGAACCTTACCCCAGCTGTTTAACCAGATCCAGTCGCAAAGCCGCTGGCGTATCTTTTATAAAGATGAACTGGTAAACAGGGAACAACCGCTGACGCTTGATCTGCAGGACAAAAAGATCAACGAAGTACTGGACAAAGCCCTGTTAAATACAGGTCTCAGCTACCGCATCATGCGCAACCAGGTAGCCATCATCCCGAAGGAAAAAGGTAAGCCGGAGCAACGCCTGTCCACCATCTCGCTGTTGGAAGACAGTACCTATCTCATACGCGGACGGGTATACGATACGCATGAACCTCCGCAGGCGCTACCGGGAGTAACTATCCGGGTAAAAGACAATAACAGTCTTGGTACCACTACCGACGCTGATGGCTACTTCACCTTCCGCGCTAAAAAAAATGCGGTGCTTGTTTTTACGCAAATGGGGTACCTCGCGCAGGAATATACCATTATCCGGAGCCACAATGCACTGAATATTTCCCTGAAAGAAAACGTAGCTGCCCTCGATGAAGTAGTAGTGGTGGGCCTTTCAGAACAGCAACGGAAACATATTGCCAGCTCCATCAGCTCTGTAAATATTGCACAGCAAACCAATGGCAAGCCCATTACCGCATTATCACAGGCATTGCAGGGAGGCGTTACCGGTTTGCAGGTAACGCAAAGTTCCGGTCTGCCCGGTGGCGATGCTGCTATAATAAAGATCCGTGGCATCAGCACGACGAACGCCTCCAATCCATTGGTAATGGTGGATGGCGTGCCGATGGACATGAACTATATTGATCCCGTTACCGTGGAAAGCGTTACCATCCTGAAGGATGCCGCCGCTGCCGCTGTGTACGGCGCCCGCGCCGCCAACGGTGTTATACTGGTAACTACCAAACGCGGCGTAGCCGGAAGGGTAGCCGTTACCTACGATGGCTATTATGGTGTGCAGTCGCCCTCCTCCATGCCGGCGCTGGTGGAAGCGCCGCAATATATGCGCATGTTTAACGAAGCACAGGTGAACGCCGGCAACGCGCCATTCTATTCGGAAGAAGATATTCAACATACAGCAGCCGGCGACGACCCGGTAAAATATCCTAACACCGACTGGCAGAAGGAAATCCTGAACCGCGCGGCGCCTATTACCAGTCACTCGGTGGGAGTGAGCGGCGGTAACAGCCTCGCACGTTTTGCCTTAACGGCCAACTATCAGAACCAGCAAGGGATGATTCCCCTCAACCACTCCAATAAGTATAATATCCGCGCCAATACCTCCATTACCCTTACCAAAAAGTTCCTGGTATACATGGACATGCTGGCCATCAAACGAAATACTTTTTACCCTAACCGTCCCAATGGGAGTAATGGAAACAGGATATTGGAAGATATTTTCCGGGTACCGCCTACTATTCTTCCCAAATACCCGGCAAAAGATGGCGCACCGGTCATGTATGGCCGCTACGTGGATATTGTAAACCCGGTGGCCTACGCAGAACATGGCGGTCAATCTGCCAATGAGTACGGTCAATCCAGTATTAACCTGCAGCCTAAATGGGAAGTATTGCCTGGCCTGAATCTCCGCGGACAATTCAGCTTCCGGTTGAACAGCGACGTGACCCGCACTTCCCGTGACAATTATTACTTCTTTGATTATTATACCGGTAAACTGGTGCAAACATGGGGTGTGCAGCGGACTGCCGCTATGGATAGGACTACGTACTATTACGCAGGCGTAACGGCCGACTATACCTATGACCTGAAAGATCATCACTTTTATCTGATGGGTGGCTATTCACAGGAAGAGAACAATAGTAAATTCTGGGATATAAATTCCCTGTTATCGTTTTATGGAAAAGTAAATTATTCTTATAAAGATAAATACCTGCTGGAAGGAGCCATTCGTACAGATGGTTCATCACGTTTTGGTCCGGGTCATAAATACGGTACATTTCCTTCCGTAGCGTTGGGCTGGAATGTACATAAGGAGTCCTTTATGGCGCCCGTATCTGTTATTAGCAGCATGAAGCTCCGTGCATCTTACGGCCGGCTGGGTAATGAGAATATAGACCTTTACCAGTACCAGAATATGATCAGCGCCACAGATGGCGTGGAATCAATTTTCGGTAACCCGGATATTACCTGGGAAACAGTGGACATGTTGGATCTGGGACTGGACCTGGCTTTGCTGCAGAGTAAACTGGAGCTTACGTTCGACTTCTACAACAAAACTACCAATGGTATTATTCTCAAGCCACCGGTATCTTATGTAGGCGGTATGGGCACTCCTCCCATCAACGCAGGCAAATTGCGGAACAAAGGAGTGGAGCTGTCGCTGAATTATAATGGTCGTATTGGTAAAGATGTCACCCTCTCTGTACGCCCTGGCGTTTCTTATAATAAAAACACCTTCCTGACGGTATTGGGCGGCCCTTATATCAGTGGCAGGAACATTGACAAGGAAGGATATGCACTGAAGAGTTTATATGGTTATAAAACAAATGGTTTGTTGCAGGCCGCGGATTTTAAACCGGATGGCACGCCGCTGGTACCAGTGATCGCTAATGCAAAACCAGGAGATATCCGCTACCTGGATCAGAACGGGGATAATATCATTGATGGCAACGACCAAACAGTGATCGGTAATCCTACACCGCGCGCCGACTTCTTTGCCAACTTCCGCATCACCTATAAAAAATGGGAACTGGAAATGCTGTTGCAGGGTGTGAGTAAAAGCGATGCGGTGCTGTCAGGTATGCTGGCCTATCCATTGGATATGTCTTTTGACGGAGGTGTTCCTACACAATATTATGCAGACAACTATTGGACGCCTGAGCGTACCAATGCCCGCTTTCCCCGCTTAACCACTACACCGGATATCAATAAGCTGTCGTCCGATTTCTGGATCCAGAACGGCGCCTACATCAGGATGAAATATATCCAGCTGGGTTATAATTTCAGCAGCACTACGTTAAAACGTATAGGCGTTAACGGTGCCAGGGTATACCTGAATGCACAAAATCCGTTTGTATTCACTTCCATGAAACTGGTAGACCCTGAAAGCCAGGGCAACCAATGGACGTATGGCATTATGAAAATGTATACTGCAGGGGTAAGTATTCAACTATAACCATTCAACTTTTTCGCAATGAAAATGAAATTCAACATAACGATGATACTGGGCCTGGTATTACTGTGTTCACCGGGCTGCAAAAAATTTCTCACCCACGATAACCCCTCCGGTGTTACTGACCTGGAGTGGTGGAAAACGGAGAGTCATGCCTATAATGCGCTGGGCTCTATTTATGCCGGGGTGCCGGCAGGTTCCAGCGGCAGGAATGTAATGTTCTGGTCGGGCCTGAGCGACGAAGCCGTTTGCCGCGGCGACTTCAGAGGTAACTACGATATTTACACCCGCGGATTGCAAAACCCTACCTGGGATGTGGCCGAATGGATCTGGCGGGATGATTATATAGATGTACGCCGTGCCTGCCGTTTTCTTGAAAACGTGGATAAATGTTTTATGGACGAGCAGTTGCGCACCCGTATGAAGTATGAAGCCCGTGCATTACGTGCCTTTTATCATATGGAGATCATGCTGTTTTTTGGTGACATTCCCATTGTAACAAAGTCCGTTACCCCGCTGGAAAATCGCCTGAAAAGAGATCCGGCGGAAAAAGTATATGAATTTATCCTGAGCGAGTTAAAAGTGTGTGCGGAGAACTTACCGAAAGAATACGACAGCGATGAAACATGGCGTATTTCCGCAGGGGCTTGTAATGCGCTGATCGTGCGACTGGCATTGTTTTTCCATCACTATGATGTGGCCAGGGATGCGGCGGCCAAGATCATCGGCACCGGGGTTTATAAATTACACCGCAGTGAAAAAGCAGGCGTGAACAGTTATGCGGAATTGTTCAGTTACACCGGTGAATTAAACAAAGAGCGTATTTTTTTCAAGGCCAATGGTTGCGACAACGCCTGGACCACCTTTGCGCCTTATGGCATCGGGGGAGAAACCTACGTGTCGCCCACGGCGCAGGTAGTAGATAACTTTGAAACAAAACAGGGTAAAACCCCGGCGGAGCTGGGCCCTGATTCCATGGCGATATACCGTAAAGATCCCAACTATAAAAATAACCGTGATCCCCGGTTGGCTGTGTCTGTCCTGTATCCCGGTCAGTCGTACCTCGATGCCAATTATATCCTTTCTCCTTTTGATAATGCTACCAACAACACCGATAAAATAGGTGTGCAGAAATCTACTGCCACCGGCTACTGGATCCGGAAATACCTTGATCCGCGCGACCGGCAGGGCAGGAGTGGCTCCCTCGATTTTATGTACATCCGTTACAGTGAGATATTGTTATCCTATGCAGAAGCCGTGATTGAGCTGGGCAACTGGCAGGATCCACTGATCATACAATATCTGAATGATGTTCGTACCCGGGCTGGCATGCCGGTGGTTGACCAGCAGCGCTACAATAGTGCAGCCATGCTGCGGCAGCTGGTGCGCCGGGAACGGCAGGCGGAGCTGGCATTTGAAGGACAGCGGTATTTTGATATCCGGAGATGGGGCATTGTTAAGCAGGTAATGAACGGACAGGTATTTGGCGCTACCAATCCCGAAACAGGTGTGGCCGTCAAGGTGCAGGACCGTTCGTATACCGACCGGGATTACCTGTGGCCAATACCGGAAAAGGAAATGTTATCTAACCCGGAAATGACGCAGAACACCGGGTATTAATTTTTTACCGTTTATCAAATTTTCGTTACTGTACTTGCATATCATCTTGTTAGATTATATCTTACCATTCATACAACCACGATGTGACAATACAGTGAATATATCATCATACAGTGAACTAATACTATCAATCAAAACAAATCCAGGCATTCAATTAAACTGAATTATGGCGAAACAAAACAGCGATTCAAGGCGGGCATTTCTCAAAAATTCCCTGGGAGCGCTTGCTGCATTTACAATTGTGCCCAGGCATGTGCTGGGCCGCGGTTACCTGGCGCCCAGCGACCAGCTGACCAAAGCCGTTATAGGCACCGGTGGCATGGGACGCGGCCACTTTGGTTACGCCGGCACCCGGGTAGTGGCGCTCTGCGATGTAGACCGCAGTCACCTGAAACTGGCAATGGACCAGCTGGGAGATAAAAGTAAAGGCGTAAAAACCTTTAGCGACTACCGCGAAGTGATCACCCTGCCGGAGGTAGATATTGTACACGTGGCTACGCCGCCGCACTGGCATGGTATCATTGCCGCAGACGCTGCACGCGCCGGTAAAGACATCTGGTGTGAAAAACCGATGACAGCCACCATCGGCGAAGGCAAACGCCTCGTGGAAGCAGTACAGCAACATGGAAGGATCTTCCGCCTGAATACCTGGTTCCGCTTTGAAGACCGTTTTTATGGAATGGGCACCACAGTGAAGCCGATTAAAAAACTGGTAGACAGTGGCCTGCTTGGCTGGCCGCTGAAAGTTACCGTGAGCAAGCATACGGGTTTCGACTGGAAATTCTATTGGGTGGGTAAAACCAACCTGGAAGCCATGCCGGTACCGAAAGAACTGGATTATGATATGTGGCTGGGGCCGGCGCCTTACCGGCCGTATAACCCCCACCGGGTGCACCAAACCTTCCGTGGTTACTGGGATTATGATGGAGGTGGTTTGGGAGATATGGGTCAGCATTACCTGGATCCTATCCAGTATTTCCTGGGTAAAGATGACACCAGCCCGGTAAGTGTGGAAGTAGATGCGCCACAACAGCATCCTGATGCAGTGGGCACCTGGAGAAGAATTACCTACACCTATGCAGATGGCTGCCAGATCATCCTCGATGGCGATGGCGCCGATGAAAAGGCCGCTTATATAGAAGGACCCAAAGGAAAACTCTACCCGGGTTTCCGCTCAGATATCCAGGACCTGGAAAAGAAACTGGCTGCATTCCCTGACCCCGCCCCACAGCAAACAGATTTTGTGGATGCTGTAAAGAACCGCCGGAAGTTTGCGCTGAACGAGGAAAATGGTCATCGTTCCGCTACCCTCGTGAACATGGGTAAGATTGCCCTGCGCCTGAACCGCTCGCTGAAATTCGACCCGGTGAAACAGGAATTTATAGAGGATGCAGGCGCCAATGCGCTGATCTATCAGCCAATGCGCGGACCGTGGACTATCTAAACAATCAAGTAAACGAATTATGAAAAAGATACAATACTTACTCGTTGCATTACTGGTTGGCTGGAGTAGCCTGGTTTCCGCACAGGGGCCATCAGATCAGCGTGCGTTTCATACTAAAATAGCCGATGTGCTGGCGTTGATGCCAGCCCCCAATAAAACGCAGTTTAACACCAATATGGAGTCGATTGCGGCGCTGGGGGAAGAAGGGCTTACTACCATTGCCGGCATGCTGGCAGCACCCGGAAAAGGTAATAATACGCAGTTGGAATACGCGCTGGCCGGATATGCTTATTATGTTACGCAACCCGGAAAAGAAGCAGCCCGCAAACAGGCTTCTGCTGCGCTTTGCAAAGCATTGGCCAAAACAGCGGAGCCGGAAAATAAGTTTTTCCTGATCACCCAGCTGGAAACCCTGGCAGATGATAACGCCACCGGCACGTTGCAGTCGTACCTCACAGACAACCGTTTGTGCGATCCTGCTGCCCGCGCATTGGTAAAGGTTAACACACCCGCCGCGCAACAGGCACTGTTGCAGGCGCTCAGCACCGCTTCAGGCGATAACCGTATCACCCTTACAGAAGCGTTGGGGGATGGCCGTTATACTGCAGCTGCAACAGCTATTGCACCACTGGCCACCAGTGCCGATAAGAAACTCGCCAAAGTAGCGCTGTATGCGCTGGCGCAGATCGGTTCGCCGGCTTCTGCTCCTGTATTGGCTACCGCCGCTGCCAACAGCGGTTACTCCTATGATGTAACCGACGCAACGGCGTCTTACCTGTACTACGCTAATAATATCACCGATAAAACAGCCGCCGCGAAAATAGCAGAGAACCTGCTGAAGCAAACAAAAACAGATGCGCAGGTGCATACCCGCACAGCTGCATTAAAACTACTCACCGCCATCCGTGGTGAAAAGAATATGCCGCTGCTGATGGCCGCTGCTGATGATAAGAATGCAGCATACCGTGATGCTGCACTGAAATTTGTGGGTCAATACGGCCTTGCCGGCAACGCCTTATGGCTAAAGAAACTGCCGGGTGCCGATAATGCCAATAAAGCCGCGGTAATAGGTATGTTGGGAGATAATAAAGTAGCCGCTGCTTTACCTGCGCTCCAGAAATTACTGGGTAGCAAAGATGAAGGCGTGAAACTGGCAGCTATCAAAGCGGCCGGCCAAACCGGCGGCGCCGCTGCCTTACCCTCCCTGCTGCAAACCATGAAAACCGGCGATGCCGCTACCGTGGAAGCCGTAAAACAGGCGCTCCTGATTATGCCCGGCGACGAAGTAGCCGCACAATCCGGCGCCTCCCTGGCCACCATGCCAGCTGCAGCGCAAACAGCCTTACTAACGGTACTGGCTGCACGTAAAGCAGACAGCCGTGTAAATGATGTACTGCCCCTCACCGCCAGCACAGATGCCGGTACCCGCAGTGCGGCCATTGCCGCATTGAAGGATGTGGCCACAAAGGCAAATCTTCCGGAACTATTTACCTTACTCAATAACACCGCCAGTGAAACGGATATCGCCAGCATACAGGCTGCGCTCATCAGCGCCGGCGCCACCAGCAGCGATGTGCTTGCACAAATGAAGCAGGCGCCTGCCGGTCAGCAATCCCGCTACCTTCCTGTGTTGGCAGGTATCGGCGAAAAAGATGCACTGGTACCGGTAGTTAACTCCTTTAATAACGGTGACGCTGCTACGAAAAAAGCCGCAGTAAAGGCATTGTCTTCCTGGAAAGATATGGCCGCTATCCCTGCGCTCTTAAAAATTGCGCGTGAAGATGCTACCTATCGTGATGAAGCACTTACCGGCTACATAGCGCTTACCCGCCGCTCCGCTTTGCCTGCCGATCAGCAGCTGCTGATGTTCCGCAACGCCATGGAGCTGTCGCCCTCAACGGTAATACAGCAGAAGGTGCTGGAAGGTGTTGAGCGCTGCAAAACACTGCCTGCGTTACTATTTGCCGGCAACTACCTCGACAATGCACCGGTACAACAGGCGGCTGCCAATGCCGTAATGAACATCGCGCTGGCAGATAAAAGCTACAATGGCGCCATCGTGCGTTCCCTGTTAGAGAAAACAGCCAAGGTGCTGAACGGCCCCGATGCCGATTATCAACGGCAGTCGATCCGCAAATACCTCGCTGAAATGCCCGCTGGTGAAGGATTTGTTCCGCTCTTCAACGGTAAAGACCTTACCGGCTGGAAAGGGCTCGTAGAGAACCCAATAGCACGCGGTAAAATGGATGCCAAAACACTCAGCAAAGCGCAGGACAAAGCAAACGACAACATACGCAAAGGCTGGTCCGCAAAAGACGGCCTGCTGGTGTTTAGCGGCAGCGGTGATAACCTCTGTACCGAAAAGAAGTATGGCGACTTTGAGATGCTGGTAGACTGGAAGATCACCTCACAGGGCGATGCCGGTATTTATCTCCGTGGTTCCCCGCAGGTACAGATATGGGACACCTCCCGCACCGATGTGGGCGCACAGGTAGGATCCGGCGGTTTATACAATAATCAGCAGCATGAAAGCAAGCCTCTTAAATTAGCAGACAACGCTATCGGCGAATGGAATCATTTCCGCATCCTCATGCAGGGCGATCGCGTAACAGTATATCTCAACGGAGAACTTGTTACTGATAATACCATCCTGGAAAACTACTGGAACCGCGGATTGCCGATCTTCCCGGAAGAGCAGATTGAGCTGCAGGCGCATGGTACCTATGTGGCGTACCGCGACCTGTACATCCGTGAAATTCCCCGTCCGAAGCCTTATGTGCTGAGCGATGAAGAGAAGAAAGCCGGCTACAAATTGCTGTTCGATGGCACCAACATGCATGAATGGACAGGCAACACCAAAGACTATGTAATCGATAACGGTAACCTGGTGATCTATCCAACCAATGGTGGTCACGGTAACCTCTATACGAAAGATGAATACAAAAACTTCTCTTTCCGTTTCGAATTCCAGTTGACACCAGGCGCTAACAATGGCCTGGGTATCCGCGCACCACTGGAAGGCGATGCCGCCTACGAAGGTATGGAATTACAGATCCTCGATAACGAAGCAGACATCTATAAAGACCTGCAGGTATATCAATATCATGGCTCCGTATACGGTGTAATTCCTGCCAAACGTGGCTTCCTGAAACCTGTTGGAGAGTGGAATACGGAAGAAGCCATTGTTGATGGCACGCACATCAAAATAATACTGAATGGCACCGTTATCCTCGACGGCGACATTGCAGACGCCCGTAAAAACGGTACACTGGATCATAAGAAGCATCCCGGCCTGAACAGGGAAACCGGTCATATCGGTTTCCTGGGACATGGATCAATTGTGAGGTTCAGGAATATCAGGGTGAAAACGCTGTAGTTTTTTGTTTGAGATATAGAACCGTTCCTGCGCAAGTAGGAGCGGTTTTTTTATGGCTGTACCGGTCAATATTTCTTCCTTCCGGGCCCCGGATAGTACAAGACAAAATCCCACGAATGTGGGATGACCCGGTTAATAATAAGTTAATTACTTTTGACCCGGATTTAACTGATTTTTACTATTTTGCGTCAGAATTAACTGTAGTGTTCAACCCAGTAAGAATGTAACTGTTTACCCTGATAGTAAGTCATAGTTGTATACCTGATAAGTTGGTTTTATTATTTTATCCTTTATTTATGAAATATTCTTGTTCCCTGCTTCTTTCTTTTGTGGCGTTGAGCAGCTACGCCCAGAATAAACTGGAAGCCACCGGTAATGCAGGTATTGGCACCACTTCTCCCACAGAAAAGCTGGAAATTTACTCCGCGGGTTTATCAAACATAAAACTGACCCATCCCTCCGACGTTTTAGGCGTGGTAGGTGCGCTTAAGTTTAATATGGCTGGTTCTAACCTGGGAAAACTGGAAGTAGAGAGAACTGATTCCTCTGGGAGGATGTCCGCTATGAAGTTTTTTGTAAGAGGCAGTGGTGGTGAATTTGAAGCGATGAGGATTGCAAATAATGGATTTGTTGGGATTGGAGAAACCTCACCGTCTGCCAGGCTGCATGTTGATGGTTCGCCTGGAACTGTATTTGCCAGATTTACACAAACTGATGTTTCTGCGGCCGATGGCGCACTGAGTTTTATGAATGGCACTGGTAGCGCGGGGAATTATATTCCTGTTATCAACGGACGGGGTTATATCCCAGGTCGTTCGTTGGGTCTTTATCTTATAGCTGATGTGGAGGATGTACTTCCGGCTTCTGATATTGCCTATGGCGGAATAATACTTGACAGCAGAAGTAAAACAGGGGCGAAGCTTACAACCAGTAATGTCCTGGCTGTTAACAGTGCCGGCGTAAACCTCATGTTGGTAAAAGCCAATGGCAGCGTAGCCATAGGAACCGCAGATACCAAAGGCTATAAGCTGGCCGTAAACGGCAGCGGCATCTTTACAAGAGTAGTGGTGAAATCCTATGCTAACTGGCCGGATTTTGTTTTTCACGCAGATTACAAATTGCCAACCCTGTCTGAAGTAGAGCAGTTTGTTGTAAAGAATCAACATCTTCCTGGTATTCCATCTGCCAGTGAAATAGAAAAAGACGGAGTGGATGTAGGAGAGATGAATAAGCAGTTATTGCAGAAAGTAGAGGAGCAAATGTTGTATATTATAGAGATGAATAAGCAGCTGGCTACTCTTTCTAAAGAAGTAGAAGTGCTTAAACAGAAGATCGCCACCAAATAACCCCCGGATTTGCCATGAAAACTATTTATCAACTGACCTTACTATTGTTCGTCTGCCTGTGCACCGCACAGGCGCAGGACAGCCTGCTGCAGAAAGCCAATGCCATTCCGGGTAAGTACCTGTCGCAGGTAAAACAAAAGTCAGATAAAATGGAGCGGCAGATCACCCAGCGCAGCGAAAAAGCCCTGAGCCGGTTTATGAAACAGGAGGAAAAGCTGAAACGCCGGCTGGGCCGCATTGATTCCCTGAAAGCCAATAATCTTTTTGCACATTCCATCGATTCCCTCGGAAGCCTGAAATCCCGTATGAAAGGCAAGCTGGGAAGGTATTCCGGTGCCTTAACCCAATCCGGCGGTCCTTATCTTGATAGCCTTAGCAATTCATTGTCCTTTCTAAAAGATTCCAAAGGTTTACTGGAAAAGTCCAAGGGTGTTACCGATAAATTGAATGGCTCGTTAAAGTCAGTCGATAACCTGAAAGACAAACTGGCCCAGGCAGAGCAGATTAAAGCGTATATCCGTGAACGTAAACAACTGCTGAAGGAACAGTTAAGTCAGTATACTGGCTTCACCAAAGATCTGCAGAAGATGAACAAAGAAGCCTACTATTATGCGCAGCAACTAAAGGAGTATAAAGAAGTTTTTAAAGATAAAAAGAAAGCGGAACAAAAAGCAATGGAAGTGATTAAGAAGATCCCCGCTTTCAATGACTTCATGCAAAAACATTCCCAACTCGCCAGCCTGTTTAATATACAAGGGGGGAGTGCATCAGCTCCCAACCTTGAAGGACTGCAAACCCGCAACCAGGTAGAACAGCTGATCCAGCAGCGCTTAGGCAGCGGCCCCAATGCCAGTGCCGCCGTAAGTCAGCAGATGGCAGAAGCCCGCAGCAAATTCGACGAACTGAAAAGCAAGTTCCCAGATCTTGACAACGCTGCGGAGATGCCCGATTTCAAGCCAAAGGAAATGAAAACAAAAAGCTTCCTGCAGCGATTGGAGTTTGGCAGCAACATCCAGTTTCAGCGCAGCAATAAATTCTTCCCTACTACCGGCGATCTCGCCGGACAAGCAGCCTATAAATTCCATAAAAATGGAAGCGCCGGTCTTGGTCTTTCTTACAAACTGGGCATGGGTACCGGCTTTGATAACATTCATTTCTCCGGTCAGGGTATGGGCATCCGCTCCTTCATCGACTGGAAACTCAAAGGCACCTTTTTCCTGAATGGCGGCTATGAGCAGAATTATCAACCGGATTACGCAGGGGTACCGGAAGGAGTAGGGCAGAAGTGGACGCAGAGCGGGTTGATTGGGATCAGTAAGAAGTACAAGATCAATAGTAAGCTGAAAGGCAATATGATGGTGTTGTTTGACTTTTTGTATAACCAGCATGTGCCGCGGACGGACCCGGTAAAGGTGAGGCTGGGGTATAATTTTTAAGCCCGCATATCATATTTAACGACGAAAAATTCTTAAAACCTATACTTAGCTTATTTAAACAGTGAAATACCGTTCAATAGGCACATCAACCAAGATTATACAATATGTCCAGTTATTTCTATCAAAAAGTAAGATGTTTTTTAGTCTTTCTTTCTATGCTCCCGTTATTTCTGAGTGCCCAGAATAATTATCTTAATACAAAAAATGTAGTACTGCCTTCCCCCAATGTAGCAGCCATACAACGATATGGAAACTGGCCGCTAGGTAGTTTCACCGGAACCGCCCCAATCAGTATTCCTTTATTTGAAATTAAGTCGGGCGAGTTGTCCTTACCGGTTTCTCTGTCGTATAGTTCAGGAGGGATCAGGGTCAATGATGTTGGTTCAGAGGTAGGAATAGGATGGTCGTTAAATGCTGGTGGTGTGATCAACAGAACTATGATGGGAGGACAAGTGGACGATAATTCCAATGATGGATTCTGGGCCCGGTACCCAATAACATTTGTTCCAGACAATCCCTATATGGAATATGATAGGGTGAACCTTTATAGTTTGGGAAAGTTGGATGCACAGCCGGATCTTTTCAGTTATAATGTATCTGGTATGAACGGTAAGTTTGTTTTTGATCACCAGAAAAATGTTTACCCTATTCCTTATTCCAGTAATCTGATAACTCCAATAATTCAGGGTAGCTTTAGAAATTCATATACAGGTATTACTGTGGCGGATGCGATTGTCGGTTTTAATCTTGTGGATGAAAATGGTACTCAATACCAGTTCTTGAAACCTGAATTATCTGTAACTACACCATATACTTATATAGATGGTAATTCCAGTCCTCAGCCGCCTGATGATTTTATCCATGTATCTGAAAGTTATATATTCAATTGGCATTTGACTAATATTATAAGTGCCAGTAAAAAAGACACTATCAGTTTTGTATATGAAACTGCGGATACCTATTATTGGACTTCGGGTTCTAGTGACATTCATTCCACCAAACAATTAGCCGGTAATCTCGCACCAAGACTTACACCGTATAAAAGTAGGACCAACTTTAAAAATCAGATTGAATCACAGCGGATAAAGTTTATAAAGTTCAATGGCGGCTATCTCCAATTCTACGGAACTACGGATCGTAAAGATATGCAGCAAGGGAAATGTTTAGACAGCATTGTTCTTTATAATATAAAAAATAACAAGATAAAGTCATATAATTTTGAATACCAGTACTTGTATAACACCTTTTTGTATAAAGATGCTGAAGTGCCGGGAGCCGCGGCAAAAGAGGAGCTGAGATTAATGTTACGTAGCGTTAAAGAAACCGATGCAAATGGTAGTTCTTTACCGCCTTATCTTTTCGACTATGAGCATTCGATAGGGTTACCTTCACGACTGATGTCCGGTGGAGACACCTGGGGATTTGCCAATGGGAAGAGTTATAAAGCAATTGGTGACGTTATTCCGGGCAGAAGCTTTGATGCATTTCAGGGGTATCAAAGGGATTTAACACTTCTAAAAAGGCCGGATTTTAATTATGCTGTCCAGGCTGTTCTTACAAATATTCAATATCCCACCGGGGGGAGTACCGCCTTTGTGTACGAGCCTCACTTCAATGAATCTGTAGCAACAACAGAGCCTGTTGAAGTATGTGATGGTAACATTAATACTAATTTTACAGGAGTACAGTTTGCCCCTCTTATTCCCAATGATCCGGATGCTTTGGCACCTCGTGAATTTCATGTTTCTGTTAATAGTTCTATTGTAGAAGTTGTCACTTCGCTTGATTCCAGGTATAGTAATTTTCCACCGTATTACTACATCGAAATAAGAGATAGTGCCACTAACAACCTCATTTACACCTATCGTAATAACTCATTATTTTGTGATAGCTATTCGCAGTATCCATACCCCACGTGTACGAAAAGCCTAACATTGAATAAAGGAACCTACTATATATACCCTAAAAATAACGGCCAGACTTACCCGGGAAGCGCGGCAGATATTTTTTGTAATATGAGGATTGCCCCTTTTAATTGTCATACGGAATATATTACAACAGTAGACAATGTTGCAGCTGGTGGAATAAGACTTAAAAGCGTTACCGATATTGATTCTGCATCAGGAAACAAAATGATGAGGGAGTATGAATATAGTAATGGTGTAAAGCCTCCGTGGAATGGAAATTATTATTTTGAGAAGTATGCTGATTTCCTCTATACTGATTTATCCGGTCAAAACGATGGCTACTCCAGTGAACAGGAGAAAGTAATCTCTTCCAGTAGTCTTTATCCAATTCTGGATATGATGGGTGGCGTAATTGGATATGGTACAGTAAAGGAAACCCAACGCAATCTTACAACTGGTGCTACCAATGGATGCACGATTACCTACTTTGATAATAATATTGATGATTCCCCGGGTGGAGAAAATTATAAGTTCATACCTTATCCACCATTTACGGGTAATAGTTGGACCTATGGAAGATTATTTGGAAAATCTGTGTATAAAGTTCAAGGAACAGGAATATCCCTGGTATCAGAGGAGAAGCGAAGTTATTCGGACTTAAAGCGTAATAGAAAAGCCTATGGAGAAGCATTTTTTGCATCCAGGTACTTGCTTCCTGGTAGTTCTTATCCATTTTGGAGCAATGGTCACCATGAATACCAGTTACAGGAGTATTTCAGACATACCACTTTTTACTATACATCTGGATATAGTACACTAGATAGCGTTGTGGTAAAAACATATGATGATAATGGCAATGTAAATATTGTAAAAGAACAATATGACTACGATACTGCTACCACTTTACTGAAGCAAACAAAGAAGAGCGACAGCAAAGGAGAAATGATTATTACGAATATTCTGAGAGCATCTGACTATGGGAACCTGACAGCTACAGATGCTACTACTGCCGGCGTTAAGCTATTACAGCAAAGGCATGTGTATGCACCGGAAATAGAGATGAGTAGTTATAAGGCGAATTCAGATGGCACCAATCAACGGTTGTTATCTTCCTATTACTTCTCATTTCGTTCAGATTTACCTCAGAAGGATAAGGTTTACAGTTTAGAAAACAGTGTGCCGATAACTGATTTTATTGCATCCAGGAATCTGACAGGGGCTGTCACAAAAGATACGCGATATACAGAGCGTATTTCATTTAATAAATATGATGTCAGGGGAAACCTGATAGAGCAACAAAAAACAAATGATGTTAAGGAAACTTACTTGTGGGGATACGGAGGGATATATCCAGTCGCCAGGGTAATTGGAGCGGAGTATGATACAGTGAAACAATACATTAATCAAACTATCCTAGATAATCCAACTGATGATGTTCAGTTACGTACCGAACTCGCCAATTTGAGAACCAAACTCCCAGGTGCAATGGTGACTACATATACCTATAGCCTCTTAAAAGGGATGACATCTGAAACAGATCCTTCTGGTAAAACAGTCTTTTATGAATACGATGGTTTTGGAAGACTTAAGCTCATAAAAGACCAAAACGGAAAGATATTGAAGCAGTTTGATTACCAATACAAGCAAACGAATTAACTAAACTAATTGCAGATACCTAAAGTAACTATATGTTTTATCTGTCGTCCCGTATTTTAAAAATAACTGCTTGTGTATTGCTGCTTATAATCGCAGTCAACGTACAGGCTCAAACACCCGGCGGAACACAATTGCCGACAGCAGTACCTGTTCCTTTGCCTTCCGCTTATACTAACCCGGTAATCAATTACGTCCGCACCTGGGAACCGGCATTGCCAACCACCGACACTGCCTATGTAGCATCCGCCAATCGCTCAGTTGCGGAGGTAAGGCAAACAACCGCCTATGTGGATGGACTTGGCAGACCGTTACAAACGGTGTCAAAAGCCATGAGCTTCGGAGGTAACGACATTGTATCTCCTATAGTTTATGATCAATTTGGAAGAGAACAAACTAAATATCTTCCTTATGTTCCACAAAACGTGAAAGATGGTAAGTTTAAAACAGATCCATTTAACGCGCAGAAGAGTTTCTATCAAACACAGGTGCCTGGTGCCAGTGGGGAAAGTGTGTATTATAGTCGTATTGATTATGAAGCATCGCCTTTAAACAGGGTTTTAAAAACCTATGCGCCAGGTAATAGCTGGGCAAAGAATGACCCATCAACAGTGGAAAGGGGAGGGAATCATCCAGTCCAGAATCAATACCTGATAAACGCCCTTGCAGATTCAGTGCGTATCTGGGATTTTATTGCCGGAGCTACTATTCCTACCAGTGTAGCAGGGCGTATATATGCCGCTGGCCAGCTGTATAAAAATGTATCAATCGATGAGGCCAATAATCAGCTAGTTGAATACAAGGATAAGGAAGGGAAGGTCATTCTTAAAAAAGTACAATTGGGTACAAATCCCGGCACTGGCCACATGGGCTGGCTTTGTACTTATTATGCATATGACGATCTGGGAAACCTGCGTTTTGTAATTCCACCCAAAGCGGTGGAAGCCATTATCAGCAACTGGATGATCAGCCCTGCTATTGCAGCCGAGCTCTGTTTTATGTACCGTTATGATGGGCGCAACCGCATGGTCGTAAAAAAAGTGCCCGGCGCCGACTCCACAGAAATGGTTTATGATGTACGCGACAGGTTGGCTTTCTCGCGCGATGGCAATATGAAGGGCAAAAGCTGGCTGGTTACTTTTTATGATGGGCTGAACCGGCCAACGATGACCGCTCTTTACAACGTTGCTACCGACCGGCTCACATTGCAGGGAACTATGAACGCAGCAATCAGCAATACGCAGAGCCTGTCGTATAACTTTCCTGGAACAGCGGACCTGGTACTGGCATCCCATAATGGAAGCACTTCTTACGTAGCTACTAATAGTATTACACTAACAGATGGTTTTGACACCGGAACAGGAACAGAAGTGATCGCTGAAATCAATGCGGCGGCTACTAATGGTAATGCCAATATTACGGTTACCAATCCGCTGTCTAATATACCCATCAGTGCCCTAACACCGCTGACTTATACCTTTTACGAGAGTTACGGGTTTGCTGATAAGGAAAATTACGCCAGTACAGATATCACCAAACCACAAGCCGGTAGCAACTTAAATGCGGAAGCACTACCTGCCGTTGCCAGCACTATGATAAAAGGACTGGTTACAGGTACTAAAGTAAAAGTGTTGGATACCGATCAATGGTTGACCACCACCAACTATTACAACGACAATGGACGGTTGATCCAAACGATATCGGACAATGTCAGCGGAGGGCAGGATGTGAGCACTAATCTTTATGATTTTAACGGGAAATTACTGAGTACCTATCTTCGTCACAGAAACCAGCGTAGTGGCACTATTCCTCAAACTGAGGTATTAACCATGTTGGCATACGACGCCGGCGGTCGCCTGCTTAACATAAAGAAGCGACTGAATAATGATGTAAATCTTGAAAGGACAGTAGCCGTAAATGAGTATGATGAACTGGGTCAGTTAAAGAAGAAGCGTTTAGGGATTACTGGTGCCAGTACTCAGCTGGAAACTTTGAATTACGACTATAATATCCGTGGCTGGCTGAGGGGAATTAACAAGGATTTTATCCCGGCAGTGGGAAGCACAACAAACTGGTTTGGGCAGGAGCTTAATTATGATTACGGTTTTACCACGCCTCAATTCAATGGAAACATTGCCGGATCGAAATGGAAAAGCCGCAATAATGGTATTGCGCGCGGCTATGGATACAGTTACGATAAGGCTAATCGCCTGACCGTAGCGGATTTTACGCAACAGAATACCGGTAGTTCCAACTGGACTGATAATTTGGCAAACTTTTCTGTAAGCGGGTTATCATACGATGCCAACGGTAATATCTTATACATGAACCAGAAAGGGTTAAATGGCGCAGTAGTGCAAACCATTGACAGCTTAAAATATGGTTATCTTGCTACTAGTAACAAATTATCATTTGTAACAGACCGAAAAAATAACACGCAAAGCCAGCTGGGCGATTTTAAAGAGATCAATAACAATGAAACAGCAGACTATGCGTATGATGCCAATGGTAATCTTACTAAAGACGCCAATAAAAATATAGTCGCAATTCGCTATAATCACCTCAATCTGCCAGATAGTATAGCCATTACCAGTAAAGGCATTATTAAATATCAGTATGATGCTACCGGTAATAAACTAAGAAAGATAGTTATAGATAATACGCTTACTCCTGCAAAAACAACTACGACAGACTATATTAACGGGTTTGTTTATCAGAATGATACCTTGCAGTTTTTAAGTCATGAGGAAGGACGTGTGCGTACTGTTTTTCAATCGGGCCAATTGCCAGCCTTTAAATACGATTACTTCGTAAAGGACCATCTGGGAAATATACGAATGGTATTGACTGAGCAATCAGATTTCTCCATGTATGCCGCCACCATGGAAACCTCCGCAGCTGCAACAGAAACGGCTTTGTTCAGTAATATTGATAACACCCGTTCTGCTAAGCCGGCGGGATACCCATCAGATGAGAGTGCAGGCACTAATGCCTCCGTGTCGAAATTGACAGCAACCAGCGGTGGTAAAAAAATAGGCCCTTCTCTTGTACTGAAGGTCATGGCAGGTGATACGATCCAGATTGGCGCAAAAGCTTTCTATAAATCCACAGGACCGCAGGATAAGAATAACTCACCGGCACCTGCTGAAAGTATGCTGGCTGACCTGGTACAGGTATTTGGTGGCGCCGCTTCTTCAGATGCTACTCACGGTGTTGCTTCCTCGCAACAGGCTACGCCGTTTAATAGCAGTTTTTATAACAATGATTACCAGAACCTGAAGGAAAAGGAACCTGATCAGCCAAACACAGACAGGCCTAAAGCATACCTTAATTTTGTTTTGTTCGATGATCAGTTTAAATTAGTAGACGGAAATAGTGGAGTTAAGCAGGTAAAAGCAGAGCCGGATCAATTGCAGACATTGGCCCAGGACAAAATGGTGATGGAGAAAAGTGGGTTTCTGTATGTTTACACGAGTAATGAAAGCCCGCAGGAGGTGTTCTTTGATAATGTAGTAGTGGCTCAGGCGAGTGGACCGTTGTTGGAGGAGACGCATTATTATCCGTTTGGGTTAACGATGGCGGGGATTAGTTCTAATGCGTTGAAGGGGACGAATTATACCAAAAATCGGAACGAGTTTAATGGAATAGAACATACAACAGACTTAGATTTGAATCAATACGATGCGTTTTATCGGAATCTAGATCCACAAACAGGCCGATGGTGGCAGATTGACCCAAAAGTAGATCTCTTTGAAGATTACAGCCCTTATAGCCATGTTCTTAACAATCCAATTGGATTGAGTGATCCATTTGGTGACGACACAGTGCATGTGAGCGATTTACCCAAAGTTTGGAATGAATTTAATACTAATACTGATGTAGTAAGATTAAATGGAATAGACGTTACACCAACAAAAGTTACTACTGGTTGGGATGACTATGGATATGGATTGACCTTTGGGATTGGGTATAAAGCAGGACCGTCAAGAAGTCCCATGGAAGAATATTTTGGAGGCCAGCGGCAGAGAGGGGGACATGTTGTTAACCGGGCAGGTTATATAACTTCCGATTTGGCTACTAGATATGTTGCTGGAATGCCTCCTGATTATGTCGATGTGGGAGGAGTTAACCTTGGCAGGAATTTATGGAAGATTAGAAATGTTCTGGGAACTATTAAGGCTATGAAATTTTCTAAGATAGGAAGAGTAATAGTCGAGTCTGGTGATGCAACAAAAGTTTTGGATAAATTGGGACCTTCAGCAAGAAAAAGTGTTGAGGAAGCGCTGGAGTTAATTCGCCATGGGAAGGCCGGAGGAAATCAACATGTTTTAACAGGGAATTTGAAAGGATTTAATGCGATTGATGTTAAAGGGAGTGGAAAAGGTAGAGGGGCACTTCGTATAGTTTTCCAATCCACTGAGGATGAAATATTTATTCATAGTATACAAGATTATCATTAACCAATAATATGAGCATTAAACAACTTAAAATAAATGTGAATGAGCCAGTTTCTAAGTGGCATGATTTATTAATGAATAACAGTTATGCTAATGACTTTATTTTATTTGAAACTGACCAAGATAGGTTAATTTGGTTTATGACAAACTATACTCAATATTTGGTTCGAAAGGGTGCTAACGAGGTTGTTCCACTATATGGGAATGCTATTAATAGTTTAGAGACTTTTATTTATCAGGTGAATTTAAGCCTGCCAGTAGGCTACCAATTAGGTCCAAGATTGGATGCACTTTATGACTTGTTGTTAAATTTTGAAACAGAGCCAGAGAGGAGATTTATTATTTGGAATGATTCAAGTTATTTGTTCAATAATAATAAAGCTGATTTTGAAAGTATTTTTGAAAAATTGATAGTAGCTGCATATTGTAATAGGAATGGGATTTCAACTATGAAGGAAGATGGAACACGTTATAAAGTCGATCAAAGAAATATATTCATTTTTAATGATAATAAGTTAAAAGACATAAGAGATTTATTGGATAAAGAATATTTTATCCCATCAATAGATGAGCAATATCAATTAGATAAGATTTTGGACTTCAATTTAATTGAATTAATTGAAATATAAGGAGACAGAAAGCCGCAGATATTTTGCTGCGGCTTTTCTTATATTCCCTCACCCCTTCCCCACAGGATCCTGCCTGAATATCCTTACCAGCATCCCATACAACTCCGGGTGCTTCTCCGCCAGCAAATCCGGCCGTTCAAAAAAGTACTCCGATATCACTGCAAAAAACTCCGCTTCATTCATCGCGGCATAAGGGTTGATATCCGTATGCCCTTCTGAAATCTCCTGGATCGTTTGATGCACCAGTTTCATCCACGGAATGCTATAGCTGTGATCCAGTAGTTTACTCGGGAAGCCGTCAATGACGCCATCAGTTTTATCCAGGAGGTGCACAAATTCATGAATAGCGGTATTGTTTTTATCGGTTACATTGGAGAAGCCTTCCCGCAGCGCGGAGCGGGAAAGGATCATTTGTCCATTCAGTGTGCCGCTGCCTACCATGCCGAGGATGTTACGGCGATTGCCTTCATACTGGTAAGTTTCGTCGAAGGTGTCGGGGTAGAGGATTACGTTGGTAAGATTGAAATATTCCCAGTCTTTGAATCCGAAGATGGGGATGATGGCGCTGGCGGCTACCAGCACGCGGTCCAGCGGTTCCACTTCGGTGCCTACGCCTTCTATGCTGGTTCTTTTGAGGAAGCGTTGCAGCATGCCTTCAAAGCGCGTTTTTTCTGCTGGTTGCAGCTGCTGGTAGTAGCGTACATGTTCTTCTAACAACGACTGGTACCCTTCAGGTACCGCCGTTTTCTTCCCTTTCCTGCGGCCGTACATATTTTGAAAGTACAGGAACAGGATGAGTCCTATCATTATCAATCCGAATAAAACCATGTCTGTAGTTATTTTCTGTATGCTTTAAACTCTGAACCTTTCTTCCATGCAGGGAAACTGCTTTCATTGCTGAGGTGGTAGCCTACGTCAAATAAGAGGCGGATATCTTCTACCATGCCGTCCATGTTCCAGGTGGCGGCATTAAATTCATCGGTAGGGGAGTGGTAACGTAAGCGGTTATACGCAGCTGTCTGTTCTTTCCCCCAGCCGGTTTCATGGCCTATGGCATCGTTGCCCGGACCGATATACAATCCCGGCACGCCCTTTTTGGCGAAGTTGAAATGGTCGGAGCGGAAAAACCAGCCACCTTCAGGATTGGCTTCGGGCATGGTGATGCGGCCTTGTTTTTGGGCGGCGCGCAGCGCGTATTCGTCCAGTTCCGATTGACCGAAACCTATCACCGTGATGTCGCGGGTACGGCCAAACGTATTGAGTACATCAAGATTGATATCTGCTACGGTCTTCTCCATCGGGAACACTGGATGCGCCGCGTAGTATTCCGATCCCAGCAGCCCTTGTTCTTCGCCGGTAACGGAAAGGAACAGGAGGGAGCGTGCCGGGCGCTGTGGCAGCCTGGTGAAGGCTGTGGCCAGTTCCAGCAGTCCTGCGGTGCCGGTGGCATTATCTACGGCGCCGTTGTAGATAGAGTCGCCTTTAACGGGCTCGCCTATACCAAAATGATCCCAGTGGGCCGAATATACGACGCATTCCTGCGGGCGTTTGGCGCCCGGCAATACGGCCAGCACATTATGCGAGGTAGATTTTTTAATACTATTATTGATAACGAGAGATGTTTGCAGGTGGAGGTCTACCGGCTTGAAACCTTTTGTCCTGGCCTGCTGCATAATATCAGGTGCTAGGCCGGCCAGCTGGAAGATCTTCTTTGCAGCATCCAGTGTGATCCATCCTTCCAGCGCGGTACGATGCATATTGTTGTTGGCGGTTTGCAGGTGCAGCTTGGAGTTTGACCAGCCGCTGCGCACTACCTTCCAGGGATAGCTGGCGGCGGCGGTTTCATGGATGATGATCACGCCGGCAGCGCCTTGCCTCGATGCCTCTTCAAATTTATAGGTCCAGCGACCGTAGTAGGTCATGATGCGGCCTTTAAACAGCGTGCTGTCGGCAAAGCCGGGGTCGTTGATCATTACAATCACCGTCTTTCCTTTTACATCCAGCCCTTTATAGTCATTCCAGTTATATTCCGGCGCTACAATACCATAGCCGGCAAATACAAGTTCGCTGGTGGGAATGGTTACCTGCTCCTGCACGCGGCGGGTGGCGGCCACAAAGTCTTCGAGGTATTGCAGCGATACTTCACCTCCGGCACCTTTTATTACCAGGTTGCCGGCGGGCTTGGAACTGATAGACACCATCGGTACTTCCTGGAAATAGCTGTTGCCATTACCGGGCTTTAACCCCAGCTGCTTAAACTGTGCCGCCAGGTATTGAATGGAGCTGTCTTCCCCGCGGGTAAAGGGCTTGCGGCCCTCAAAGGCGTCGGATGCAAGTACGCTGATGTGCCGTGCAAAATCTGCCGGGTTAATAGCTTTGATGGCCGTTGAATCCTGCGCTTTCAGTCCCATACCGGGGAAAAGCGCCGCAAGCGCCAGTATGATAGGTACTTTCAATGTTTTACGGTTTATTCAGGGCAAAAATTAGCGGACTTAAGCTAGATTTCCAAAAAATAGGTGAGTTGATAATATGCGGATATTTTTTAAATTTCGGTAGAAGATGAGTTTTTTCGGTTAAAATCTGCGTAGTATTGATTAATTACAGCAGCGTGCTATCGGGCCTCCACGGCTATTTTTGTTGACATAAAAAAGATAGGAAAAAATGGCAGCAATTAACTGGCAAGGCGTATTTCCCGCACTGCTCACCCCTTTTACTGCGGATGATCATATTGATTATGAGATGTTCGACAAAAACCTGCAGGCACAGATCGATGCAGGCGTTAATGGTATTATCCTCGGCGGCTCGCTGGGAGAAGCCAGTAGTTTACTGAACGAAGAAAAGTATGCGCTCGTAAAACACGCAGTGGCTTTTCTGGCTGGTAAAGTACCGGTAGTGATGAATATTGCAGAGCAAACTACTGCTGCAGGTATCGCCTGCGCGAAAGCCGCAGAGGAAGCCGGTGCAGCAGGACTGATGCTCCTGCCTCCCATGCGCTACAAGGCAGATGACCGCGAAACAGTGGCCTACTTCCTCGCTATTGCAGGCAGCACTTCTTTGCCAATTATGATCTACAATAACCCGGTGGATTATAAGATCCTCGTCACACTGGATATGTTTGAAGAATTGTCGAAAGCGCCCAACATCCGGGCCGTGAAAGAATCTACCCGCGATACTACCAACGTAACCCGCATGATCAACCGCTTTGGCGATCGTTTCAGTATCCTCTGCGGCGTGGATACGCTGGCGCTGGAATGCCTGGTACTGGGTTCCAATGGTTGGGTAGCTGGATTGGTAGATGCCTTCCCCCGCGAAACAGTTGCTATCTATCGCCTCGTGAAAGCCGGCCGCATCGCGGAAGCACTGGCCATCTACCGCTGGTTTATGCCACTGCTGGAACTGGACATCGATCCTAAACTGGTGCAATATATTAAACTGGCAGCCACTGCTACGGGTATCGGCACTACGAATGTACGCGCACCACGACTCATACCACAGGGCGCCGACCTGGCCTACGCGGAAAACGTAATAGCAACAGCACTGGCTGTACGCCCGCAACTACCGGATTATTTAAAACTCCCTGCATGATAACAGGCAAAAATATTATCGGCTTCACGGCGGCTGCTACGGGAACGGATACACTTCGTGCATACGATCCCGTTAGCAATGCCGCCCTGCCGGAAATGTTCGCAACAGCAACAACAGAAGAAGTAAACCTGGCAGTAGAAAAAGCCGCTACGGCTTTTAAAACATACCGCCAAACTTCCCCGGAACAACGGGCCGTATTCCTCGAAGCCATCGCAACGGAAATACTGGCCATCGGCGATCCGCTGCTGGAAAGGGCCGTAGCGGAATCCGGACTCCCGCTGGCCCGCATCACCGGTGAACGTATGCGCACAGTGAACCAGCTCCGCCTCTTCGCAGCAGTGCTGCGTGAAGGCTCCTGGGTGGAAGCCATCATCGATCCGGCCCAACCGGAACGTACCCCGCTACCGCGGGCGGATATCCGAAAAATGCTGGTGCCATTGGGCCCCGTACTCGTATTTCCTGCCAGCAATTTCCCGCTGGCATTCTCTACTGCCGGAGGCGATACCGCATCCGCACTGGCTGCCGGTAACCCCGTTATTGTCAAAGCCCATGAATCTCATTTAGGCACCAACGAACTGGTGGCTTTCGCTATACAGAAAGCAGCCCAATCCTGCGGTATGCCCGATGGCGTATTTTCCAGCCTGAATGGCCCGGGCGCATTGCTGGGACAACAACTCGTAAAACATCCCGGCATTAAAGCCATCGGCTTCACCGGCTCCTTCAAGGCAGGCACCGCTATCTTTGATGCAGTGAACCAAAGAGCAGAGCCTATCCCCGTGTACGCGGAAATGGGCAGCATTAACCCCGTACTGCTGTTACCCGGCAAACTGGCGGAATCCGCGCAACAAACAGCACAACAGTATGCGCAATCTATCACGCTGGGCACAGGGCAGTTCTGCACCAACCCCGGTCTCCTGGTAGCACTGGCCGGCGATGCCACGGAACAATTCGTGGTGGCATTGCAAAAGGAGTTGGCTTCCATCAACGCCGGAACCATGCTCAATCCCGGTATCTGTTATCACTATTATGAAAACAGGGACCAGCTGTCGCGCCGCAAAGGAGTACAAACCCTGTACGCCGGCAAGCCGGAAAAAGACGCTACCAAAGGCTCTCCGGCGCTCTACCGCGTAGCGGCGCAGGATTTTATAACCAATGAAGAACTGCAACAGGAAGTGTTTGGCCCCGCGTCATTACTGGTAGTATGTAAAGATGCTACGGAGCTGACAAAGTTGTTATTACATTTACACGGTCAGCTAACCGGTACTGTAATGGCTACGCCTACGGACTTGTTAGCATATGAAGAAGCCGTGGAAACCCTGTGCCAGAAAGTAGGCCGCGTTATTTTAAATAATGTGCCTACCGGCGTGGAACCCGGTTACGCCATGCATCACGGTGGCCCGTTCCCTGCTACCACGGATATACGAAGTACCTCTGTGGGCGCATCGGCGATCATTCGTTTTGCACGACCGCTGTGTTTCCAGGACTGGCCGCAGCAGCTGCTTCCGGATGCCCTGAAAGATGAGAATCCCTTAGGTATCTGGAGAAAAATAGATGGTCAGCTGACAAAGGACACCGTTAGTCGTTAAAATATTAAATGCTTATGTCGACCAAAACATTTTTTTGTATAGATGCGCATACCTGCGGCAACCCGGTTCGACTGGTTGCCGGCGGCGGCCCGGTGTTGAAGGGTAACAACATGATGGAAAAACGCCTGCATTTCCTGCAGGAGTTCGACTGGATCCGTAAAGGGCTCATGTTTGAGCCCCGTGGCCATGATATGATGAGCGGCAGTATCCTGTATCCACCCACTGATGAAGCAAACGATACAGGCGTATTATATATTGAAACCAGCGGCTGCCTGCCCATGTGCGGCCATGGTACCATCGGTACCGTTACCATCGCCATTGAACAGGGCCTGATCATCCCGAAAGTCCCCGGCCAGCTGCGACTGGAAACACCAGCAGGACTGGTACTGGTCAGCTACGTACAGGAAGGAAAGAAAGTGAAATCAGTAAAGCTCACCAACGTAAAATCTTTTCTCGCTGCAGAAAACCTGGAAGTAATGTGCCCCGATCTCGGCATGCTGAAAGTAGATGTGGCCTATGGCGGTAACTTCTACGCAATAGTAGATCCGCAGGAAAACTTCAAAGGACTGGAAAATCATACCGCGGATCAACTGGTATCCTGGAGCCGGGAACTACGGAAAAGACTAAACGAAAACTATTCCTTTGTGCATCCGGAAAATGAGCACATCAAAGGATTAAGCCATATTCTCTGGACCGGCGCCACCATTAGCCCGGAGGCAACCGCGCGCAATGCGGTGTTTTACGGCGATAAAGCCATCGACCGCTCACCCTGTGGCACCGGCACATCCGCAAGGATGGCACAGTGGCACGCCAAAGGAAAACTGAAAGCAGGCGACCGCTTTATCCATGAAAGCATCATCGGCTCACAATTCACCGGCACCATTGAAGCAGAAACCACCATCGGCGGCAAACCCGCTATTGTACCGGGCATCGAAGGCTGGGCAATGGTAACCGGCTATAACACTATTATACTGGATGACGACGACCCGTATGTACACGGATTCCAGGTGATCTAACTTATTAAAACATGAAAGCAATCGTCATCGGTGGTGGAATTATTGGTCTTTGTACCGCTTATTACCTGAACGAAAGCGGTTGGGATGTAACTGTACTCGATAAAGGAGATTTCAGTAACAACTGCTCCTATGGAAATATGGGCATGATTGTACCCAGCCATTTTGTACCACTGGCAGCACCAGGCATTATTTCACAGGGAATCCGGTGGATGTTTAGCAGCAAAAGCCCTTTTTACGTGAAACCTTCGCTGAACAAACAACTGGTCAGCTGGGGCCTTAAATTCATGAAAAGCGCTACGGCAAAGCATGTAGAAGCCTCCGCGCAGCCGCTGCGGGATATTAATTTACTCAGCCGCTCGCTGTACACATCGCTGGCGCAGCAGCCCGGGTTTAACTTCGGACTGGAACGGAAAGGCATTATCATGTATTATAAAACAGCGGCTGTTGCGGAAGAAGAAGCGCACCTTGCAGCGCAGGCCAATACCATGGGACTGGACGCTGTAGTGCTGGATAAAGCCGCTCTGCAGGCGCTGGAGCCACAGGTGCAGCTGGATGTGCTGGGCGGCGTACATTATCGTTGCGACAGCCATCTCTATCCCAACGACCTGATGCAGCAACTGAAACAATACCTGGAACAAAAACAGGTACAGTTCCTGCCGCAGCGCGAAGTAACAAAGATCAAAACCAATGGTAATAAAGTAACAGCCGTAATAACCGGGCAGGAAACACATGCCGCAGATGTGTTTGTATTGGCAACCGGCTCCTGGAGCCCTGCTGTAGCACATCTGGCAGGCGAACGGCTGCCCATGATGCCCGGCAAGGGATATTCCGTTACCCTGGAGGCGCCATCCGTAAACTTAAATATTCCGGCCATCCTTTGCGAGGCAAGGGTAGCACTAACGCCAATGGGTAATCGTTTGCGTTATGGCGGCACTATGGAAGTAGCGCCGGTGAACGACCAGGTAAATATGAACCGTGTGGCGGGGATCGTGGATTCCGTGAACTGTTATTTCACAAATCTCCCTATACAAATACCTAACAAAAATCAGGTATGGAGCGGTTGCCGCCCCTGTTCACCGGATGGCCTGCCCTATATCGGTTACGCGCCCTCTCATACAAATCTGCTCATGGGTACAGGTCATGCTATGATGGGCCTCAGCCTGGGCCCCGCTACGGGCAAGCTGTTGGCGGAACTGGCCAATAACGCCAATACCAGTATGGATATTGCTGCATTTTCTCCCGCAAGATATCGTTAGCTAACAGCTAATAGTTATATTTGTTCCATGCAAACAGATATCGGAAAGAAAGCAGCAGGCGAAAAAGCCGCTGAGTATATTAAGCCTGGTATGACCGTTGGTTTGGGTACCGGGAGCACCGCATATTATACAATTCTGCGTATAGGCGAGTTAGTTAGGGCCGGCCTTGAAATAAAGGCAGTAGCTACCTCTGCACAGTCAGAGCAGCTGGCTGTTGAACAGCAGATCCCCCTGGTGGATTTTGAAAAAATTGAAAAGATAGATATTGATATAGATGGGGCAGATGAAGCCGATGCCCAGTTGCAACTGATCAAAGGAGGAGGCGGCGCATTGCTGCGGGAAAAAATTATTGCAGCAGCTTCCAAAGAAATGCTGGTGGTGATAGACGAAAAAAAATTCGTGAAGCACCTGGGCAAATTTCCTTTACCGGTAGAAGTGGCCACCTTTGGATGGGAGCTTACCTTCAAACAACTGGCAGCGCTGGGAGCCCATCCCGTATTGCGTTTAAAGGATAATAACCGCTTTGTAACAGATAACGGTAATTATATCCTCGATTGTCATTACCAGAAAATACACAATGCGGCCGCGCTGCATACACAGCTGAATAATATTCCCGGCGTAGTGGAAAATGGTTTATTTCTCCACTACGCCAGCCGGCTGATTATCGGTAACGCCGATGGCACCGTCAGGGAGATCACGCATCCCTATCAAGCAAAGACGTCTTTTTAGTATCCCGCGAAGTGGCGTATACCAGCAGCGAAATAAAGATGCAGATGGTTACATACCAATAGTACAGCGGTTCATACCCAATCTTTTTAAAGTACAACGCAATAGGTTCTGCCGTGCCGCCAAACAGCGCCACCGTAATGGCATAGGGAAATCCAACACCTAATGCCCGCACCTCTGCGGGGAACATTTCCGCTTTTACCACGGCGTTGATAGAAGTATACCCGCTTACGATCAGCAGCGCCATTAAAATAAGCAAGAAGGCCGTCCACTCGGAGGCCGCATGGCTAATCCCCGTGAGAATAGGAACGGTAAACAGCGTCCCTAACACTCCAAAGCCGATCAGTAAAGGCTTCCGCCCATAGATGTCTGAAATCCAGCCGAAAAGCGGTTGCAAAACCGCGAAAATAAGCATGAGGAAAAAGGTGAGGGTAGTGGCGTGTTCTATTGTAAGATGTACGGTGTTTACCAGGAACTTCTGCATATAAGTGGTATAAGTATAGAAGGCCAGGGTACCGCCCATCGTTAAGCCTACCACCGTCATCACTGCCCGCGGGTGCTTTTTAAACAGCAGCTTCAGGGAGCCTTTATCTTTTGTTGCTTTTATTTTTTCGAAAGAAGTTGATTCCTGCATATGCCGGCGCAGGTACAGCGCAAAAAATGCCAGCGCGGCCCCGATCACAAACGGAATACGCCATCCCCATTCATGCAGCTGCTCAGGTGTAAGGAATACCTTTTGCAGCAACATCTGCACGCCAAGCGCTACCAGTTGCCCGCCTATGAGCGTTACATACTGGAAACTGGAATAAAAGCCCCGCAGGTCCTTTGTGGCAACTTCACTGAGATAAGTAGCGGAAGTGCCGTATTCACCGCCTACGCTGAGGCCCTGTAACAGGCGCGCTATCAGCAGCAGTGCGGGCGCCGCCAGGCCAATGTTGTTATAGGAAGGGGTAAATGCAATCAGCAGGGAACCAAGCGACATCAGGAGCACCGACAGCGTCATAGAGGCTTTACGCCCCTGTTTGTCGGCAATGCGGCCAAACATCCAGCCGCCGATAGGCCGCATCAGGAAACCCACCGCAAATATGGCCGCCGTATTAAGCAGCTGTGCCGTATAACTGCCCTTCGGAAAAAAGACCGGCGCAAAATAAAGGGAAAACGTGGCGTAAATGTACCAATCGTACCATTCTACGAGGTTGCCGGCAGACCCGGTTAATATGGCTTTAATTCGCCATGCGTCAGGATGTTTCATATAGAATGCGAAAATATATTTTAATACGGAATTATGAGCCAGGAGGCCATGGTGGCGAAGAAAAAGTTGAAAAAAAATTAGGGTTGTATTCTGGAAAACACCTATCTTCGTATTGCTTCTTAAGGATAATGTATTGCAATTCTGTTGGTAGATCACCTCTCACATTCAGCTTTTTCTTACAGTCTTTCTTCTAGTTGCCCAGGTAGCCGCCTGCTGTAATAATAATGGCGAGAACACGTTCACAATTAAATATTAAATATAATGCAAACAGGTGTAGTAAAATTTTTTAATGAAGCTAAAGGTTTTGGATTCATTAAAATCGAAGGTTCAGGACAAGAAATTTTTGTTCACGTATCTGGTATCAAAGAAAGCATCGGCGAAAATGACCGCGTAGTTTTTGACGTGGAAGAAGGTAGAAAAGGCCCGAATGCTGTTAACGTAAGACTGGCATAATTTATTTTATAATAGTTCTTTATAAACCGCGCTGGCTTTGCCAGGGCGGTTTTTTTTATGCATAAACTTTTACGCATAAAACAGGAATGAACAGCCCCTTGCCTGTTCATTTTGTTCACTCTCTTTCCGGTGTCCTGCCAGCCAGCCTGTTTTCGTATTTTTAAGGAAACAATTTTTAAGAAAACAGGTGTATTAAACAATGGCAAAACAAACAGGTATCGTCCTTTTTACCGGTAAGCTGGAAAACCAGGTAGGTTACCGGAGAAATGGCAATTATTTTATCCGCGCAATGGCGCAAACAGTGCGGCAAACCAGCGCTACCAGGCGGTCTGCCCGGGAGTTTGGCATGGCCAGCCAAAAGGGAAGGCTGATCCGGCATGCCATCAGTCCGCTGTTGGATATGATACCGGACAATACCTGCGTAAACCGCCTCAATAAAGCACTGATCAAGGCCGGTAATAACCGCCTGCAGGATCTCGAAGGGTTTCGCTTCAACAGGTACACCCCGGTGTCACAATTTTTTTGCCGGCAGCCGCAGTTAACGCCCGCAGGAAGCTGGGATATACCCGCACAGGAGCTGCTTCCCCAGGGGAGTGCCACACACCTCCATCTCACCGCCATCGCTGTCCGCATCAGCTTTCTACAACGGCGCATCATCAGCAGCCGTACCAGTACCGTCACCATCGACCTCCATAAGCCTTTCAACGGCACAATACTCGATAATCACCTCCGGGGCAATGGCGCCCTGTTGCACGTTTTACAAATAATTACCTCCGAAGACGGGGCTATATTGGCGAACCGCCGCAATTCGGCCGCCGATATCATGCACGTGGTACCCGCGATAACCGGCAAACAAAAAATCGCCAAAACCCTTACTGCCAGTACAGTTCCTGATCAAGTCCACGTCACCTCCACGTGAACTCCGCCTTTACTCCATGTCATCCCCATTCCCACCGTATTTCCTATCCCATCGCCACGTAATATCCCTGCTATAGCCATGTATATCCAATAACAGTCCCTTTCTCGCCGGAATAATCAAATCAGTGAAATCAGCGTAATAAGTTTAATCCTGCTCCAAGACAATTTAAAAGCGCCGAAGGCGCCCGGCAATCCCCACCTCCGGGAAATAAAAAACCGCTCCACAAGGGAACGGTTCTCTTATACAAGAAGCTAAAAAACGGGTTATCTTAAAGCTTTGTAAACGGTGTAAATGAGTTGCAAAGATAACCGGTCAGCCGGATTTGCCGCTTTTATTTATGGCCGGTCAGCCAAAACCCGCAACCAATCGTGTTTTTTTATTTGTATGATAATTTAGTTTAAATTATCAAGTCCGGGAACCGTCGCTCCGGAACGCTTATCCATCGCGCCTTCACGGTTTTTCCTGGAGCCATACTACTTTTTGCACCGGCGTATGCGCCGCCGCAATCACTTCTCCATACAAATCAGGACGGCGTGCCAGTCGATACCGGTACCCACCGGCCTCGGTCAGCTTATTTCGTGTAAGCGTAGCCGTTACTACATCATTGTCCAGTTTCCGGCATTCTGCTATCACATCACCAAACGGATCAATGATCATAGAGCAGCCGTTTTTCAACTGGTCGTCGTCCATACCGATAGGATTGGAGAAAACAGCATACACCGCATTATCATACGCACGCGCCGGCAGCCACTTCATCAGCCAGGAACGGCCCTTCATGCCGTCAAATTCCAATCGCAGCGAAGTAGGATCTTCCCGGCGTTTTTCCCACAGTGCCGGATCCACGAAACCCGCGCCGGGCCGCGTAGATGGCGTACACATAGTTACATGCGGCATGAAAATGATTTCTGCACCCAGCAGGGCCGTTGCGCGTACATTCTCTGTAATATTATTATCGTAACAAATCAATATGCTGCATTTCCATCCCCTCAGGTCAAAAATTACATATTCATTTCCCGGTTGTAAATGCGGATTGATAAACGGATGCAGCTTGCGGTACTTCGCCACCAGCCCGTTTTTATCTACACATACATAGGCTTTGAACAGGTTATCGTCCGCATCTTTCTCAAATAATCCCGCCAGCACGGCAATATTATTTTCAGCGGCAATATCCTGTAATACCTTGATAGACGGGCCATCAGGGATTATTTCCGCCAGCTCCAGCATCAGCTCCCGCGACAAACTCCTGGCAAAGGTATATCCTGTCACTGAACACTCGTGAAAGGCCACTGCATCTGCACCATCAGCGGCAGCCTGCCGCGATAACTCCCGGATAACCCCCAGGTTATACGCTTTATCATTGCTCCTGTTTTCAAATTGCGCGGTAGCAATTTTCAGATCGTTCATATGAGAAAATTTTTTTGTTGGCAGAAAGTAAAACGAAGATACTTTACATTTGGTTACACGCAATATCTCCGCTATTTTCGCCGCTTTTTCTGTATATTCGCCCTTTCAATTTAACAGCAAATGCCCCAACCGGATAATACAAATACTATCTTTCACCTGGCGGCAGATTTCATAAACCACACACACCGCCATATCTTCCTTACCGGTAAAGCCGGTACAGGGAAAACTACGTTCCTGAAATACATCAAAGAACATACGCGTAAAAACACGGTAGTAGTAGCGCCTACAGGAGTAGCCGCTATCAACGCCGGTGGTGTTACCATGCACTCCTTTTTTCAGTTGCCCTTCGGACCCTTTATCCCCGGCACTAAAAGAGGATTTGGAATGGATGAAATCAGCAGTACAGATAAACACGGCCTGTTCCGCAATATTCGTTTTACCAACGATAAAAAAGTATTGCTGCAGGAAATGGAACTCCTCATCATCGATGAGGTAAGCATGGTGCGCTGCGATATGCTCGATGCTATCGATGTGATCCTCCGCCATTTCCGCAATAAACCACTGCTGCCTTTTGGCGGTGTGCAGGTATTGTTTATCGGAGATCTGTACCAGCTCCCGCCGGTAGTGCCCGACGCGGAATGGCGGATGCTCTCGGAATATTACAACAGCACCTTTTTCTTTGCGGCCAAAGTAATAGAACAGGCGCCGCCACTGTATATCGAACTGAAGAAAATTTACCGGCAGAATGAACAGCATTTTATTGATGTGCTGAACAGGATCCGCAATAATGAAGTGCTGCACGAAGACCTGCAGCTGCTCAATGAACATTATCAGCCGAATTTTACGGGACAGGATGAAGAATACATCGTACTCACCACCCATAACCGGAAGGCCGATGAAATCAATGCCAGGCGCCTGGCAGATATGCCCGGAAAAGTATATCGCTTTGAAGGAAAGATAGAAGGGGATTTCAGCGATAAGGCATTGCCCACGGAATTACTGCTGCAACTGAAAATAGGCGCGCAGGTAATGTTCCTCAAAAACGACCTGGCACAGCCACGCCGCTATTACAACGGCAAAATTGCCACCGTAAAGGAAATTAACGACGAAGAAATTGTACTGGTGCTGGCAGGCTCCCATGAAGAGCTTAAACTGGGAAAGGAAACCTGGCGCAACATCCGCTATTCCTATAACCAGGACGAGAACAGCATCGAGGAAGAAGAGATCGGCAGCTTCACCCAGTTCCCGATACGGCTGGCATGGGCCATCACCATCCACAAAAGCCAGGGACTTACCTTTGAACGCGCCATCATCGACGCAGGATACGCCTTTGCACCCGGACAGGTATACGTGGCGCTGAGCCGCTGTACTTCGCTGGACGGACTGGTACTGCATTCCCGCATCGGGCACGGCAGCATCAGAACAGACCGCCAGGTGATTGAATTCGCAGAAAAGGAAAACGAAGCCAATGAACTGGTAGTGCTGCTGGAAATGGAAAAGAAGAAGTTCCAGGCCACGTCCCTGCTGCAGCTGTTCGACTGGTACCGTATGCAGGCCACCATCCGCAGCCACGCCGTATGGATCCAGGATAAAAAGATCCCCGACTTCGATGCCGCCATTAAACTCAGCCGCGCCATGTCTGCCAAAGTAGAACAGCAGCAGGAAGTAGCGGCCAGGTTTGTGACACAGCTGCATCAACTGCTGGACACCGCCGTGCAAACAGGCGAAATGGAACAGCTGAAGCAACGCGTAAATAAAGCCATCGGCTACTTTACCCAAAGCATTTATGAAGACCTCATCCAGCCTTTGCAGGCGCACATTGCTGATGTGAAGAAAGCAAAGTCGAAAAAATATCTCCTCCAGCTCATGGCCCTTGAAGCCGATTGCTGGAACAAGCTGCGTCACGTTTGGGAAGTATCTTACGCGGACCTGGATTTTACCACCGGCCTTAAAGACTACACCAAACTCAGAGATGCAGATGCTGCTGCCGCCGCAGCACCTGCCGCCGCCGCAAAGGAAAAAGCCGCCAAAGGCAAAGTGGAAAAGGGCAGCAGCCGTCGCGGCACCCTGGAACTGTACCTCGCCGGTAAATCTATCCCCGACATCGCCACCACACGCCAACTCGCTGTCAGCACCATTGAAAGCCACCTGGCCCAATGCGTGGAAGCCGGCGAAATGGACATCAACCGCTTTGTTACAGAAGGCACCATGCGCCTTATCCTCCGCCATATTGGCGAATTAGGCGCTACCGCCGCAGGCCCCATTAAGGAAAGGGTTGGCGATGCCGCCACCTTCGCTGAAATCCGCGTGGTCCAGTGGTACCTCAAAAAGAAACAGGAAGAACAGATTATGAACGACTAGGAGGTTGTCTTACTCAGGATTACGCTGATTTTGCTGATTTATTTGATTTTACTTTTTGGATTTTTAAATGATTTTAAAGATTATGGGAGATATGAGCGAAAATATCCGCTTATATCTCCCATAATCATTTATAAATCCAAAAAGTAAAATCAAATAAATCAGCAAAATCAGCGTAATCCTGAGTAAGACAACCTCCGCACCGCGCCGAAGGCGCGCAACAGGACAGACCGGGTTGCCACTCTCCAAACACTGCTTTAATTTGTATCAGTGAAAAATAAGCCAGTAACCGGTAAAAAAGAGGTAGGATTACTGTCAAGTTGCCCGCTAAATTTGCAGGTCAGCAATGATCATTTAAATTACTTCACCCGTGAAAGTAGGATTATTTATACCATGTTATATTGACCAGTTCTACCCGCAGGTAGGTATTGCCACCCTGCAACTGCTGCAGAAGCTGGGTTGTGAAGTGGAATACCCGCAGGGGCAAACCTGCTGTGGCCAGCCAATGGCCAACTCAGGATACGAACATCTTACACACCAGTGCAATAGCCTGTTCATAAAAAATTTTGCTGACTACGACTACATTGTAGGCCCCTCCGGCAGTTGTGTGTTACATATCAAAGATCATCTGCACGATCCGGCAGCAGAAACAGCTGCTACACATATCCGTGAACGGATCTACGAACTCACCGAATTCCTGACGGATGTACTCAAAGTGGAAAACCTGCCGGCACGTTTCCCCTGTAAGGTAGGACTGCACCAGAGCTGCCACGGGCAGCGCGGCCTCGCCCTTGCCCAGATGAGTGAACTGGTGGCGGCGCCTTTCTCCAAACCGGAAAAGCTGCTGCGTATGGTGGAAGGAGTGGAGCTGGTACCGCTCGACAGGCAGGATGAGTGCTGCGGCTTTGGCGGCACTTTCTGTGTGACCGAAGAAGCAGTATCCGTAAAAATGGGTAAAGATCGTGTAGCCGATCACGTTAAACATGGCGCAGAGGTGATCACCGGAACGGATGTGAGTTGCCTCATGCACATGGAAGGTATCTTACGCCGGCAGCATGCAGGCGTAAAAGTGATGCATATTGCAGAAATTCTCAATCAGAATATCCATGAACAGGCAAACAGCTGATCACGCCACGCTGGCAGATAAGTTCAACGAGAATGAGCCGCGGGTCGACTGGCACGACCAAACCCTCTGGTGGGTACGCGCCAAAAGGGATAAGATGGCCTGGACCATCCCCGAATGGGAACAGCTGCGGGAAGCCGCTTCCCGCATTAAGCTGAACGCCCTGGGCAACCTGCATGATTATCTCGTACAGTTTGAACAACAGGCCATACAAAATGGCGCCACCGTTCACTGGGCCGCGGATGCAGCAGAGCATAACCGGATCGTGACAGACATATTAAAGAAACATGGGGTACACCACCTCGTGAAAAGTAAGTCCATGCTCACGGAAGAATGCCACCTGAATCCCCATCTCATCGCCAATGGCATCGATGTTATTGATACCGATCTGGGCGAACGGATTGTGCAACTCGCCAAAGAGCCGCCCAGTCATATTGTACTGCCCTGTATCCATAAAAAGAAAGAAGAGATAGGAGAGCTGTTCCACGAACACCTGGGAACGCCCGCCGGGAATGCCGACCCGCAGTTTCTCACCGCTGCCGCCAGGCAACACCTGCGCAGGGAGTTCCTGCAGGCCAAAGCGGCTATCACCGGTGTGAACTTCGCGGTAGCGGAAACCGGTGAAATGGTGGTGTGCACCAACGAAGGCAACGCCGATATGGGCGCACACCTGGCCGATGTGCATATTGCCTGTATGGGCATCGAAAAAATAATCCCGCAACGTAAGCACCTGGGCGTATTCCTGCGTTTACTGGCGCGCAGCGCCACCGGGCAGCCCATTACCACCTATTCCAGTCATTTCAGAAAGCCCCGGCCTGGCCAGGAGCTGCATATTGTACTGGTGGATAATGGCCGTTCCAGGCAGTTGGGCAGGGAAGACTTCCGCAATTCATTGAAATGTATCCGCTGTGGCGCCTGCATGAATACCTGCCCCGTATATCGCCGCAGTGGCGGGCATAGTTATCATACCGCTGTAGCAGGGCCTATTGGCGCTATCCTGGCGCCTAACCTGGATATGAAGGATTATGCCGACCTGCCCTTTGCATCAACGCTGTGCGGCTCCTGCTCTAATGTATGCCCCGTGAAAATAGATATTCATCAGCAATTGTATAAGTGGCGGCAGGTATTGGTAAAAGAGGGGTATACTACGGCCGCAAAAACAGCCAGTATGAAGGCTATGAGCGGTGTATTATCCACTCCCCGTGTTTACCGGACAGCGGGCAAAATGGGACGATGGGTAATGCGTGCATTCCCCGGTATGGTGAATAACCGTTTAAACCCCTGGTATAAACAAAGGGAGATGCCTGCGCCGCCGGCGCAATCATTCTCCCAGTGGTATGAAAAAAATAAAAAGTCATGAGCAGCAGGGACCAGATATTAGCCGCCGTTAAGCAAAATCAGCCGGAGGCATCCGTATTACCTTCCCTGGAAGGGTTATCCGGCAATATGCCCGGTACGCTGGAAGCTTACCGCAAAGTACTGGAAGGATTAGGCGGCAGTTTGTTTGAGATAAAAGATGAAAGTGAGATACCGGCATTACTGGCGGAGCATTATCCGCATCTGCAACGTATTATCATGGTAGGCAGTGAACAACGTGCATGGATACACGAAGATCCGCATTTGCTGGAGGATGTGGATATGGCGGTTGTGCCCGGTCAGTGGGGGGTAGCGGAGAATGGCGCCATATGGCTTACAGAGGCGGAAATACCGGTAAGGGTGCTGCCGTTTATATGTCAGCACCTGGCAATTGTACTGCCTGCGGATAAGCTACTTCCTACTATGCATGAAGCTTATGAAAAGATAGGCGCTCCGCAAACGGGTTTCGGGGTATTTATTGCGGGTCCTTCCAAAACCGCTGATATCGAGCAATCGCTGGTACTGGGCGCGCATGGAGCGAAAAGCCTGGTCGTATTTATTACAACAGCATAATATCTTTTACGTATACACAAGTACGTTACACTTTGTGGAAACGGCCTCACCAGTAACCGGTGAGGCCGTTTCTGTAGTGAAATCTTCTGGATGGGAATGCTAAAATTATCTACAGAATATTTTCGTTATTTTTCAATAATTGAAGCAGTATAATAAATACTTCACTAACTTTAGGCCGGGAAATTAAATAGATCCCCCGAAGTTGGTATGGTGTTTGTTCAATTGCGTGCGTTGCAAGAATCGATAGCGCAGTGATTTTTTAACCATAGTATTTATAGCCATATTTTTTAGTAGCTGCGTTAACCAGAAAAAAAGAAAGACCATGTTTCATCTACTTAACACTTTAGAGCGGCATCAGAACACGTCGTTACAGCAAAAGATCCAGGTGCATCACCACCAATGTAGCATCACGGGAGAAATCTCTTTAATAGTATGCAAAATGGACAGCATGATTGGCTGATCCGCATTTTTCGTTTAACCGACGGAGTTATTTGCCGTTATGTGCCAACTGATCAGTGTTTGAGCAAATAATCCATAGGAAAAAATGGTTGTCATAACCGCTTTGTTAGAGTGGTCGGGGAATGCGTGTGTTGTTGATCTTTCAGAAGAGTAGCAGCTGGAAATTTTTTTCAACAGTTTACTTTTTCATAACAGAACTTTTCACTTTTAGTACTTATCTTGCGCTAACTTTGAAAACCGAAAGAAAGATCGTAATCGTTTAATTCTCCGTCCTGTATTTTAACTAAGCGCCTCTATGAAAACCTTGAAACTTGCGCGACCTTAGTTGAACAGGCGAGCTTATATTTAATAACCATATCTTATTATTGAACCTATGGTGCGTAATTCATCATGGATTACCCCGTCGTGGCTAATCTTGCTATTAGACCTGGGGTGCTCTGTCATCGCAATCAATTTAGCATTTCTTCTCAGGCTGAACTTTGATGCTGAGTTATATGCAGCATTTCCTCTGGGAAAAATCGGAATGCTTGTTTTAGGTGTAAACCTTTTCCTCTCCTTATTTTTGCGTACTTATCGCGGTATTGTAAGATTTACAAGCCTCACGGATATTGGCCGCATAGCAGGATTGAATATTGTGAGTTGCCTCATCCTTTTCACCATTGGCTATAGTCATGTGATGGATCAGCAACAGAACCTCTTTCCCATTTCAGTAATCCTGATTAATTTCTTTATCAGCTCCTTCTGTTTATTATCTTATCGCCTGCTGGTAAAGTGGACGTTTAAGTACTACAACAATTTCAGGAGCCAAAGCCGGACGCGCGCCGCTATTTATTATACCGGGCATACCAGTCTTATGCTGCGCAAAGCCATCAGCGACAACCCTGAATCGGATGTGAGGATAACGGCGTTTCTGGCCGATACCAATGCCCATGCTGGCAAATCAATTGAAGGGCTGCCAGTGTATGCTTCCCGTAAGGGACAACTCTTTAAGATGGTAAAAGAGGGCAAAATTTCGTTGTTGCTCATTCCTGATGATCACCTGGATGCAGCGCATCTGAATGAACTCGTAGAAGAATGTATTGCATTGAACATAAGAGTGCAAAAAATTATTCCCGTGAGTCAGTGGACAGAAGGTTCTAACAATAACAGTATTCAATTGAAAGACATCAACATTGAAGATCTGCTTGATAGATCTGTTATCAGCATCAAAAATCAACAGCTCAGCAAAGAGCTGAAAGGTAAAAGCATTTTGGTAACGGGGGCTGCCGGTTCTATTGGCAGTGAGATAGTAAGACAACTGGTGAGTTATGAACCCTCTGTGATTGTGTTGTGCGATAAGGCGGAATCCCCGCTCCATGAGCTGGAGCTGGAAATGTCAGAAAAAGCAGTGAGCGTACCCATCATCCCATTCATCGGAGATGTATGTGATAAGGTGCGTATGCAACAACTGTTTGAAATTTACGCTCCTTCCATTGTGTATCACGCAGCAGCATATAAACATGTTCCAATGATGGAAAAAAATCCATCCGTGGCAGTGATGAACAATGTACTGGGAACAAAAATTGTGGCGGAGTTATCAGTAGAGTATGGTGCAGAGAAATTTGTAATGGTATCTACCGATAAGGCGGTGAACCCTACTAATGTAATGGGAGCTTCCAAAAGAATTGCGGAAATCTTCTCCCAATCCTTTAATAATCACCTGAACGAAAAATACCAGAAACTGGGCCCGGTGTACGGCACGCCACCAACACGTTTTATCACTACGCGTTTTGGTAATGTACTTGGTTCCAATGGATCTGTAATTCCACGATTTAAACAACAACTGGAAAAAGGCGGGCCGCTGACGGTTACGCATCCCGATATCACCCGGTATTTCATGACCATACCAGAGGCATGTCAACTGGTGCTGGAAGCGGGAGCAATGGGACAAGGCGGGGAAATATTTGTATTTGATATGGGCAAGCCCATGAAGATTGCAGAACTGGCCCGGAAAATGATCTGTATGACAGGTAAGGAGCCCGGAAAGGATATCCAGATCGTATACACCGGCTTACGTCCCGGGGAAAAACTCTACGAGGAACTATTGAACAATGCAGAAAATACATTGCCTACTTACCACGAAAAGATCATGATCGCCAAAGTAAGGGCATCTGATTTTACAGAGGTAAATGAGCAGATCAATCAGTTGATAGCTACAGCCAAAGAGCACTACCTGACGCCCACTGTTGCAAGGATGAAGGCGCTGGTACCAGAGTTCATCAGTAAAAACTCTGCTTACGAAGAATTAGATAAGGGAAAAATAACTACCTGATTCATCAGGGAATAATACCAAAACATATTTTTAATTAGTCTGTCTTAAAATGAGTATAATCTATCAGGGTAAACATTCAGCCCGACGTGTTCCAGCTCTGGCTGTATTGTTATTGAGTGTATTTAGCTTTTGTGTGAGTTCCTGTTCCGGACCTAAAAATATTACCTACTTCAGGGATGTTCCGGATTCTGTAAAGCGACAACTGGTAGATATGGCGGCTTATTCCATGCCCCTCATCCAGACAGATGATATTTTGCAGGTAACTATTCAAACACTGGACCCGGCTGCCTCCACATTGCTTAACCAGCAGAACACCGCACAGTGGCCGGTGGTAGGAACCGGAAGCGCTGCAGGGCTTTCCAATGCAGGTCCGGGAGTAAGCGGATATGTAGTAGATAAGGATGGATATATTACGTTGCCACTGGTAGGCAGGATCCTGGCAAAGGATAAAACAACAGACAGTGTAAGGAATGAAATAACAGGTAAAGTAAGCACCTACTATAAAGATCCGGTAGTAAATGTACGCTTCGCAAATTTTAAAGTAACCGTACTGGGGGAAGTAGCCAGGCCATCGTCCTATGTAATGCCCAATGAAAAGGTAACGATCATGGATGCAATAGGTATAGCCGGCGATCTGACCATTTATGGCAAGAGGGAAAATGTGTTGCTGATCAGGGAAACCAACGGGAAGAAAGAGTTTATACGTTTTAATCTCAATGACAGTAAGCTATTTACTTCTCCCTACCTGTTTCTGCACCAGGGAGATATTGTATATGTGGAACCAAACAAGGCTAAATCAGCCTCCACAGATATGGCACAGGTAAAACGTATTTCAATTTTAGCATCTGTACTTTCCTTGTTGATAGTAATTGCGACCAGGGTTAATTTTTAGAAAATGAGAGAAACATTTTATACTAACGGGAACGGGAAAATGCCTCCCAATGGGTTTATGCCTTCAGAGGAGCCAAAGGAAAACGGTTTCGAACTGAGGCAAATTGTGGATTGGGTGTGGCACTATTGGTACTGGTTTCTCATCAGTACCCTGGTTTGTGTGTTCGGCGCCTACCTGTACCTGAGATATGCCACACCAACTTATAAAATAAGTGCGAAGATTCTCGTAAGAGACGATCAGAAGGGGCCCAGCATCCCGGGAGGAGAAATCCTGGAGCAACTGGAAATATTTGACAGCAAAAGTAATGTGGATAATGAAGCTGAAATCCTCAAATCCCGCAGCCTGATGGAACGGGTGGTAAAGGATATGCAGCTGAATGTTGAATATTATGTGGAAGGAAGGGTAAAGAAAAGCGAACAATTCAATAATGTTCCCTTTGCATTTCATTGGATCACACTCCGGGATACGCTTAACAAAGAAGTAAATTATTCGCTGATCCCAGAATCTGAAACCGCTTTCCGGATCACAAGGGAAGATGGCCAGGCAAGGAAACTGAAATGGAACGATACTTTACATACCCGGGAAGGAATCTTACAGGTAACAAGAATGGCGTCTGTACCGCTGAATGAAGATGCATACCTGGTTAAAATCCGTTCGGTAGACAAAACAGTGGCCGATTACCAGAAGGTATTAAATGTGAGTGTGGCCAATAAGCAGGTAAGTACAGTAGATCTCAGTATTACCAGCTCCGTTCCCGGTAAAGGAGAAAAGATCCTGGATAAACTGATTGACGTATACCTGCACAACAGCGTGGAAGACAAAAACAGGATAGTAGACAGTACGATTGCTTTTGTGGATAACCGCCTGTCGGTGGTAAGCCGCGAACTAAGCGGGGTGGAGAAAGATATCCAGGAATTTAAACAAACGAATGAACTGGCAGATCTGACGGAACAATCCAAATTATTATTCTCCAATACCAATGATTTTGCCAAGCAACTGATAGATCAGCAGGTACGCCTGAATATAATAGAATCCCTGAACCAGTATGTGCAGGACGACAAGAACAATAAACGTATTGTACCTTCTGCCCTGGTAATGGAAGATCCTACTTTTGCCTCACTGGTAGAAAAATATAACAACCTGCAGCTGGAAAGGGAGCGGATGTTGCTGTCGAGTACCGAATCAAACCCGATGATCCGTAATATAGATCAGCAATTAAGCGGATTGCGGACAGATCTGAGCAGCAACCTGTCGTCCTTTAAACGTAATGTGGAGGTAAGTATCCGGGAGCTGAAGAGGAACGCAGATGCCGCCAACCAGCAGATCCGCCAGGTGCCGGCAAAGGAAAGAGTATTCCTGGATTACTCCAGGCAACAGGCGCTGAAGCAGGAACTGTACCTGTTTCTGCTGAAGAAACGCGAGGAATCGGCTATTTCAAAGGCATCCAACCTGGCCATTGCCCAGGTAGTAGACCCCGCAAAGAGCGACGCCCTGCCGTTTTCACCGAAAAAGCTCCTTATATTTGCGCTGGGTTTAATATTAGGCGCCGGTCTTCCTGCCTTGATATTATACCTGAAAGAAATGCTCAGCAGGCGTATCCGCTCCAGGGGAGATATTACCAATAATACACCGGTGCCTATCTTATCAGAGATCGGACACAGTGATAAACACGAAGCTGTGATCAGTAACAATACAAGAACCCCGCTGGCAGAACAGTTCCGGGCGTTACGCACTAACCTGCAGTTTGTATTGTCCGGCGCCAACGACAAAGTGATCCTGCTTACCTCCAGTATGAGTGGCGAAGGCAAGTCCTTTGTTGCCACCAACCTGGCAACTATGCTGGCCCTCTCCGGCAAAAAAGTGGTCCTGATGGAAATGGATCTGAGAAAACCCAAAATATCCACCATGCTGGGACTCAGTAACCAGGCAGGATTCAGCACTTATGCTATCGGAAAATCACTGATGGATGTTATTATCCAGCCATCAGGGTTACATGAAGGCCTTTATGTTATACCTTCCGGCCCGATTCCCCCAAATCCCGCAGAATTAATGCTGCTGGATAAAACAGAATCGCTTTTCAGGGAGCTGAAAGAAAACTTTGACTATATTGTTGTTGATACCGCCCCGATAGGTATGGTAACTGATGCCCAGTTGCTGGCCAAATGGGCAGATGCCACCCTCTACCTGGTCCGGCAGGGCTATACTTTCAAAGATCAGCTCCAGATCAGCAGGGAATTATATCTTCATAGAAAAATGCCTAAACTTAATCTCATTATCAATGACGTTAAAAGCGGCAGCACCTATGGTTATGGCTATGGATACGGGTATGGCTATGGCTACGGATATGAGGAAGAAAACAAAAAAGGCATCTTTAAAAGAATAGGAAAATCTATTTCACGAAGCTAATAAACAAGGACATAAACAGTAATTAAATTGGATATGAACAATAATGCTCCATCCGTAAAGGATGCCAGGATAGCCCTAATAGGACTAGGTTACGTAGGATTACCGCTGGCGGTTGAATTTTCAAAGAAGTACAAAACTATAGGCTTCGATATCAACAGCAGCCGGGTAAAGGAACTCAACGAAGGAACAGACAGAACACTGGAAGTTACCTCAGCAGATCTGAAAAATGTACTTACTGCAGACAACAATGCTCCGGCCGGACTTTACTGTTCCAGTACCCTGGAGGATATCCGCAGCTGCAATTATTATATCATTACAGTACCCACCCCGGTAGATAAATATAACAGACCGGATCTCACCCCCTTGTATAAAGCAAGTGAAACTGTGGGTAAGGTGCTGAAGAAAGGAGATATCGTAGTGTATGAGTCCACCGTATATCCAGGGGTAACGGAAGATGAATGTGTTCCGGTGCTGGAAAAGGTATCCGGACTTAAATTCAACGTTGACTTTTTTGCAGGATACTCACCTGAACGTATCAATCCCGGAGATAAAGAACATACGGTTGCTAAAATAAAGAAAGTTACTTCAGGCTCAACCCCTGAAATAGCAGATAAGGTAGACCAGCTATATAACTCCGTTATCACTGCCGGTACGCATAAAGCTACCTGTATTAAAGTAGCGGAAGCAGCCAAGGTAATCGAAAATGCACAGCGCGATATCAACATCGCATTTGTAAATGAACTTGCAAAAATATTTAACCGTTTAGGCATCGATACCGACGATGTACTGAAAGCTGCCGGTACCAAATGGAACTTCCTGAACTTCAAGCCCGGATTGGTAGGCGGCCACTGTATCGGTGTGGATCCTTACTATCTGGCGCAAAAGGCACAGGAAGTAGGTTACCATCCGGAAATTATCCTGGCTGGCCGTCGCCTGAACGACGGAATGGGAGAATATGTGGCGCATGAAGTGGTAAAACTGATGGTAAAGAAAGACATCGCTGTCAGAAATTCCAACATCCTTGTACTCGGTATTACCTTCAAGGAAAACTGCCCGGATGTTCGCAACACAAAAGTGGTTGATATCCTGCATACACTTAAAGGCTACGATACCAATATCACCATTTACGATCCGTGGGCAAACCCGGCAGAAGTGGCACATGAATACGGATGGGAGTCTGTTACAGAACTGAAAAATTTACAACAATTTGATGCGGTGATCCTTGCTGTATCCCACGACGATTTCAAAACACTGGATCTGGGTAAGCTCTGTAAGGAAAATAAAGTGATCTATGATGTGAAAGGGGTATTGAATGTAAACAGCATTGATGCCAGATTGTAATAACCGTCAATGGCGGTTCGGCAATTGCCTGCCGCCATTGTACATACATTGTATTCATCAGGCAGGAATTTTATCATTAAAGCAGAAAAGATAGTATTTACGAGATGATCAGTAATAGTAAAATATTAGTAACAGGGGGAGCAGGCTTTATCGGGTCCAATCTGATTGACCAGCTACTGGCGCAGAACAACACCGTGATCTGTTTGGACAACTTTGCTACCGGGAAAAAGACTAACCTGGAACCTGCACAGCAACAGCCCGGTTTTACACTCCTGGAGGGCGATATCCGCGATTATGAAACCTGCGTAAAAGCAGCGGAAGGTTGTGAATTCGTTTTTCACCAGGCAGCCCTGGGCTCTGTACCCCGTTCTATCATTGATCCCATGACTACCACAGACGTAAATATCGGTGGTTTTGTAAAAGTGCTCCATGCAGCAAAGGAAGCGGGTGTTAAACGGGTGGTATATGCCGCCAGTTCCTCTACTTATGGTGATCATCCTGATTTACCAAAAGTGGAACATAAAATTGGAAATGCACTGTCGCCCTATGCCATCACAAAATATGTAGATGAGTTATTTGCAAAAAATTTCTCCGATATCTATGGTATTGAAACAATAGGTTTGCGGTACTTCAATGTATTCGGCAGAAGACAAGACCCCAACGGGGCCTATGCCGCAGTGATACCCAAGTTTGTTTCGTCCCTGATCAACGGGGAGCAGATCGTTATCAATGGCGATGGTTCCTATTCAAGGGATTTTACTTACATAGATAACGTGATACAGGCGAACCTGCTGGCGGCCGCTAAACCATCTGCGGCATTGAAACAGGATCTGGCACGGTATTACGAAGGGATAGGCGAATCATATACCGCTGGTAAAGCAATATCAGAAGTGTTTAATGTAGCATTTGGCGAAAGAACCACTTTACTGGAGCTGGCACAGATTTTAAAAGATAACCTGTCTGCTTTTGACCCGGCTATCAGCCAGGCGGAGTTTAAACACGGAGGTAACAGGAACGGGGATATTCCTCATTCGCTGGCTTCTATAAACAAGGCAGGAACAGTTCTTGGATACCGTCCGGAATTTTCTGTGCGCGATGGACTGAAACTGGCTTGTAACTGGTACTGGGACAGCCGTCAGTAAGAAGAAGTATAATATTATTGTATAACCATATTTTTGAGTAATAGGAGAACCAGGAAGATTATCAGTTTTTGCGCTTCCTGATTCATTCTGTTGATACCATGTCTTTATTGAAACCATCACCGCCACTTCTCCCGGAGTGTGCCGGTGATGCGGTACACCAACAGAAATCCTTTCCATATTTTAAGTAAAAACTACGTACCGTATTCTTTTTTAATGACAGCACTTAGATATAAAGTACTTACAGGTACTTTTTGGTCAATGTTCGGACAAGTTGCTTACGTAGGAGTGATGTTGATTACCAACATCATTATGTCCAGGATATTATCCCCTTATGAATTCGGGCAGGTGGGTATTGTGATGTTCTTTATCGTGATCGCAAATGTGCTCACGGAAAGCGGATTAAGCGGCGCGCTGGTAAGAAAAAGTGATGCCAGTGAAACAGATTTTTCAACGGTATTCATCTTTAATCTTGTTGTAAGCATAGCGCTTTGCTTATTGCTGATCCTGTTTGCAGGAACCATTGCTGCTTTTTATAAAGATCCGTCATTGAAACGCATATTAATGGTACTGAGCACTGTACTGGTTATTAATGCGTTTCAAATGGTACAGAACGCAAAACTGGTTAAAGAGCTTTCCTTCAAAAGGAAATCAGTTTTCAATTTTGTTGCCATTGCACTGGCTTCGGTCATAGGTATTATTGCAGCATGGAAAGGGGCCGGTGTATGGGCTATGGTGTTAATCCAGATCCTTTCTTCCCTCTTCCTGACCATACTGTTATGGTACTATGAAGGACCGGTACGCAAATGGATTTTTAGCAGGGCGTCGTTTAAGGATTTATATGCTTATGGCGTAAATACCACGCTGGCATCTATTCTCAACACTGCCTTTGATAATATTTACCAGATAATAATAGGAAAGTATTTTTCAATTATGCAGGTCGGATTATATTACCAGGCAAAAAAATTACAGGATGTTCCCGGTAACGTGTTAAACTTAACCATACAGGGAGCCCTGTTTTCTTCTTTATCACAATTACAAAATGATAAGGAACAGTTTTCCCGTGCCTATAATAAAATTATTCTGTTGTTTACCGTGCTCATGGGATTAATAACATCAGTTACCTTCCTTTTTTCAAAGGAAATAATTGTATTCCTGTTTGGCGCTAAATGGTCAGACTCTACTTATTTCATCCAGATGCTGACACTGGGCTCCTTCTTTTTTCTCCAGGAAACCATGAACCGGAATATTTTCAAGGTATTTAACAGAACCAGGACCATACTGCATCTTGAACTTGTTAAAAAGGCGATACTCTGCGTCAGCCTTGTGATAGGAGTATTTTACAGGGACCTGCATATCATGCTCGTGGGTTTTGTTATTACATCAGCTATCAGTTACCTGATCAACTTCTACTATTCCCGTAAAATACTTGGAAGTGTTTCCGCGTATGAGCTGATAGTAGTGGCAAAGATCATTGTGATAGCTGCTTTTAATACACTCGCCTGGGGCCTGCTGTTTAACTACATAAATCTGAAAGGACCGCTGTTGTTGCTTTTAACACCGGTGTTTGCGGCTACTTACTTTGTGCTGCTCCGTGTTTTCAGGGTGTCCGATATTGTAAAGGAGGGTAAACAGGTATTGACGATATACAAAACAAAAAAATAACAGCAATGGCTATAGGTATTTATTTGGATAATCATAAAGATTGTAATAAATGATTGTTGAAATCATCCTGTTACTGGTATCAATTGTTATATACATGTTTGCACCCGGTGTGTATTCATACAACTATTGCGTGCTTACATTCGTCGTATTCCTGGTTTCATCGCTTTGGGTGATCCGGAAACGGTCTAATGGAAATTATTTCAATTTTCATGTGCTGTTCCTGATCAGCTACTTTTTTGTGAATTTTGTGTACCCGGTCTTTTTATTTCCTGTAGATAAGTATTATTTCCCTGTATTTAATTACGATTTTAACGAGAACCTGATCTCTAAATCTACCGCGCTCGCTATGCTGGGATCAAGCGCCTATACACTTGGCGCGGCCATGCTGAGAATAAAATCAGATTATACGTTTGAAGCGAACTACCGCCCAATGCAGTTTGCCCGGTTTACCGGGATTCTGAAGCTGCTCACATATGCCTTTTTTGGTTTGTTTCTGGCTTTTGTGGGGCGCGACTTCTTCTCCGGTATCTTCAACTCCGGCACCTCCAGTTCCAATTATTTCCTCATCGGGTTTCAGTCACTGGTCGCACTAACAGTAACAGTGGTTTGTTATACCGGCTATTACAGGTCTTCCGAAAAGATGACCTTCTGGAAATTCGTTGGGCAGTTCGATAAGGTTTTTTTAGGATTTATGTTCCTGTTCATATTGTTGTTCTTTTTTATCGGCGACAGGGGACCTGCGTTGCAGGTATTCCTGATCCTGGTAACGCTGTATGCCGTGTACGTAAAAAAAGTGAAGCTAAAAGTATTCCTGCTCGGAGCTTCTCTTGGCATGTTCCTCATGCTGTTTATTTCTTCCGCCCGCGTAACCAGAACATCCGGTTTTAACGACAGCAACTCCATCGGGGGATTTCTTGAGCGGGGTTCGAGCAATATGAAATTCAACTCCATTTTTGATTTGGGAATGGACCTGACGATGAACAACAGGAACCTGTATGTAGCGGTGGATTATGCCGACAAGAACGGCATCAACTACGGCAAAACCATGATCACCCAGGTAGTAGGGATCGTGCCTGGTTTACAACCTGTTGTATTGTCGGTGCTTGGGATGACGGAAGACGAGATGTCTTCAGGAAGGATTATCAATAAACTTACCATCGGCGATGATGCCACCTGGGGGGTAGGAACCAACCTGATAGGGGATATTTACCTGTCGTTTGGCGTGCTGGGAGTGGTGGCATTCATGTTGTTTTTCGGATATATACATACAAGATTTCAGCAGAAGATGCTTTATTCACAGGATATTAATTATGTGATCGCTTATGTGATCTCCATGTCGTTCGCGATTTATTATCCAAGAGCATCCTATTTCTCTGCGTTCCGTAATATTTTATGGCCCATTATTTTGCTGGCCATTATCAGGTTCATGACCTATAAGCGTCAAAGGACAACAACAAAATTGATATTCCATGAAGATATTAGTTATCAATAGTAATGCGATGTTTGAAGATAGTAAGGGGCTATATATCTATAAGGAAACAGGAAAATTTCTGAATGAACTGAATCATGTTTTCCAGATAGAGAACTTTCATTATAAGCGTCCTTTCAACGGGAATGACGCTATGGCCAATTACAATCTGAAAGAAACGCAAATACAGTTAACGGCATTAAAGATCAGGAAAAGTAAGGTACTGTCTTATGTAGTGGCTTATACCACCGGTTTAAAACGGTTAATGAGCAATGATTTCCTTTATCTGTTTTATCCCAACAGTTTCTTTTTACTGGGATTTGCAGCAGTGATACTAAGAAAACCTTTTGGCTTGTATGTGAGAGGAGAGAAGGGGATCAGCAGCTGGCCATCCACTTTTTTATTTAAACGTGCGGCTTTTATAGCTACCGTGTCTCCGCGGTTTACCAACAATACAAAGCCGTTCTGCGACCAGTCATATACCATCAAACCCATGATGGGGTTTGGGGCCGGGGATATCGTAACGGACAGGACTTATGAAGCAAAGCCGGTACTGCGTTTTCTGTTTATAGGAAGGGTGGAGCGCGACAAAGGTATTTACGAGCTGATAGAAGCGTTCGATAAACTGCTTGAAAGCGGCATCACCAATTTTGTAGTGGACGTGGCAGGGGAAGGAGCCGATATGGAGGCCGTAAAGCAAATGCTGCAAGGCAGCGTGCTGGCTGACAAGGTAATCCTGCATGGCCCGGTATATGATAAAGACCGTATCCGGGACTTTTACCTGCAGGCAGATGTATTCCTGCTGCCCACGCATCATGAAGGATTTCCGAGGGTACTCTATGAAGCGATGATCTTTGGTACGCCTATCATTACCACGTTTGTAGGGAGTATTTCGTACGTGATGAAAGACCAGGAGAACTGTTATGAAATACAGCCTAAAAACGGCGCAGATCTGTATGCGAAGATGTTGCCCTTTTTTAATAATTATAAAAAACACGCACAGGTGGCGGTAAACGGCACCGCTACCATAAAAAGATATCTGGAAGAGAATAGCAAATCCCACCTGGATATTGTTTTGGACGAAGTAAAAATGATTAGTAATGGCAAGGCTTAGCGGTTTTTGGAATAACAGGATAAGTGGCGTGGGAGGACTGGTAATGCTGGTGGCCTCCCGCTGTGTTGAGCAGTTCAAAGATAAGCTGGGTGGCGCCCTGGTACAAAAGAACCTGGGCAGCGTTGGAAAAGGAGTTACTATTCTCAGGGGATTCAAATACAGAAATCCCGGCAATATTTCCCTGGGAAACAATGTAACAATAGGTATGAATGTCATCTTCTCCTCAGAAATACCTGCAGGAAAAATCAGGCTGGATGATCATGTGGTGATTGGCCGGAATTGCAGGATCGATTTTAGCGGGGACATACATATAGGAGCAGGTACTTTATTATCGGAAGGCGTTATCATCCAATCTCATGATCATGGATTGGATCCCAGAAGTAAACCGGAGGGGAAGAAACTGGTGATCGGGAAAAATGTATGGGTGGGACTGAATGCCATGATCCTGTCGAATGTTTATGAAATAGGAGATAATGTAGTGATTGCCGCCGGCGCTATCGTAACAAAACCCGTTCCCGGCAATAGCATTGTGGGGGGCGCGCCGGCTAAATTAATCAAACATAAAACAGCAGTTGAATAGTATGGTGAATCAGGCGAAAATAAGTGTAATCATTCCGTTTTATACGAATGTTGACTGGCTGGCTCAGGCGATTGACAGTGTATTGGCCCAAACTTATCCGCATTATGAAATACTGGTCATTAATGATGGATCACCGGAAGATGATACCTACTTTTTGATGCAGTATGAAACTAAGATCAAATACATAAAAACAAAGAATGCAGGCCCTGCCAGCGCCAGGAACCTGGGCATAGAAATGGCAGAGGGAGAATATATCGCATTCCTGGATTCAGATGATCTTTGGATGCCGGAGAAACTGGAAGTGCAGCTTAATGCCATGATTGCGGAGAACGCAGTATGGTCGCATACCAGCTATACATCATTCTATGATGGCAGTGAAGCCGATTATAAACTGGTAGACATTTCTGACTTCAGCGGCGAAGTATTTAAGAGGGGTTTACTTTCTACGCCCATTGCCACTCCTTGTGTGATGATCCGGGCAAAATACCTGAAAGAGAACCCCGCATGCAGATTTTCAAATGTTATGAGACACGGACAGGACTGGTATTTGTGGATCATGATGGCCAGATTGTTTCCGTTGCTGGCTATTCCTGCATCTCTTACCAGGGTGCGGCTGAGAGGCGCCAATGCGGCGCTGCGGGCAAGGGTACAGATAAAGTCCAAGGCGCAGCTCTGGACGCTCTTTAATAATAACAACGCTATTAAACCGGAATTGCAAACGCTGAAGCCGGGCGTAAGGTTCAGTTATAAATTTTGTAAGGCCGGCAGCTCGCTGATTGATTTTACAGAGAAATATTTTATTAAGAACAGGAAAACACTGGAATTTATGTCAAAGGTAGTTTACCTGACACCCTATTTGATTTTAAAAATGTATTCATTAAACTATAAGAACTGATATGTTTAAAGATAAGGTATTACTGATCACAGGTGGAACAGGTTCATTCGGAAACGCTGTTCTGAATAAGTTTCTTCATACGGATCATTTCAGGGAGATCCGGATTTTTAGCCGGGATGAGAAGAAACAGGACGATATGCGCAACCAGTTGAAAAACGGGAAGCTCAAGTTTTATATCGGCGATGTGCGGGATTATAACAGCATCGAAAAGGCCATGCGTGGCGTTGACTACGTATTTCATGCGGCAGCGCTGAAACAGGTGCCTTCCTGCGAGTTTTTTCCGATAGAAGCCACCAAAACAAACGTGTTTGGAACGCAGAACGCCATCGATGCGGCAGTAGCCAATAATGTATCGAAGATAATTTGTCTCAGTACAGATAAGGCTGCTTATCCCATTAATGCCATGGGCATTTCAAAGGCCCTGATGGAAAAGGTAGCCATTGCAGCTTCCCGCAATATTCCCGAAAACGCTACCAGGGTATGTCTTACCCGCTACGGTAACGTAATGGGGTCCAGGGGCTCTGTTATTCCTTTGTTTCTTAAACAGATCAGAAACGGTGAAAGTTTAACGATCACAGATCCGAATATGACCCGTTTCCTCATGTCACTGGAAGAAGCAGTGGACCTGGTGTTGTTTGCTTTTGAAAACGGTAACCAGGGCGATCTCTTTGTAAATAAAGCGCCGGCTGGTACTATTGGCGACCTGGCAGCCGCTTTAAAAGAATTATGCCATGCGGATAACGAAATAAAAATAATAGGTACCCGTCATGGTGAAAAATTATATGAAACCCTTTGCACCCGCGAAGAAATGGTGAAGGCAGAGGATATGGGAGATTTCTACCGTATTCCTGCTGATAACAGGAACCTGAACTACAGCCAGTATTTCTCTGAAGGAGAAGTGAATGTAGCCACTGTAGATGATTATCATTCCCATAACGCGGAACAACTGGATGTGGAGGCTATGAAGAAGCTGTTGGCGAAACAACCGCTCGTGAAGGCGGAACTGATGAACAGCAAGGAAGCCGTGGCCAATATAGCATCATAGGAGAGAAACACGAACGTTCAATATTAAAAAGCAAAGGAATGATCCACTTGCCATTATATCCGCTGGTTGCCTTTAGTCTGGTTTTTGCATCTCCGGATGTAAATTCCGCCGTTGATAGCCATTGCCGGGAAACAGCAATATATAGTGTGGGTACTGCATCAGGTACACCGGATCAATCCGCCGCGTTTAATATAAAAGATGCTTTGCCACCGGGCTATGTGAAAGATGGTTCTGTCGATTATACGGATGTAATACAAAAGGCCATTGATACGCATGATGTAATCATCTTCCCTGGTTTTCCGGTATTGGTAAATGATAAGGGCCTGATCATTGGCAGCAATAAGCATATTACTTTTGAGAGTGGGGCGAAAATTATGTTGAAGCCAACCACCGCTGGGTCGTATGCGATATTAAGGATGCGTGATGTGAGTAATGTTACCATCGTAAATCCGGTGATCTATGGCGACCGGAAGCAGCATCTCGGAACAGGCGGTCAATGGGGTGCAGGAATTGGCATTTATTCCGGCAATAATATTACTATCAAAAACCCAAAGGTATACGATTGCTGGGGAGATGGTATTTATATCGGGGAAGATATGAAACTGGGCAGGGAAAGCCGGGACATCCTGATTTCCGGCGCCTATTGCAGGAATAACCGGAGAAACGGCATTTCTGTGGTGAGTGTGGACGGTCTTCAGCTGATATCGCCCTATGCGGGGTATACAAACGGCCAATCTCCTATGTGCGGTATCGACGTAGAGCCTAACAATGCAAAAAATGTACTGAAGCGCATCCGTATCACAGATGCGGTAACGGAAAAAAATGAAAGCTATGGTATCCTGATGAACATTACCCGCTTATATGGCGGGGGTAACAACCTGGTAGATGTAACCGTGCAAAACCATAATGATAATTATTCCGCCGGAGGGCTAAGGGTAGTTGCCTATCGGCTGCAGCCTGGCAACGGCGGTAATCTTGGCGGGAACATCTCGGTTATTAATCCACACTGGAACAGCAACTCAAAAAGAGCCCTTGATGCCATGGGTGTATATGAAAAGAACCTGAAGCTGAATTTCTCCGGTGTTAAAATATCCTCCGCCAACAGGAGGGTATTGGATTCCAGTCAGACCCGGAACTTAATCATCAACTCCGTTAGTAAAAAAACGGACCTTCAGTTTGTACATTAGCAATAAACAGGAAACAATAACATTGAATGAAAGAAGTAACACTCATAAAAGGAGCATCCTTCACTGATCACAGGGGAACGCTGAAATTTGTCAATGATTTCTCTTTTCCGGACGTAAAAAGATTTTACCAAATGTTACATCATGATGTCTCTGTTGTGCGTGCATGGCAGGGTCACCGGGTGGAGCAGAAATATTTTTACGTGGTAAAAGGAGCTTTTGTACTGGCATGGGTGAAAATAGACGATTGGGACAAACCCTCTCCCGGACTGAAGGCAGACCATGTGATATTAAATGAAGATGAGCCGGTAGTATTGAGTGTGCCCGCCGGATATGCCAATGGTATCAAGGCACTTATACCCGGATCAGTGCTGATGGTTTACAGCGATCTGACCCTGGAGGAATCGGCCGCCGACAGGTGGTCATTCCCGGAAGATCAGTGGTTCGATTGGCAGCATGCCAGGTTGTAAACAGACCGCATAACTATTATCATAAATCAAGTAGTTTATAAATGAAAAAAATTGGTATTACCGGACAGAATGGATTTGTAGGATCTTATTTGTTTAACAGGTGTTCGCTGTTAAAGGAAACATTTACATTGGTGCCGTTCGACAGATCCTTCTTTGATACCGCCGAAGCCCTGGAAAACTGGGCAGGGCAATGTGACGTTATCGTTCATCTCGCCGGCCTGAACCGGCATCCGGATCAGCAGGTGATCCATGATACCAATCTGGGTCTCGCACAGCAACTGGTAAATGCATTAAAGAAAACAGGCAATAAACCGCATGTCATCTTTTCTTCTTCCACTCAGGAAGAACGGGATAATCTTTATGGAAAATCAAAGAAAGCCGGCCGCGAATTATTACAGCAATGGGCTGCTACCAGCGGAGCCAAATTTACCGGGATGGTAATCCCCAATGTATTCGGGCCATTTGGGAAACCGTTTTATAATTCCGTGGTGGCTACCTTCTGCCATCAGCTCTGTAATAATCAAATACCCAAAATAGATCAGGATGGTTTTCTGAAACTGATTTATGTAGATGAACTGGCTACGGCCATCATCCATGCAGTGGAAACCGGCAACAACGACGGCGTATATGAAGTAGCGCCCACCAGTGAAATATATGTGTCTGAAATCCTGGCAAAACTGAATACCTTCAGGGAGTTATACCTGGAACAAGGTGTTTTCCCCGAAATGAAGGACCAATTCACCATCCAGCTGTTTAATACATTCCGTAGTTATATAGACCATAAAAACTATTTTCCTTTCCCCCTCAAAAAACACGCAGATAACCGTGGTGTATTTGTGGAAATGATCCGCCTCGAAGTAGGAGGGCAGGTGTCTTTCTCTACCACACACCCGGGAATCACCAGGGGGAATCACTTTCATACCAGGAAAATAGAACGTTTCCTGGTGATTAAAGGGAAGGCGCTTATCCAGCTGAGGAAATATAATACAGATGAAGTGCTGGATTTCGAACTGGATGGAGATACGCCTTCCTATGTAGATATGCCCGTTTGGTATACACACAATATTAAAAATACCGGTACAGAAGAACTGTACACAGTATTCTGGATCAATGAATTCTTTGATCAACAGGACCCCGATACTTATTTTGAAACGGTATAGCAACTAATTAATCATATAATTTTTATGAGCACGGTTACGAAGAAATTAAAAGTATTAACGGTAGTAGGCACCAGACCTGAGATCATACGCTTATCAAGGGTATTGGCGAAGCTGGATGAATCGGCAGCAATTGAGCATATTTTAGTGCATACCGGTCAGAACTACGACTATGAACTGAACCAGATTTTCTTTGAAGATCTTGGTTTGCGGAAGCCGGATCATTTCCTGGAAGCCGCCGGAAAAACAGCCACCGAAACCATCGGGCAGATCCTGATTAAAATCGATCCTCTACTGGAAACCATACAACCAGACGCCTTCCTCGTACTGGGAGATACGAACAGTTGTTTATGCGCTATACCCGCAAAAAAGAGAAAGATCCCGATCTTCCACATGGAAGCAGGTAACCGGTGCTTCGACCAGCGGGTACCCGAGGAAACAAACCGGAAAATAGTGGATCATATCAGTGATATCAATTTAACCTATTCAGATATTGCCAGGGAATATTTACTAAGGGAAGGGCTGCCGGCAGACCGTATCATTAAAACAGGCAGTCCGATGTATGAGGTGCTGCATCACTACATGCCGAAGATAAAAGCCGCTACCATCCTGGAGGAGCTGAAGCTGCAGCCGGGCCAATATTTCGTGGTGTCTGCACACCGCGAGGAGAATATCAATTCGGAACGCAACTTTAACCACCTGGTAACTTCCCTGAACAGCATTGCAGAAGTATTTAATGTGCCGGTGATTGTAAGCGCGCACCCGCGTACCCGCAAAATGATAGAGGCAAAAGGAGTGACGTTTAACCCCCTGGTAAAACTCATGAAACCATACGGTCTCAGTGATTATATCTCCTTACAAATGCAGGCCAAAGCGGTATTGTCGGATAGCGGCACTATCTCTGAAGAATCTTCCATCCTTAATTTCCCCGCGCTGAACCTGCGCGAAGCGCACGAAAGACCGGAAGCTATGGAAGAGGCGTCTGTTATGATGGTAGGACTGAATCCGGAAAGGATATTGCAGGGTCTTCAACAGCTTGAATACCAGGAACGGGGTGATCGCAGGAACTTCAGGGAGGTAAGCGACTATTCCATGCCAAATGTTTCCGATAAAGTAGTCAGAATCATTATTTCTTATGTGGATTATGTGAGAAGGACTGTCTGGAAAATAAACGACTAATGAAAAAAGACAAACGGAAATTATGGGTAGTTACTGAGTTGTTTTTCCCGGAAGAAACTTCCACTGCGTATATCATGACAAAGATCAGCGAGCATTTTGCCAGGGATACGGAAGTACATGTTATATGCGGGCCGGCGGCCTATCAGAAATCAAACCTGGTAGCCACGGAAGCACTTAACGCTAACATAACAATTACGCGGGTGAAAACGCCCGGGCTGAATAAAGATAAATTGTTGCAACGTGCGTTGCGGATGGCATTGCTAAGTATCCAGTTAACGTATAAATTATGGAGAAAAGCCGGTAGAGGTGACAACGTGCTGATCGTAACCAATCCCGCTCCCGTAGTGCCACTGGTAACATGGGTGTGCAGATGGAAATCCCTGAAGTGCTTTACCATTGTACATGACGTGTTTCCGGAGAACCTGGTGGCGGCAAAAATAATGAAGCCGGGAAGCTTGCCATATCGTTTGTTGAAATCAGTTTTTAACAAGGCTTATAGTAATATGGCGGTACTTTTTGTGCTCGGCAGGGATATGAAAGCGGTGTTTGAATCCAAATTGCAGGGGTACAAAAAGCAACCTGATATAAAGATTGTGGAGAATTGGGCGGATACGGTATCTATTGCTCCAACAGCGAAAGATGAAAACCCTGTCATCAGGAAACTGGGTGTTGCCGATAAAATCATTTTCCAGTTTGCCGGTAACCTGGGCAGGGTACAGGGGTTAATGGAATTATGTCATGTCATCAAAGATATCCGGAATCCGTTGCTGCATTTTATATTTATAGGCGAAGGCGCGGTGAAAAAGGAAATGCTGCAGTTTATAGCAAAGCATCAATTGAGTAACGTATCTATGCTGGATTCTTTCTCCAGGAGCAAACAGCAGGAGTTTCTGAACGCAACTGATGTCGGTATCGTGTCTTTACAGGAAGGAATGGCAGGATTGGGAGTACCGTCGAAGTCATATAACATTCTGGCTGCAGGCAAGCCCATATTGTTTATTGGCAATGCCAACAGCGAGATTTCACTCATGATAAATGAACACAATGTAGGGTGGACTTTTGATGTGTCTGAATCAGCGGCCCTGCTTGATTTTTTCAATGGATTATCCGTTACTGATGTAGCACAGCTTACACAGAAAGGTAAGAATGCAAGAGCCCTGGCAGTTAATAATTATGCACAGGACATCATTTTGGATAAGTATGTAAAACTGACAATGAGTGAAAACTGATATTCTATTGACCGGGGCATCCGGTTTTCTTGGAAAGGTGATATACGAGGTTCTTTCTTCGCAGCACCTCATTACCACTGTGGGAAGAGGACCTGCTGTAGCAAACGGCGGGCATCTGACCGCCGATTTTTCAAAGGAACTGATTACCGGCCTGCCTGATGTTGATTGTGTAATTCATTGTGCAGGGAAGGCCCATAGCGTGCCAAAAACGGAAGAGGAAAAGGAAAGCTTCTTCCAGGTAAATTATCGTGGAACAGTAAACTTGTGTCAGTCGCTGCAACAGGAAGGTAAAGTTCCCCGGTCCTTTATTTTTATCAGTACGGTGGCAGTTTATGGGAAAGAAGAAGGAGTGCTTATCAGCGAGGATGATCCGTTGGACGGCACCAGTCCGTATGCAAAGAGTAAAATTATGGCAGAAGAATACCTGCAGGAATGGGCGGCCGTTAACAATGTTAAACTGGGCATATTACGGCTGCCGCTGATAGCCGGACCCACTCCTCCCGGCAACCTTCAGGCAATGATAAATGGCATCCGTACCGGTCGGTACCTGAGCATCGGTAAGGCAGATGCCCGCAAAAGCATGGTATGGGCATACGATGTGGCAATGGTTATACCTGCAGTTGCGCAAAGGGGAGGTATCTATAATCTGACTGATAGCCGGCATCCTTCCTTCAGGGAGCTGGAATATAAAATAGCCGAAGGCCTGGGTAAAAAAGCTCCGCTGACAATTCCGCTTCCGCTGGCAAAACTGCTGGCTCTAGCCGGAGATGTAATGGGAGACAAATTTCCTATTAATACGGATAAATTAAAAAAAATAACAGCAACGCTGACTTTTGATGACGCCAGGGCGAAATCTTCGCTTAACTGGAGGCCATCGCCGGTTGCAGAAAAAATACGATTTGTTGTATGATCTACCTTGTTTTAGCGCTGGTTTTCTTTCTTACTATTAAAGTATATTTTAAAATAGCCGCGCATTATAACATTATCGACAAACCCAACGAACGCAGTTCCCATACCACCCTTACTATCCGGGGTGGTGGAATCATCTTTGTTGTTGCCGCCCTGGCAGCGCTGGTTTGGCACTTTGATGAATACTGGCTGCCCGTACTGGGTATGCTGATTATTGGTACCGTTAGTTTCCTGGATGATATCTACAGCCTTCCTAACCGCGTCCGGATGATATTCCAGGTGGCCGCCGTAACCATGATGCTTTACTACCTGCAGGTATTCGCCAACGTAAATATTTTTATGGTGATCCTGTTGTATATCCTTGTTATAGGTATTATTAATGCCTATAACTTTATGGACGGCATCAATGGTATCACCGGCTTATACAGCCTGGTAGTACTGGCGGCGATGCAGTATGTAAATATCCGGCAACAGGCTTTTATCAGTGAAGATCTTATCTGGTTACCGGCATTGGCATGTGTTGTGTTTCTGTTCTTTAATTTCAGAAAAAAAGCAGCATGTTTCGCCGGCGATGTAGGAAGCGTTACCATTGCCTTCTGGATCGTTACCATGTTGCTGAAACTGATATTTACTACCGGCGACTGGAAGTATCTCTTGTTCCTTTCTGTATATGGGGTGGATACTATCTTAACGATCATTCACCGGTTGTCATTACGCCAGAATATTTTTAAAGCACACCGTTTGCATTTTTACCAGATACTGGCTAATGAAAGAAAAATACCACACCTGGTAGTAACGTCTTTATATGCAGCGGCCCAGTTGCTGGTGAATTTTTTTGTAATCGGCAATGCCACTAACCTGATGGTAAATATCTTAGTGGTATGTTTGCCGCTGGTGCTGGTGTACATTGTTGCAAAATCAAAACTGATGCATAAAACTGTTTAACAATGGAGTCGTGTCTTATTTATGGTGCTGGTGGCCACGCAAATGTACTGGCTGATCTGGTCATGTTGTCAGGCGGATCCGTTCCCGTAATGTTCACGGATCAGGCAACAGGTGAAAGCTCCCGGGTACAGGCATATCAGCCTTCACTTTTTCCGGAGGTGCCGCTTGTATTGGGAATTGGTAATAACGAAGTCCGGCGGCATTTATCTGAAAAGGTATCGCATCGTTTTACTGCTTTAGTGCATCCGGCTGCTTATGTAGCCGGCAATGCGGTGGTGGGTGAAGGCAGTGTTGTACTGGCCAAGGCGGTAGTGCAGGCCAACAGCATTATTGGAAATCACTCCATCATCAATGCCGGGGCTGTTGTGGATCACGACGCGGTGATAGGTGACTATGTTCATATTGCAGGTAATGCCTATATAGGCGGAGGCGCTGTTATTGGTAATGGCGCACTGATAGGCCAGGGTGCCGTTATAATGAGAAATACCGTTATTGCACAGGGCGATGTGGTACCACCACTAACAGTGGTAGGTGATTAATCCTGTTTTTATGCTGAATCCTTATACCACTGTGTACGCTGGAAAAAAACTGCACGGATATCAATGAAGTATTCGTTACATTAGTCATGGTGGATAATATAAATACTTTTCAACCGTTATTCCCTCAACCGGGAGAATGTACATGTGATCAGTATCCTGTTTTTGAAATTAGTATTATCTATGAAGACCATATCCTGTATAGTGCATATCGCATTATTGAAAGCCCGTGCAGACGCTTCTTTAATAAGCAATAGCTTGTTAAGGAAAGTTGTTTGTGTGGCAGCTTTCCTTTCCCTTTTTTTAACATCCGCCTTTGATACTGCTGCACAGGATATTGTAATAGATAATCCCTCATTGGAAGGAAAGGTAACGGTGTCAGGACGTTTACCCAAGCCCTGGCTGGTGATAAGCCAATCGCCGGATCAGCAACCGGGAATTGCCGGTTTTTCTTTTCCTGCGTCAGCCGGAGATTTTTATATTGGCGCAGTGCTTACAAATGATTGGCAGGAACTTTTTGGACAAAATCTTCGCAGTCCGCTAAAAGCAGGTAAAACATATACGCTTTCAGTAGACCTTGCTTCTACCACATTTTATACGAGAGATATTTGTAATGGCTCTTTCGCTATTTATGGATGTAATCCCGGCGAACAACCGGAACTGCTCTGGGAATCCGGTAATTTTAATCACACCACCTGGAAACGTTACGCTCCGGTTTTTACGCCTGAAAAAGATTACCGGCAGATCATTTTCGGACCTAATTCAATATTTAAATGTAAAGAGAGAAGTTATGCGGCTGTATTGGTGGATAATTTCTCTCCTACTATCCGCGAGGTGCCACAGGTATCAGTAACCACTACCACCACCTGTAAAAATGCCAGTACCGGCGAAGCATCCGTGAAGCTGCTCAGTGCCCATAATCCGGTCACCTATTTATGGATGCCTGGCGGGCAAACGACCTCTCATGTCAGTGGCTTGTCTGCCGGCACTTATAAGTTGACTGTTACTGCGCTTAATGGCGCTTCGGTTACTGTAGATGTGATCATTAAAGAAACGGATCTGAAAAGCGTTGTAAACATCATCATCTCAAAATGTAACGGGGATAACGAAAATGGAATTGCGCTCACAACCAGCGGCGGGATTCCTCCTTACCGTTATTATTTAAATGACGATACGCAACCCAGTTACACACCTGCATTTAATCAGCTGCATCCCGGTACTTACCGCGTGACGGTAAAGGATGAACAGGGATGTGAAGATCCGTATGAAAAAATAGATTTGAAAGAACCACCGAAACTGCAACTGTTGAGCGTTACCACGAAAGCAGCCAGTTGCAGCGAAACAACTGATGGCAGGATCTTTTTACAGGCAAACGGTGGCACCCAGCCCTATGCGTATCGTTTGGAAGGCACTGAATGGCAGATGGACAGCATACTTGGACACCTTGACAAAGGCAGGTATTATTTTCAGGTAAAAGATAAAAACGACTGTGAGGTGAAAGGATCTGCAGATGTTGATAAAAACATCCGCCAGTGCGCCGTTTTCGTTCCCACCGCATTCTCCCCCAACGGCGACGGTCAGAATGACCTGTTCCGTGCAAAAGTACACGATGATGTAACTGACTACAAGCTGGAAGTATATACCCGCTGGGGACAAACAGTATTTAGTACTAATAGCCCGGATGGCGCATGGGATGGCCTTTTCAAAGGGAAAATGTTACCGGCGGCCGCTTATGTGTGGGTACTTTTGTATACTGATAGCAAGCAACAGGCGAGAAAGCAAACCGGTACGGTGATGCTGATCCAATGATATTATAATGCGGCGTTGCCAAAGGAATAGGCTTCCAATGCCTTGCGGAGCTTCGTATTTTTGGCTATGCCGGCAATGGCACGGAGGTGTTTTTCATGATGAAGATCGGTACCGATAAGATCAAATAAACCAGCCGCCATCAGCTTTTCGGCGGCCTGCTGTACATGTTTTCCGTAATAACCGGTGAGCGACAGCAGGTTAAGCTGCAACAGGCAGCCCTGTTGTTTCAGTTGTTCGTACTGCGGTATGTTTGCGTGATAGTAGCCATATCTCTCGGGGTGGGCCAGTACGGGCTGATAGCCGGCGGCCTGTATATCAAACAGCCATTGCGCCAGTTGCGGCGGAGCCGACATAAACGATATTTCCACCAGCACCCTGTTCCCGGAGATGGTTAGCAAAGGTTGCTGCATCAGCGGCACAAACTGTTCATCCAGATAGTATTCTGCAGCAAAGTGAAAAGGAAGGGGACTGTTTTTCCGGAGCAACTCCTGTTGTACCTGTTGATATGGATTGGTTAATGTACCGGCGGAATTTGGGTACCGGTCCATCATAATATGCGGGGTAGTGATAATTTTCCGGATCCCCATCGCCTGCAGCTGTTCAATAAAATGTAACGACGTAGCCACGTCAGGTACGCCATCATCCACTCCCGGCACCAGGTGGGAGTGGATATCTGTAGCCATGAACGCCAGCAGGTCTGCAGGCGGCGTTGTTTCGGTATTTTTTTTCCTGAAAAAAAGCATAATAATGGTCTCTCAATAAAGCGATGATACGAAAATCCGCTTTGCTATCACACAATCAGTGCCACAATTTCTTCCAGGTATTGCTGGTCAGTAACATCAAAATGAGAAAGATGCTCACTGTCTGCATCCAGTATCGCCGTTACTTCGCCGTTACGGATCAGCGGCACCACGATCTCAGATTTCGATAAGCTGCTGCAGGCAATGTGCCCGGGAAAGGCTTCCACATCAGGTACAATCAGTGTTTGGGCCTGTGCCCAGCTGCTGCCGCAAACACCCCGGTTCTTACGGATACGGGTACACGCTACCGGGCCCTGAAACGGACCGAGTACCAGTTCATCTTCTTTTACCAGGTAAAAACCTACCCAAAGCCATCCAAACTGCTCTTTCAGCGCAGCGGCCACATTGGCCATATTGGCCACCAGGTCGGTTTCCCCGTCCAGTAATCCTTTTATCTGGGGGAGAAGAGAAGTGTATTGCTCCGCTTTATTTCCTTTGATGATTTGTAAGTCTTCTGCCATTTTTTTGTGGTTGTTAATATTGCAAAAGTCCGGAAAATTTATATTATATTTATCTAAGTAACCGTTAAAGTATTGCTGTTAACCACTCAACCAATTATTATTTGTTTAAGCATAGTTTTTTGATTCTTTGTCCTATTTTTTATCTGCCGGAAGCGTAAATCAAATATCTTTGACAGTCTATGAAATCACCGGACGTAATATTAGTGAACGAACAGGATGAGGCTATTGGGACGATGGAGAAGATGGAAGCCCACGAGAAAGGATTACTTCATCGCGCTTTTTCTGTATTTATCATCAATGATGCAGGCGAGATTTTATTGCAGCGCAGGGCACTGGAGAAATATCATTCTGCCGGACTATGGACCAACGCCTGTTGTAGCCACCCGTATCCAGGTGAAGATACTGCTGCTGCCGCGCACCGGCGTTTACGGGAAGAAATGGGTTTCGATTGCGATCTGCAGGAGATTTTTTCTTTTACTTACAGAACCGGTTTTGATAACGGGTTAACCGAACACGAATTTGATCATGTATTGCTGGGTACCTATAACGGCAACATATTTCCCGAAGCATCCGAAGTGTGTGATTACCGCTACCTGTCTCCCGGCGAGATACTGGAATTAATGAAAAAAGAACCGGCTGCATTTACCATCTGGTTTCATCGTGCACTGCCAATGGTATTACAATACCTGGGTACGCCGATCAGCGCTGTATAATTAAACTTTTATTTTACTATGCCAATTTTGCTGTTAACCGGATCATTTTAATTAAAATGATGATAGCACCTACCTGCCTTATTTACTGCTTTAAGTAGCGGCTGCTTCCCTGTGCCCGCTCCTTCACACTTTTCCGGGATTCCCGCCCGGTAATGCCAACGTCATTTTTATTACCCACCATAGTTAACTATTAAATCCAAAGACACATGACAACCATCCAAATGCCAACTGTCAGTTACCCTTTCCCTTCCGGCGTTAACCAACACGCAGATGAAGCCCAGCAACACATTGTTTCCTGGGTACAAGCTTATGGTCTGATCACTTCTGAGCTGGCCTGGCGGCGCTTTGAGAAAGCCCGGTTCGCCTGGCTGGCTGCCAGGGCCTTTCCTGATGCCGCTTTGCACGAGCTTTGCATCATCGCGGATTTCAACACCTGGCTGTTTATCCTTGATGATCAGTGCGACGAAGCCTCCATGGGCCGCAAAGCCGACTATCTCAAAAGCATGATGGCGGGGTTAATGGACATCCTGCATCACAACCGGGTAGTAACCCCGGAAACCGGTGGCCCGCTGCCGGCGGCCCTGAGCAGCATATGGGAGCGCATGCGCGCCATCAGCAGCCCCGCCTGGCGCCTTCGTTTTATCCGCAGCATGGACGATTATTTTACGTCCTGCATCTGGGAAGCCGAAAACCGGGAGGCCGGTATTGTTCCCTCCGTGGCGGATTATGTGCACATGCGGCCCTTTACCGGCGCACTCCTGGCGGATATTGAAGCCATAGAAATCATCGAAAAAGTGTATCTCAGCCGGGAAGTGGTCGAACAACCCCTGATCCAGCGCATGATCCAGGCCTGCAACAATATTGTTTGCTGGGCAAACGACCTGTTTTCCTGTACGAAAGAAGCGAAGCAGGGCGACGTGCACAACCTGGTGCTGGTATTACAACACGCCCGGCAATGCAGCCTGCAGGAGGCGATTAACGAAGCTGTCCGGATGCACAATGAAGAAGTAGCCATTTTTGTTACCCTGGAAAAACTCCTTCCCCTGAAAGGAGCGGAAACCGATTATGAACTGTTGCGGTACGTGTCGGTGCTCCGGTCCTGGATTACAGGAAATTACGACTGGAGTGTGAAAGATACCGGCCGGTATGGTATGGCCGTAGGAGAGGTGGTAGCAGCCTAGAAGAGCGCCTGCGGCGCTGGTTTTTCAGAAAGAAGCATTTATTTTTTCAGAAAGAAGTATCGCGCCGCAGGCCTTTTTTATTTTCGTTCAGTTCCCTGTTTCATCCGTCTTTCAATGAGCCGCCCTACCCACCAGAAGGATAACGCCAGGATGCCGAAGAAGAGTCCTTTATTGGTAAAGTCCCAGAGATATTCAAAGTAGCGGGTATACAGGTCCAGCAACAGGAAGGCAACACCGAGGTCGCGCAACAGGTCGTCTTTTAGCTTGAGACCCAGCAGCAATACGCCCGCACACAGCACGGTGTAAACGATCACCCATTGCAACAGGTGAACCTGCCGCAGTTGCTGCCATTCATCCCAGGTACCGCAATTCCCGAAAATAGAGATCAGCCAGCCGGAAATAAGCAGCAGCAGCCAGCCTCCGCTCCACGTAATGTCTTTGATGGGTGCATATACTTTAAATTGACGGAGTATCCAGGCCACGCCCGTGAGCAGCACCCCCAGCAGGGCCATGCGGCAGGGAAGATTCATGCCCAGGAAATAAGCTGCGTCGCCGGTAAGGAAATAAGTGAGCTTTACATAAGCCGGGATCAGGCAAAGCAGGGTGGCAATCCATAACAGGCGGGAGTGAAGCGTAATGCCCAACACGCCGTAGCAGGCCGTAGCCAGCAACCAGAACGCGCCATAATTGCCTTCCAGGTAGTTAACGCTTTTGCCCAGGTAAACCACGCTCACGCCTATACTAAGAACCGGCAGCAGCCAGAAAAGCTCCCGGTTAAACGAAAACAGCGGCTGATGTTTATTGCGCCGCCAGCCCTCATAACAAAGAAAAATGGTCAGCGCACCAAATACCAGGGCAATCACGCTATCGGTCAGCGAAAACTTCTTCCGGATAATCTCTATCCACTTCTCATCCAGGACCAGTGATCCAAACGCCATCAGCGCACAGGATATAGCCGCAATAAAAATATAAAGCGTAAGCGTTTGCCAGTCGGTGTTCACCACCTTGTAGCTTTTCTGCAGCTCGCCGGCCTGCTCATCGCTGATGAGCCGGTCGCGCTGCCACGACTGAATCGCCCGTTGTACTATCTGTGCTTCCTTTTTGTCTAGTTCTAACATAGGCCGCTTTTTCAGTTGTTTGCCCCCATTTTGTGTACCAGGCGGAGCGTATTACGTTTTTTTATCTTTAAACGGAAATAATTAAACAAAGCCAGCGCAGGTATCAGCATATAACTGATACGCTGGTACGCCGTATTCTCCGGATACAGGAAATAAGTCATCGCTATACAGGTGAAACCCGTTGCCATAGTGAGAAACCCGTATTTAAACCGCTGGTATAACAGTTCTTTTTCCGTGTGATGACCGGCAACGGCCAGGTCCGGATTTTTCTGGAATACATAATAGCTGATCCAGAACAAAGCCGCCAGGCAACCCGCCAGGTTGCACAGGTAGATAAAGAAAGGAAGCATAAAGTGGGAACTCGTATGCAGCAAGGCAGAAGTAGAAAAAGGAAACGTCACAATAAAAAATAAAAAGAAAAGATGACGATGAATCAATCCTTCATTGTAATTTTGGAGAAACCGGCATAATTGAAGATGCCGTACCCAGAAGTTTCCAATAAACACAAAACTCACTACGAAAGTTAAAAACTCAATAGCAGTAGGCTCAAAAAAATCCCAGTAACCGTTGGCAGGCATTTTTCCCGGAAGGGCAGGCAGTTTTATTCCGATGATCAGTAAAGTAATGGCAACGGCAAACACCGCATCACTGAAAAACATCAATCGATCCAGCTCAAACTCACGATGAAACGGTTTGGGTTCTTTTATAACAGACATAGACATAGTTAACAATAACTTTTCCGAAAGATACGAAAATAGCTTTTAGCCGGCAGTTATTAGGCATGTTGTTCATTTTCCGGAGCCTTATAATAGCCGGCTCGTCAACAGAACCTTTTTACCTGTTTGTTGTTAAGTATTTATCAATCATCATATACTTTCAAAGTAATACGTATGCATTGTCGTCTTTTTCTATTCACCTTTGTTTTACTTTCAGGGATAACAAGAGCTTACGGGCAAACAGATACAGCGCAACAGGGACCCTTTGCTTTTAATCTGGCGAATTGCATACAGTACGGCCTGGCTCATCAGAACGATGTCGTAAATGCCCGGCTGGATATCAATTTCTCCCAGGAACAGATCAAGGAAGCCACCGGGAAGCTGTTACCCCACGCAGATGTCAATGCCAGCTTTACAGATAACCTGAAACTGGCCACCTCTTTGATCCCCGATCTGACCAACCCGACTTCCGGTGTAAGAATCCCCGTTCAGTTTGGAACCCGGTTTGCCTCTGCTGTAACAGGACAGGTAAACCAGACTATCTTCAACAGCGACTACTTCCTCGGGCTGAAAGCCGCAAAAGTATATGGCGGCCTGGCAGAGAAATCCTATAAAAGAACGGAGATCGACACCCGCGTGGCTATTACAAAAGCCTACTACGCCGTGCTGGCCAACGAAGAAAGTATCCGCCTTTCCAAAGCCAATATGGACCAGCTGGAGAAAACCTTGAAAGATACCCGGGCCCGCTATGATGTAGGTGTGGCAGAAAGAGTAGATGTAGACAGGATCCAGGTGTCTTACAATAATGTGGTAACCGATATTGAAACCCAGATCCGGTTACTCGTTTATACGACCCAGTTATTAAAGTTCCAGATGGGCATGCCCCAGGAAGCAAAACTGGATCTTACACAAACCGTGCAGGACCTCAACGTGGAATCGTTTATCAGTGATACCGTTGATTACCAGGTACAGGACCGCGTAGAATACGGGATACAAACCACCCAGATCGCCCTGAATGAACTGAACCTGAAAAGTAAGAAGATGAGCTTCCTGCCATCATTAAATGGTTTTGTGAACTATGGCTGGAACTATTTCTCCTCAGATTTCGGGGATTTGTATAAAACCGGTTTCGGCGCCTCGGCTCTCGGACTTACCCTCGCATGGCCCATTTTTACTGGTACGGAAAGAATACACCAGATCAGGCAGAACAAAATTACTTTGGAGAAATCAGAGAACGACCTCAGTTACCTGTCCCAGCAGATTAAACTGGAAGTTACCAACGCCAATACGCAATACCTTAATAACAAGTCCAGGTTCGTTACCCAGAAAACAAATATGGGACTCACCCAGGGCATTTATGAACGTATTGTGCTCAAATTTGAACAGGGAGTAGCCAGCAGTCTTGATGTGATCTCCGCAGAAAGTGAACTGAAACAGGCGCAGGTAGATTATGTGCAGGCCCTGTTAAACACCCTGATCAGCAAAACAGAACTGGATAAAGCCATGGGCAAAATCAAATAAAGTATCAGCATTCGTAATTCGCAATCAATTTCTCATATGTATCTAATAAATTACAAGCGGACCTTTTATGTGGCAGGAATGATACTCTGTGTGGCCTGTGGCAACAGCAAAAAGCAACAGCAACAGGCTGCTATGATGGGGAAGATGAAGCCAACGGTGGTCGCTGTTGAAGTAGTACCGGCCGTATATACCGTGTCGGAGAAATTCCCTGCTACCCTCATGGCCCATGATGTTGTGCAGCTGAAGCCGGATGTTTCCGGTTACCTGGAAGCCATCCGGGTGGCCGACGGCAGCAATGTAACAAAGGGCCAGCCCCTGTATGATATTGACAGAAGCCGCTATGCTGCCGCCTACGGACAGGTAGCCGCTACCCAGCAACAGGCGGAAGCCGACCTGGCACAACGGCAACGCGACTACGAAAGATATAAATCCCTCCTGGACCATGATGCGATCTCCAAACAAACGGTAGATCAGGCTTATACGGCTATGTTAACCGCCCAGGCCAATGTGGCCGCGGCAAAAGCTTCCGTGGCAAGGGCCGGTACCGATGTAAACCATGCCGTGGTGCGGGCGCCCGTAACCGGCAAAATCGGTATCGCACAAATAAAGGTGGGAGACGTGATCAATGCCGGTCAAACCCTCATCAACACCATCGTAAATGAACACCCCATGTTTGCGGATATGGATGTTCCACAGGCCCGCCTGCCGGAATTCCTGCGCATTCAGCAAGGCAAAGGCGGTGATCAGAAATTCTATATCCAGTTTGGCGATGGCACCCGCTACGGCGAAGCAGGCAAAGTGTTAACCATCAATAATATTGTGGATCCGCAAACCGGTACCGTACGGGTGCGACTCGTTTTTGAAAACAAGGAAAATATGCTGAAGTCAGGTATGAGCATCGTCATCGTAATGCAATACGGCACTCCCGCCACCCAGCTGGCAATTCCGGCTAAAGCAATTATCCAGAACTTGTCAGAAACCAGTGTATATACTATTTCAAAAGACAATGTAGTTGGCGCTACGGACATTGTTCCCGGGCCGGTTACAGATACCATGCAGCTGGTTACCAGCGGACTGAAAGCCGGCGACAGGGTCGTGGTGGACGGCATCCAGCGGGTGAAACCGGGAGATACCGTGAATATCGCCGGAGCAGGAGCAGGGGCAAAACAATAAATCCTAAATCACCATCACAGTATGATCTCAAAAACATTTATAGAGCGAAAGAATACTACGATCGTAATTGCTATCATTATTGTGATTGTAGGGCTCATCTGTATGTTTAACCTCCCGATTGCACAGCTGCCGGATATTGCACCGCCGGTAACGGATGTAAGGGCCAACTACGTGGGAGCCAACTCCACAACGGTAGAGGAAACGGTGACCACCCCCATAGAAAACCAGGTGAATGGTACACCAGGCGCCATGTACATACAATCCGTAAGTGCAAACGATGGCTCCATGAGTATTACCGTCAGCTTTAAACTGGGCACCAATCCGGATATCGCTACCCTGGATGTGCAGAACCGGGTAAGTCTCGCGTTGCCAAGCACCCCCGATGAAGTACGTCGTGTAGGGGTAACCGTTAAGAAACGTTCCAATGATATGTTGATGGTAATCGCGCTGAACTCTCCCAAAGGAAAACACTCGCGCGAATTCCTCGATAACTACCTGAACATTTACCTGAAACCCGAGCTGGCCCGTGTATCCGGTGTGGGTGACGTAAATGCCTTTTCCCAGGATTATAGTATGCGTATCTGGCTGAACCCGGATAAAATGGCCGCCCTCGGATTAACCGCCGGCGATATTGCCCGGGCCATCACAGAACAGAACCAACAGGTGCCGGCTGGTAGTGTAGGCGCCGCACCTATGCGCAGTACGCAGGCTTTTGAATATACGGTGAGTGTAAAAGGCCGTTTGGCTACCACCGAAGAATTTGGCAACGTGGTAGTAGCTACCAGTCAGAATGGTAGCCTTGTTCGTCTCCGTGATGTAGCCAGGATCGACCTCGGCTCGTTTACCTATGCCATCGAAGCAAAAGCAGATGGTAAAACCGGCAGTGGTATGGCTATTTACCTGGCGCCTGGTGCAAATGCACTGGACGTAAACGACCTGGTAATGGCCAAAATGGAGGAAATGTCAAAACGTTTCCCGGAAGATGTGAAATGGCTGGTGCCGTTTGAATCTACCTCTTTCGTGAAAATTTCTATCGAAGAAGTAATAGAAACCTTTGTAGAAGCCCTGATACTGGTGGTGATCGTGGTATTTGTATTCCTGCAGAACTGGCGGGCCACCATTATCCCCATCCTGGTAATCCCGATTTCACTGATAGGTACCTTTATATTTTTCCAGTTGCTGGGCTTCTCCATCAATACCCTCACGCTGTTCGGTTTTGTACTGGCCATCGGTATTGTGGTGGATGATGCTATTGTGGTAGTGGAGGCCGTGCAGCATCATATCGATGCTAACCTGATGTCGCCGCGTGAAGCCACGTTCAAAGCGATGTCGGAAGTACAGGGACCGGTAATCGCCATCGCCCTCATCCTGGCAGCGGTGTTTGTGCCGGTGGCCTTTATTCCCGGTGTAAGCGGACGGCTATACCAGCAGTTTGCCTTAACCATCGCCTTCTCGGTGTTGTTGTCGGCATTCCTGGCACTAACGTTAACGCCTGCACTCACGGCTATTCTCTTGAGGCCCGCGCATCTTACGCAGAAGTCGACAGGACTGAATAAGCTCTTCTTCAAATTTAACCAATGGTTTGAAAGATTTACTAACCGCTATGGTAAAGGCGTGATGTTCAGCATCCGTAAAACGCCGGCAGTACTGGTGATTATGGCTGTACTGTTTGCCGCGGCATTCTATCTCTTTAAGAAAACGCCCACCACCTTTGTTCCCCAGGAAGATATGGGCGCCATGTTCATCGCACTGGAGCTGCCGGAAGCATCTTCTTCCCAGCGAACAAAAGAAGTAGTAGCGCAAATCAGCGATATCCTGCTGAAAGACAGTGCCGTGCTGCACTTTTTTGGTATAACAGGGATCAACTTCGTGGCAAATGCCACCAAGCCCAACTCCGGCACCTTTTTCGTGAGCCTCCGCCCATGGGATGAGCGATACAAGCACGGGGATAATATGGGGACCGTATTGGGAAGAATTCAAATGGCGACCAGTCGTATCATCGGGGCCAATATCATCTGTATCCCTTCACCCACACTGCGTGGATTAGGTAATACCGGTGGGTTCTCCTTTATGCTGGAGCAGCGGACGAATCCTGATATCAACCAGTTCCTGCAGGTAATGGGACAGTTCCTGATGGCTGCCAACCAGCGGCCGGAAATAGCGAGGGCATATGCTTTCTTCAGCGCCAACACCCCGCAATTCAACGTGGAGGTGGACCGCGACAAATGTAAACAACTCGGTGTAGCCGTCAGCGATGTGTTCAATGCATTGCAAACTTTCCTCGGAGGGTTGTATGTAAACGACTTCACCAAATTCAGCCGGAGCTTCCGCGTAGTACTGCAGGCAGATTCTACCTACCGTACCAGCATCAATAATCTTAACACTTATTATGTCCGCAATGCCACGGGGCAGATGGTGCCGCTCAGCGCACTGATCACCACCAAGAAAGCATCCGGAGCCCCGGTAATCAATCACTTTAACCTGTACCGCTCCGTTGAAATCAATGGTGATACCAAACCAGGTTACAGTAGCGGGGATGGTATCAATGCGCTGAAAGAAGTGGCTGCACAGGTGCTGCCGGAGAACTTCTCTTTCGAATGGGCGAACGTATCCCTGCAGGAAATTGAAGCGGGTAACAGTAGTGTACTCATCTTTGGATTGTCTATCCTGTTTGTGTTCCTGTTGCTCACCGCGCTGTATGAGAGCTGGTCGGTACCGTTCTCCGTATTGCTGGCGGTACCCATCGCGTTGTTCGGGTCTATCCTGGCGCTGTCGTTAACGAAACAATCCAATAGCGTATACTCCCAGATTGGTTTGATCACCCTGATCGGTTTGGCGGCAAAAAATGCCATCCTGATCGTAGAGTTCTGTAAAGAGCGTGTAGACAGGGGCATGCCATTGTTAGACGCCACACTGGAGGCCGTAAAACTGCGTTTACGTCCAATCCTGATGACTTCCTTCGCATTCATACTGGGAGTGTTGCCATTGTGTCTGGCACAGGGCGCCGGCGCGGCTTCCCGTGTCAATATCGGCTTTACCGTAGTGGGAGGGATGCTTGCTGCTACCTTATTGGGAATCTTTACCGTACCCGTTTTGTATGTGCTGATCACGAAAGTATCTTACGGTAAAAAGAAACTGGCTGACCTCGAAGCCCATGGTAATGAAGAGAAAAAGCCAAAAGGATTAGGAGAATAACCCTAACTTCATTACGATGAAAAATACTGAGCGCTTCAGCACCCGCGTAGATAACTATATCAAATACCGGCCACATTATCCTGTGGCCATTATTCCTTATCTCGAAGCCGAAACCGGCTTAACACGCCATACTATTGTGGCCGACATCGGTGCGGGTACCGGCATTTCTGCGCAGCCATTCCTCGACAATGGTAACAAGGTATATGCCGTGGAACCCAACAAAGATATGCGGGAGGCCGCGGAAAGATTGCTGAACCGGTATCCGAACTTCACCGCCGTTAACGGCAGCGCAGAACATACCACCCTCCCGGATGCCTCCGTAGACCTGGTGGTGGCCGGCACCGCTTTTCATTGGTTTGATCAGCAGGCCGCCGCCGCAGAATTCCGCCGCATCGGCCGCGAAAATACAAAGGTAGTACTGATGTGGAATGTACGCCAGGCCGACCTGCCGTTTGAAAAAGGTTACGAAAAACTCCTCCATCAATACGGCACCGACTATAAAGATATGCAGCACAGAAACGTTGGGGCGTCGCAGTTAGCCGGCTTTTTTCAGCCCGGCACCATGCAGGAAAAAGTATTTCAGAACGCCCAGCTATTCGATTTCCCCGCCCTCAAAGGAAGATTACTCTCCTCCTCCTACGTCCCCGAACAGGACCACCCGTCGCATATCCCCATGATGCGCGACCTCGAAGACCTCTTCGGAAAATACAAGGAGCAGGGGATGGTGAAATTCCACTACGAAACGAAACTCTATGTGGGACGCGTATAACGCGGATTTTGTCTTGGCTCAGGATTACGCTGATTATACTGATTACCTGGATTTTTACTTTTTTGATTTTATAAAGGATTATGGGAGATAGAAGCGGATATATTCGCTTTTATCTCCCATAATTATTATTTAAATAAAATCAAAAAAATCTAAAAAAATCCAAAAGTAAAAATCCAGGTAATCAGTATAATCAGCGTAATCCTGAGCCAAGACAAAATTCGCGTTAGGCCAAACTGTTGTACAATATCTCCACAGGATGCAGCGCTTTCACACCCGTGCCATCTTTCACCTGGTGGCGGCAGCTGGTGCCTGGTGCGGCTATAATGGTGCCCTGCGCCGCATTGCGGACGGCGGGGAATAACACCATTTCGCCGATTTGCATGCTCAGGTCGTAGTGTTCTTTTTCGTAACCGAAGGAACCGGCCATACCGCAGCAGCCGGAAGGGATTACTTCTACTGAATAATTTTGTGGTAAAGAAAGCATTTTTTTGCTGTGCAGGGCAGACGATAACGCCTTCTGCTGGCAATGGCCATGCAATTTGATATGTTGTTTATTGGCAGTAAACTGTTGGGCGGTGATATGACCTTTGTCTGCTTCTGCTGCAATGAATTCGTCTATCAGGAATACATTTTTAGCCAGTGCTTTCGCCTGTTCGCGGAGCCCTTCACTTACAAGATCCGGGTATTCATCGCGGAAACTGAGGATAGCAGAAGGTTCTATGCCGAGCAGTGGTACGTTTTCATTAATAACGTTGCTGAATATACGAACATTGCGGTCTGCATATTCGCGTGCTTTGCGCAGTAATCCTTTCGACATATACGCGCGGGCGCTTTCAGGATGTTCAATCATTTGTACGTCGTAACCCAGGCGGTGCAGGAGTTGTACGGCTTTGATACCGATGGTGGTATCGTTATAGTTGGTGAACTCGTCACAGAAAAGATATACTTTTTTATTACCGGCAGCGCCTTGTTTTTCCTTCGGCCATTTTTCGTGGAACCATTTCCGTAAGGTAGTGCTGTGCAGGCCGGGCAGCGAGCGTTTGGCCGCAAAGCCGGAGAACTTACGGATGATGCCACCGGTGAAGGAGTTATTGATCATCGCATTATAAACGCCGGGAGCAATAGCCGCCAGTGAAGTTAGTTTGGTGAAGTTGCCGATCATATTGGCCCGCAACGGAACGCCGTTGGCGTCGTAATAATGCTGCAGGAATTCCATTTTCAGCTTAGCCATATCCACGTTGGATGGGCATTCTGACTTGCATCCTTTACAGGCCAGGCAAAGATCCAGCACGTCATAAATTTCTTTATGGTCGAAGCGGTTTTCTTTGGTGCTGTTGGTGAGGAACTCGCGCAGGATGTTAGCCCTGGCGCGGGTGGTATCCTTTTCATTGCGGGTAGCCATGTAGCTGGGGCACATGGTGCCGCCGCTGAGCTGCGTTTTACGGCAATCGCCGGAGCCGTTGCACTGCTCTGCATGTTGCAGCATGGTTTGATCCGGGAAATGAAAAATGGTTTTCAGTTCCGGTGCTTTTTGTCCGGGTTCGTAGCGCAGCATCGTGTTCATGGATGGCGTGTCTACGATTTTGTTGGGATTGAAAATGTTTTCCGGGTCCCAGGTATATTTGATCTGGCGGAGCAGTTCATAATTTTTGTTGCCCACCATCTGTTTAATAAATTCGCCTCTGAGCCTGCCGTCGCCATGTTCCCCGCTGAGGGAGCCATTATATTTCTTTACGAGGGTGGCTATTTCTTCTGCGATTTTACGGAACAGTAAATTTCCTTCTTCCGTTTTCAGGTTGATGATTGGACGGAGGTGGATTTCACCGCTGCCGGCATGTGCGTAGTGCACCGCGTATAATTTGTATTGCGCCAGGATATCGTTGAAGTCGCGGATAAAGTCCGGGAGGTCTTCCACGGCAACGGCGGTATCTTCAATCACGGGTACGGCCTTTTCATCGCCGGGGAGGTTGCTGAGTAAACCCAGACCTGCTTTACGGAGCGCCCAGATCTTTTTACTGTCGTCGCCGAATAACAGCGGGAAATGATATCCCAGTCCTGCTGCGCGCAGCGTGGCTTCCAGGCGGCCTGTAATTTCAATGATTTCTTCGCGGGTATTGCGGCAAAACTCCACCACCAGGATAGCGCCGGGATCCCCCTGCACAAAGAAACGGTTCTTGCTTTGTTCGATGTTATCCTTGGTGCATTCCAGGATGTAGTGGTCAATGAGTTCACTGGCGCTGGGTTTGTATTCCATTACCAGGATGTTGGCCCGCAGGGATTCATCGATATTATTAAAATGTATGCAGAGCAGGCCTGTTTCCTTTGGAGGAAGCGGGTCTACATGCAGTTTTATTTCCGTGAGAAATGCCAGGGTACCTTCTGAACCGGCGATGAGTTTACAGAAGTTAAAGTCTTCCGTGCCGGCGGTGAAGGGATTTGTTTCCAGCAGCATGTCTACCGCATAGCCGGTATTGCGGCGGGGAATGCTTTTTTTCGGGAATTCTTTCCGGATTTCCTCCTGGTAGCTGTAGTTACTAAGACTGGTACGTATCTGCTTATAGATACGGGTTTCGAGCGTATCGGGTCCTTCGCATTTCTGGTGGAAGCTTTCTGCGTCGAGGCTGCCAAAGGTTACTTCTTCTCCGTTGCTCAGGAGGGCTTTTACTTCCAGCAGGTGTTCGCGGGTGCTGCCATATACTACGGAGTTGGAGCCGCAGGAGTTGTTGCCCACCATACCACCTATCATGGCGCGGTTGGCGGTGGAGGTTTCAGGGCCAAAGTAAAATCCGTGCGGTTTGAGGAACATGTTCAGTTCGTCACGGATAACGCCCGGCTCTACCCGTACCCATCCTTCTTCTTTATTAAATTCCAGTATTTTGGTGAAAGTGCGGGAAACATCTGTAATGATCCCGTTGCCCACTACCTGGCCGGCCAGCGAAGTGCCGGCAGTGCGTGGTATGAGGGATGTTTTATTTTCACGCGCAAAACTGATCAGTGTCTTAAGATCGTCGATATGCTGCGGAATAGCTACTGCCAGCGGCATTTCACGGTATGCCGACGCATCGGTGGCATAAAGTGTCCGCATCGTATCATCTGTATAAAGCGTGCCTTCCAGTTTCCCGGCTAATTGCTCTAGCTTGTCGCGCATCATGGTAAAAAACCTGTTTTGAGAGGGCGAAATTAATATTTCAGTCCGTCTTTTTCATCCCTTGTAATGTATTCGTAAAAAAAAGCGCTATTCTTTTACAAATCGGGGCTTTTTTACGTCTATCCCGCAAACGGCTTCCAGTTTGTCTACCAGGTACACGGCCAGCTCGGGCGAGGTGGCTTCATCGTGCATGTGCATGAAGAAATAAACCTCCTTCAAACCGTTGTCCAGCCAGTATTTGATGCGGTTGGCCCAGTCGTCGATGCGGGTATAATCCGTTGGATGCAGGCTGTTGCCTACAAACCGGATAAATACTTTCGGGATGGTGAGGTGCATATGTGCCACATCGCGTCTGCCGGCGGTATCGGTAATAATGAGGCCCACATTGAGTTCGTTGAGCTTTTCGTACAATTCCAGCCGCACGGCCTCGTCTTCAAACCATTCCTTATGGCGTAGTTCCACGAAAAACTGCAGGTCGGTGGGCAGGGAGGCGAGGTATTCGTATAGGTTTTCCCGTTTGGCCGGGCCAAATTTATCACTCAATTGTAAAAAGATGGGTCCCAGGTGTTTACCAAAGGCCAATACCCCTTCCAGGAAGGAAGTGGTTTTGGCGCCGGCATTAATTAAGGTACTGAAATGACTGATCGACTGCGGTACTTTAGGGCAGAACTTAAAATCCATTCCCTGTGCTTTGGCGTCCCATTTGGAAATGGTTTCGGGGCCGTAGATCTGGTAATGCGTGGCATTCAGCTCTATGCTGTTGAAGTGTTTTACATATTCCTCCAGGAAGTTAGCCTCCTTGGTGCCCTTGGGATATATTTTCCCGATCCATTCCTTTCGCCCCCATTTGGCGCATCCCAGCCAGGCCTGCGGCTTTTTCACGGGTTTACCTTTCAATACCTTCTTATTAAAGACAGGTTCTGCGGGCAACTTAAAATCAATGTCCATCAGCATATCCGTGGGAACGCGACCAAAATCCATGAGCATTCAGCATTTAGAGGTGAGACACATAACAATTCGCCGTTACAAATATAAACTATCACAACGGGTCCTGTCCCCGCCAGCGGGGATATTCATAATAATCGTAAAAAATCACGGTTAAGTTTTTGTTTTCTTATTTTTCCAGTTTAACTTAATAAGGATTTCAACTAACCAGCATGGAGATTTTACACATCAGCGCGGAATGTTACCCGGTAGCCAAAGTAGGTGGACTAGGTGATGTGGTAGGGGCGTTGCCCAAATACCAGCACCAGCTTGGCAACTTTGCCAAAGTAGTGATACCGGCCTACAGGAATAAATATTACCACACCCACGAATTCGACGTGGTACACCAGGCCGGCATGTGGCTGGGACACAACTGGTACCACTTTAACGTTATAAAGGAACGCAGCAATGAGCTGGGTTTCGACCTTTACCTCGTAGATATCCCCGGCTTACTTGACACTCCCGGCGTTTACGGCTATCCCAACGATACAGAACGGTTCCTGGCCTTCCAGATTGCCGTGCTCGACTGGATCAACGAATGGCAGCATCAGCCGGATGTGATCCATTGCCATGATCATCATACCGGGCTAATCCCGTTCCTGCTCAATTATGGTTATAAATATGAGCGCCTGAAAAGTATTCCCACTGCACTTACTATTCACAATGCACAGTACCAGGGCCAATTTGGCTGGGATAAACTCTACCTCATTCCATCTTTCGATTTATGGAAGTCCGGTATACTGGACTGGGGCGGCGCTATCAATCCCCTCGCATCGGCTATCAAGTGCGCCTGGCGCGTTACTACCGTTTCCCCGGGCTACCTGGAAGAGCTGTATTATAATGCCAATGGCCTGGAAGCGCTTATCAACCAGGAAAGAGGGAAAATGGTGGGCATCCTGAATGGTATCGATAATGTGGTATGGGACCCGGCTACCGACCGGATGTTACCCCTTAATTATGACCTGGATACTATCACCGCAGGTAAACAAACGAACAAGCAGCACCTGTGCGAACGCTTCGGGCTGGATGCCTCCCTGCCGCTGATATCTTTTATAGGCCGCCTGGTAGGCGACAAAGGCGCCGACCTGCTGCCGGAAATAATTGGCAGATCCCTGCATGAACTGCCGGGGGAAGTAAATTTCCTCGTACTGGGGAGTGGTGACCCACATATTGAATGGTCCCTGCAACAAACCCGTGCAGTAGTAAGCTATGGCTTCAATGTGCACATTGGTTACGACGAATCATTATCCCATCAGATATATGCCGGCAGTGACTTCCTGCTGATGCCGTCCAGGGTAGAGCCCTGCGGCCTCAATCAGATGTATGCGCTGCGTTATGGAACCGTTCCCGTAGTGCGCAGCACCGGCGGACTGAAAGACACGGTTATTGACTTTGGAGACCAGGATGGCGTAGGCATCCGCTTTAACCAGGCCAGCGTTGCGGATGTTTGCTATTCCGTAAAACGGGCCATCGAATTGTACCAGGATGCCAGGCACCTGGATGAAGTACGATTAAGAGGCATGAACATTGATAATTCCTGGGACAGTTCGGCACTACGCTACCTGGAAATGTACAAGAGTATGAAATAGCTTAGAATAATTGAGTGATGACTTTCTAAAACCAATTCCCATTATGACTAACGATGTAATATCCATTATTCTCGGAGGAGGGGCCGGCACCCGCCTGTATCCGCTTACCCGTCGCCGCTCAAAACCAGCGGTGCCCCTGGCAGGTAAATACAGACTGGTGGATATTCCTATCTCCAATTGTTTGAATGCAGAACTGAACCGCATCTTTGTATTAACGCAGTTCAATTCCGCCTCCCTGAACAAGCATATTAAAAACACTTATCACTTCAGCAATTTTGATAAGGGGTTTGTAGATATCCTGGCAGCGGAGCAAACCCCCGATAATCCCACCTGGTACCAGGGAACGGCCGATGCCGTAAGACAATGCCTTCATCATATGGAGAACTTTGAGTTTGAATATATACTCATATTGTCCGGTGACCAGCTGTACCAGATGGATTTTAAAAAGATGATCAAACATCATATCGACACGGGCGCGGAAATATCTATCGCTACTATTCCCGTGAGCGCAAAGGATGCTTCTGATTTTGGTATTTTAAAGGAAGATGAAAGCGGCGCTATTGTGTCTTTTACAGAAAAGCCTTCCCAGGCCGTTCTTCCACCATGGGCGTCTGAAGTAAGCGAGGAAATGCAGAAAGAAGGACGCGTATACCTGGCGAGCATGGGCATTTATATCTTCAGCCGGCAGGTACTGTTCGATATGCTCAATGCACAACCGGAAGCCGCCGATTTTGGTAAGCAGCTCATCCCGCAGGCCATCGAAAACAAACGCCGGATTTTCAGTTATCAATATGAAGGCTACTGGACAGATATCGGGAACATCCAGTCTTTCTTTGAAGCCAATATCGGCCTCACGGATGAAATCCCCTTGTTTAACCTCTTCGATGAATCCCAAACTATCTTTTCACGTGCCCGCATGCTGCCGCCTACAAAAATTTCCGGCCACATGGAGAAAACAATGATCGCCGACGGTTGTATTATTATGGCAGATAAACTGGAAAGAGTAGTAGTGGGTATCCGTACCCGCATCGGTAAAGGCAGCGAAATCAGCAATGCCTATATCATGGGAAGCGATTACTACCAGACACTCGACGAAATAGAAAAGTCACGCGCAGAAGGAAGCCCGTTGATGGGAATAGGAGAGAACTGCGTGATCAGTAATGCCATCATTGATAAAAACTGCCGCATTGGAAACGGCGTACATATAAATGGCGGAAAACACTTAGCTGATGGGGACTTTGAAAAATATACGGTAAAAGACGGCATTGTTGTTGTTAAAAAAGGAGTGGTCCTGGAAGACGGATTCAGTATTTAACAAACAAGATAACCATGCGATTGTCCATAGAGCGGAAGAGTACAAAAATTTATCCTGACCTTAAGAGGGTAGTAGCCAGGTTTTTTTTCAACGGGGAGGCCCGGGCCAAGTCTATCATTCAACAGGTGGCAGCAATGAGCGACCCCGAGGTGGATATAACGGTCATGCCTATACTAAGAGAATTTTCCCGGCGACACAGGAACATCACGAGGATATTTGAACGACATGCAGACCGGCTGAGACATTTGTTTCCCGGTTTGCAGATCGAGTACGAAGGGCTCTCGCTCAAACGTAAATTGCTCACCGGTTCTTATTTCACCAACGAATACTCCATTGAATCAGCCGCGTTCTTCAACCCTTCCCTCGTGGAAGATGTGGACCAGAGCGGGCTGGAAGAAGGACAAAAGCGCGTCATCATGAGCTTTCGCGCAGTAGGTGAAGGACACGTATCTTCCATTGCCTTCAGATCCGGTATCATCGACAAAAACAATGAAATCTCACTGATAGCACCCGGTAACTATGTGGATGAAGCGGAAATTATCCGCAACTCCATGTACCATAAACAAACGTTCTTCCAGAATGCGGTATCCATCCGGCTGCCGGATTCTGTGATGCGTGAAATACAAAACTCCCTGCCGGACCAGTTTGAATACCTCGCCCTTAAAAAGGTGATCCGGGAAATGCAACAACGGTTCCAGGTAGATCATCTCCTTAAAAAAGGACTGGAAAGGGTACTATGGCTGGCAGACTCCTACTATGAGCTGAACTTTTCACTTGATACCGACTTGTCTGACCGCGTAATTTTTCCTTATTCAGATGCAGAAAGCAGGGGCATTGAAGATGCCCGCTTTGTAAAATACACCAGCGAAAACGGGAACATTACCTATTACGCTACCTACACGGCGTATGATGGCATTACCATCCAGCCAAAGCTGCTGCAAACAAAAGACTTCTATAACTTCAAGATCATGCCGCTCTACGGAGAAGGGGCGCAGAATAAAAACCTGGCGCTTTTCCCCCGAAAGATCAACGGCAAATATGCGATGATCTCCCGGATTGATGGTATCAATGGGTATATTATGTACTCTGATAAAATCAATATCTGGGAAAATCCCCAGATCCTTCACGTGCCTAAATATGCGTGGGAATTTGTTCAGGTGGGCAACTGCGGTTCGCCCATTGAAACAAAAGACGGCTGGCTGGTGATCACGCACGGAGTAGGTCCCATGCGTACGTATTGCATTGGCGCCAGCCTGCTGGACCTGGAAAATCCTGAAAAGGAAATAGGCCGCCTGCGTGAGCCCCTGCTTATGCCCAATAAAGACGAACGGGAAGGATATGTACCTAATGTACTGTACTCCTGCGGCTCTATTATCCACAACGATGAACTGATCATTCCTTACGGTTTGTCGGATTATGCTTCCGGCTTCGCCACCGTCAACCTGGAAAAACTGCTGACGCAGATCAAGGAAGACGGCGTGTAGCGAGGCTATCTATAATTGGTTATATACGGCGATATACTTCTCCGTCATGATTTCCGCGCTGAAATTATTTTTCGCGTGCAGATGGCAATCCTGGCGGTTGATCAGTGTGAGATCTTCCACACAGGCGGCGGCTTCGTGTAAATTATTTACAAGGAAACCTGTTTTACGGTCATTGATCAGCTCTGGCATGGAGCCGCGGTTGTACGCGATAACGGGCGTGCCGCACAGCATGGCCTCCGCTACGCTTAAACCAAAAGGTTCATCAAAAAAGATGGGATGCAGCAGTGCATTGGCTTTTCCCAGCAGCAGGCTGCGTTCTTCCCCGCCTACCGCGCCGATATAAATGATCTGTTCATCATCTATATAGGGCTTTACCTTTTCATTAAAATAGGCTTCGTCCTGTATGATGCCGGCTATGATCAGCTTGCGGCGGGAGTGAAGGGCGATTTGTACCGCATCATGCGTGCCTTTATCCGGATGGATCCTGCCATAGTATAAGAGGTAGCTGTCCGGCGTAGGCTCAAACGCAAAATCTTCCGTGCGGATACCATTATACACCGTGGCTGCGTAATTCAGCGACGGATGGCGGTCGGAGTTACTGATAGACACATATCTTCCTATATCATTATACCGCTGGTATACCGGTAATATTTTAGGAGAGGAAAATCCGTGAATAGTGGTTACCATAGGCGTTTTAATCAGCCTGGAGTAGGTAAGGGGGAGGAAATCGAAGTGATTATGGATGATATCGAAATCCCTGGCCTGCTCCATCAGGTAACTGATATGCATACACTCATTTACTTTGGCATCTGCCTCGCGGTCTTCCTCATACCCTTTGGCGCAAATGGCCGCCAGGGTACCGGAAGTGAGCGAGTCGGCCGTGGCAAAGAGCGTTACATCCATTCCTTTGGCTACCAGGCCTTCCGCCACGTTAGCCGCCATCTGTTCCCATGGGCCGTAATGCCTTGGAGGCGTACGCCAGGCTATCGGCGCCAGTATTGCTATCTTCATAATGGTATATTTTCCAACATTAGCGCACTAAGGCGCCTGTTGTTTGCAGCATAGCTGTCAAAACAAGCGCCAAAGAAACCGGTGTACCGGAATGATGACCGGTCAACCAATAATCTGATCAACCAATTGACTAATTACCTAACTTCGTACATTCAAAAATTTCGATGTGTTGGCACTGCATCGTTTTGTAATTGGTAATTTGTAATTCGAAACTCAATATGCCCGAATATATTCCTTATGGGAAAACTGGTTATTTTAACCAGCTGGTAACAGATTTTTTAGCAGAACGTCCGCAGATCAGACCATTTTATACCTATTCTCCTGTACATCCGGACTTTGCTGCCGCAATAGCCGCCCGTCAAAATTTTGATACACCAAGAACCGCACTGGTAGCCGCACTGGAACAGCAATACACTTCCCTGGAGCCCGTAAAGGCAGTACAGGATAATATCACCGCCCTGTTGCAGCCTAATACCTTTACAGTATGCACCGCACATCAGCCCAATATTTTCACCGGCTACCTCTACTTCGCTTATAAGATCCTGCAAACCATTAAGCTGTGTCATGAATTGAAACAGCAATACCCGCAACATAATTTTGTACCGGTATATTATATGGGCAGTGAAGATGCCGATCTCGAAGAGCTGGGCAGCATCTACCTGGAAGGGAAAACCATCACCTGGAATACCAGTCAGCAGGGCGCAGTAGGGCGTATGAAGCCGGAAGGACTGGAAACGCTGATCGCTGAAGTGAAGAAAACGCTGGGATATGCACCTCACAGCGACGAACTGACAGACCTCCTGCAAAAGGCCTACCTGGAACATGAAAATATCCAGGAAGCCACACTGTACCTTGTACATGCGTTATTCGGCCGCTTTGGCCTGGTGGTACTGATACCGGACAACGCCGCATTAAAACGTTTATACCTTCCCGTTATAAAGGACGAATTGTTTAACCAGGCGTCGCATGCCATTGTCAGCGATACGTTGGCGAAGCTGGGGGAACATTATAAAGTGCAGGCCAATCCACGCGAAATAAATCTTTTTTATTTACAGGAAGGGTCGCGGGAGCGCATCGTTCAGGACGGTGATCAGTGGAAAGTATTACACACGTCGTTGACTTTCAACGCCGCTTCGCTGGAAGCAGCCCTGGAAACACATCCTGAAAATTTCAGTCCCAATGTTATTTTACGGGGAATGTTCCAGGAAACCATCCTGCCCAATATTGCCTTTATTGGCGGGGGTGGTGAAATTGCCTACTGGCTGGAATTGAAAGGACTTTTTGCACACTATAAAGTGCCTTTCCCTGTTTTATTGCTGCGCAACTCCCTGTTGCTTACCGATGCACTTTCCCAACAGCGGATCAATAAGCTGGGACTCACCACCACTGATCTTTTCAAGGGAACGGAAGATATCGTAAACGATTACGTGAAGAAACACACCAATGCTTCGCTGGTATTGAAAGATGAATATGCGGCCATCGAGCAGTTGTTTGATTCCCTGGAAGAAAAGGCTCGCAGCATTGATGTCACACTGATTGCCACTACCGCCTCTGAAAGAAAGAAAGCGCTGAAGTCGATCGGTAAACTGGAACATAAGTTCCTGCGTGCCGAGAAGAAAAAGTTCGCCTGGCAAACAGATCAGATCCGCCAGATTAAGAATAAATTATTTCCTGCCGGTTCGTTACAGGAGCGCAAGGAGAACTTCCTGCCCTGGTACGCCCAGGAAGGCCCCGCCTTCTTCGACCGCGTGCTTGCTGCGCTGACACCGGTAACCGCGGAGTTTACCATTTTAGCGGAGTAACGCGGATTTTGTCTTGGCTCAGGATTACGCTGATTTTACTGATTACCCTGGATTTTACTTTTGGATTTTTTTTGATTTTAGATTTTCTTATAATAATTAAGGGAGATAAGAGCGAATATATCCGCTTCTATCTCCCTTAATCCTTTATAAAATCCAAAAGTAAAAATCCAGGGTAATCAGTAAAATCAGCGTAATCCTGAGCCAAGACAAAATCCGCGTCACTCCGCTTTCAGCGCTTTGCTCATGTCTTTTACGAGGGAGAGGATGGCTACAAGCTGGTCGTGCACCTGTTTGGTTTCCAGCATTTCGTCGCGGGTGGGTGTAGGGCCTTTGCCTTCATTGATTTCCTGTTGACGCAGATGTACGAGGCTTTCCAGGTGGGCGTCCAGCCGGTCGAAGGCATGTACCTGCGGGGAGGGTTGGGCGCTGCTGCTGGTGGCGGGATCTGTGAGCAGGGTGAGCTGGTCCATATAATGGAGGAGATAATCCGTTATTTCGCGGTATTCCGGGCGGGGAAACTGCACCCCGTGATGCAGGCTGTAGGCCGCCAGGGTGGCGGTATGCGAGGTGAGTGTATGATTCAGTACCACGAAATGATATACTTCTGACGCGTTCTTTTGTTTGCTTTTGGGTTCCGATAACATACGCTGGAAGGCCGACATCATATTGGCGGCGGCCACGTAGGTGTCTTTCCTGGCCAGTTTGAAATCTGTAATGGATACCTTTTCATTGGAATAGGCGCGCATCACCAGTTCAAAATATTTCCGGTTGGCTTCCATCATCTTTTTCATGTAGTCCGGGAGGAAGTTATGCTCCCAGGTAGGCCACAGCAGCATGTTGGCAAAGAAAGCGATGCCTCCGCCAATGAAAGTGTCCAGTACCCGCTGCGTTACATTGTAGAGGTCTGAAGGATGAAGGAAATGCAGCAGGAAGATGATAAACGGCGTCACAAAAAATACGCTGACGGTATACTGGAAGCTCATAAAGCTGTAGGCGCCCAGGATGCAGATCAGCATGACTATAAAGATCACCGTATCGTTGTGCGTAAGGTAAAGCAGGCCGGCGGCAAATAAGGCGCCGGTAACGGTACCGATTAAACGTTGTATGCTGCGTGATTTTGTAAGCCCGAAGCCTGGTTTCAGGATCACCACGATGGTTAGCAGGATCCAGTATACCCGGTCGAGGTGAAGGGCAATACCCAGCCCGTAACCCAATACGGTAGCCAGGCTCACGCGGATGGCGTGCCGGAAGATATGTGATTTGAAAGTGAGGTTATCCCGGAAGGTTTCAAAATCGTATTTCTGGCGGGTAGTGAATTTCGACAGCTCCAGTTTTGGATCTATGGATTCGTCTTTCAGTCTTTCCAGCCGGGTAAGCCTATGCAGGTTATAAATGCGCTGGGCCATGTCCTGCAGGTTTTGCAGGATGTTGCTCAGCGGGATGGTACGGGTTCTTTCCTTGAGGGTAGGCAGCTTCATGGTAATGTCGGCAATGGCCTGTTTTACCTTTTCCATCTCAAACTTCAGGTTGGTTTTGGGCAGGGAGCGCTGACCCGCTGCCACGGCCATCCCGATGTTTTTCAGCTCCTGGGTGAATTCAAGGATGAGAGCATGGAATTTTTCCAGGATCGCCAGATCTTTAAAATCGGCGTGCAGGGCGTTATAGTCGGTTTGAGAGGCCATGATCTGTTCCTGGAGATCTACCATATCCAGGAAAATGAGTACCATGCTTTTATTGAGACTGGTAGTGCCCTGTTGGGCGGATCTTCTTTTCAGCAGCAGTTCGCGCACATTTTCCTGTTTTTCGTTGACGATCACCTGCTGGTCCAGTACGGCCTTGTAGTTTTCGCTGACATTTACGCCGGGCGTGTAGAAGTTGGCCCTTACCTCGAGGTAGCGGGCGGTTTGCAGGATACAGTCGCCCAGTGCCTGCTGCACATTGAGGTAGGGTCGGATCTGCCAGAGGATGAGGGCCAGCACCGCGTACCAGATACTGCCCAGCAGCACCATAGAGGAGTGGAGGAGGGTAAGCTTCGGCGTGAGCTGGGTTTCCCCGAGAATAGACACTACTACCAGCAGGCAGCCGGTACCAATATTACCTCCCCGGTTACCATATACCAGCAGCATGGCAAACATAAAACAGCACACCGCTATCCAGATAGCCATGGGTATTACGTAAGGAATGAGCAGGCCGGTGCCCAGCGCGGAAAAAAAGATCAGGATGGTGCTGATGATAAGGCCGTTCCGCTTGTGTACAATGGTGCCGGGTACATCGCTGAGGGCCGTACACAAGGCGCCCATCGACATAGCGATACCCAGGTCCAGCATGCCAAAGTAAGCGCATACCAGTGAAGGCACTACCACGCTGATGGTGGTACGCATACCGTTGCTGAAATGATAACTGTAAAGGAAACTTTTTATATTATTGATCCGCTGTTCTGTACGCAAACGTAAAAGGGTTTTTGATGGCGCAAAGATAAGCGGATTTTGTCTTTCTCAGGATTACGCTGATTAAACTGATTATCTTTTTTCTTATCCTTTAAAGATGAATATATTACTTTTGACTTTAATTTAATGCAGGGTTCAGAAGATATCTCACGTTAATCAGTATAATCAGTGTAATCCTGAGAAAGACAACATCCGCGTAATTTTCTAACAGGGAGTTAAATTCTAATTGTTCTTTTTACTATATTTATAACCAGTCTTTTAGACTTTAGTTGCGTGCTGCGGACAGGGGCAAATGACCGGTAATTGTGTATAAATAATTACTGTATATTATTGCATCTCACTTAAATTACTTTTTGATTCGGGTAAAATTATATCTTTGACGCCTTAAAAAACCTCGGAGTACGACGTGCGCTTAAAAACACTAGAAATTAAAGGCTTTAAAAGTTTTGCAGATAAAACCGTTTTGCAGTTTGATGAGGGCATCACTGGGGTAATTGGGCCAAACGGTTGCGGCAAAAGTAATATTATCGACTCCATCCGCTGGGTAATCGGCGAGCACAAAATCAGTAACCTCCGGTCTGATAACCAGGCAGGACTTGTGTTCAATGGTTCTAAAAGCCGCTCTGCAAGCGGTATGGCGGAGGTTAGTCTCACTTTTGAAAACACCAAGAACGTACTACCCACCGAGTTCACCACGGTGACGATTACACGCAAATTTTATAAGAACGGCGACAGTGAATACCGCCTCAACGATGTGGCCTGCCGCCTCAAAGATATCCATAACCTGTTCATGGACACGGGCGTAAGTACCGATTCCTATGCCATCATCGAACTGGGAATGGTAGACGATATCATCAAAGACAAGGAAAACAGCCGTCGCCGTATGCTGGAACAGGCGGCAGGCATCTCCATATATAAAACCCGCAAAAAAGAAGCTAAATCCAAACTAGACGCCACTGAAGGAGACCTGAACCGTATTGAGGACCTGTTGTTTGAAATCAATAACAACCTTAAAACACTGGAAAGCCAGGCCCGTAAGGCGGAACGCTTCTACGAAGTAAAAAAGGAATACCGCGAAATCAGCATAGAACTTGCCAAAGCCGCCCTGGAAGGCTTTAACGTAACCTTCAAGGAACTGTCGGATACCCAGCAAAATGAAAGCGACCGCAAACTGGCGCTGGAAACCGAGATCCTCACCGCAGAAGCGGCCGTGGAGCAGGATAAACTGCATTTTGTGGCAAAAGAAAGAGAACTGCAAACCATGCAGAAATCTTTTAATGAGCTGGTATCCACCATCCGCACCAAAGAAAACGATAAGAACCTCGCCACGCAGCAACTTACTTATCTGCGCGAGCGGGAAAAAAATATCAGCGACTTCCTCAGCAATGCAGAAGGACAACTGCAGGGACTTACTTCTTCTATCGAATTCACCGAAAAACAGGTAGAAGAAGAAGGGGAAGTGTTTGAAACCATGGCCGACGAACTGGACACCCTCCGCGATATGGTGGAGGAAAAGAAAGAACGCTTCCATCAGAAGAAACAGGCCCTTGAAACCTTGCGCAACGACCAGCAACGCTGGCAGCGTCAGCAATTTGAAGCCGAAAAGAAAGTAGCCGTTGCCGATACTTCCGTAATGAACCTGCAACGCAGCATGCAGCAGCTCCAGGAAGAAAAGACCAGCCGCCTGCAGCAGATCGCCCAGCTGGAAACAGAAAAGGAAGCCCTGCAGCAAACACTGACCGGCGGCAAAACGGAACTGGAAAACATGGTCCGTTTCCAGGAAGAAACCAAAAGTAAAATACTCGCCACCCAGTCCGATATCGAAGGATTGCGTGATAAACTGGTAGACGAAAACCGTACCCTCGATTCCAAAAAGAACGAGTTCGACCTGCTCAAGTCGTTGGTCGACAGCCTCGAAGGCTACCCGGAGAGTATCAAATTTCTCAAAAAGAATCCCGACTGGAACAATAACGCCCCCATCCTGAGTGATATATTTTTCTGTAAAGAGGAATACCGCACCTGCGTGGAAAACCTGCTGGAACCTTACCTGAGCTACTATGTAGTGAACAACGTACATGAAGCCGTACAGGCCATCCAGTTGCTCGATAACAACAAAAAAGGAAAAGCCAATTTCTTCATCCTCGATCAGTTCCGGACTGATTACAGCCCGCTGCTGGCGCCGGCAGGCACCATTCCTGCGCTGGAAGTAGTGGAAATTGAAGAGAAGTACCGGGGACTGGGACAGCATCTCCTTGGAAAAGTATTTATCGGGGAAGACCTCACCCGCCTGGAATTCAGCCAGGTGGCGGACGAAAGGATGCTGCTGGTGGAAAAATCCGGCCGCATGCATCGTGGTAAATACAACATTAGCGGAGGTTCTGTAGGATTATTTGAAGGTAAAAAGCTGGGAAGGGCCAAAAACCTGGAAAAGCTGGAAATAGAGATCAAAGATCTCGAAGGAATAGTGGGCCGCCTGAAAGTGGCGCTGCAAAGCAAACACGACGAAGTATTAGGCTACAACAGCCAGCTGAATGAAAATAATATCAATGCTGCGCGGGAAAGGGTAAACCAGCTGAGCAATCAGCTGTTTGGCTTACAGAACAGGATTGAAAACTTCCACCACCTCATTGAAGCCGGCGATAAACGCCTCGAAGAAATGCAGCAATCCCTGGAAACCAACCAGGAAAGCATTTCCGGTGTGAAAGACGAACTGGAAAGCCTGAACGAAAGGGTCACCGAGCTGCAGGACAGCATCGCGGATGCCGACAGGATGGCCCAGGAAGCGGAACAGCAGTTTAATATGGCTACGGTGCAGTTTAATAACCAAAACCTGCAGCATACCCGTCAGCAAAGTAAAGTACAGGCCCTTAAACAGGAACTGGAATTTAAGCGTAAACAGCTGGCAGACCTGCACATACAGATCACCAGTAACAAATCGCAGTTGGAAGACGCCGTGGCCAACATCGCGGCTGCCGTGGATAAACTGAGCCACGCAGACGACGGACTCGTGGAATTATTCCGCCAGCGCGAAGAAGAAGAAAAGGCACTCAACGAAAAAGACCAGGAATACTATAACTTCCGTAACCACCTCCAGGAACTGGAAACCACGCTGAGAACAAAACAGCGCGCCAAACAGGAACTGGAGCAGCAGCTGAATACCATTAAGGACAAGGTAAATGAACTGCGGCTGCAACTGGCCTCCATGAAGGAAAGGCTCAGCGTGGAGTTTAAAGTGAACCTCGATGAAATTATAGATGAGCAACGCAACTCAGAACTGTCGGTGGATGAGCTGACGGGCAGTGCAGAGCGACTGAAAAAGCGCATGGAGAACATGGGGGAAATCAACCCCACGGCCATTGAAGCTTACCAGGAAATGAAGAAGCGCTACGAGTTTATCCTGGAGCAGAAAACGGACCTGGTAAATGCGAAAGATTCCCTGCTGGCCACTATCCAGGAGGTAGAGTCCACCGCTAACCAGAAATTCCTGGATACCTTTAACCAGGTGAAGGAAAACTTTATCCGGGTATTTAAAGCCCTGTTTACGGAAGAAGACCAGTGCGATATGATCCTGAGTGATCCTGAAAACCTGGCGGACACTGGTATTGAAATTATCGCGAAGCCAAAAGGCAAGCGGCCGGCGGCGATTACACAGCTGTCCGGTGGAGAGAAAACACTGACAGCCACCGCATTGCTGTTCGCCATTTACCTGATTAAGCCGGCGCCGTTCTGTATCCTGGATGAGGTAGATGCGCCATTGGATGATGCCAATGTGGGTAAGTTTACCAACATGATCCGCAAGTTTTCCGATAATTCACAATTTATTATTGTAACACATAACAAGCAAACGATGGCGGCTGTAGACGTGATCTACGGCGTAACGATGCAGGAACCGGGAGTGAGCAAACTCGTTCCGGTTGATTTCAGGAGTTTGAACTAGCCGGTTGGTTTGGTTGTTGTAAAGAGAGTTCATTACTTTTATTCTTTATTCTAAAAAAATAAAAAAACGTAAACACTATGGGCGCATGGGGCACCAGAAATTTTGAAAATGATGGATCACAGGATTGGATTTTTGACCTGATTGATAATAAAGACGGTGGTTTGGTGTCTGACACGTTAGCGCGTGTCATCAACAACATCGAAACACTGGAAGTTTCGGATTGCGAAGAGGCGTTGGCCGCTGCAGAACTGGTGGCAGCATTGGTAGCACGCCCAAGCGAAGATTTCCCGGAAGATCCTTTGGATCAGCTGGATGTGCTGAACCTTATTGGTACGCGCGCACTCAGAAACCAGGCAATCGCCGCTGTAAATAAAATTGTGGCAGCCTCCGAAATGAAGAATTACTGGGAAGATGCGGGTCAGGGTGAAGCCTGGGCGGCTGTACAGGCGGGACTCATTAAACGCTTGGAATAACGCGCGCGGAGTTTGTCTTACTCAGGATTACGCTGATTATACTGATTAACTGGATTTTTACTTTTGGATTTTTTTGATTTTCTTAAGATATAATTAAGGGAGATAAAAGCGGATATATTCGCTTTTATCTCCCTTAATCCTTTATAATCCAAAAAGTAAAAATCCAGTTAATCAGTATAATCAGCGTAATCCTGAGTAAGACAAACTCCGCGTTAGATCAATATTCCCGCAATAGAGGCCGACATATAAGATGCCAGCGTTCCACACAACAGGGCTTTCAGCCCCAATTTAGCCAGATCAGCCCTTCTGTCGGGGGCCAGCTCACCGATACCACCGATCTGCATGCCTACGCTGCTGAAATTGGCAAAACCCGCAATAGCAATTGTAACGATGGCAATCCCTTTGGAGGTTAATACCGGTACTGTTTTATCAGTGAGACTTTTAAAAGCCACAAATTCATTAATGGTGAGTTTTTGTCCGAGCAGGGTAGCTACGCCTTGTACATCTCCCTGTGGCACGCCCATTGCCCAGGCCATCGGCATAAACACTTTTCCGAAGATCCAGTCGAGGCTGAGATCAAAATTAGGATTGAAGATATGACCGATATGAATAAGGCCCCAGTCGATCAGTGCAATGAAAGCGATAAACCCGATCAGCATGGCGATCACGTTCATGGCTATTTTAAAACCATCGCCGGCGCCGTGTGAAATCGCGTCGATTACGTTGGTATAATTGCTTTTTACTTCCATTTTAACGCGACCCATTGTTACGCTTTCCTCTGTTTCGGGGAAAACGATTTTCGAAATCACCAGTGCCCCCGGAGCGGCCATGAGGCTGGCGGTGATCAGGAAAGGTGCAATATGCAAACCAGCCTGCAATCCCATATTCACATACACCACGAGGATGCCGCCGGCAATACAAGCCAGGCTTCCACTCATGGAGGCGAGGATTTCGCTTTTGGTCATGCTTGATAAATAAGGACGGATCATCACCTGTGCTTCTACCTGTCCTACGAAGGCGCTGGCCACATTGCTCAATGCTTCCGCACCACTCACGCGCATTACATAATTCATGGCGCGGGCAATTACCGCAACCACGCGCTGCATAATGCCATAATGATATAAAACCGCTACCAGCACACACACCAGGATGATGGTGGCCGTTACGTTAAAAGCAAATACAAAACCTCCGGCGGCATAGTCCTTCAGGCCGGTGCCATCGGGCTGCGATACACCAATACCTCCATATACAAAGGCAGCGCCTTTACGGGCAAATCCTTCCAGCTTTCCCATTGCATCTCCTACCCGCTGGAAGAACCAGGTAATAGGGGGCACCTTAAATACCAGAAAGCCGATTAACACCTGTAAGCCAATACCGCTGAACACCAGCCTGTAATTGATCTTACTTCTGTTGTTAGAAAATAGAAAGGCGATACCCAGAATAAGTACGATGCCTATGATGCCCTGAAAGCGTTCCATAAATGCAAATAAATCGTAAAATGTATGCAATGAAGCGACGAAGATAAGTTTTTTTGCCGTCGCTCACATAGTAAACTGTTATCTCATATAATTTTTCAGAAAAAATATATTTAGAAATGTATTTTTATCGCTTTCGTAACCCGAATAGTAAAAAATGCAGCGTATTCATTATCGTTTAATCACCACGTTATCTCTGGCTTTATTTGCCTGTGGACAAGGAAATCAGCAGAACAACGGGAACAAGCACGAAAAAGATTCTATTGCCATGCGGGAGCAGTTTGCTGCTTCACCCGTACTGGATGGCAAAACAGCCATCAAACACATGCAATTTGATGAAGGATTGGAAGTACAACTGGTGGCCGCCGAACCAATGGTAGTGGCGCCCGTAGCCATGACTTTTGATGAGCGCGGGCGCATGTGGGTAGTGGAGATGACCGGCTTTATGCCTGATACTGCCGGTACCGGGGAAGATAAACCCGACGGTAAAATTGTGATCCTGGAAGATACCAACCGCGATGGCGTAATGGATAAACGCACCGTGTTCCTTGATTCACTGGTGCTGCCAAGGGCTATCTGCCTGATAGAAAACGGCGTGCTGGTAGCTACGCCGCCGCAATTGTGGTTTATAGAAAACAATGGCGACAAACCCGGCAAAAGAACCCTGGTAGATGATCAATACGCTGCCGGCGGAAACGTGGAGCATCAGCCCAACGGGTTGCTGCGCGCAATGGACAACTGGATCTATAATGCAAAATCGGATAGGCGTTACCGTAAGGCGGGAGATAAGTGGCTGAAGGAGCCCACGCATTTCCGCGGACAATGGGGCATTACGCAGGATAATTACGGCCGTCTTTATTATAACAATAATTCGGAAAACCTGCTGGGCGATTATTTTCCTCCAGGATTAGGCGGCACTAACCAGCAACAGAACAATGCCGCCGGTTTTGATCAAAAAATTGTACCCGATAACCGCACATACCCCGCGCATCCAACGCCGGGTGTAAACCGTGGTTACCAGAAAGGCTCGCTGGACGACAGCCTCCGCCTGGTGAAATTCACCGCCGCCTGCGGCCCGGTGATTTACCGCGGCACCTTGCTGCCATCTACCTATGCCGGTAATGCGTTTGTAGCCGAGCCTTCTGCCAACCTGATTAAAAGGAATATTTTATCAGACAGCAGCTATGTCGTGAAAGGTGTACAAGCATACCAGCGGAAAGAATTCCTGGCCAGCACCGACGAGCGTTTCAGGCCGGTGGACCTGCGTACCGGTCCGGATGGCGCTTTGTATATCGCCGATATGTACCGGGGCATCCTGCAACATAAAACCTACCTGACAGATTACCTGAAGAACGAGATAAAGATGCGTAACCTTACGCTGCCGCTGAACTGCGGCCGTATTTACCGCATCATTCCTGCCGGCAGTAAACCACAGCCGGTTACATTTGAACTTACGCCCGCTTTCCTCGGGAAAATGCTGGGTAACGATAATGGTGTTTTGAGAGATAAAGCGCAACAGCTCATCATTGATCAGCACCTAACCGCGATGGCGCCGGAACTGAGAACCATGCTGAAAGACGCGGCACACCCGCTGACACAGATCCACGCCCTCTGGACGCTGGAAGGCTTGCACAGTCTCACCGGAGATGATATCAGCGGCATCTGGCAACAGGCAGATCCTGCACTAAAAATGCAGGCGCTCGCGGCATTGCCATCTGTATTAAACAGCAGTAACATCAAAGCAACAGTAACAGCGCTGGACTCCTTGTCGGATAATTCATACCTGGCGCCGGCAGTGGCTTATATATTGCCTGCGGTAGGGAAACTGGATAAAGCAGCTGCCACCCGCCTGGAAGATAAAATGATAAAAGCGTATGCCCCTAACCGTTATGTGGCGGCAGCGCTGGTAAATAATGCGGCCAACCGGGAAGCAGCCTTGCTGAAAGAGGTCATTGCCTGGAACCCTGATACCACGCTGATATTGCGCCGTCAGCTGGAAACAGTGCTGAAAAACATGGACAGCAAAGCCAATGTGAAAAAGATGGAAGCGTTACGGAAAGAACTACCGAGAGGATATAAGATCTTCAATACCGTATGCCAAACCTGTCATGGTAAAAACGGGGAGGGCATTACGGCGATGGCGCCGCCGCTCAATGAAAGCAACTGGGTAAACGGTAACAAAAAAGCATTTATATCTATCGTATTATACGGTCTTACCGGTCCGGTGGAAGTACACGGGAAAGTGTACAAAGCCCCGGAAATAAATGGCGATATGCCGGGTATCGGCGCCAGTGATGAATTCAGTGATGCAGATATTGCACAACTGCTCACTTTCCTGCGCAGTGCCTGGAATAATAAAGCCGATAAAGTTTCCGCTGCAGATATCCAGCAGGTGCGTAAGCTGAATAATGGCCGCCAGAAGCCCTTCACAGCAGGAGAGTTAGCGAATTGACCGCTTGTTGTAAATAAAAGCCTTATCTTTGCCGGATACAATTATTCATTAATTGAATCCGGCAATTTACATATTACACTTACTCAATACACCACGTGCATCCAAACGCACGTGCGGGTTCCTGTTGCCGTTCCTATCCTGCCCAAAAGACTTCAACAATTAAGCCCGGGCAACTTTTAGTACATAAAGTGTTGTACCCGGGGGGATAACTACCTGCGTAGTGCTATTCCGCTAATATTTTCTAAAACAATCTTATCAAATCAGTTTTATCATTCATCGGATGACACGATGGGCAGTCATCTGTAAACACTGACATAAAACCCGGTTATCATGAAAAAGAAACAGATTATCGTGTCCCTGCATGATTACGAAATCCTTAAAACCCTGTGCTATCACGCACCGGGCACCGACAAGCTGAGAGAAGAGCTCGACAGGGCCACTGTCAGGAAAGGTAAGGTACCCGCTGATGTGGTACAGGTAAATTCCACCCTCAGATTCAGGGATGAGCGCAGTGGGGCTATCAGGAATGTACAGCTGGTATTGCCGGCTGCCAGCAATTTACAGCTGGGCAAATTATCGATCCTTTCTCCCATAGGCACTGCCTTGCTGGGATATAGTACCGGTGATGTGATAGATTGGGAAGTGCCTGCGGGAAAAACGCAGCTGCATATCCTAGATGTTACAAAGCCTGAAGGGAGTGTATAAAAAGAGGTTATTATATAAGCGAAGAAAGCCCTGGCGTTTGCCAGGGCTTTCTTTTTATTGGTAAGTTATTTTATCGCCGTATTTAATGTGATACTTGTCGCAGAATCCACCGTTTACCTCCAGGACGTATTTTGCTTTTTTGAAAGATGGAAGACTTTCTTCCGACAGGGGCGTTGCGTATTTCTGAATGGACACAATTTCCAGCTTATCATCTATGTAGATAATATCCAGGGAGATGTAGGTGTTTTTCATCCAGAATGCGCGTTCTTCCATGTCAGGGAAAATGAAAAGCATGCCCTGATCGTCTGTCATGGATTTGCGGAACATCAGTCCGTCGGCGCGCTGTTCGTCTGTTTGCGCCAGCTGGATATCTATTTTTCGCAGGGTATCTGCGCCTGATTTGGAAACGAAAGCCAGGGCGCCTTGTTTTTTAAACGCGATGCCATTGGATGTTTCACCGGCAGTTTCCGTGGTGGCCGCCGTATTGGTATCGGTGGCTGCGGAATTGTTGGTGCTACTGTTGTTCTGGTGACAGCCAGCGATATATAAACTGGCTATCAGTATACATTTCAGGTGTAATTGCATAAAACAGCGATACTATTTGGTCAGCAGTTCTTCATCTGAAAAAACCACATCAGTGTAATCTCTTATTTCGTTGTACACGGTATCCCGTTCAACTGGTCTTCTGCCGGCCTGTTTGATGAGCATGGTGAGCTGGGCGGTGTTCATGGAAGGGTTTTGTTCTTCCGAACCGGCCATAGAATAGATTTTCGTGGTATCATCTATGGTGCCGTCCAGGTCATTTACGCCGAAAGACAGGGTCAGCTGTGCGGTGTTTCTTCCCAGCATAGGCCAATAGGCTTTCAGGTGGGGAAAGTTATCCATATACAAACGTGCGATAGCGTACAATCTCAGGTCTTCCACGATAGAAGATTCCGGGATATGCGACATATCGTTGCCTTTATTACGGAACTTCAGGGGGATGAAGGTGTTAAAGCCACCGGTTTCGTCCTGCAGTGTACGTAAGCGTTCCATGTGGTCGATGCGGTCCGCAAAAGATTCAACGTGGCCGTACAGCATGGTGGCGTTGGTGTGCATGCCGCGGTTGTGGGCTGCTTTGTGAATGGCAAGCCATCCGTCGGCATCTACTTTATCGTGGCATATTTTAGCGCGTACTTCCGGTGCGAATATTTCGGCGCCGCCGCCAGGCATGGATTGCAGGCCGGCTTCATTGAGGATGCGCATCCCTTCTTCTATGCTCACTTTAGCTTTGCGGAACATGTAATCCAGTTCCACAGCGGTAAATCCTTTGATATGCAGATCCGGACGGTGTGCCCTGATTTTCTGGATCAGCTCCACGAAGAAGTTGAGCTGCATTTTAGGATGTACGCCACCAACAATATGTACTTCTGTAACGGGTTGGTTATCGTATTTTTTAACGATGTCCATCATCTGGTCGATACTCAGTTCCCATCCGTCTTCCCTGTTTTTATACAGGCGGGAATAGGAGCAAAAGTGGCAGGTGAATACGCAAACGTTGGTAGGTTCGATATGGAAGTTGCGGTTGAAGTAGGTCTTGTCACCGTGCATCCGCTCCCTTACCAGGTTGGCTAACGCACCTAAAAAGCCGATATCGCCTTTTTCAAATAAGATCAGCCCTTCTGCGGGTGTAATTCTTTCCTGTTGGAGGATCTTTTCTGCAATGCCCTTCAATGCTGCGTCCAGGTTAGGTTGCTGAAGGAGCGTTTGAACAGCCGGATAATCTTGTCTCATCGTCATCTTACTTTCATTAATTTGATGGTGTTGGCCCTGTTCCTGTAAATTAATTTTACAAAATAAACACCATTTGGCTCATTTACCAAATTAAAGGTCATCCGGTTGCCGGCGCCGATATCTGCTGCCGGACGGCTCATAATGAACTGTCCCTGTATATTGTAAATAGATACCTGCACCAGGTCTTCCGGTATTTCCAGGAATGTTACCCAAACGATGCCATCTGTAGGGTTAGGATTCACCAATACCCCTTTTTCCCGGAGGATTGGATTCACTGATTTGGTAACAATATTAATATTATCAATATAAATGTTATTCTCTGAGTTTGAGATGTTTCTGAAGGCTACCTGGAACTTTCCTTTATGGCTTGCAGCGGTCAGGTTTACAGAATCCCGGCGCCATTCGGTGGTGGTTGGGATGAATTCTGTTTGAACCGGTGTTGGGCGTGTAATAAGATTGGGGCCCCATTTGGAATAAAGGATTTGGCCGGTTTGGCGGCAATCGTTGGTCACGATTACCTGGAGGGTATCCCAGGCATTGGAGGTGGTAGCAGGGTCGGTAAATACGGCTGCGGCTACGTCGAAAAAGAGGAATACGGAATCTGCGCCCTGCGGATCAATAACCGGCGTGATGAGGTCATCTGTCTGGTCGTTGGTATTATATCCCAGGTTGCGCATGAGCGCGGAAGCGCTGCTGTTTTTGCCCACATTACGAACGCGTTCCCAGGTGAAGCTGCGGTCAGGATTATAGAGATCCCAGCCTGGTGGCGGGAAGCTGTCGTTTTCAAAGCCCTGTTCAAAGGGGAGGGCTGCTTCCGCGTCGTACCGGAAGCGGATATCAGCTGTATCGTTGGTAACATTTCCATCCGGCTGGCCGTTGGGTGATTGCGTATATGCTTTCAGGTTATAACTGCCGATAGCTACATTGGAAGAAGGAAGTGTAACGCTGGTTTGCTGCAAACTGGCCAAACTGCCCGTCCACTGGTAAGAAGTAAGGGCGCCGCTGTTTACCTGGTACCAGATTCTCACAGCAGTGAGGGTGTTGGCGCCGCGGTTACGCAGGGTTACTACGGGTGTAATATTGTTGGTGCATATTTTGCCATCCGGCGCGTTGACACTCACCAGGGAGGCATCGTTGTTTACCATGGAAGGTGGTACGCATCCGTTGGAGGTCATCAGGCTGGCGGTGATATTTTCCAGTACAAAGCGCATGCGGTCTACCTGCCCGGCGGTAAAGAGATGCATGCAGGCATCATCGGTATAGTCCATGTAGTTCATGAACATCACGCCCGGTGAGGTGGCGGTGCAGTTGTCGAGCCGGGGAAAGGACGGGCATCCGTAGGTATTATCGCCCTGGAGCGGTGTGTCGGTGATACCGTCATCAATGGTACATCCCCCGTTATCATCTCCCCAAACATGCTTTAAACCGAAGTAATGCCCTATTTCATGCGTGGCGGTTCTGCCGAGGTTGTAGGTACTACCTACGCTGCCGGTAGTACCAAAAGCGGTGTATTGCACCACCACGCCTTCCTGTTCAACAGGGTAGCCGGTACCCGGAGGGGCGGCCACGCCGAGGTAATTACCGGAAAGGCGGGTGACCCAGATATTAAGATATTTGCTGTGATCCCAGGCATCGGAGCCGCCGGTGCTGTTGTACTTGGCGTCTGCCGCCGCGTTGCTGATAGAAAAGCTTTGGCCGGGAGCTGTTTGCACTCTTACAACGCCGTTGGTGGGTTCATCGTCGGGCGTTCTTTGAGCGAGACAAAAATTAATGCGGCTGTTGCCGATGAGCGCCTGCCATACGGCGGGTACCTGGCTTACATCAGGGTTAGCGGCATTATAATCCCGGTTCAGGGCATCTATCTGGGAGGCGATCTGCGCATCTGTAACCAGCGCTGGGTTATCCAGCACGATGTGGATCACTACGGGAACGGATACCGCCTGCGGAATGGCTTCCACCATCGCACGCAGCTGTTGCCGTTGCTGGCCCAGCATCATTTTATCTTCGTTATTCTGTATAATCTTTTGAAGGGAAGGGATTTCTTTTACCCGCTGTTGCAGTGCTTCGGCAGTGCCGCATTTGCGTTGAGCATTGGCGGTGACGCAATAAAAAAAGGCACCCAGGGCGAGGAAGTAGTGACGCAAAAAAGTAGATTTTGGCTTTGAAGATACGCGAAAAATGTTTTGCGGATCGCCTTCGGCGATGTTAAATTGTCTTGGAGCAGGATTACACTGATTATACTGATTATCTGGATTTTATTTTGGGGATTTTATAAGGATTTGGGGAGATGTAAGCGGAGGTTGTCTTTCTGCCTGATTACGCTGATTATACTGATTACCTGGATTTTACTTTAGGGATTTTATAAAGGATTTGGGGAGACGTAAGCGGAGGCTGTGCGCTGATTTTACTTTTTTCTTTTGGAGATGGATATTTAAAAAGATGGGTGAAGATGGGATAGCCTATGCTTTACATCCGCTTTGCATATGCTTTGTATATGCCTTATACATGCTTTTGATCTGCTTTTGATGTGGAGGTGACGTGGACTTGATCGGTAATGTATTGTGTATCAATTGGCTATAGGGGGTTTGACGACATTCGTTAGACAAGTTTCAACAAAGAAAGAAACTGGATATCAATACTTTAGGTACAATATAAAGATAAACATAATCAGGCAAAAAGACAACCTCCGCTTACATCTCCCAAAATCCTTTAAAAAATCTCAAAAGTAAAATCCAACATAATCAAATCAGCGTAATCAGTATAATCAGCGTAATCAGGCAGAAAGACAATTTAACATCGCCGAAGGCGATCCACTCGCAAAAAAAGCGCTCCGGAACAAACCGGAGCGCTTTCAAAAGTCAGTTTTTATAAAATTACATATTGGCCTGTATTTTTTTATCCAGTACGGATTTAGGCACAGCGCCTACCTGTTTGTCTACCACCTGGCCGCCTTTTACGAAAAGGATAGCAGGGATGCTGGTGATACCGTAGTTTACAGATAACTGTGGGTTCTGATCCACGTTAACCTTTCCAATATTTACTTTACCAGCGTAATCTTTAGACAATTCTTCGATTACCGGACCGATAGCGCGACAAGGGCCACACCATTCTGCCCAGAAGTCAATAACAGTTAATTTATCGGAATTCAGAACTTCCGTTTCAAAGTTCGCATCAGTGATTTCTAAAGCCATATTCTTTGATTTTAAAATGTTTTTATTTTAACGATTGTTTTGATTTTTATGATTTGTTATATTACGATCAAATCTTGATCCGAGTGCAAATTACTGCATTTTTGACATCCTACTTATTGATTATCTCTATATACACATCAATATCCGGCTGTTTGTGCAGGAAACCCGCCAACTCGTCATTCATCTCGATATTCCGGTTGAAAGTATGCAGTTTTGCCTGGGTGTGATCGTCCCGGTCGGTCAGATGTACATGCAGCACACTGTTGCCCGGAAAGCGGTTTACGTTGTCTACCAGGAAGTCTACCGTTTCCTTTTTGATGAACTTAGGCATCGTGTTCAGGTACACCTGTTTAGTGTGTGTTTTCTTCACTTCCTGTAAGAGCTGGATGCTGCCTACTTTGAATTCATATTCATTGTCATTGAACCGTTTGGATTTGAAGCCGCCATTGATGAACAGGCAAAGGCCTGGTTTCAGGTAAGGGGCAAAGCGGATGAAATCTTCGCTCCACAGGGCAAATTCAAACTTTCCGGTGTAATCTTCGATGGTCATCACGCCAAACTGCCGGTTGTTGCGGGAAATCCTTTCCTGGGCATTGGTAATATATACTGCCAGGCGGAAATTGCGTTCCCTGGAGCGGCCGCCGTTGCCACCCGGTTGGGCTATTTCGGTTTGATACTCCACCAGTTCCTGAACAGTATTCATGTGGTAATACTTCATTTCAAAGCGGTAATCATCCAGTGGATGGCCGGAAATGTAGATACCGGTGATATCCCGTTCGTTGTTGAGCTTCATGATCAGCGGCCAGGCGTCGCAGGCCGGGATCTTTGGTGGCTCTACATCCGGGAGGTCATCGGCGCCGAAGAGGCTGCCCATGTTGGAAGAGCCCGCTGTTACCTGCTGTCCGAATTTCACGATTTTATCAAGGCCGGTGAGTTGTTCGCCTTCCGGTTTGTGGAAATATTGCGCACGGTGCAGTTCGGGGAAGCTGTCGAAAGCGCCCGACATCACCAGGGCTTCCAGGGATTTTTTATTGACGGCGCGTTGGTTAACGCGTTTGATAAAGTCGAATATATTTTTGAAAGGACCGTCCTTTTTACGTTCTTCCAGCAGGTTTTCGATGGCGGCTTCACCTACACCTTTCAGGCCACCAAGACCGAAGCGTACCTGGCCCTGTTTATTTACAGCGAAACCCTTGAAAGATTCATTCACATCCGGCGGCAATACGTCGATGCCCATGCGTTTGGACTCTTCCATGAAGAAGGTGATCTTTTCAATATTGCTGGCGCAGTTCAGTACGGCAGCCATGTATTCAGAAGGGTAGTGGGCTTTCAGGTAGGCTGTTTGATAGGCCACAAAAGCATAGCAGGTGGAGTGCGATTTGTTGAACGCATACGAGGCAAATGCTTCCCAGTCGGTCCATACTTTTTCGCAGACTTTTGGATCGTGGCCATTTTTGGCGCAACCTTCCATAAACTGCGCTTTCATTTTGTTCAGTACCGCGATCTGCTTTTTACCCATCGCTTTACGCAGTACGTCCGCATCACCTTTAGAGAAGCCTGCCAGTTTCTGGCTCAGCAACATCACCTGTTCCTGGTATACCGTGATACCGTAGGTATCGTTGAGGTATTCCTCCATTTCGGCGATGTCGTATTGCACCGGCTCCAGGCCGTGTTTACGGCGGATAAAGGAGGGGATGTACTCCAGTGGGCCCGGCCGGTACAGGGCGTTCATGGCGATGAGGTCATCGAACCTATCGGGTTTCAGTTCACGCAGGTATTTCTGCATACCGGGCGACTCGAACTGGAACGTAGCGTTGGTTTCACCTTTCTGGTAGAGGTCATATGTTTTGGCGTCGTCCAGCGGGATATTATCTATTTCGATGGAGATGCCATGGTTCTGGCGGATCAGTTCCAGCGCACCTTTGATGATGGTAAGGGTTTTCAGCCCCAGGAAGTCCATCTTGATTACGCCGGCAGATTCAATAATGCTTCCTTCGAACTGGGTTACCAGCAGGTCGGAGTCTTTTGCGGTAGATACGGGGATCAGGTCGTACAGGTCCTGCGGGGCGATGATGATACCTGCCGCATGGATACCGGTGTTGCGTACGGAGCCTTCCAGTACGCAGGCTTCGCGGAGCACTTCTGCCTGGAGGTCGGTGCCTTTGATGAGTTCGCGCAGCTTTTTCACATTCTCAATATCTTCACCGGCGAGGCCTTCCTTATCGGCGAGGCTCTTTTCTCCTTCGAGGGGGGCGTTGAAGATACGATCCAGCTGGATGCCGGGTTTATCCGGAACCATTTTAGCGAGGATATTGGATTCCACCAGGGGGAGGTCCATTACGCGGGCCACGTCCTTGATACTCATTTTGGCGGCCATGGTACCGTAGGTAATGATCTGCGCTACCTGGTTACGGCCATATTTCTGTACTACGTAGTCAATAACTTTCTGACGGCCTTCATCATCGAAGTCCGTATCAATATCGGGCATGCTCTTACGTTCCGGGTTAAGGAAACGCTCAAACAGGAGGTTGTACTTGATGGGATCTATATTGGTGATACCGATACAGTAGGCAACTGCTGATCCGGCGGCGGATCCGCGGCCCGGGCCGATAAATACGCCCAGTTCACGACCGGCCTTGATGAAGTCGGCCACAATGAGGAAGTAACCGGCAAAACCCATGTTTTCGATTACCTGCAGTTCAAAGTTGATACGTTCTTCAATATCGGCGGTCATTTCCATATACCGGGTACGGGCGCCTTCGAAGGTGATATGGCGCAGGTACTGGTCCTGGGTAATAAATTCTTTCGGAATAGGGAAGTTGGGCAGCAGGATATCTCTTTTAAGATCCAGCAGCTGTACTTTATCTACAATTTCGTTGGTATTATCAATAGCCTGCGGAAGATCATGAAACAGTTTGCTCATTTCTTCCGTTGTTTTGAAATAGAACTGGTCGTTATAAAAAGCAAAACGCCTGTTCTTTCCGCCGCCACCGCTATCATCGTCTGAAAAGTCTTTATTGGTGGGGGTGCTTTTCTTTTCACCGGTATTGATACAAAGGAGGATATCGTGTGCGTTGGCATCGGCCTGGTCCACATAGTGGGAGTCGTTGGAAGCGATCACCTTTACATTATACTTCTCAGCAAAGCGGAGCAGTACTACGTTTACCTGTTCCTGTTCCGGGATGCCATGGCGTTGCAATTCCACGTAGAAATCTTCTCCGAAAATATCCAGCCACCAACGGAATTCTTTTTCTCCTTCTTCTTCGCCTTTGCGCAGGATGATCCTGGGTACAGAGGCGCCGAGGCAGCAGGTGGTGGCGATAAGCCCTTTGTGATATTGTAATACGAGTTCTTTATCGATACGGGGATACTTACCATACAGGCCTTCCATATAGCCCAGGGAACAAAGTTTGATAAGGTTGCGGTAACCTTCATCATCTTTAGCCAGTAACACCTGGTGATAACGCACATCTTTTTCTTCCCTTGTAAAAGCTCTCTTGTGGCGGTTTTCCACTACATAGAATTCGCAGCCTACAATAGGTTTTACTTTCAGTCTTTTATCTTTCGGATCACCCGGGTTTAATTTATTGTTGTATGCTTCTGCCACAAACTGAAATGCGCCAAACATATTACCATGATCTGTAATCGCCAGTGCGGGCTGATTGGAAGCCATCGCTTTTTTATACAGCGATTTGATGTCGGCTGCCCCATCCAGTAAAGAGTATTGGGTATGAACGTGTAAGTGGGAAAAATTCATCTGCTAATCTGTTTCGTCAAGCGACAAAAGTAATGTAATTAGGGGAAAGGATCGCCTTCGGCGATAAAAATTGTCTTACTGCCGGATTACGCTGATTAACCGTGATTACGCTGATTTGATTATGTTTTTGATTTTATGAGGATTTTATGAGGATTTGGGAAGATATAAGAAGATATAGGTGGATATATTCGCTTACAGAATTGTTATCCTTAAAAATCCAACGTGATCAAATCCCCTTAATCAATATAATCAGCGTAATCCGGCAGTAAGACAATTTCCGTCGCCGAAGGCGACAAACGATCCCTCTCGCGAAAATCGACATTCGTAAATCGCTATATATTTGTATTTTAGCGAAAATTTAGCCAGCGCTTATGATCAGAGTAAAGGGACATCTACTTGTGAAGTTATCGATATGTGCATTATCGCTCAGTTCCTGCGCTTCATTAAAGAAAGGAAATGCTAATAAAAAAACTGCTACCACACCTGCTGCTGCCAACAACAACCGTATTCAATTTATAGATGGTATTGCTACCAGCCGTACCACCCGCAATAATACTTCTCACTATAACAGCAAAGATGTAAGCATCAGCAAAAACATCACCAGGGGCAGTGCCAACCTGGAAAATGCGCAGAGCTGGCAATTTAAATATGCACAGTTACTGGATGTTCCGGTAGAAGAGGTACTGAACCAGAAGCTGTATGGTTTTATTGACGAATGGTACGGTACACCCTACCGGTTGGGTGGGAAAACGAGAGACGGCATCGATTGTTCGGGATTTGTAAATACCCTGATGAACACCGTGTTTCAGCTGGGGCTTTCCGGAAACTCCACCGACCTGTTTTCACAGGTGAAACGATTAAAACCGCATGACCTGCATGAAGGCGACCTGGTATTTTTCAGGATCCATCATAAACGTATTTCTCATGTAGGTATTTACCTGGAGAATGATAAATTTGTTCATGCATCTACCAGTGCCGGCGTCATGATCAGCGATCTGAAAGAGCCGTACTGGAAGCGTTATTTTGCCGGCGGAGGAAGACTATAGCCACTTCTACACATTTGTTTTATTGTTATTTTTATACGATTTTTACTTTTTTAACCTAACAGCTGCGCTGCGCAGTACTTTTTTGTATTATGGAATTTGCTCCCATCGTATTATTTGTATACAACCGGCCAGAGCTGACGCTGAGCACTTTGCAACACCTGAGTGAAAACAGGGAAGCAGGGGAGAGTACGTTGTATGTATATTGCGACGGTGCAAAAGAGAATGCCACACCGGAACAGGTAGCGTTGGTTAAAAAGGCCCGTGAAGTGGTGCATAGCAGGCAATGGTGCAAGGAAGTAGTGGTGCTGGAGGCTGAGAAGAATAAAGGGTTGGCCACTTCAGTGATAGATGGTGTAACGGAGGTGATCCGTAAACATGGTAAAGTAATCGTTTTGGAAGATGACCTCGCGGTGTCCCCTTATTTTCTGCAGTATATGAACGATGGTCTCCGGAAGTATGAGCACGAAGAAAGGATGATTGCGATTCATGGCTATCTGTACCCGATAGAAATGCCGGGAGATTATAAGCCGGCTACCTTTATGATACATGATCCCGGTTGTTTGGGATGGGGGACGTGGTCGAGGGCATGGAATAAGTTTGAAAGAGATACAGAAAAGGTAATTGCGCAAATAAAGGAACGAGGGCTGAAGAAAGAGTTTGATTTTTGGGGAGGGTATCCGTTTTTCAGGATGTTGCACCAGCAGAAGAATGGAAAGGTGAGTTCCTGGGCTATCCGCTGGAGGGCCACCGCATATCTGAATGATATGTTAACCCTTTATCCGGTGAAATCACTGGTGAGGCACGATGGCAATGTAGCCAGTGCCACACACCATTTTATGGAATACGATTACACCTATACAGAAATCTACCAGGAAAGGATTCCTGTGGAAGATATTCCTGTAAGCAATTACCTGTTGATAGAAAAAAAATTCGGTACTTTCTTAAGGCGTAATGCCGGAATGACCTTTGAAGCAAAGGTTAAGCAGCGGATAGCTAAATTCTGGAAAAAAATTACTGGAAATGGTTAAGCTGGTCAGGAAGATAATAAAGCGTTTAAAAAGGAATACCGTTTCGCCGTTGTCGTGGACTAATTTAAGAAGTCTGCAACCGCTTTCCACCACTTTTGGTTTTGACCGTGGAACGCCGGTAGACCGCTATTACATTGAGCAGTTCCTGAAAGTGAACAGGACGCATATTTCCGGAAGTGTACTTGAAATAGCAGAAAGCAAATACTCCAGGCAATTTGGACAGGAGGTAAGTAAATATGAAGTGCTGCATATGAAGCAGGAACCACAGGTAACTATTGTGGGGGATTTAACCTCCCCGGCTACCTTGCCTGAAAATTGTATTGACTGCTTTATTTGCACACAAACTTTCAATTTTATATATGACTTTAAGTCGGCCATTGCCGGCGCCTATTATTTGCTGAAGCCGGGAGGAGTGTTACTGGCAACACTGGCAGGGATTACCCAATTGTCTGCCACTGATATGAAACAATGGGGAGATTACTGGCGATTTACTACCCAATCGGCCGCTAAGGCGTTTGGTGAAGTTTTTGGAGAGGAGAACATAGAAGTATCGTCATCTGGAAATGTACTTGCCTGCACTGCCATATTGCAGGGAATTGTGACAGAGGAGTTAACAGCCGCAGAATTGGATTTTAACGATCCGGTATACCCGGTAATTATCACCATTAAAGCAAAAAAAAGACTACATGGGATTGATCAGTGAAAATCTGCAGAAGATTAAACAGGTTATCAGTAATAAGTATTACCGGGAGTTTTTACGCTTACACCGCAAACATTATCAACAGCGGATAAAGGAGCAGGCGCCTGCTGATTTTCTGGACTACCATGTAAACATTGTAGACGGACCTTCTTTTGTATTTCAGTATAAGGAGATATTTTTTTCCGGCGTATACCAGTTTGAGAGCAGTAATAAAGCCCCTGTGATCTTTGACTGTGGCGCTAATGTGGGTTTAAGCTGTATCTATTTTAAATCGCTTTTCCCCGGAGCCCGGATTACGGCTTTTGAAGCGGATCCATTCATAGCGGGTGTTCTTGGTGATAATCTCCGGAAAAACAATTTTGCTGACGTTACCGTAGTGCCCCGGGCCGTATGGACGGATGAAGCAGGTATTACTTTCTACAGCGATAATGCCGATGGCGGCAGTGTATTCGGAAATGGGAGCGGAACCAAAGTAGTAGTACCAACGGTGCGCCTCAAAAGCTTACTGGAACAGGCAGGAAGCGTTGACTTTCTTAAAATGGATATCGAAGGTGCGGAAGTAGCTGTGATCAAAGACTGCGACACCGCTTTGTCTGTGGTAAAGAACATCTTTATAGAATATCATTCCTTTAGCAAAGCGCCGCAGGGATTGGGAGAAATACTCGAAACCCTTCAACGGAATGGTTTCAGGTACTTCATTGAATCGGCGACAGAAAGAGCGGCTCCGTTTGTGAATAAAGCGGTGAACGATACTATGGACATGCAGTTGAATGTATACGCCTATAAAATGTAGCATTATCTGATGGGAAACCTGAGCCAAAAAATATTTTCTGTTGCGCATTATGTAGCCAACAAAGTGCAGCAACCGGCGGTTATTTTACTGTACCACCGGGTTACCACCCTGCAACAGGACCCACAGGACCTTTCTGTTACGCCGGAACACTTCAACTCACACCTTGCGCATCTGGCCACTGACTATAATCTACTGGATGCTGAACGATTTCTTTATCATGTAAAAAATAAAAAAGCTTTCCCCGAACGCTCCGTATTTGTGACGTTCGACGATGGCTATGCAGACAATTACCTGGAGGCATTGCCTTTGCTGACAAAGCACCAGGCGCCTGCCCTTTTTTATATTACCACCTCTAAGATCAATACCGCCTTCGAATTGTGGTGGGATGACCTGGAGAGAGTATTGCTTACCCCCGGCAACCTGCCCCCTGTTCTACAGATTACCATCAATGGACAGCCGGCGCGGTATATTACAGATACGCTTGCGGCTATACGTGAAACATATTATGCGCTGCAACAGGTGCTGCGCTTTTGTAAACCGGCGGAAATTGAATCCGCCATGCAGCAGCTGTATGACTGGTCTGGTAAAACCGCTACCGGCCGCGCTTCGCACCGGTTAATGACCTGGGAAGAATTAAAAGCAATGGGCCAGGCGGCCTATGCTACTATTGGCTGTCATACCCACCGCCATCCGGCTGTGGGCATGCTGGGCTACGAAGAACAATATACCGAGATAGGGATGTCCAAAGAAATCCTGGAAGGGGTACTGGGCGCCCCGCAGGTACATTTTTCCTATCCCTTTGGCGGCAGGAAATTCCTCGGTACCAAACGCTATTACAATGCAGACAGCATCAAAGCCTGCAAGGCGCTGGGTTTACAAATGGTATGCGCCAACTACCACGGACAGGTGCACAGCTGGAGCAATCCGTATGCGCTACCCCGCATCCTGGTACGCAACTGGCCGCCGGATGTGTTCCGCAAACAAATGCAACAGTTCTTTAAATACTAGCCGGTGAAAGTACTTTTTATCAATAAATATGAGAACAGCGGTGGTGCTGCTATAGCAGCGCAAAGGATTGCAGCCGGGATGGCGGAGTATTATCATACCGCCAATGATTTCCTGGTAGGCACCCACACGGCTTCTCCCCGCGCCACGGCTACCCGTCCGGGTGCCGTGCGGAATGTTATTGAAAGAGGACTCAATGTATTAAGTAACCGGGCCGGACTGCAATATCTGTATTTTCCTTTTTCTACTTCCGCCATCATGCGGCATACCCAGGCTTATCGGCCCGATGTGATCAGCCTGCATAATATTCACGGTGGATATTTTGATGCTACCTTATTACCACGCTTATCTGCTATCGCGCCTATTGTATGGACGCTGCATGATATGTGGGCCATCACAGGCAACGCAGCGCATACCTTTGGCGATACTTCCTGGAAAAGCGGGAGGGCCGGCAAGGAAGAGCACAAACGTGCGCCTGCCATGGGATTGCCTACCGGAAATTACCTGATAAAAAGAAAACAGCGGCTCTATGCCAGCAGCGACCTGCACATTGTTTCGCCTTCACGGTGGTTGTATGACATGACCGCTGAAAGTCCGCTTACAAAGAACAAACCGCTGTATCATATTCCCAATCCTATTGACACAGATTATTTCCGCCCGCAGGATAAAACTGCTTCCCGCCAGGCACTTGGTCTTCCGGCAGATGCGCAGGTGATCACTTTTGTATCCGAGCGGTTGTTTAACAGCGAGTTTAAAGGCGGTGCAGAATTGCTGCATATTTTACACCTGCTGGATGCACAGCTCGACCGGAAAGTATACCTGCTCATGATAGGCAGGGACCAGTTGCCCGGAACATTTAAGCACCTGGAATGCGTATATACCGGCTATGTGAAGGAAACGGAGAAAATGATGCAATGCTACAGCGCCAGCGATATTTTTTTCTATCCCACCAAGGCAGATAACCTGCCCAATGTGCTGATAGAAGCCGGTAGTTGTGAAACGGCCTGTATTACCTTTGATGTAGGCGGATGCCGGGAAATAGTGCGGGATGGCGTAACCGGATATGTGGTAGCACCTGGTAACCAGCAGGAGTTTGCTGCAAAAACGCTGCATTTGCTGAACCACCCGGATATTTGCCGGCAGTTTGGTAAAGCGGCCAGAACATTTACAGAACAGTATTTTGGAATGAAAGTAGTAGCCGGGCAGTACTATCACCTGTTTCAATCCGTGGTTAGGAACCCGCAATAATCAGATACATGAACAAAGCCTCTTCACCGGTATTAAGCATCATTACGGTTTGTTTTAATGCCGGAAAATTTATTGAGAATACCATTCAGAGTGTGCTGGCGCAAACATACCCGCATATTGAATACATCATCGTGGACGGTGCTTCACGCGATAATACGATGAGCGTGATTGAAAAATACCGCTCCCGTATTGCTACCGTGATCTCTGAAAAAGACAATGGTTTGTATGATGCGATGAATAAAGGCATGCAACTTGCTACAGGGGGCTACCTGTTGTTCCTTAATGCCGATGATGTACTGGCGGCGCCAGATGTGGTGGAGAAAATGTTCGCTGCCTGTGAAGATGCGGATGTGTATTACGGAGAGGCCATGTTTATGGATGAGAACGGGCAGGATATAGGGCTGAGATCTGAGCAGACACCACACCGCGTACCGGAACAGCTCACCTGGAAGAGCCTGAAACATGGCATGGTAGTATCGCACCAGGCCTATGTGATCCGCCGCAGTTTGAGCCCGTTATACGATTTGCAATACCGGGTTTGCGCGGATATCGACTGGATGATCCGCACGTTGAAGGCATCGCGTAAAGTATGTAATACGCACCTGGTAGTGGCCAGGTTCAGGGTGGGGGGCACTTCCAAGCAGCACCAGCAGCGGGCCTGGAAGGAACGTTACCGGATATTGAGCAAATACTACGGGCATCTGCCTAATTTTGCGCATCACTTGTTTATTGGATTGCGGTATATTTTTTCGAAGAGATACTAAAGGAAACCGGGATAAAAAAAGAGGTGCCGCTATTACAGCGGCACCTCTTTTTTTATCCCGGTTATTTGTGATCCGGTACATTATTTTTTTACTTTGGCGTCCTTTGTTTGCTGAAAAAACTCCCAGCCAAACAGCAGTACTACCAGCAGTAAGAGGATCGAAGAAGAAATACCTGCGATCCTGAGGCCGGTGAAGTAAGTTTTTGGCTCAAATTTCATTTCTATTTTATGCTCTCCGGCGGGTATTTTCAGTCCGCGTAGTGCGTAGTTGGTACGGATAATATCGGTGGGTTTACCATCGATAAATGCGTTCCATCCGGCGGGGTAGTATATTTCGGAGAACACGCCGAAACCTTCCTGGCTGTTACGGGAGGTATATTCCAGTTTATTCAGGCCGTATTTGGTGAGTTTGATGGCAGCGGTGCTATCAGCGCCTGGCCTGAAGCTGCCCAATTGCTTTTCAAACCGTTTATCGATCACTGCGGAGTCGCGGGTGTTCAGCGCGTCCAGCGTTTTCATTTCTGTATTGGCATCGGGCGCCCATACGATATCACGTACAAACCATGCGTTGCCATAGGCGTCGGGGTTGCGTTGTGCTACCGGCTGACCTGTTTTCTGATCCGGAACGATAAAGTATTTTGTGTTGAGCATGTTCAGCACATGCATATTGTTTTTGGCAATCTGGTGGGAGATGAGATCCTGGTAAACCCACAATTTCGCGGGGCTGTAGCCACCGATGTTTTTGTGGAAGTAAGAAGGAGACGCATCATCAAACGGAGAAGTAGTAAGATTGAACACGCGGTAGTATGGGTCCGGGTCCTGTTTGATCTGAAGGTCGGCAGCGGATGGCTGCAGGTCCTGCATATAGCTCATATCATCCACGAAACTGTCGCTGCCGAGGTAGTTTTTATCTACCTGCCACAGGTCGATGGTAACGGCTGCGGTGATGATGATCGCTGATACCTGCCACTTCATTTTATTCAGCAGGAAAGCCCAGATAGCACCTGCAGCCACGAGGATGAAGAACACGGAGCGGAACGCATCTGTAAGCAACAGGCTGGCGCGGTCTTTCTCCAACGCGCGGATGAGCAGTTTACCGTTTTCCTCGCCACCCATCATTTGGGCGAAATATTGCAGCATGCCTTCATCGCTGGCAGATTTGAAGCCTACGAAGAAATAGCTGATGAGAATAAAGCCAAGGATACATGCGCCGGTGATCAGCGCCGACTCTTTCAGTTTTTTCAATAATTCTTTGGTGGTATGCTTGCCATTGGCAATTTCCTGCAAGCCCCAGCAGGCCAGCACCACAAAGGTGAGTGACGGCAATACCAGCGCCTGCGCAGGTGCGCGGAATTTATTATACAGCGGAAGGTAGTAAAACAGCGGATCATTGATGAACGCCATGTTTTTACCCCATGCCAGTATGAAGCCGATAACCGTTATAGCAATCAGCCACCATTTATGCCAGCTCTTCACTAACAGTAACGATAATACGAAAAGGAAGCAGATGATAGCGCCTACGTATACGGGTCCGGAAGTGCCTTTCGACTGGGCGCCGTAATAGAGTGGTAATTTCTGCTGGCTCAGGAACTGTTCTACCTGTGGTTCTGCGGCGCCAAGGCTAATCATTTGCTGGCCAAAGTTGGAGCTTACTTTCAGCTTCTGGCCGGAGGAGTTACCCACGTATCCGGGTATCAGGAGCGTTCCTGATTCTGCTTTACCATAGCTCCAGTCGTATGCGTAATCGATATCCAGGCCGGTAGACTTCTTCTGGTTTACATCATCTTTATCCAGCGTAAGTTCCGATTTGCTGCCACGCATGGTGTAGTCGGTGTATTCACGCAGGATCATGAGACTGTCCATAGAAGTAAGCACCGCCAATATACCAGCCACGGCCAGTAAGGCCGAAGCTTTGAAGAACTGGAGCAGTTGTTTCTCCCGGAAAAAATGTATAAATGCACACACGGCCAGGCAAAACACCATGATCAGTGTGTAGTAAATGATTTGCAGGTGGTTATTATAAACCAGCATGGCTGTGGCCAGGGCGGTTAACGCAGCGCCGGTGAGCAGGCGGCCACGGTAGGTGAGGACAATGCCTGCGAGTACCGCGGGCATCAGGGCAATGTCGTACATCTTGGTAACGTGACCTACATCAATGAGGATCACATTATAGGAGCAGAAAGCAAATGCAATGGCGCCCATTACCCTGATCCAGTATTTGAAGTCCAATATACAGAGGAGCAGGTACATGGATATCATGGCCAGAAACAGCATATTAACGGGATCCGGCGTATTCAGCGTCACAACTCTGTTCATGTACGCTATTTTATTGGCGCCGGGACCTGTAAATATCACATAGGAGGGCATACCGGAGAACATACTGTTGGTCCATAACGGACGTTCGCCGGTTGCTTCATAATAGTCCTTTGCCTCTTTCGCCATTCCTTTTACATTCTTCATGTCGCTCTGATTCACCACCTTGCCTTCAAGGACAGGAGCGCAATACACAAATGCCAGCAGGAGGAAGATCCCTATTGCTGCAACATGTGGAAGAATGGCTTTTAGCCAGTTTTGCTTCATCGGATATTTTGGATTTAGTTTTAAAGAAACAAAAATAACTGTAATTTATCCGAAATTTCAATATGCGCTGGATCCGGTTCCTCTTAAAATTTGCATTTATATGCAATCTGTGCTTCATAACCAGTGAAATCCTGCGCATCACGGCTTATGATCATTCTTTTGATAACGTAGTGAATCACATACTGGTATTGGGTGTAGGCATTGCTTTTCCGCTGAATGCCGTTTTGTGTGTGCTGACGGGCGTGTTATTATTGTTAAAAAAAATACAATGGAAAACATTGCCACCCTGGTTATATTTGTTCAATATTGCTATCCTTATATTTCAACTTATAGTTAATTACTAATGCTCAGAAATCTGTTAAACGATAAGCCCACTAAACTGTTCGTGATATTTACCAGCTTCTTTGTGGCCAATGCGCTGATTGCAGAATGTATTGGCGGTAAGCTGTTTTCCCTGGAGAAGTTACTGGGATTGCCCGTGCATACTTTCACCCTTTTTGGCGAAAGCGGATTGGCGTATACCTTAACGGCAGGGGTGTTGTTATGGCCACTGGAGTTTGTGATGACGGATATTGTCAATGAATATTTTGGGCCGAAAGCGGTGCGCCGTATTTCCTATATCGCGGTGGGGTTGATCTCCTATGCGTTTATTATGTTTTGGGTAGCCATGAGCGTACCTGCAGATGGCTGGTGGAAAGGCAGCCGGGCAGATGCGGGTATTCCCGACATGCAGAATGCCTTCACCAGTATTTTTGGGCAGGGCATGTGGATCATACTCGGTAGCTTAACGGCTTTCCTCGTGAGCCAGATCGTGGATGTGACCGTGTTCCATAAAATTAAAAAACGTACCGGCGAAAAGCATGTATGGCTGAGGGCTACGGGTTCCACCATTGTATCGCAGCTGGTAGACAGTTTTATTGTACTGTATATCGCCTTTAAGCTGGGTAACGACTGGAGCTGGCAGCGGGTACTGGCTATATGCCTGGTGAACTACAGCTATAAGTTTGTGGTGGCGGTAGTGCTCACGCCGCTGATCTATTTGATAGAACACCGAATAGAGCGTTACCTGGGGCATGATACCGCTAAGCAGATGAAGGCGGCGGCGATGGGAAAGGAGCAACCGTTTGAAGAACCTGTTACGAACGACTGATAAAGAGAAAGGGGTTGTTTGATCAAACAGCCCCTTTCTCTTTTTAATATTTTGCTTTTACCAGGTCGGCCACCACCTTATCGATGGGCAGGGTAACGGCTGCTGATGAAAAGTCGTCCCAGCTGATCCAGCGGGCGCGTTCCACTTCTTCCACGCCTTCCGGTATGGTAAAGTCGAACGGGGTGGTGCTTACGGATGCCGTAAACGGCGACAGTGGCGTTACGAGGTAGTAAATAGAGATGATCTGCGTAACGTTGTCGAACGCTGAGATCTGGAAGAAGTCGGTGGTATAAATATGTTCTACCACTTTTACATCCTGGCCCAGTTCCTCCTGCCATTCGCGTACAATGCACTCCAGGGTGCCTTCCCCGAATTCCAGGCCACCGCCGGGGAATTTGGTATAATAACCCCCACGGATATATTCATCGCTCACCAGCACCTGCTTCTGATCGTTGATCATGATGCCGTATACTCTTACGTTAAATCCTGTTTGCATATGCTTAATTAAAAGGGCTTAAAACCATTTCTTCTTCATAAAATACCAGCTGATGACTACAGAAATAGCGATAGACAAGATAACCGGTATATAGAAGGCATGAAGGGTATGCTGATACGGGATATCCACGTTCATGCCATAGATACTGGCCACCAGCATGGGGAATGTAAGGATGATGGTAATGGAGGTGAGCCGCTTCATCACCACGTTGAGGTTATTGGAGATGATGCTGGCAAAGGCATCCATGGTGCTGCTGAGGATATTCGTATATACGTTGGCCATTTCCAGGGCCTGGGAGGTATCTACGATCAGATCCTGCAGGAATTCTTTTTCATCTTCGTTCAGTCCCAGGAAGTTAGTCCGTTCCAGTTTCATGAGCAGCAGCTCATTACTGCGCAGCGCGGTTACAAAGTACACCAGGCTTTTCTGGATACGCATGATACCCAGCAGTTCCTCGTTCCGGTTGGAATCATATAGTTTAGCTTCCAGCATGTTCCTGCGCTGGTTAATTTCCTTCAGGTAATCAAGGAAATTGATCACCACTTTCTCAAATATTTTCAGGACCATCATATTCCTTTTTTCGGGAGAGCGGTTATGAAAAGTATTCAGGAACTTTTTGATAGCGGTATTGTCGAAAGAATTTACCGTAATGATCTGGTGGTGGGTCAGGATAATTACGATGGGAATGGTAATGTAATAGGCTTCACTTTCATTGATCGAATTGTTTTCGGTCGGCGTTTTCAGGACAATGAGCTTTACATTGTCTTCCAGCTCAAACCTGGATTTTTCGTCAATATCGAGGGAATCTGTGAGGAAGTCCAGGGGAATATCGAGTTCCTCGGATAACTGTTCAAATTCGGCCTGTTTAAGCGGCGGGGTAATATTTACCCAGGCGCCGTTTTCCGGCTGGTGTATTTCTACAGTTTTGGAATCTATATTTGTAAAATACTGGATCATCGGGCGCAAAGGTAGTTAAAATGTTGAATCGTGTTGGCTTTTAATGTAATATTGTGACCTGAAGTTTATATTCATATCATGTCAATATTTAAATGGGAGTAATTAAAAAGCAAAGTATTATATCTACGGTACTTATCTATCTCGGGTTTGCCATTGGAGGAATCAATACTTTGTTCCTTTTTCCGCATTTTTTTACAGACGACCAATTCGCATTAACACGCCTTTTCCTGGATATTGGGGTTATAATGGTGCCTTTCTGCACATTAAGTATGGGCCCTACAATGAACCGTTTCTACCCTTATTACAGTTCGAGGCTGGACGACAAGAAAAATGACATGTTGAGCTGGGTACTTTTAGCCACTCTGGCGGGATACTTGTTGTTTGTACTTGGTACTGTGGTTTTCCAGGACCTGATTTTCCGGAAGTATTCGAAGAATGCGCCGATGTTCCTGGAGTACTTTTACCTCCTTTATCCTTTCATGTTTTGTTATTCTTTTTTTGCCATCATAGAGAACTACAGCTGGTCCAGGCATGAAACGGTGATGCCCAACTTTCTAAAAGAGCTGGTAGTACGTGTGGCCACCAGCCTGCTGGTGGTACTTTATATATTTAAGATACTCAGTTTTGTTCAATTCCTCTGGTTATTTAACCTGATCTGGGGAGTGGTTCTCCTGGTACTTCTGGGGTACCTCCGGCGAAATCACCTGCTGCATCTGAACTTCCGGGTGAGTTTTGTGACGAAAAAATTGTTCCGGCCGATGAGTGCATATTCTTTGTCGCTGTTGCTGGCTACTTCCTTCACCCTGTTGGCGAACAATATTGCCCCGTTGATCATTTCCAGTACTAACGGTCTCAAGAATGTGGCATACCTCAGCATTGCCATGTACATGGCCACTTTGATACAGGTACCGCAGCGTAGTATTTCTGCCATAGCGCTTCCTGTGCTGGCCGAAGCATGGGTAGGAAAAGATATGGATAAGATCCTGGAAATTTACCGGAAATCTTCCTTATTACAACTGATAGCGGCTATGTATATATTTCTGGGTATATGGCTGAGCATTGACCCGTTTTTCCGGTTGTTGCCGCCCGAATATGCCGTTGGTAAGTATGTCTTTTTTTATCTTGGGGTGTCAAAAATAATAGACCTTGGCACCGGGGTGAACAGCCAGTTGCTGAGTACTTCGAGATTATGGCGTTTCGACCTTATCAGCTCAATGGTGCTGGTGACGTTGTCTATTCCGCTGAACTACCTGTTGATACGTAACTATGGCCTGCTGGGATCAGGATATGCGGCCTTATTGTCAATGTTTGTATTTAACACGATCCGTTGTGTATTTATATGGAAAAAATTTGGACTGCAACCGTTTACTATTCAAACGTTGAAGGCGCTGGTAGTGGCAATCGCCGCTTACTGGGCGGTTGCCTGGCTTCCACATATGGCTCAGCCGGTTATTGATATTATTTTAAGAAGCGTCTTTTTCTCAGCTATTTTTATATTGGGAACCCTGGCATGGCGTGTTTCTGATGATATCAACAGTACGGCAGCTACTTTCTTTAAGAAGCTGGGCAGGAAAAAGTAAAGATAAAAGTTTATTTTTCGCATTAGGCGATTACAAAAAGAGACTTGTATGAATTGTAAATATTGCGGCAATCCACTGGATGTATTTTATAAGGATATGTTTGACAACCGGTATGGTTATCCTGGAAGTTATACGATGTGGCAATGCAGGAACTGTGATCATCTTTCACTGGCAGCAGACTTTACGCCGGCTATGATTGGCGACCTGTATTCCAACTACTATCCCAGGACACATATGTCGCTGGAAGAATGGCAGCCGTATAAAAAAGCAGCAGGGTTTATGGCCTGGTTTAAAGGTTTACGGAGTACCGCTTATAACTGGGTGCCGGAGAATGTGAGGATATTGGATATTGGTTGCGGTTTTGGCGAAACCCTTGGTTATCACCAAAGCCGTGGATGTGAAGTGTATGGTGTAGAGGCAGATGAAAACATTAAACGGGTAGGAGATAAATTCGGGTTTAATGTAAAGGTAGGGCTGTTTGATGCGGATGATTATCAGCCAAACTATTTCGATTATGTTACCATGGACCAGGTAATAGAACATGTCATTGATCCGCTGGTATCCCTTAAAGGCATCGAAAAGATACTGAAACCGGGTGGCACAGCGATTCTTACCACACCGAACGGCAAAGGCTGGGGTATTCCGGTGTTTGGCAAAAAGTGGGCGCACTGGCATATTCCCTACCATCTTCATATTTTCTCCAGGAAATCAATGAAGAAATATGCTGCAGAGGCGGGGCTTGTACTGGAAAAGTCGATTACCATCACCAATTCAGAGTGGCTGCATTACCAATGGTTACATATGGCTGTGTATCCCAAACAGGGAGAAAAATCGGTATTTTGGACGCAGAGCTTTGCAGAGCGAACTACTTCACAACGTATTATTATGAAGATATTGGCAGGCTTCCATCGTTTGAAGATCAATTACCTGATCACCCGCTTATTTGATGCATTTAATGCCGGCGATAATATTATCTATTTTTTAAAGAAACCTCTGTAGTGAATGAATCCGAGAGTTTATATTATCCTGCCTGTTCATAACAGGAAAGAGATCACCCGGACCTTTATTCTCTGTCTGCTTAAACAAACCTATCAGCATTATCATCTTATTCTGGTTGACGATGGATCGGTTGATGGAACCGCTGAAATGGTGAGATCTTATTTGCCGGATGCCACCATTCTTACGGGTACCGGCGATTGGTGGTGGGGAGGAAGCCTGCAGCAGGGATATAACTGGATCAAAAAGTATGTAACGGAGAAAAATGCTGTGGTGCTGATTGAGAATGATGATGTTGAATTTGAACCTGATTATTTGCAGAAAGGAGTTGAGCTTATCACCCGTGTTCCGGATACGTTGTTATTATCGCAGGCATATGGTAAGCAATCCGGTAAGTTGATTGACCTTGGCGTATTGGCAGACTGGCGTAAGATGACTTTTGATCAGGCAACCTGTGTGGAAGAGATCAATTGTCTTTCTACCCGAGGGCTATTTATGACTGTTGGCAGCTTTATGAAGACAGGAGGTTTCAGGCCATTGTTGCTTCCGCATTACGGATCGGATTATGAATTTACTATACGGGCAAGAAGGAGGGGGCTTAGATTAGCCAGTGATGAAACAGTCAAAATATTAATGAATGAAGAAACCACTGGTATTCATGGTTTAAAAGAAAAATCTCTTCGAAAATATCTTAAGAAAATATTTTCGAAGAGAGCCACCGGTAATCCTGTTTATTTTTCCTCTTTTATTTTGTTATCCTGCCCTGCTCACTTAATTCCTTATAACCTGTTTAAGGTGTGGGGAGGATTTGTAAAGAATCTTTTACTCCGGAACAAGTGATATTACCTTACCTGGATTTCCCCTTCAAACACCAGTGTGGCGGGGCCACAGAGCCAGATGTTTTCAAAAGTGCGTTCACCGGTTTTGGTAAAGCGTACTTCCAGTTGTCCGCCTAAAGTTTGTACCGGCACTGTGTATTCCTTTGTTTCTGTGCCGGCAAAAGTAAGTGCGGCGGCGGTTACGCCGGTGCCGCAGGAGTAGGTTTCATCTTCCACGCCTCTTTCGTAGGTGCGGACAAATATCCCGCTTTCAAATTTCTGTACAAAGTTCACGTTGGTACCTTCTGCTGCGAAGCGGTCGTTGTAACGGATGCCGCGGCCTTCGTTAAACACATCTACTGCCTGTACATCTTCCACAAATTTTACAAAATGTGGTGAGCCGGTATTGAGGTAGTAGTAGAGGGGGCCATGTTCCACATCATCTACATCCTGCATTTTCAGGTTTACCCAATTGTTACCGTCCATGGTAGCCTGATGTTCGCCATCCACTGCGATGAAATAGAGGTTACCGTCGCCTACGCCCATTTTGTGGGCGAAAGCCGCGAGGCATCTGCCGCCATTACCGCACATGGTTCCTTCGCGGCCATCGGCGTTGTAATATTTCATGGCGAAGTCGTAGTCCTCGCTTTTATTGAGCAGCATCAGGCCATCTGCGCCAATACCGAAGCGGCGGTCGCATAGTTCATTCACCTGTTCGTCTGTCAGCCAGTCGTATTGTCCGTCCCGGTTATCCATAATGACAAAGTCATTACCGGTTCCCTGATATTTATAGAAGTGGATTTTGTTCATGGGTACAAAGATAAAAAATTAACCGATGCGCGGATTTTGTCTTTCTCAGGATTACGCTGATTATACTGATTAGTTTGATTTTTACTTTTGGATTTTATAAAGGATTAAGGGAGATAGCAGCGGATATATTCGCTTTTATCTCCCTTATTTATTATTAAATCTGAAAATCCAAAAAAATCCAAAAAGTAAAATCAGTAAAATCAGCGTAATCAGTGCTTCAGACAAAATCCGCACTGTTAAATGGCGGCAACGATGCCCAGTCCTTTTTCGACCAGGGCGGCCACTGCTGCGCCGCCATCTTTACTGAATTCCTGGCGGATGCGGTTGGCAACGATGGCGCTTATGGAAAGGCATTCGTGTCCGAGTACGCGGCCCATGCCATAGATGGCAGAGGTTTCCATTTCGAAGTTAGTGATGTGGTGGTGCTCGTAGCTGAAGCTGGTGAGTTTATCGATCAGGTTTGGATTAGACAGGGCGCCACGGAGTACGCGGCCCTGCGGTGCGTAGAAACCGGGGCAGGTAACGGTGATGCCTGTATGAAAACCATCTGTGAAATGTTCCTGTAATTTTGCAGATGCTTCAAAGAGGCAGGGGTTGGCGCCGCCGGGCTGCAGGAATACCTGTCCGCGGAACGACTCCATCAGCTGCTTTTCTGCGTTGGTATTTTCAAACACGTAATAGTTCATGAGGTTGTCGAGGCCCAGGCCATGCGAGGATACCACGAAACTATCCACCGGTATGTTTTCCTGCAGGGCGCCGGAAGTACCGAGGCGGATGATTTGCAGGGAGGTGAGGGTTGATTTCACCTGGCGTGTTTCAAAATCTATATTTACGAGTGCGTCCAGTTCATTGAGCACGATATCGATATTATCGGTGCCAATGCCGGTAGAAACTACGGAGAGGCGTTTGTTGCCGATATAGCCGGTATGTGTTACAAATTCACGGTGCTGGTATTTGCCTTCTATTTTATCAAAGTGTTTGCTTACTGCGCCTACACGGTCAGGGTCGCCTACGGTGATGATGGTATGGGCCAGTTCATCCGGTCTTACATCAAGATGATATACGGCTCCGCGGTTGTTGATGATCAGTTCTGATTCTGCAATACGGTTATCCATTGTACTAATTTTTATTATTCGCAAATCAACATTTCCAGTGTCAATATTCCTTTGTTCTGCTATATTATCAAAATATTTTTTCAGATATTTTTTAAATAATATTTGGTGGTTGTTAGAAATTCACTACTTTTGCAATCCCACAAAATGAATGAGATGTACGCCAGTGGGGGACTTACGGCGAACATTTTGAAACTGATGGTTCCGTGGCCGAGTGGCTAGGCAGAGGTCTGCAAAACCTCGTACAGCGGTTCGAATCCGCTCGGAACCTCCACATATCTCTTTCTTAAAGCCGCGTACACCGCGGCTTTTTCATTTCCGGTAAAACTGTAATAGATTTTTGTAATGGCAACCGGCATATTATGTGCCACAGTGGCTGATGGAATACGGGGGTATCTGGGAAGTATAGGTGTGTTTGAAGCGAAGATGCCCGCTGCTGGCTGACTTCAGGGGTGAAAAAGAAATAATGCCAAGTGTGTTGAAATATCAATTCAAAAGATTATATTGCATACCCCGCAAGAGGCAGGTGAGGTTATCAGAAGGCAAGAGATTTATCAATAATTTACTATAGCTATCTAAACACAGCGTGTGTAATTGATAATAAAGATATCGGCGGCATTTTCTATTAAAATATGGAGCTGCCATCATTTTCCGGTCAACAAGCCTTCTGCATGCAGAAGGCTTGTTGCGTTTTATATACATTAAAAAGAAGTGGTTATGACAGAGATTATTAAAGTAACCGCCGAAGATTCCAAGCACCTTAACCAGGTGAAGCTGCTTTTCCGCGAATATGCCAATTGGCTAAATGTAGATCTTAGTTTTCAACAATTTGAAGATGAGCTGGCGAACCTGCCGGGTGTGTATGTGCCTCCAACCGGCGCATTGTTCCTTGCATTGGTAGATGGACAGCTGGCCGGATGTGTGGCCGTGCGGTCATTCGACAACAGTACCGCAGAAATGAAGCGTCTTTTCGTAAAGGATGCATTTAAAGGACACGGCGTAGGAAAGGCCCTGGCCAGTGCCGCCATTGCAGAGAGCCGGGAGCTTGGATACAAGCGGATCCTGCTGGATACATTAGCGCATATGCGTCCTGCAATTGATTTGTATACCTCACTCGGATTTCAGCCGATCGCAGCGTATTATGATAATCCGATCAGCGACGCAGTGTATTTATCGCTCAATATTGAAGAGGACAGTTTAACTTAAAAAAAATGCAGCGGAGGATTTTCCTCCGCTGCATAACATATAAAAGGATGATAGCTTACAGGGGTCTTATCCAGATATTCCTGAAGCTTACCGGATTTCCATGATCCTGCAGTGCGATGGATTTGGCACCGTGTTTTACATAGGTTGGTTTGCCGATATATTCTGTTTTGCCTTCCAGCTCCACATTATTCTGCACCAGTACGCCATTTTGCAGTACAGTGGCTCTTGCAGGAGATTTCAGGGAACCGTCGCCGTTAAAGCGGGGAGCGGTCCAGATTACATCATAGGTTTGCCATTCGCCTGGTTTTTTACAGGCATTTACCAGCGGAATTTTTTGTTTGTAAAAGCTGCCGGCCTGCCCGTTGGAATAGGTGCGGTTGTTATAGTTATCCAATACCTGCAGTTCGTATTGTTCCTGCATAAATACACCGCTGTTGCCGCGGCCCTGGCTTTCGCCTTTTACTTCAGCAGGGGTGCGCCATTCGATATGCAGCTGGAAGTCTTCAAACTGTTCCTTTGTTTTAATAACACCACCTCCTTTTACAACTGTCATAGCATCATCTTTCACCTCCCATTTTGCGGGTCCTCCCTTTTCTGATTCCCAGCTGTCGAGGTTTTTGCCATCAAACAGTATGATCGCATCTGATGGCGCCGTAAGGGTTTCAGTACCGGGTGTAATTACTTTTGGTACCGGCTCCCATACTTCCGTGGCTTCGGGTTTTATCTGCTCTTTGTTTTGCGCTGTTGCGGTAACGGCGAGCAGGGTACAGGCAGATAGCAGTAGCGTACGCATGTGTCTTTTTATTTTTGTTAGGTAGATGATATTTAAATATGTGTTTTCGTTCAGGCGGTAACGTTAGGCAGATGGTACCCGTTATGGTATTGGGCTGCTAACAGTTTATTGGCATCGCTGTCGGTAAATTTACCTGTTTGCTGATCCCAGTATACTTTTTTACCTGTGCGATAGGCGATATTACCCATTTGTGCGGTGGTGGCTACGAGGGAGCCCACCTGTACGGAGGCGTGGAGGTCGTCGAGTTTCCTGGACTTCACTACTTCCACGAAATTGGTGGTATGGAGGTCGAGGCCGTTATCGACGGATTTTTGACGTGGTACGGCTTCCATTTTTCCTTTTTCGGGGATTACTTCCCATCCGCCGCGGTCCAGCACCAGTGTACCGTTGTTGCCGATGAAGGCAATACCGTGATCGCGTCCGTAAGGGCCGCCATCGATGCCTATAGCTTGTTCCCACTGGATGTTATAGTCATCGAATTCATAAACGGTGGTAAGTGTATCCGGTGTTTCGGCGGCATCATCGGGGTAGGCGAACTTACCGCCTGCGGCCATGATGGATTTTGGTGCGCCGGATTTCATACCCAGCAGGGCATAGTCGAGGAGATGCACGCCCCAGTCGGTCATCAGGCCGCCCGCATAATCCCAATACCAGCGGAAGTTGAAATGGAAGCGGTTGGGGTTAAAAGGCCGGGTAGTGGCCGGCCCCAGCCAGGCTTTATAATCCACACCTTCGGGCGGGGTGCCGTCTGGTTTTACAGGGATGGACTTCATCCAGCCCATATAGGCCCATGCTTTTACCAGGCGTACTTTGCCCAGTTTGCCGGAGTGTACAAACTCGATGGCGTCCTGAAAGTGTTTTTGGCTGCGTTGCCATTGACCCACCTGTACGGCGCGGTTATATTTCTGTTGGGCGCCTACCATAGAGCGGCACTCTATGATGGAGTTGCCCATGGGTTTTTCTACATATACATCTTTGCCGGCGGCGCAGGCGTCTGTCATTTGCAGGCAGTGCCAGTGGTCGGGTGTACCGATAACAACGGCGTCGATATTTTTGTCTTCCAGGAGCTTGCGGTAATCGCTGTAGGCTTTTACCTTGATGCCTTTCTGTGCGAGCTCGGCAACCCGTTTATCCAGCACGTTTTTATCTACGTCGCAGAGGGCAACGCATTGTGCGGCAGGGTTTTTCAGCATGGAGGTGAGGTCGGCCCATCCCATACCGTTAATACCGATGGCGGCGATATTGAGCCGGTCGCTGGCGGCTACTGTCCGCAATGGGAATGCCTGCAGTCCGGCTGGCAGTGCAGACACCAATCCTGCTCCTGCCACCAGGGTGGAGGCGGATTTGATAAAGTTTCTACGGGAGTTATTCATGTAATAAAACGTTTTGTGGAATGTGGAATTGTTAAAATGACAATTAAAAATACAAAATAGGGAAAAAAGTGGAGTTTATCGCCTTCCACGCGAATTTTGTCTTGGCTCAGGATTACGCTGATTTTACTGATTAACTGGATTTTTACTTTTTTGATTTTTTTTGATTTTTTTGATTTTATTAAAATAATAATTAGGGGAGTTAAAAGCGAATATATCCGCTTCTATCTCCCTTAATCATTTATAAAATCCAAAAGTAAAAATCCAGGTAATCAGTAAAATCAGCGTAATCCTGAGCCAAGACAAAATTCGCGGCGATTACTCCTCCTCCGGCTCGCCGCTTTCGCCGCCGAGGCTGAAGTTCATCATGGTGCCCAGCAGGTCGCTGAAGCGGGTTTCGTTTTCCACCACTTTTTTGCTGATGAGTGAGTAGGACGACAGGCCGTGCAGCACGAATTCCATGAGCAGCAGGGCTTCTTTGCTGTTGGCTTTCGGGAAGCGGGCTTTGATGAGTTCTTTCAGTCCGTCTACTTTGCTGAGGGTAGCGTCGTATTGTTTGTCGCTGATATCCTGCAGGAGCTGAACGGAATTGCCTTTATCGAACCACTGGATAACGCTGCGGTAGGGATTTTCAGCAGGTGCGCCGGCTTTCTTTTTCTTGAAGGAATCCGGGTTGGGGAAGTAGATGGCGAAGAGGGTACGGATGGCTTTGTCGAGCAGGTTATGGGCTACCTGGAGCGGGCCTTCCTGTTCGCCTTCGTATACCAACTCTATTTTGCCGGTGATAGCAGGGATGATGGCCTGCAGATCGGCGATGCGCACCTGTGTTTCCTTTTCCTTGTTGATGATGGCGCGGCGTTCGCCGGCGCTCACCGCGTTTTCGTAGGCGGCGATGGTTAAGCGGGCGGAAACACCGCTTTTCTTGTCAACGTATTCGCTGGAGCGGGCTTCAAAGGACACCTGTTCGATAAGGCGTTTTACCATATCGGCGATTTGTACTTTGGCTTGCTGATCTTCGTGGATATCGGCTTCCTGTTCTGTGATGAGCAGGGAATTTTCTATTGTTTTCGGGTAGTGGGTAATGATCTGGCTTTCGATCCTGTCTTTCAGCGGCGTTACAATAGAACCGCGGTTCGTATAGTCTTCCGGGTTAGCGGTGAAGATAAACAGGATATCGAGCGGCATTCTCACTTTGAAGCCCCTGATCTGTATATCGCCTTCCTGGAGGATATTAAACAGGGATACCTGTATACGTGCCTGGAGGTCGGGTAGTTCGTTGATGACGAAGATGCCGCGGTTTGACCGGGGGATGATCCCGAAGTGGATCACTCTTTCATCTGCGTAGCTAAGTTTGAGGTTAGCGGCTTTGATAGGGTCTATATCGCCTACGAGGTCGGCAACGGAAACGTCTGGTGTAGCCAGCTTTTCGCCGTACCGTGCGCTGCTGTGAAGCCACGTGATGGGCGTCTGGTCGCCTTTTTCGGCGATCAGGTCTTTTGCGTAGCGGGAGAGCGGGTGGAAGGGATCATCATTTACTTCAGATCCTTCCACTACGGGAATATATTCATCCAGGAGATCGGTCATCTGGCGGGCCATGCGTGTTTTGGCCTGGCCGCGTAAACCGAGGAAGAGGATATTATGTCTTGACAGGAGGGCTCTTTCGGTATCGGGGATCACCGTGTCTTCATAGCCGATGATGCCGGGGAAAGTGCTTTCCTTTTCTTTTAATTTTCTGATCAGGTTACGCCTGATTTCTTCTTTTACGGAAACTGGTTTATAGCCGCTTTTTTTGAGTTCGCCTAGTGTTTTTATGTTTGTGTTCATCTTTAATAATTACGCATTACAAATTGGCAGTAGCTGTTGGCGGATGCGGGGATCCGTTTTTTGTCTATGCTGCTGTTTACTATTAATAAAACTTTCTTTTGCCGCTTTCGAAGTCACGGAAAAGAAACTGTCCCAGTTTATCGGTGCCGGAAAAGAATGCTTTACCGTTGTTGGTTTCGGTAAATTCTGTTACGAACTTCTGGAGCCACGGATCGGTGGCTACCATAAAGGTGGTGATGGGAATTTTCAGCTTTTTGCATTGGGCGGCCAGGTTGAGGGTACGGTTGAGTATTTTCCTGTCGAGGCCAAAGCTGTTTTTATAATACTGTGATCCTATTTTCAGGCAGGTGGGTTTTCCATCTGTGATCATAAAGATCTGTTTGTTCGGGTTGCGCCTGCGGCGGAGCAGGTCCATGGCCAGTTCCAGTCCTGCTACGGTATTGGTATGAAAAGGGCCGACCTGCAGATAGGGAAGGTCTTTGATTTCTATCTGCCAGGCATCATTTCCAAACACAATGATGTCGAGGGTATCCTTCGGGTAGCGGGTGGTGATCAGTTCTGCCAGGGCCATGGCCACTTTTTTTGCGGGCGTGATCCTGTCTTCCCCGTAAAGGATCATGGAATGGGAGATATCGATCATCAGGGCGGTTGACGTTTGTGTTTTGAAGTCGGTTTCTTTTACTTCCAGGTCGTCCTGGCTGATAGAGAAACTGTCTATACCGTGATTGATCTGTGCGTTACGGATGGAGGCGGTAATATCCAGCTGATCCACGCCATCGCCAAATTCGAAGGGGCGTGTTTCGGCATTGAGCTCGTCGCCCATGCCTGATTTGCGGACATTATGATTGCCGGTAGCTGATTTTTTCAGTTTACCGAAGATTTCTTCCAATGCGTTTTTACGGATGGTTTGTTCTGCTTTGGAAGTAATTTCTATGGCGCCGCTTTCCTCGTTTTCGCGGATGTATCCTTTATCTTTCAACTCCTGTATAAAATCGCCGATACCATATTCCTGGTTGGTGAGATTATATTCGTTGTCCAGCTCAGTGAGCCATTGCAGGGCTTCTGACACGTCTCCGCTGGTGTAGGTAAGGAGTTGGGTAAAAAGGTCCAGTAATTTCTGGAAAGGTGGTTTTTTGTTCTCGTCCGGGTTGAACCTGGTAAATTGTATTCCTCTCATAGCTTAGCTCATCTTCTGAATTAAATTTACCACTTTTCGCGGAGAATCGCCTTCGGCGATTTTTAAATTGTCTTACTGCCTGATTACGCTGATTATACTGATTAGGATGATTTGATTATGTTTTGATTTTTTTTATGATTAATAATAATCAGGAGAGATAAAAGCTGATATCCGCTTATATATTCCTTCATCCTTTATAAAATTCATTATAATCAAAACATAATCAAATCATCCTGATCAGTATAATCAGCGTAATCAGGCAGTAAGACAATTTAAAAATCGCCGAAGGCGATCCTCCGCGGATTTTTCTTCGCTTAAAACTTGCATTTTAGATTGAAACCAATTACTTTCAATCATCAAAAAAATAGCTATATGAAAAAACTGAGAAATGCGTTGATCCTGGCAGGTGGCCTGGCGGTTGCATTATTTGCAAAATCGGCAGTTGCCCAGAGCAGGGCAGATGCATTGGGATGGAAGCTGGGAGCGCAGGCGTGGACATTCAATCATTTTACGCTGGCGGAGGCGCTGGATAAAATGGACAGCTGTGGTATCCAGTACGTGGAAGCATTTCCCGGACAAGTGATTGGCGGTGGTATAGAAGGTAAATTTGATTACCATATGTCGCCTTCCAAACAGGAAGAAGTAAAGGCGTTGTTTAAGAAAAAGCACAAGGTGCTGCAGGCATTTGGCGTGGTAGTGCCGGAATCGGCTGCCGAATGGCGTATGCTGTTTGATTTTGCCAACAGGATGGGTATCCAGAGCATTACTTCTGAGCCCAAGCCGGAAGACCTGGACCTGATCTCTTCCCTGTGTGATCAGTACCAGATTAAGCTGGCGATACATGATCACCCGAAACCGAGCCGTTACTGGAACCCTGAAACGGTACTGGAAGCGATCAAAGGCAGAAGTAAATTAATGGGCGCCTGTGCGGATATTGGTCACTGGGTACGCTCAGGCCTCGATCCGGTAGAATGTATCAAAAAGCTGGATGGTCATATTGTAAGCCTGCATTTCAAAGATCTGAACAACAAATCTGCTGATTCCCATGATGTAGTTTGGGGTAACGGTGTTTGCCAGATGCCGAAAGTGCTGGAAACATTGAAAAATCAGAAGTTCAAAGGTTTGTTTTCTGCGGAATACGAATACAACTGGGATAACAATGTTCCTGAAGTGAAGGCCAGCGCTGCATTCTGGAGAACGATTGTAAGCAACCTGTAATAAATTATTGTTCTTACGGACAATTGATCCGGAGATAACGGCCTGGCCGGGATCTCCGGATTTTTTTATGGATGTTCGATACCGGACATTCCCTGTTCTTTACTGAACATTCGCACTGCTTCTTTTTTTTATATCTCTTTGAAAATTAAACAAATATATTCCTGTCCCGGTTTTTGCAGGCAAAGCGGCAATACTTCCTGTTATGATTAATAGTTACTTCAAATTGTCATTCAGAACTCTTTGGAGAAAGAAATCTTTCTCCCTGCTCAATATCGTAGGGTTGGCCGTGGGCATCGGCGCCAGCCTGCTGATCTTCCTCGTGATCCGCAACGAAATGAGTTATGATACTTATCAAAGTAAGCGCGAAAGAATTTTCCGGGTAGTGACCACTTTCACCAACCGCAGCACCGGTGAAAAGTGGAGGCATAGTATGGTGCCGGCGCCGCTGGCATCTGCCATGCGACGGGATTTTCCTTCCCTTGAAAAAGTAGCGGTTGCTGAATATATCGGCGGCGCACAGGTATATGTTCCGGGGGAAAACGGCGGCGAAGAGAAAAAATTTAAAGAAAGCGGGGGACTCTTTTTTGTAGAACCAGCTCTTTTCGACATATTCGATTTTACCTGGCTCTATGGAAGTGCAGCGGAGTTAAAAGAACCGAATACCGTGGCGCTTACGCAAAGTATGGCTGAGGCCTATTTTGGCAACTATAAAAACGCCATTGGCAAAATAATACAACTATGGTCTTACCGCGTGCCACTGCGTGTGACCGGCGTTTTTAAAGACCTGCCATATAATACAGATCTGCCGGTACGTATGGCAGCATCTCATGCTACCTGGCTCAGGATGGACGATCATGAACGTCAGACGCGGGAAGACTGGCGCTCGCTTAGTGGCGGAACACAATGTTTTGCGCTCACCTCCCCGAAAGATGATATAGGCAAGCTGCAGGCGCAACTGCCGGCGTTTGTGAAAAATAATTACCGGGAAGATGTGAATCAGACAACAGGCTTTAGCAGCCTGACTTTTCAGCCGCTGAAGGAAATGCATCTCGACAAACGTTATGCTACCGTAAAAGACGACTCCCTGTCGGCCACAGAACTATGGGCGTTGGCTATCATCGGTCTGTTCCTGTTAATGGTGGCCTGTATCAACTTCATTAACCTGGCTACAGCACAATCGGTTAACAGGGCCAAAGAAATTGGTATCAGAAAAGTACTGGGCAGTAACCGTCTCCAGTTATTAAAACAGTTCCTGGGAGAAACTGCCCTGATCACGGCTTCCGCCATCATATTGGGCAGCATAATGGCCTGGCTGGCTATTCCTTACCTGAGCAACCTGGTAGGAAAAACGCTGGAGTTGAACCCGCTGCGCCATCCGTCGATATTACTCTTTTTAGTATTATCCGGCGTGATCGTTACTTTCCTGGCTGGTTTTTACCCTGCTATTGTGCTCTCGGGATTCAACCCGGTGGCTGCTATTAAGAGCAGGATCAGCATCCGGCCAGCAAACGGTATTTCCTTACGCCGGGCTTTAGTGGTGTTCCAGTTTGTGGTAGCGCAGTTGCTGGTAATAGGCACGCTGGTGGTGGTAAAGCAAATGAAGTATTTCAGGGAAAAACCCATGGGCTTTGAAAAGGAAGCGGTGGTGTTGCTTGACCTGCCCAGCGATAGTACTTTAAGACTAAAATATTCCCATTTGAAATCGCGGCTTTTGCAGCTGCCTGGAGTAGAAGCGGGCAGTTTATGCTCTATAGAGCCATCTTCCCATTTCGGACGGTTCACCGATTTCTATTATAATAACGAAGCTAAGAGGCAGCCTTACAGCGTGAAGCGGATCAATGCCGATACCGGTTATTTCAATACCTTCCGTTTGGGCCTGGTGGCAGGACGTTATCCATTTTCCGATGATAGCACAAGGGAAGTACTGGTAAATGAAACGGTGGTCAGAAAACTGGGATTGCGTTCTGCAGAGGATATTATCGGGAAGATAGTTGCGGTTGATAACGGCTCCCGTAAATTCCCGGTGGCGGGCGTATTACGCGATTTTAATAATAATTCACTGAGAGATGAGATTTCACCATCTGTAATTTCGTCTGATAATAATGATTATGGCACGCTGGCACTCCGGCTGGATCCTGAAAAAGTACCTGCTACGTTAAAGCAGGTAGAGCAGATATTCACTGCCGTATATCCTACTTACATTTATGATTGTACTTTTTTTGATGACCAGATAGGGAACTTCTACAGGGCTGAAGCCATTACTGCAGCGTTGTTCAAGGTATTTGCCTTCCTGGCCATTTTTATTTCCTGTCTTGGATTATATGGGCTGGTTTCTTTTATGGTAGTACAGAAAACCAAAGAGGTAGGTATCCGTAAAGTACTGGGGGCTTCTGTACAAAGTATATTGTACCTGTTTTCCAGGGAGTTTACCACGTTAATAGGTATTGCATTCCTGGTGGCAGCTCCGGTGGGATATTATTTTATGAAGAAGTGGTTACTTGGTTTCCACTATCATATAGACATGGGCTGGGGCATTTTTGTATTGGCTATTGTATTGTCCGTGTTAATTGCGTGGATAGCGGTAGGGTATAAGGCCATCAGAGCTGCCTTGGCCAACCCGGTTAAGAGTTTAAGAGCAGAGTAATTATATTGATAAAAAAGAGAGCCCGTACCATTGGTACGGGCTCTCTTTTTTATATCCGGAAGTACGGTTACTTCGCTGAATCAGCCGGCTTTGGCACCGGTGTAGAATCTTCCGTATTTACTTGTATGGCGCCGGCGCCGTCTTTGTTTCTTTTGGTACCATTAGGGCCAAACTCGCCTTTCATCTGGTTTAACCAGGTGATGAACTGTTGTGCATTCTGGCCATCGCGTTGTAAGTCGTTGGTCATTCTGTTTGGCGGCAGTGAGCTGTAGTAGCGCAGTTGCTGCTCACAGTCTTTGATCACCTGGTTCGACAGTTCTTCTGCTCTTTTCGCATCACCGGCCATATAGTAGGCGTAGATGGTTTGAATAGAAGTATAGTTGTGCATGTTACCCGGAGTGGTCATGGCATAAGGGAAGTTGGTTTCCATTATGTTTTTGTCCATGTAGCGGAGCACGTTGAGGGCGCTGTCTTTAGAGGCGCCTTCCTGCGTCATGGCTACAGACAGTTTGGTAAATGCCTGACGGAGGTACATGATCATTTTCCTGTTGGGCTCATCGAAGTAGGTACCGCGTGTTTGAGCGCCACCGAATTCAAATTTGTGCATCAGGTTATCATACATCACGCCTACGTTCGCGTTGATGTCCATGCCCAGCGGATCGGTAGATGTAGCTTTAGGCAAAGGCACCAGGTGGTAGGTAAGACCATCGGTTTGCATGTATTCATTCAGGCCAAGATCGGTAGGGCTGGTGAAATAGATAGGCCGTTTCCAGTCGTTGGCAGCGATGATATCATATACTGCGAGGTCGTTTTTCAGCAGGTAGCTTTTGGTGATTTTGAAAGGCATGGAAGGCAGGATCTTCGCACTGTCTTTCGCCGCTACTACGCCGTTGGCAAGAATCGTTTGTTTGTCGACCGGAATAAACAGCTGACGGGTAGGCAGGAAGTTTTCTGCGCCGCCGTCCTGCGTGGTTACTTTACTGTTTACATCATCGCTTCCCATGAAGTTCATGATTTCTTTCAGGTTAAAGTATTTGTCGGCAGGAATATTTCCCGGATCGAAGAAGCGGATATAGTTGCGGTTTTCACCTTTATATTTATCGGCAGACCAGGTCATTGGGATGGCAGGGCTTTGGTTTACGGCTCTGCGCATCTGATCGATGTACCAGTCGACCCCGAGGAGGCTGAGGTTGATCACCCTGATATCGGGGCGGATGCCTTCTACTTCCTGTGCGTACCAGAGGGGATAGGTATCGTTATCTCCGACGGTGAACAGGATCGCATTTTTCTGACAGGATTCCAGGTAATCTTTGGCCACATCCCTGGCTACGTATTTAGTGGAGCGGTCATGGTCGTCCCATTCCTGGAAGGCCATTAATACCGGTACGGCGAGCAGGCAGATAGCTGTAGCCAATACGGGGGTGATGGCGCTTTTGATCCTCTTTTTCAGGAAGCTGTATACCGACAGTACGCCTAAACCGATCCAGATAGCAAATGCGTAGAAGGAGCCTACGTAGGCGTAGTCACGTTCACGCGGCTGGTTACCGGCCTGGTTGAGGTAGATGACGATAGCGAAGCCTGTGAAGAAGAACAGGAGAGATACGATGAGGGTATCTTTACGGTGATTATTATATTGATAGAAGAAACCGATGACCCCGAGAATAAATGGCAGGAAGAACAGGGTGTTGTGAGCCTTGTTATTTTTCAGACTGTCCGGTATCATGGACTGGTCGCCATATAAGAAGTTATCGATGAACGGAATGCCTGAGATCCAGTTACCGTCACGTACGTTGCCGTAGCCTTGTGTATCGTTTTGTTTACCTGCAAAGTTCCAGAGGAAGTAGCGGGCATACATGAAGTTCACCTGGTATTGCAGGAAGAATTTGAGGTTATCGCCAAATCCTGGTCTTTCACCTTGCTGGAGGCCCAGCCAGGTGCGGTAGTAATCGGCGTGGCCCTGATCGTTGCTGGCGTCCCAAACACGTGGAAAGAGCATCATATCAGCCGGGTCATATTCCGGTTCCATTTTCTTGCCGGCGATTTCATATTTTTTTGCACCGCGTGCGTAGATGTTACCGCCTTCTTTGTAACCTGTTGGGCGGGCAGTGAACACCTGGCCGTATACCAGCGGGAAGTCGCCGTATTGTTCACGACCGAGGTAACCTACCAGGGAGATGGGGTTATCTACGTTGTACATATCTACTGAAGGATTGGCAGTAGAGCGTACCATGGTGGTAATATAAGTAGAGTATCCTACGAGCATGAACAGCACGAAGGAGATGGTGAGCCGGCTGAAGTGTGCTGTTCTGGATATATCCATTTTCACGCCTACTGCTTTCAGCAGGTATGGGATGGCTATAAAGAAAGCGGCCAGCAGGAATTTGAAGAAGATGGCACCGGAGCCTGCCTCGTTAAACGCGGGTACCAGGATGATGGTAGCGATTACGATGAAGGGGGCGTAGATACCGAACTTTGGCTTCTGGTAACCGATTACCAGCAAGGCTATGATGAGTACGAAATAGAAGGTAAATCCGGAGAAATATCCCATTCCGAGGCTATTTACGAAGAAAACGTCCATATATCCGGAGGCCTTTACGGTATCCTGGATAAGGTATTTCTGTACCAGGCCGGTGACGCCGCAACCGATAACGAAGGCCCAGAAGGTTCCCCAGCCGGTTACTTTAAAGCGTCTGAAGTAGTACACCATTACCATAGCGGGGATGGTGAGGAGGTTGAGCAGATGGACACCGATAGAGAGGCCGAGGAGGTACCCGATAAGGACGATCCAGCGGTCGGCATAGGGTTCATCGGCTTCATGTTCCCATTTCAGGATGGCCCAGAAAACGATGGCGGTAAAGAAGGAGGACATACCATATACTTCACCTTCCACGGCGGAAAACCAGAATGAATCGGAGAAGGTGTATGCTAAAGCGCCTACGGCGCCTGCGCCCATGATAGCGATCATTTTTTCACGTGAGATCTCTTCACCGGCTTTCACCATGAGTCTGCGTGCGAAGTGGGTGATGGTCCAGAACAGGAACAGGATAGTGAAACCACTGGCCAGGGCTGTCATGGTATTTACGCCCAGGGCGGCCTGAGATGGTTTCAGGAACATACTAAACAATCTTCCAAGCAACACGAACAATGGCGCTCCGGGCGGATGGGGAATCTGTACTTTGTAAGCACTTGAAATAAACTCGCCGCAGTCCCACAAGCTGCCTGTAGCTTCCATCGTTTTAATGTAAACAAAGCAGGCGATGATGCAAATGACCCAGCCGACCATGTTGTTGGTCCTTTTAAAATTCATAAGGTTGTTTTAAGGTCCGACAAAAATATAAAAAACAGCAAATTATGCTAATCTGGCGAACAGTTTTAACTTTTTGTAAATATCTTTTTAGCTGTTACCCTTTTGGCTAGCCGCATCCGGGCGCCGGAAGGGAGTTTTCCGGGAGATTAAAAAAGCATTATAATTCAATGATCAGGCGCTGTTGGTTACAGGCTCACGGCAGTTTGGACGGTCCAGGCGGCAGGTTTTGCATTGAAAAGCGCTTTGGTGGCGGCCCAGGTTTCCCGGAAGAGGGGGGATTGCCGGTACTTTTCGAGTGCCGTTTCAGATTCCCACTGGCTGAAGGTGAACCAGGTATTTCCGGAGGCGGCGTGTTCCCACAGTTCGAGGTGGAGGCATCCGGGGAAGTGGCGGATGAGTTCCTGTTGTTTGGCAAAGAGTTCCCGGAAGGTGTTTACTTTTCCCGGGTCGAATTCCATTTTAACGATACGGTTAATCATTGAAAAATTATTCTAACAGTTTGGTAGTATGACAGTTGCTGGTACCCGGCTGGCTGTGTGAGCTGGTCGCGGCGGAAGCCTTGCAGGCCGAATAGGCCGGCGGCATTTCCTTTGTTGATGGCTATTTCCAGGTAGCCGGCAGCGTTGAATAGGGCGAGCTTGGTGCCTTCGGGAACGTCTGCATAGGTTTCGCTGATCTGGCTGATGACTTCATCGCGTCGGAAGAAGATGCGGAACTTCCGGTTTTTGCACTGCATATCGAACTGTTGCCGGGTGATGTTCACGACAACGTTTTCGAAGCTGTCGATATGAATGATCTGTCCTTCTATGAAGTCGTCGCCCACAAGTGGCTGCAGGTTGTGTTTTACGTGGATCTGCTGGGTGAGCGGGCCGAGTTCACCGAGGGCTTTGCCGCGGCTTAGCTCCCGGGCGGCGGATGCCAGCAGCTGGATGATGGTAAATGTGTTTTTGGGTGCATCCGGCGGAAGGGGCAGTTTAATGACCTTCTCCGGCATACCTCCGGCAATCATGGTGAGCAGGCCATTGTCTGCGCAGCCGATGTATTGCCCGTTATGTTCTGCTACCAGCACATGATCCGGGCGTTTATCGAATAAATTGATTAATACAAAGTGAAAGGTGCCGAGCGGGAAATAGGCAAAGGCGCTTTTACAGATATAAGTGGCCTGTGGTAGATTGAAGGGGCTGATATGGTGTGTGACGTCCGTAACATGACATTCCGGGCAGTATTGCCAGAGCTGCCCTTTGATGGCACCTACCAGGTAATCCTGCATTCCTATGTCTGATGTTAAAGTTATAATGGACATGCCCGAAAATCTAAATCCAAATCCCAGTGTTCAAAACCCACGAATCAATTCCCGTCCTCACTCGTCTATCCGTTTTTCATTTATCCGGAATGGCAAATTAAAAGTGCGCTTTCCTTCCAAAAAAGATGCCATTGGGGGTTAAGTGAACTAAACTTAGTGCAAATAAAGACAAAAAAGCCGAGGCGATCGTATTTTAAGCGGAATTTTTTGCACTAACGTTAACGGCTACAGTGAAAAGAATGGTTGCTTACTGAAGAGGGGAACCGGGTTCTTTTTTAAAGTGATTATAAACCATTTTGTCCAGGAAGCCGGGGAGGAGTTTACTTAACAGCACGGTGAGTTTGCCCTGGCCGGTGAGTACCAGCGTACGTTTACGTTTGGCGATAGCGGTGGCAATAGCGGCTGCTACTGCTTCTGCGCTCATCAGCTTACCTTCGTCCAGCGGGGTTTCGCTTTGTGCCTGTCCCTGTGGATTGAGTGCGGTGTTACGTATATTCGAGGCCGTGAATCCGGGGCATACCCACATCACGTTAACGCCTGTATGTAAATTTTCGGTGCGCAGCGCTTCCAGGAAACCCTGCATGGCGAACTTGGAAGCGGAGTAGCCGGTACGTGCGGGCAAGCCCCTGTACCCGGCAATGGAAGATACTCCCACAATCGTTCCCTTGTTAGCCTGAATTGAGGGATATGCAAATTTGGTACAGTATACGGTTCCCCAGAAATTGATATCCATAAGTGATTTCAATACGCTTACATCCAGATCGCGGAACAGGGCGCGCATGGAAATGCCTGCATTGTTGATAAGGATATCTATTTTTCCGAATTGACTGATGGTACTTTCGATAAAGGCTTTACATTCGGCCTCTACACTAACATCTGCGACGAAAGTAAACAGCCGGGTGTTATTGACTTCCTGTTGCAGGTCATTGAGGGCAGCCTGCTTTCTGCCGCAAACAGCCACATGAGCGCCATGTCCCAGTAATTCTGTTACAAGGGCTTTTCCAATTCCTGACGATCCGCCTGTGATGACAACCGTTTTATTCTGAAAGTACGTTTTCATGGGTATAATTTAGCTTCACAAAAATAGGTGAGTAACATCAATTTATTACAAGGCATTTACAGAAATGTAATGAACTATTTTTGGGTGGGAGGTGTTATAATACTTTGTGGTGCCCGGTTTGGGATATTTTTGAATAAAAATTTGGCAGGAATAAAAATATTCCTATTTTTGCAACCGCTTAACAGCAAAGGATCTCCTAGCTCAGTTGGTAGAGCAATACACTTTTAATGTATGGGTCTTGGGTTCGAGTCCCAAGGGGATCACAGACAACTTACAAGCCTGCGCATAGCGCGGGTTTTTGTTTTTAGCCGAGTTCGATTGTATAACCTCTTTACAACCTATGTATTTATCATTTAACCAGGTGCAATTTTCCTGCGTAGTGGCTCATAGTGCCCCATATCTTTTCAAATCCTGTCAGCAATTTTTTGTTCACACCATTCAGTCCTTCCAGTTCTGTATTGGTGATTAATAACATGCCATAACCTTTGGTGGGGCTAAAGAAAAGGAAAGCAGTAACTCCTCCATCGCTGCCACTATGCCCGATGATACCATTTTTTTTCATGGCATAGAACACACCAATATTAGGCTCTCCTGGATCTATATTCTTTGGATTATAAGCAGTTGAAAATGCAGGTTGTAACATGGTGGTGTAGGAGGCAGCAGTAAGAATTTTTCCTTTGCCTTCCTGCCCTGCAATATTTTCTTTCAGAAAAAGACTCAGCTCATGACAAGAAGTGGTAAGCCCGCCATCTGGATAAGTAACGGAACTGTATTTTGGATAAGGGACTTTGAGGCCGGTGTATAAGGTTGCCAGCTTTGTCTGGTCTGCGGTGGCGGTAGACCAGGTGGTATGTGTCATCTGCAATGGCTGCAGAATGTATTGTTGTGTGTACTGAGCGAAGGAAATACCTGATTTAAGTTCTATCAGCCAGGCCGCCAGATCAGAACCGATATTGGAGTACTCATATCTTTTACCTGGTGCGGCTTTATCAAAATTATTATTTGAATAATAAGTGCCGGACGCGCTTAAATAATCCTGGAGAAATGCGCCTAAAGTAGTGTCTTGGCCTTTTGCACCATAACCTTTTGATTTCAGTAGACTATAGATGGGATTGTCTTCCTGCAAGGGGGTATTGTATAAGTATGTCTTTTTGTATGCAACAGGGTTATCTGTTATCCCTGAAGTGTGCGTAACGAGTTGTTTTAACGTGATGGGTATTTTAGGCGCGTACGGATGTTGTACTTTAAAAGGTAAAATACTGTTGATGTCAGTGTCCAGTGTAAACAGGCCTTGTTCGATAGCTTTCATCACTGCCATTCCAATAAATAGTTTGCTGATAGAAGCAATCGGTTGTACCGTAGTAGTGGTGTAAGGAATGTTTTTTTCAAGGTCAGCGAATCCGAACGCATGTTCGTATAAAATGCTATCACTGTTTACAATAGATACGCTGAATCCCGGAAAACCGTTTTGCTGGTATTGTGTAGTTAGCGCGGCTGTTAGCGAATCAGCTGCTAACTGTCCCCTGACAGGATCAGCATTACAGATAAACAAAAGAAGGAGAAAGAGTTTTCCGACGATTTTTTCAACAGAATCCTGGTGTATACCTTTCATATTAAGAATATATTTCTTACCATAAAGAAAGGTTATTTTAATGAGAACTTTTTTTAGGAAAATGAGGTTGGCCGAATGCCTGCGATTACTGTATATTTTACAAAAGTACGAATGTACAGTTAGGCTATTTCGGCCAATTTTCGTAAATCAAAGACAAAAAGGTTCGGGTTTTGTACCATAGGGATCACTGGAAGATTGAAAGCCTTCAAGTCGCAAGATTTGAAGGCTTTCTCTAATTTAATTTATGAACTTTATGGTGTTGAAACTAAAAGATTGAAAGAGGCTGTAAGAAGAAATATAAGTCGGTTTCCTGAGGATTTTATGTTTGAAATGAACAAAGAAGAGTTTGAGAATTGGAGGACGCAATTTGCGTCCTCTAAAGAAGTGTTTAAGGGACTTCGCTAGGCACCTTTTTGCTTTAGTGAGCAAGGTGTGACTATGCTTTCCTGTGTTTTGAACAGTGAGAGAGCCATAGCTGTAAATATCCAGATAATACGGATATTTCATCGGATGCGGGAGATGATTTCAACTCACAAGGACATTTTATTGAAGCTGGAGCGACTTTTCTCTAAAGGATAGCCAGTGTTACCGACAATCAAAACACGTGTTTATCATTACAGGAACGGAAGGCACGCACAATGGTATCGCTGATATTTTGGGCGATCTGTCCGGTAGTATCGAAGCGGGGGTTGAAGATGGTGACATCAAAACCAATGATCCTGCCGGTACGTAGAAGTTGGTGAATAAAATATTCCGACTGCTTAAAATCAAGGCCGCCGGGCAGGCGATACTCTACTGCGGGGTTCAACTCATCAGACAACACGTCGGTATCAAAATGCATCCAATAGCCCTCCAGGCCGGGATCAAGGTTTGCTATTGCAGCAGCAGTAACTTGTTCTATTCCGTCCTTTTCAATGTTTTCCAGGTCATAACGGATGATAGTGGTTTCGCGGATATCCTGCGAGCCGTATTTTTTTGTCTCCTCCCAATCCCGCTGGCCGATATGAATCACGTGGTCATCCTGCACATAGGGCTTTGAGTTGTTGATGTTGGTAAGTATATCCGGTCCCCGACCGGTAACAATCGCCAGGTCCATGTCCGCCACTTCGCCGGTTACTGATTTTTCGGGTTGGTAGAAGTCGGCATGTGCATCTATAAAGATCAGCCCATATTTACCACGGGTTTTGAGACCTGACATGATACCCAGGAGGATGCTGCAATCGCCGCCCAATATAAGCGGGAAGCGGTCTTTATCCAGCAGTAAATTGACGGCTTTTCCCAGCTCGATAGAGAAATCACGCAGCGGCACCGGGTTGAGACAGTGGGTATCAGGGTCTCTTTTATCACTGTACTGCCCGTTGAGGGTAGCCAGGTGCAGCACCGGATGTTCAGGCTGCAGCCGGCCGAGGCCGGCTTCCAGCAGGGCAGCTGCCAGGTCCTGCACGCCATTCGTGCGGAGCCCCAATATGGAAGGTGCCGCCAGGATCTGTATGTTGAGATTTTGTGTACTCATATACGGAATACCAGGGCACAAAATCTATTCCAGATCAGCTGCCCACTACCAGGGTATTTCTCCTGTTTCAGGATTATTTTCCTCACTGAAAAATTTTCCTGTAGGGCCATCATTGTCAATCAGCGCATATTTTACGATCCGTTTTCCGGCGTCTTTAACCGTTCCGGGTCCACGATGTCCATTAAAATCTGTTTTTGTAAATCCAGGGCAAACGGCATTTATTTTGAAAGGAGAATTTTTAAACTCGTATGCTAAAACCACCGTGTACATATTCAAGGCTGATTTGGAAGAAAGATATACAGCGCCTTTGTAGTCGTAGTATTTATATGTTGGGTCGCTGTGGAGGGTAATTGAACCCTGACTTGAACTTACATTTACAATGCGGGGTGCTGACGACTCTTTCAATAAATCAATAAATGCCTGCGTAACCCGCACTGCGCCGTAGATATTTGCGTCATAAACTGCCTTAAACTGGTCAATCGTTGAATCAAGTGCCGTTTGTGGGGAACCACCATAAATACCCGCATTATTAATAAGTATGTCCAACACGTTTGTTTTTTTACCTATTTCTTTACGGGCTTTAATTACTGATTCATCGTCTGTAATGTCAAGCTGAATAGCTTCTGCATTGTTTAATCCCTTTGCTTTTAGTTTACCAACGGCTTCAACGCCGTTTTCTAAATTACGACTGCCGAGGTAAACATACATTCCTTCCTGAGCAAGTTGCTGTGCAACTTCAAAGCCAATGCTTTTGTTGGCTCCTGTTACTAATGCAAATTTCATGTTGTATGAATTTTATAAAGCAAAAGTAGAGAGGCCAAAAATAGCGGGGATGGACAAATCTGTTTATTCTCCCGACAAATCTTGCCTGGGTAAAAATTCACTGGCGCTTTTTCCTGTGCTTTTTTTGAAGAGCCTTGAAAAATAATCGGGGTCATTAAAACCCAATTCGTAGGCCAATTCTTTGATGGAAATATTAGAATACCGCAATTTTCTCTGAGCTTCCGCCATCAGGCGGTTAATAAAATAGTCTTTGGGCGATGTGCCGGCGTATTCTTTTACAATCCGGTATAAACTGTTGGTAGATAAAGCTAATTTTTCTGCTATTGCGTTGATAGAAGGTTGCTCTGTAAGGGATGTTTCCACAACTAATTTGAATTCAATAAACTTTGAAAGGTTTGCATTTAAGATATTGCCGTGTTCTTTATTTTTGAAATAGGCGCTGTTTAATTCTGATAGCAATAAGTTCAAATAAGCTAATATTATTTCAGTATCGGTTTCATATTTATCTAAATACAGTATCTCATTTAAAATTCCAAAAACCTTTATAACTCTTTCTTTTGCAGCACTGTCAAGAGCTATGGTCGGTGCGTTTAAAGGGTTGACTAAAAAAGGAAATTGTTGTGGCAACAAGGCCAATGTATTTTCATCAAACAGTAATTTGAAATATTTGAGATTGTCTGTTTTAGCGGGTGGCGTCAAAATTTGATTGGGCATTGCAAAAAGCAGGTGCCCGTCAGTAAGCGTAAAGTCTTGTAAGTCTATATTGTATGTAATGGAACCGCTTTCAATTAATACAATAAAATAAGAAGATAATCTGCGGGGTTGCAGGATCTTGTTTTGAATATCAGCTGAAAGATAAGGATTGTCGTTTGAGCGAACCTTTATTCCCAGTTCATCATGCTGTAAGCCTTCATATTTCCCTTTTTGTTCCTGCATATTATTTGCTCAAAGGTATTACAAAATACGTATTCTTTTTTTATATTTCATAATCACTTTTTTATTCCCTGAAGAGTATATTCCATTTGGTTGTTTACGGGAGCGCTTAAAAATCTTGTCAAACTCTTGCGCAATCATTTGAATCTTCTAGTCCCTTTGATTGTATTTAGAAAATAATTTTCAAATTATTTCCTATATTAGTCTGATGCCACGGATTTGTTAATTTGTTTAAACCCGACACTACTATTATGCTCACGACTAAGTTTCTCCAACTTTTTAAAAGGCGCACTTCCGGATCTTTAAAAGAAGGAAAGTCAACATTTACGGATGATTGTGTGAGGAAAGTCCATTGCACAGGTAATAGACAATGGATCAGGAAATTAAATACCCAATGGAAAAAATTCGTAACTGAAACAGAACCTTTTCCTGCCCGTTTTTCAGGAAGAGGAATTGTAATTTGCGCCGGGGGCGTGAGTTATTTTACCTGTGCCTGGATCAACATCAATATGTTGAGAAGAAATGGCTGCACACTCCCGATAGAAGTATGGTATACCGGAATAGAGCTGAATGCAGAGGTCATCACGGCATTGGAAGGATTGGATGTAAGGTGCAGGAATTGCCAGGATTACACAACAACCAATCTTGCTGCACTCACGAGCTACGCCATGAAGCCATTTGCCATTCTACAAAGTGATTTCAGGGAAGTGTTATACCTGGATGCCGATAATAATTGTATCTCAGATCCTGCATTCCTGTTTGACAGTAAAGAATACCAGGAATATGGAACGGTTTTTTGGCCCGACTTCTGGACAACAGACCGCCATAACCCTATTTGGAAAATTATTGATTCCGGAGAGGATGGTTCGATAGAGCAGGAGAGCGGACAGCTATTGATTGACAAAGAAAAATGCTGGAAAGAGCTGAACCTTTGCCTCCATTTTAACCTGAATAAAAAAGACTATTACAGGATGTTATTGGGAGATAAAGATACCTTCAGATTTGCGTGGAAAGCGCTGCATACTCCTTATTATATGATTGCAGATGGCGTAGGACTATGTGGAATGGAAGAGTCTACCGTTGGCTTCTGCGGTATGTCAATGGTACAACATGACCCGGCCGGAAAAATATTATTTCTCCACAGAAACTGGTTCAAATGGGACATTATGAAGGATGACGAGATCATGTGGACAACCATCAAAAGATACCAGCCGGGAACCAATAGGTTATTCAGGTTGAAATTTTTGACAAGAGGAAAAATCAAGTTAAAATTTCTGGATCTGGGAGGGGATGTCGAAACTGTTTCATTCCGGGAATTATTCGGCGACTATGAAATCAAATGTCTCGAAATACTTAAGGATCTCAGGTCCAGTGAGCTTTACAGCCGGTTCCTGCAACATACCTATTTTTCTTTGTCAAGGCCAGCTTACGCAGATGGACATACGGAGAACATTTTTTCCGAATCCCAGATGGCTGCCTTATCTGATTAATGATTTATATCGTTTGGTCAGGTTAACTACCGGTCACAGTAGCCTCCGCTTCTGTCAGGTTCAACTCTCCCAGGCCGGGTGCAAATGTTATTTTGTATTGTATGTTTTCAAATTCTTCTAAAGAGATGATGTCCTTTTTAAGCATCACTTTTGAATTGTGCAGAATGTGTGCTGTCAGGTTCTTTCTTAATTTCGGTGAATTCATTTTAAGGGCTTCCAGGAAGAATTTTGGTCTTGGTATAATATAAGCCAGGGCAAGCGATTCGGTCAGGGTGAGCTGATTAGCTGGTTTATCAAAGTAGAAGTAAGCAGCTTCCTGGACGCCATAGATACCCGGACCCAGCTCAATGATATTAAGGTATATCTCCAGTATCCGGTCCTTTCCAATGGAAAACACTTCTTCCAGGTACCACGTCAGTATAACTTCCTCTATTTTTCTTTGAAAATTTTTTCTATGATACAGGAAAAGATTTCTGACCACCTGCATGGTTATGGTACTGGCGCCGCGGCTTAATTTCCTGCTTTTTATATTGGATGCCATAGCAAGAAAAATAGCCTCGGAGTCAATTCCTTTGTGAGTGTAGTAATGAGGGTCTTCGGTGCAGATAATTACCTTTTTAAGATCTGCTGATATCTTGTCCAGTGGAAGGAAAAAAGAATTGCTGCTGTCAAGGTTAATTGATTTTACAGCGATATCTCCATCATAGACGGTATGAACAAAAGGTTGTTTTAAATAAGAATAGTCTGCGCCGCCATGATCCAAAATGCGAAGGTTGTTATCCAGTTTGATTTCAAATTCTCTTTTGAATGAGTTGGTTAACTCAAACCGTAGACGGGAAAGGAAGCCCAGGGTGCCGGAAAACGAACTCCTGTATAAACTTTGTGTGCTGAAGTCCTGAAAAGATTTCAATATATCCCCCATTTGACAAGAAACCAGGTTTACTCCCAACTCGATAATGTCATTTTCCCTGTAGAAATGATCCAGGTAGAAGGGGAATCTGAGATTATTCAGATGAAAACTGGATTGACGGTCGATATGAAATCCTTCTAAGTCGGGTTTGGCATACAGCATCATGCCCAGGTCACACGCAAATGCCTGCTGATTACTTACCTTACTATTGTGCAAGGTGAGGTCATGCGTATTGGTTTCAAGATCATAAGAGATCCCGTTGTTTTCGTCTTTACCCCGGCTAAGCTTCAATGTTAATTGTTTGGCGGTTACTGTGGTGGAGGGAGTATCTGTTTGTAGATCAGCCACCATGGTGAAATTACCTACATCTATTGTCAGCTGTTTTTCCGCAACCAGCTTCCTGGATATTCCTTTTGGCTGGAAGCGTCCATCCAGGTGACGGGCGTCTGGCGCCGTGTTGTAATAGCGCTTGTTCAAAGCAAACGAACTGATTTTTACCTGTACATTTTTGGGCCCCGAAAAAATTATTTCCAGGTTCTCCATATTGACCTGCGGAGGAATCGATTCAAAAGCAGTATCTACCCGGGTGGATATGCGCTTGTAAAAGTTTCTGATCATATCCTGGGGATTGGCAACTACCGTACTCTTAGCTGTCGTACTTGCAGGTATAGTTTCTCTTTTGTTAATAATAATTTTACAATCAGATATTTTTACAGCGATCAATTTTATCCTGCCTTTTAAAAGGGAATACCAGCTGAACTTAACCTGAATGCTGCCGGTTTCACATATCATATTCCGGGCGTTATTATGTAAGCTAACAGGCTTTATTTTTATGCTGTTAATACCGGTGATGCTGATAATACCGAGATCTACGCTTATCCGGTAGCGTGATTTTATTTTAAGCAGGATTTTTTCTTTTAAGGATCTGGCTACAGATGAGGTTTGGAGCTTCGTTAATAAACCGGGTTTTGTAACGTTGGATTGCATAAACAGAAATTAATTGATAATTGAAGATTCAAAATGTGTGATGCGCTATAGGAAGGCATATGGATACAGCACAGTAAACATTGGGTTATTATACAAATAATAGAAAAGCAGTTTTGACTCTTCTAATAATTTTGAAATTATCATTTAAAACATTATTTTGCAAATATTAAACCCGAATTTCTCAATTTTTTTTATTGACCCTCGATTTGTAACAACCTTCAGCGGAGCTGTGTCTTGCTCCATTCAAATTCAACCTGATACTCATTTTGCCGTCAGCGTACTTATTTTCCGGAATGTAATAATTCTGCGAACAGAGCAAGCTATGCGATAAAAATTTATGCTATGCCGCTACGTGATTGTACTGACAGGATTTTCCTGTAATTCCACGTGAGCATCCCGCTGAGTTTGGAAGCCAGATCTGAGTTAACTAAGCGATATGCGTATAACAAACCTCATTCAACTTATACAGGCACAAAGTACATTAGGAAATGCTGGTATTACCTTTATTGAAAGCCATACTGATGAACATTTCCTGTTGTATGAAGATTTGTATGAAAAAGCATTGCAGTGCTTACTGGTGCTACAGAAACGGGGCGTTTGCCGGAATGACGAGGTGATCCTGCAAACTGATGATAATAAATCTCTTCTTATTGCTTTCTGGGCTTGCATATTAGGAGGAATGATACCGGTGCCGCTGGCAACGGGAGGAACGGATATGCATCGGCAAAAGCTCTTTAATGTCTGGAAGATATTGAACAGGCCTCACCTCATCTCCTCTGCGGCGCACTTTGAAAAGATGACAGCATATGCCCTGTCAAACTCCCTTTTTGTAAACAGTGACGAGATCGGCACCCGTTACATTAATGAGTCGGAAGCGCTATCAGCAGGTGCGGCGGCTGAGCCGGTAATCGTAAGCCCGCAGGACATTGCGTTTATCCAGTTTTCTTCAGGCTCTACCGGAAATCCCAAAGGCGTTGTACTCACTCATGAAAATCTTATTGCCAACATACAGGGCATTAGTAATGCTGCCCGATATTCGGTTTCAGATTCCACGTTGAGCTGGATGCCACTGACCCATGATATGGGTATGATCGGCTTTCATCTTAATCCTTTACTACATGGAATGAATCAGTGCCTGATGCCAACGAGCCTGTTTGTTCGCAGGCCTGCACTGTGGCTGGATGCACTTTCCCGGCACAGGGCCACCATTACCTGCTCACCTAATTTCGGCTACCGGTATTTTCTGAAGCATTATACGCCCGATGATCATCACGACTGGAACCTCTCCAGCCTGCGGATTATCTATAACGGCGCTGAGCCCATATCTACAGAAATCTGTAAAGAGTTTACAGATAGCATGAAAAGATATGGGTTGCAGAAACAGGCAATGCGGCCGGTGTATGGACTGGCAGAAGCTAGTGTGGCAGTTACCATATCGGATCTTGACAGCGATGTAGTATCTGCAATGGTTAGCAGAAATCATGTTAATATCAATGATAAGGTTGTGTTTAGTGAAGAGACTGCTGACGCTGTTTCTTTTGCAGATGTTGGCAAACCGGTGGACGGCTGCTCACTGAGAATAGCGGATGATAATGATCATCCGGTTGATGCTGCTGTAATAGGCCATATACAGATAAAGGGAGATAATGTAACAAAGGGCTACTACAATGACAAACATGCTTCCGGACAAGTATTCAGTGCTGATGGATGGTTGAAAACAGGTGACCTTGGCTTCCTCAATGATAAGGGATCATTATTTGTCACGGGAAGAGCAAAAGATATCATCTTTATTAATGGTCAGAATTTTTACCCGCACGACATCGAACGCATAGCGGAGGAAATTGATGCCATAGAACTAAACAAGGTAGCCGTTGGTGGCTTTTTTAACAGAAATACGCAGAGAGACGAAGTAATTGCTTTTGTGCTTCACCGGGGTGAGCTTTCTTCGTTTATTCAAACCGCCATGCAGCTGAGGAAATTGATCAATACCAGGTGTGGATTTGAGATTGACCAGGTGATTCCCGTAAAGAATATACCCAGAACTACCAGTGGTAAGCTGCAACGTTTTAAGCTGATAGCGCAATACCTCGAAGGTAAGTACAGGGAAACAACAAATGCATTATTTCGCTTAACGGAAGATGCAGCCAATGATTTTGACGTGTTTCACCCGGGGACACCTGTCGAGCAAAAGCTATTTGATATCTGGCAGCGGATTCTGAAGCATCAGCATTTTAATGGGAAAGGTCACTTCTTTGAAAATGGCGGGGACTCTTTAAGGGCATCTGAGGTATGCATGTTGGTGAAAAAGGAATTAGGAGTGGAGTTGGGCCTGGAAGTATTCTTCCGCTATCCCACCATCCCGGCGCTCGCTGCTGAAATAGCCAACCTGGAGAAAGCGGCGCCTTATCATTCCATCTCCCGTACAGCACCGGCAGATACATATGTATTGTCTGCTGCACAAAAACGGATGTACTATACATGGGAAGTAGATCAAACGTCTACCGCATACAATATACCTGTTATTTTAAAGATAGACGGTCCTGTTAACCGGGAAAAGCTGAAGGCAGCCATAGAAACACTGGTATCCAGGCATGAAGTGTTACGTATGTCATTTAAAGGCCCTCAACAGCCGGTATACAGGATTCACGAAGCAGTGGCTTTGCCGTTCGATTATATAACTTCCACTCCGGAGAACCTGGATCAATTGTTACAGGAGTTGGTTACCCCTTTCGACCTGCATCAATCCCCACTGTTCAAGATTCGCCTGGTAAACATTCCGGGGCAGCAACATTACTTGTTTTTAGATTTTCATCATATCATCTGCGATGGTATATCCGCGAATATTTTTGTACAGGAATTATTCGAATGCTACAGGGGACATGAGTTGCCTTCCCTTCCCGTTAATTACAATGATTATTCGGATTGGGAGCACCGTATGTTTGCATCGGGCAACCTCCAAAGGCAGGAATTATTCTGGAAACAGCAATTGGCTCAATCCGTTCCGGTACTGGACCTGCCCATTGATTTCAACCGTCCCGTTATTTTCAATCCTACAGGAAAAAAGCTGGAAGTACTGCTGGATAAAGATATTACCGCCAGTCTTTCCCGGATAGCCACACAATATGCCTGCTCACTGAATACACTCCTGTTCACATTATACAGCGTGCTGTTATCAAAGTACAGCGGACAGCCACAAGTTGCAATAGGTATTGCCGCCGCGGGCAGAACTCACCCCGATCTATTAAATATAGTAGGCATGTTCGTCAACAGCCTGCCTGTGATAAGCGATATTTCCGCCAGCACTTTTTTTCCGGACCTCCTGGAAAAACATCATCACCTGTTAACGGCCGTGTTGGATAACCAGGATTATCCTTTTGAAAGAATGATACAACAGGCGGGAGTACCTGCTGATGCCAGTCGTAATCGCCTTTTTGATACCATGTTCGTTTATCAGAACATTGGCTACGATCATATGACGACCGGCGATCTGCAGGTGCAGCGCCATTTCTTCGATCCGGGAATTGCCAAGTTTGATCTTTCGATGGAAGTATTTTATTATGACCAGACATTAAAGTACGTCATCGAATACAACACAAACCTCTTCAAAAAGGAAACAGCAGAACGGATTTCCGGTCACTTTGCCAACCTGGTAAAACAAATAACGCAGAAGCCGGACATCAGCCTTCATGAAATAAATTTGTTGGGTGAGGTAGAGTACCGGGATATCATTCATCATTTTAATGACACCGCCACAGATTTCCCGCGCCATACCACTATCCATGAGCAGTTCCGGCGGCAGGCGGAAGCCACGCCAGAGGCGATTGCGATAGAATACGGGGAAGACACTATCACTTACCGTGAATTGAATGAACAGGCTGACCGGTTATCATTTATTCTGAGAAGCAAAGGTATCAACACGGAGAGTATTGTGGCAGTACTGATGGACAGGCGTCCTGAACTGATGGTGGCCATACTGGCAGTGCTGAAAGCGGGTGCCTGCTTTTTGCCCATTGATATATCAACGCCTGTCCGGAGAATCAGCTACATGCTTACAGACAGCAGGGCAAGCATGATGATCACAGGCAAAGACCTGCCGGAGGTAGCTTTGCTGCTTTCTGAGCTGCCCTTGTTGGAGGTATTGGATATCAGTTCGCTGACACTGCCGGAGAATGTTCCTGCTACTTATAGCCCGGCTGAGCCAAACAGCCTGGCTTATATCATTTATACTTCCGGTACCACCGGCAATCCCAAAGGCGTAATGATTGAGCATCATTCATTGGTCAATTATATTACCTGGGCTTCAGACATGTATGTGAAAAAAGAGAAAGCTGCTTTCCCGCTGTATACCTCTATTTCATTTGATTTAACCATCACCTCTTTATTTTTGCCGTTGGTAACCGGTAACAGGATCGTTATTTATAGCGCCGCGGAAGATGAATTTTTGATGCGGAGAGTAGTGCTTGATAATAAAGTGGCGGTAGTTAAAGCCACTCCCTCGCATTTGATATTGATCGCCTCCTGCATTTCCAGGGAAGTTGCGCGCAACAGTAAAATAAAACGCTTTATAGTTGGTGGTGAGGAATTGACCCGCTCCATTGCGGCGGAAATACACCTGCTTTTTGGCGATCATATAGAGATCTATAATGAATATGGACCGACAGAAGCAACTGTTGGATGTATGATTCATCAATTTGACCCGGCAGACAAGGCCGTGGCAGTGCCTATTGGCATACCTGCTGCTAACACCCGCATATATGTGCTGGATGATTCGCTTAGGCCGGTACCTATTGGAGTTAAAGGGGAATTGTATATTTCCGGCGAAGGGGTGGCAAGAGGATATTTGCGTAGCCAGGACCTCACCGGGCAGAAGATCATCAGCGACCCTTTTGTGGCAGGGTTAAGGATGTATAAGACGGGCGATATTGCGAAGCGCCTTCCTTCCGGCCTTATTGAGTATATAGGCCGGACAGATAAGCAAATTAAGATCAGCGGCCATAGGATTGATCTGACTGAAATTGAACACCAGGTGGCAACTTACGAGGGGATTGCTTCTTCGGTAGCCATCATAAGAGAAGGGAAGAAGTCACCTGTTATAATAGCTTATTACATTGTTTCGGGGATGCAGGAGACCATAGCTGAACCGTTGCTCAGGTCGTACCTGTCAGACAGATTACCCTACTATGCTATGCCGGCTTATTTTATTCAACTGGATGCTTATCCGCTTACCTCTAATGGAAAAATAGATCACGCAGCACTTCCGGCAATGGAATTTTCTGAAGCTTCGAATGTTCAGGAGATAGATGCACGCGATAAAACTTTTATAGCCATATGGAATGAGGTATTTGGGGTAGATAATATTTCGGCCAGTGATAATTTTTTTGAACTCGGAGGAGATTCTATCAAGGCTATTCAGATATTATCCCGGTTGGCTGATGAAGGTTTTATGCTGACCATAAAGGATATTCTTATCTATCAAACAATCCGGCAGATCGTTTCTAACCTGCAGAATACAGAAAGTCGCCGGGAATATGAGCAGGGATATATAGAGGGGGCCCGTGAGCTGATGCCTATTGAAGCCTGGTTTTTTGATCAGGATTTTCAATGTCCTGATTTCTACAATCATTCTATGTTGCTTTCGTTTCATGAAGAGATCGATCTCCATTTGCTGCAGTTGTCGTTTCAGGCGCTCATCAGGCAACATGACGGAATGAGAATCAACTATGATCCCCGGCGGAAAACATTATTCTATAACAAGCATCACCGCGATAGCCCATTTGCCATAACATCGTTTGAACTGGATGTTCAGGGCGAGGAAATGAAGGGAATATGCATGTCTCTTAAAAGCAGCTTTGATATTTCAAGGGACCTTCTTTTGAAAGCAGCTGTTTTCAAAATGGGAGGAAACCACAGGATGTTATTTATCACCGCACATCATTTAATTGTTGATGGTATTTCCTGGAGAATTTTGTTGAAGGATCTTTATACTACCTACAAAAGTCTGAAGAACAATAACCCGGTAAAATTCCCCGCTAAAACAGCCACTGCCAGAGAGTGGTATGATGCTTTGCTGCGATATCCGCATGTTGATGGCAATGCGGCGGAACTGGCATTCTGGCAATCAGTGGCCGATGTTCCATTTTCACTTCCCCTGGATAAGCGGCCGGCAGACTGGCGCACGATGAATGCTGCAAATGAGAAACGCACGATAGATAAAGCAGGCACGCGGGCGTTATTGAAGCTTGCACACCAGGTATATAAATCGGACATCACCATTCTGCTAAATGCGGCTTTGGCACTGTCTGTCAGGGACTGGATAGGAAAGAATGTATGTGTTATCGAGCAGGAAAATCATGGAAGATATCTCGATGATCTGAATATCTCCAGGACTGTTGGCTGGTTTACTTCTATGTATCCACAGCAACTGCAACTCCATGAGGGGTCCCTTGAAGCTGTTATATGGGGGGTCAGGGAGCAAATGACCAATGTTCCCGGCAATGGGCTGGGATACGGCATTTTCAGGTACCTGCATCAGGCCCTGCAGGTTAGCAGGGAGAAATTGTCTGAAATCAGGTTTAACTACCTCGGACAATTTGACCAGGAATTCGACAATGATCTGTATGCTTATTCTGATGACACCAGGGGAAGTAACACAGCCCCGGACAATGTAATGACGGCTAAACTGGAACTCAATGTTATTGTGTTAAAGGATTCACTGGAAATAGATATACAGTATAATCGTTTGGCCCATGAAATGGCTACCATTCAATCATTTGCGGACAACCTGGTGAAATGGCTGCTCCATATGATGGCATATAATAAATTCCGGGAAGAGTTACCAGTTACTTCTTTTTCCCTGGGCGCAGGGGCGGATGGACTTGACGACGATGAGTTGTCAGTTCTTTTTAATTAATACCTACCGGTTATTCTTCAAAAATATTACCCACTTAAATCTTATTCCCTTGAAAAAGAAGCTTGAGAAATCAAATGTGCAGGAGATCAGCGAGCTTAGTATGGTCCAGAAAGGCATGTTGTATCATTATTTGAAGGAAGCAGATTATAATCTTTACAATGTCCAGATATCCTTTGCGGTATCGGGGCCGCTCAATATGAACATCCTGAGACAGGCATTCTCCCTGGTACAATCGGAGAATGATGTATTGAGATCTGTATTCAGATGGGAGGAAATAAAGGCTCCCATACAAGTAATTCTGAAGTCCTGTGACCTCGACATTAAATATTACGACTACTCAAAAGATAGCCCTGAGACAGCTGCCGGTATAATCACGCAGGAACTGTTGAACGATCAGCAGGAGAAATTTGACCTCACAGCCTTGCCCCTGCGGGTTAGGATATTTCAGAAGGCAGCGGAAGATTTTATCATTGTCATCACGCATCATCATATTTTATATGACGGATGGAGTACGGCGATAGTGATAAAAGACTTGCTCCGGTATTATAACAGCCTTAATAAGGGGGATACGCCTGAACACACTGATAAACCTGCCTTCGGCGCTGTTTATGCGGATAGCTGGCAACTGGTGGATCACGAGGCGTCAGAAAGTTACTGGAAGAACTACCTGGAGGGATATGAAATCGGACACCCCTTGTCGGAGGCTGCTAACCAGGGAGAACTGTCGCAGGATGTCAGCAAGCTGAGGATCAATAAAAACCTGGATGGCCTTAATGAATTTGTGAAAAAGAATAAAGTTACCAAAGCGGCAGTTATTTATACGGCTTATGGCTTGCTGCTGCAACAGTATGGTAATACAAATGATGTGGTGTTTGGAACGACCGTATCTAACAGGAACCCCTTTGTGCAGGGAAGCCAGGCGGTAGTGGGAAATTTTATCAATTCTGTCCCAATCAGGATTCATGTTGATGAGCGGATAACGCTCGAAGCGCTGGTGAAAAGTGTGAATACGGGATTGATAGAGAGAAGTCAATTTCATCATTCATCTTTGCATGAAATTAACCAGGCAGTTGGCATCACTGCAAATGAAAGCTTATTTCAGTCGAGTATTGGCTTTGAAAATTATCCGGTTGATCAAAACATCCTCGACAGCGTAGAGGGGCTGAACATAGCGCTGCACGGGTATTATGAGAATACAAACCTGCCGCTGTCTATCCAGGTTTTTACCGATGACGCATTGGTGATCGACTTCAACTACAAAAGCAGTATTTTTTCAACGGACTATATAGAGCGATTTTCAAGCTACTTCATTCATCTTATCGGGGATGTGCTAACTTACCCGGATAGGCTTGTCAGTGAGGTGTTGTTGTTAAACGAGGCTGAAAAGGATACCATCCTGTATGCTTTTAACGATACGAAGGCCGATGTACCATCTTATCAGTCTGTTATTGAAATGTTTGAGCGGCAGGTGGCTGCTTACCCGGATAATATTGCGGTCGTTTTTGGAGAAACAAGGCTTTCCTATGCCGCATTGAATAAGCGGGCCAATCAGGTGGCGGCCGTGGTACTCAATAGTCATCCGGGGCTGGATATCATCGGTTTGCGGGTAGAACCCTCCGTTGAAATGATGATCGGCATGCTGGGGATATTAAAAGCCGGGGCTGCGTTTTTGCCTGTGAACCCTGAAACATCCGTATCCAGGCTGAAGAAAATTTGTGAGGATGCAGGCTGCCGGTTAATATTGACGCAGCAACAACTATTGGTTGATGTTCCTGTTGGAATTGATCAACTGGCGATGGATCATCCGGACCTGAATAACAGTTCTCCTGAAAATCCGTTGGTGACCATTACACCCGGTGATCTGCTGTATGTGATATATACTTCAGGAACCAGTGGCCTGCCTAAGGGCGTGATGATTTCAAATGAGAATGTGATTAATTATGCCACCTGGATCAACAAATTTGCAAGAATAAACCATACCGATAAAACCGCATTGGTAACATCATTTGCGTTTGACCTGGGTTATACAGGAATATTTTCCTCCATATTGTCCGGTGCGGAACTGCATATATTGCCTGCGGAAGTTTACATGCAGCCTGCCTTTTTTCTCCGGTACCTCCGGCAAAATCATATTACTTACCTGAAGCTGACGCCTTCCCTGTATGGCGCTGTAACAGATCATCCTGATTTTAAAACAGCCACGGACTTAAGGCTGGTGATACTGGGCGGAGAAAAGATCAGGGTGAGGGCAATAGAACAAACATTCGCACTGCATCCGTCTATCGAAATTATCAATCACTACGGACCAACTGAAACAACTATTGGCGCGGTAGCGAGATATGTTCACCGCGATCAGCTGTTGGACTTTCAGAAAGCACCTACTATTGGAAAACCAATCAGCAATGCCCGGTGTTATATATTGAATCAGCACCTTATGCCTGTTCCTATCGGCATGAAAGGAGATTTGTATATCGCAGGAGCAGGAGTAGCCATTGGATATCTGGAGCAACAGGACTTAACTGATGAGCGGTTTATCGCTAATCCTTTTGAAAGCGGCGCCAGAATGTATATGACAGGGGATGTTGCCCGGTGGCTGCCGGATGGGAATATTGAATTTTTAGGAAGAAAGGATCACCAGGTAAAAGTAAGGGGATACCGGATAGAGCTGTCTGAAATTGAAACGGCGATGCTGTCGCTTGATGGCGTGGACCAGGTATTGGTGAAGGCGGAAGCGCAGGATGACGATACTGTTTTGATTGCCTACTATCTCTCTGAAAGCCTGTTGAGCGAAGTGGCCATCAAAGATTTTCTTGCTGATCTGTTGCCGGACTATATGATTCCTGCGTTTATTGTTCATCTGACAGCGTGGCCCTTGACTGCGAATGGCAAAATCAATATGAACGCCTTGCCGGCGCCATCTGTAAAACAACTTGGTTATACCGCTCCCACCACCGAAACAGAAGAAAAATTGATTGAGATCTGGTCGGATATTCTGAAACGGAATAAGGAGGACATTGGTATCGATCGTACGTTCACGGAACTTGGCGGTCACTCCCTGCACATTATAGTGCTGGCGAGCAGGGTTTATAAGGTATTTCAGGTATCTGTTTCCATAAAAGACTTCTTCCAACACCAGACGGTAAGGAGTTTAGCGTTATTACTGGCACAGTCGGAAACCCGTAAGCATATAGACATTCAAAAGGCGCCGGCGCAGGAATATTATAAGCTTTCATCCGGGCAAAACCGCCTTTATTTCTTATATCAGTATGATAAGCATTCCATTGCTTACAATGGTGGTATCGTAATGATGCTGGAGGGATCCCTCGACAAACTGAGGACTGAGCAGTCATTAAAAACACTCGTATCCCGTCATGAAATTTTACGGACTGGTTTTTTTGTGAAAGAGGGAGAACCCGTGCAGCGTGTGTTTCCGGATGTATCGATGAATTGTGTATATTATAAAGCACAGTTTCCGGATGTGGAGGAGATAGTAAAAAACTTCATTAAACCATTTGATCTTGAAAATCCACCATTGATCAGGGTAGGTATTATTGAGTTATCGGAGAAGGAGCATATCCTGATGGTAGATACCCATCATATTGTTAGCGACGGTGTTTCCCAGCAGGTGCTTTTTGATGAGTTTATGTCCTTGTATAACGGAGTGCACCTCCCTGAACTAAAACACCAGTATAAAGATTTTGCAGTTTGGCAGGCGGGCGAAGTACAACAACGCCAGATGCGTACCCAGCGGGATTTTTGGTTGAAGGAATTTTCAGAATCGCCTCAGCAGCTGGATTTGCCGGCGGATTTTCCAAGACCTGTAATTAACAGCTTTAATGGACATGCGGTTGATTTTTCTATCCCCATCCGGGAAACGCAGCAGCTGAAATCAATAGCAGAAAAGGCCGGCGCTACCATGTATATGGCAGTAATGTCCGTCTTTAACATATTCCTCAGCAAACTAACCGGGGAAGAGGATATTGTTATCGGAACAGGGGTAGCAGGGCGACAGCATGCAGACCTGGAAACGATGGTAGGTATGTTTGTTAATTCATTACCTATACGAAATCATCCTGCTGCCGGCAAATCTTTCAGCGGATTTTTACTGCAAGTGAAAAATAAGATGTTGTCCTGCTTCGATCACCAGGACTACCCATATGAACAGTTAATTGATGACCTCAGTATTGAAAGGAAGACGAACCGCAATCCTTTGTTTGATGTGGCGCTTTCTTACGAGAACTACAGAGAAAAGGAGCTGTTACTCCCTGGTCTGAAGATTTCTGTTTTTAAAACAGCACATGCCATTTCAAAATTCGATATTACCCTGCGGGCATACGAGAAAGACAGTCAGCTGTTTTTAAGTTTTGAGTATGCGACAGATCTGTTTAAGGAAGCCACCATAAAAAGGTTTGTACATTTTTTCACAAATGTAGTATCGGCGGTAACTTCCGATAGCAGCATCAGTATCGCTGCGATCCAGCTGATTAATCCTGTTGAGCAGCATCAGATCCTGCACGAATTCAATAGTATTGCCCCTGCCGGCGCACCGGCGGCTACCGTGCTGGAACGGTTTAAGCAACAGGCAGCACAACATCCGGATGCCGTGGCCATTCGGGATGAGGTAGCTAACCCGATGGAGTTATGGCCTTCTACGGCAGAATATTTTATTTATGACGACATGTTGTACCATGCGATGACGAACGATGTAAGAAGGAATGCGTGGTATGAAAAGGAGATCAGAAGACATGTGAAAGGAAAGGTGGTGGTGGAAATAGGAACAGGGCCTAATGTTATATTGTCGAGGTTATGCATAGAAGCTGGTGCAGAAAAAGTATATGCCATCGAAATACTGGAAGAAACCTATAACAAAGCAAAACAGTTTTTAAAGGATGCCGGATTGGATCAGAAAATTCACCTGATTCACGGGGATGCCATGCTGGTAGACTTACCCGAGAAAGCTGATGTATGTTTGTCGGAGTTGGTAGGTCCTATAGGTGGCTGCGAAGGCGCCGCCGTAGTGTTGAATAATGCCAGGCGTTTTCTGAAGGAAGACGGTATTATGATTCCCGGCAGAAATCTGACCAGGATTGCGCCGGTTAGCTTACCCGGATATTTTATTGATACACCCGGTTTTTCTGATGTTTCGGCTCCTTATGTCCGCAAAACATTTGATTACATCGGTAGAAGTGCCGATATAAGGCTTTGTCTGAGGAACTTTTCACAGGAATATCTTTTATCCGGCGCTGAAACATTTGAAGACCTGGATTTTAACGGGGGAGCGGTAAAACCGGAAGATAGCCATGCTGTGAAATTTTATATCCGGAGGGAGGACACTATACAGGGATTCCTGGTATGGTTAACGATGCCGGGTGCAAATGGGGAAGTACTGGATACACTTGAATATGAATATTGCTGGCTGCCGGTATTCGTGCCTGTTTTTTACCCCGGGCTTCCGGTTGGCAAGGGCGATATGATTGAGATGGTGATTGACAGGCGGCTGAATGATAACGGCATTAATCCCGACTTTAGCATCAAAGGTTGTTTGACCCGCATCTCCGGTGAGAAAATTGATTTTGATACCGATTTGCCTCATTTCCCGCAACGTTTCCGTAGTGAACCATTCTACCATAAAATTTTTGGCGAAGAGGGCGCCGTTGCAACAACAGGCAACCGGAAGCTGTATGAAAGCATGACCTATAAACGGCTGGATGAGAGGTCTGATCAGGTAGCCGGGGTCCTGATGGAGAAAGGGGTATCGCATGGTGACATTGTGGGCATCCTGCAGGAATGCTCCGCAGCTACCATCGCCAATATACTGGGCGTGATGAAGGCGGCAGCCGTTTACCTGCCACTGGATCCGCGTTGGCCGGCGGGGAGGATCTGGTCAATCCTGGAAGAGAGTAAACCGGGATATTGTATTACAGACAGGCTACATCGTGACTTTCTTTCCGGAGGCACAGGGATTATAACAGGCCAGGAAGGCCTGCCAGACAGCCTCCTGCCGGATTTTTTATTACAGGATGATTTACTCATTGAAGGAGATCTGTTTTCCGGTACGCCTGGTGGCCGGGAAGTGCAGGAAGGGGATAATGCTTATATTATTTATACATCCGGATCTACCGGCAGGCCGAAAGGCGTGCTCCTGGGACATAAAGGCCTGGCTAACCTGGCAACGGTTTTTACAAACGTATTGGCACTCGCTCCTGAAACCAGGTTGCTACAGTTTTCGTCCCTGGGATTTGACGCGTCTGTTGCGGAAATTTTCCCGGTACTATCTTCCGGAGCTACCTTAGTCATCTTCAAAAGATCTGATACTTTTTCTACGGATGTTTTGTATTCAGTGCTGAAAGAACAGGCTATTGATGTTGTTACGCTTCCTCCATCTGTTTTAAGGGTGTTACCCGCTGACGGCCTGCACCAGCTGAGGGCCATCATTTCGGCAGGAGAGGCCTGTGACAGGAAGATTGCATTGCAATGGACGCCTGGGCGGACTTTCCTGAACGCATACGGACCTACGGAGTATACAGTTTGTACTTCCATTCTTGCTATGAAAAATGAGGCGCCGGCGCAGATTACTATTGGAAAGCCGATAGCAAATACCAGGATATTGATCCTTGGATTGAATAATGAATTGCAACCTGTTGGCGTACCAGGAGAACTTTGCATTTCCGGGTATGGACTGGCAAAGGGGTACCTGCATAATGAAAATCTCACCTCGCAGAAATTTGTGCCAAATCCTTTTTATCCCGGTGAAATGATGTATAGAACAGGGGATTTTGGGATGTGGCATGCTGACGGTAATATCGAATTCCTGGGTAGAACAGATGATCAGGTAAAGTTGCGTGGCTTCAGAATAGAACTGGGTGAAATTGAAAACCGGCTGCTGGAGCACGAAGAGGTTCAGGGAGCAGCGGTGATCATCAGGGAAGGGAATGGAACAAAATCACTGATCGCCTATTACGTATCAGCATCACCCGTTCCGGTAGCTTCGTTGCGTGCGTTCCTGCAGCAGCAACTGCCGGATTACATGATGCCTGCCTTGTTTGTACAACTGGAATCTATGCCTTTGACTTCGAGCGGAAAGATCAACAGGCGTGGTTTACCCGATCCTGAAATATCTTCAGCCGGAGAGTTCATACCAGCCGTTACAGCGGAGGAAAAACTGTTGTCAGAAATATGGGTAAGTGTACTGGGAATCACAAGGGTAAGTGTAACGGATAACTTCTTTTCACTGGGAGGTGATTCTATCAAATCCATACAAATCATGTCCCGGCTTCGTTCGGGAGGATATGAAACAACGATCAGGGATATCTTCGACAGTCAGACCATCAGGGGATTATCGTTAAAACTGAGACGCTTATCAGCCATCTCTTCCCAAACAGCAGTAACAGGAGAGGTTGGGTTAACGCCCATCCAGCAATGGTTCTTCCATCACCCATTTGAACAACGCCATCATTTTAACCAGTCGGTAGTGCTTCATTTCCCCGGGAGGATAGAGACAAACCACGTACTTGACATATTCAGAAAGCTGACTGATCATCATGATGCTTTACGCATGGTGTTTGAAGAACAGGGAGGGACAATTGTCCAGCGCAACCTGGGTACTGGTGTGCCGGTGTCCCTGGAAGTAATTGAACTATATAAAAAAGACGACTGGCAGGCAGATTTCATATTACATTGTAATGTTCTTCAGTCAGGTATCAACCTGGCCACGGGCCCGCTGTTGAAGCTTGGCTTGTTTTATACGCCAGGCGGCAGCCGCCTGGTGGTGATCGTTCATCATCTGGTTATTGATGGTGTTTCCTGGCGGATCCTGTTCGAGGATATCGAAACGTTATATCGTCAAACCGCGCAGGGAGAACCACTATTGCTACCGTTGAAGACGGATGCTTTCCAGCAGTGGTCGGCTACTTTATTGCGGTATGCAGAAAGCGATGCCTTCCGTTCGGCCAGTGCGTACTGGTCCCGGATCGATGAGCAGCCTGCCTTCCGGCTGCAGCGGGACTATCCCGTTGCGCTGGGAAGACGCACTTCCTTACGCCGTGAAGCCTTTACCTTAGACAGTAATACCACTGTAAAGTTACTCCACCATGCGCAGCACACGCAGGTGAATGATATGTTGTTAGCCGCCCTTTACCTGGGTATGCGCAGGCGGTATGCGATACCGGTGTTACGGGTTGACATGGAAGGACATGGCCGCTCGGATATTGGCGCTACGGTGAATGTAAGCCGCACCGTAGGCTGGTTTACGACTATTTACCCCGTAGTACTAACAAGCGACAGCGATGACCTGGGCATATTGATCCGCGACATCCGGCAAACGCTCAGCAGTGTTCCAAATGGAGGGATCGACTACCTGCTCATGCAGCAGCGCAGGTCAGCTCCGGAAAGGCAGGACAAGTACACCGGAATCAGCTTTAACTACCTGGGACAATTCGACAGCGACACCATGGGCAGATCTTATGGTATCTCTTCAGATCCGCATGGGGAAACCATCTCACCAGAAGAAATACGGTTGTATGATTGGGACATCATCGCGATGGTCAGCTCAGGTCAGTTACAGGTACAATTGAATTATAGCACGTCACAGTATCATCCGGATACGATAGCTGCGTTCATGGATGTATACAGGGAGTGTTTAAGTGAAGTCATTGATTACTGCAGCTCAGGACAGAAGATATTACTGAGTCCTTCTGATCTCACCTGGAAAAGCATCCCGGTAAGTTTGCTGGATGAATTACAGGAACAACAGGAGGTAGAAGACATATACCCGCTGTCTCCCACACAGGAGGGGCTTTTATTTCACGCCTTGCTGGATAAAGGATCCGATCATTACTTTGAACAGATGCTTATCCATATGGATGGCGAACTGGATATTGCAGCGGTTGAATCGGCCATGAATGCGCTGGTAGCACGTTATGCAGTACTGCGGACGCGTTTTTTGCATGATCGTTACCATCGTCCGCTGCAAGTGGTGTTAAAGCGTGGAAAAATCGACTTCCAATATCACGACGTTCGTGAGGAATGCCTGGAATCAGGCAGAAAGCAGGTGCTGGAAGCTTACCGGCATCTTGACAGGTCCCAACCTTTCCTGTTGGAGGAAGGCAGGTTAATGCGGCTGACAGTTCTCCAAACGGGACACAGGGAGTATGAGCTTTTATGGAGCCATCACCACATACTGATGGATGGTTGGTGTATTGGTATTATCGTCAGGGATTTTAAAGAAGTTTATACCAGGATGTTGTCCGGTGAATCCATCTCAATGGGTATGGTTACGCCATATTCCCGGTATATAACGTGGTTAGAGACGAGAAACAGGAATGAATCAGCTGCCTATTGGAAGGAGTATCTCCGGGGATATAGCCAACAGGCGGATTTGCCTGGGAAAGCATTGCGTATTTCAGATAGTTCATCCTATACGATCGTTACACATCAGGCGCCTATCAGTGCGGAGCTGACAAAATCCATTGAATCACTTTCTGCAAAAGTGGGGGTAACCATTAATACAATATTTAAAGTAGCCTGGGGAATAATGCTCGGTCGCTATTGTAATTTGGACGATGTGGTATTTGGTACGGTCGTATCCGGCCGCCCCGGTGAAATTGCCGGTGTGGAATCTATGGTCGGTTTATTTATTAATACTGTGCCGGTACGAATCATACTGGATAATGCAGCGGTAGTGGAAAAACTACTAAAAGATACACAGCAGCAGGACCTGGAAGCGAATTTGCACCATTATTACCCGTTGTCAGAAATACAGGGCGCAAATGAATTGGGCAGCCGTTTGTTCACCCACATTATGGCCTTCGAGAATTACCCGCTTGATGAAGACGTAAAGAACATCAGTGATGGACTCAGCATCACAGCGGTAGAAACATACGAGAAAACGAACTATGACCTTTGGATAACGATATATCCCGGCAAAGACATCCTGCTGAAAATCAGTTATAATAATAACGTATATGCTGATGAGATTATCAGAAATATGTTGCATCATTTACAACAGGTACTTAGCCGGATGGTCGCCGCACCTGCATTAACCCTATCCGGAATCGAGCTGCTTTCTGAATTGGAGAAAGCAGCACTGGTAAATAACCTGGACTATACCAACAGCCACTATCCTGAAGATAAAACGATACTTGACCTGTTTGATGAACAGGTAACAAAGTGGCCTGGGAATACAGCCGTACAATATGAAGGGGCTGCTATTACCTATGCACAGCTGGATGAACAGGCCGGGCAGGTGGCCGCGCAGCTGACGGCCCGTGGAGTGAAACCAGATGCGGTAGTAGGTCTTTTGATGGACCGTTCGATAGAAATGGTGGTAGGCATGTTGGGTATTCTGAAAGCCGGTGGCGCCTATTTGCCGGTTGATATTACCTATCCGGAAGAAAGGAGGAATTACCTGCTGGATAATAGTCAGACCCGGTTGGTGCTGACAACAAAGGAGTTTGCAGACCTGGTAAAGCCAGGTATAGCGGTGGTGTTAATAGAAGACAGGGATCAGTTCAGCGCTGTTTCGCCTGACAAGCCGCTGCCATCGGACTTATGTTACGTTATTTATACTTCGGGAACAACAGGAAATCCCAAAGGCGTGATGGTAGAGCATCGTAATGTAGTGCGGTTGCTCTGCAACGATGATTTCCAGTTTTCCTTTGGTCCGGCAGATGTTTGGACGATGTTCCATAGCCACTGCTTTGATTTCAGTGTATGGGAGATTTTTGGGGCATTGTTAACCGGGGGTAAGGTGATTATCGTTCCGAAGATGACAGCGCGTGATACGGGTTTGTATCTTAAATTATTGCGGGAGGAAGGGGTAACGGTGCTGAATCAGACGCCCAGTGCTTTTTATAATCTTTTGCAATTGACTGTAACGGGTCTGTCTTTACGCTATGTTATTTTCGGGGGAGAAGCACTGAGCCCTGGGAAATTGCATTCATGGCGGGAGCTGTATCCTGCTGTTAAGCTGATTAATATGTACGGGATTACGGAAACGACGGTGCATGTTACCTATAAAGAGATCACAGAAAAAGAGATCAGCAGTAATATCAGCAACATTGGCAAACCTATCCCTACTTTATCAGTTTACCTGCTGGATGAGCATCAGCGGCTGGTTCCGGCTGGTATCACCGGTGAATTATACGTAGGGGGATCTGGTGTTTCCAGGGGTTACCTGGGCAACGAAGTCTTAACATCTGCAAAGTTTGTACAGGATCCGTATAAAATGGGAGGGCGGCTTTACCGCACCGGCGATCTTGGGCGTTTGCTGCCCGGAGGTGAAATTGAATACCTTGGCAGGAAAGACCACCAGGTACAGTTACGGGGTTTCCGTATAGAGCTGGGGGAAATAGCGCACGCCTTATCAGGTAACAGCCGTATTGGTGAAGTGGTGGTGGAAGCCCGTGAAAAAGAAGACGACAAATACCTGGTGGCCTATTATACCGCGGAGGAAGAAATAAGCAGTACCGCATTGCACACTTACCTGTTGGAGAAAATACCGGACTACATGGTCCCTTCTTATTTTATCTACCTGGATCACTTCCCGCTAACCTCAAACGGAAAGCTTGACAAAGCAGCGTTACCCGTGCCGGGGGCTGGAAAACAGGACGCGGGTATTGCGCCTGAAACAGAAAGTGAGAAGATAATGCTGGATGCGTGGGAAGAAGTACTTGGTACGCGTGCCATCTCTTTAACAGATAATTTCTTTGCTATAGGAGGCGATTCCATCAAGGCAATAAGGCTGCTGCCTGCCATCAGGAAACGAGCCGCTACGGGTATCGGGTTAATTGACATATTTGAGTGTCCTACTATCTCCCTGTTGGCTAAACGATTGGAAACAAAGCAGCAGGAGCCGCTTGCCGTTGCTGCTGCCAGCCAGGTGATGCAGGAGCTGGATGAGCTGAATGCCAGGTTTATGGACCGTGAAAATGTAGCGGAAGTTTTCCCGATGAGTGATATCGAAAAAGGAATGATCTATCATTCTCTTTCTGCCAGTGAAGGCGCTTTGTATCATGATCAGAGTACATTCAATGTTCGCTATATCTCATTCAACGCAGATTTGTTTCAGCATGCCTTGCAGTTGATGGTCGAAAAGCATGGGGTGCTCCGGACTGCCTTCAATATGAGTGATGATGAAGTGCCGTTGCATGTTGTGTACAAACACATTGATGCAGCTATCCGTTTCTCTGATATTTCACACCTGGAGAAAAACGAGCAGCAATCCACTGTAATTGAATTTATGGCATCCGACAGGCAGGCGCCCTTCAATTATGAACAACCTCCTCTCTGGAGAATGAATATTTTCAGATTGTCTCCCGAAAATTACTTCCTGGTATGGGTATGTCACCATTCGATTATGGATGGATGGAGTGTTGCCTCATTCATGACGGAACTCAATAATACTTATCTGAAATTATTGGCGGATCGCTCATTCCGCCCGGCAGCCATCAACGTTTCCTATAAACATTATGTGATACAGGAACTGCTTGCCAAACGTAATAAGGCAATATCCCAGTATTGGCAGGAGGAATTGCATGACGTCGCCAAACAGGAACTGGCGGATACAGGGCATGTAAAACGGCACAGTGTAGGACAAGAACAGCAACGACTTTCAGGCGAGCTATATGAAAGACTGACCTCCTTTTCCAGGGATAAAGGGATTGGTATAAAAACAATCCTGGTGTCGGCTTACCTGGCCGTCCTGAAGATGTTTACTTACAACGACGAGGTAATTGTAGGATTGGTATCCAGCAACCGGCCCGCGGAAGAAGGCGGAGACCAGGTACTGGGCTGCTTCCTGAATACCGTGCCTTACAGATTCAGGTTCCCCAATGAGCTTTCCTGGAACGGATTGCTGCAGTTGGTCGATAAAAAGATGATTGATGTTGGCAGGTATCAGCAGTTGTCATTATTTGACATACTTAAACTCATTGACCGCGCAGGATTTAACGAAAACCCGCTATTTGATTCGATCTTCAATTACGTGGATTTCCATATTTACAATGAGGCCTTATACGAGACTGACAGAAATGCTCCCGCAGCGATATCCGCCGACCTGGATATCAAATCTTATGCAGTTACAAATACCGATCTTGATTTTAACATCAGTACCAGGAATGGGAATTTTGAAATCAGCATAAACTACTCGACACAGAAATTCAAACAAACTTTTATTCAACGGTTTATTCAATATTTTGAAAGCGCCCTGAATAATATTGTAATGTCCCCTCAGGCCCTGGTAATTACAGGCAACCTGATGAATCAAACAGAAATAGACCAGCTGCTGGTTGAGTTCAATGATTCCGCTGTTGACATTGACCAGGAAGAAAATATTATTTCACTGTTCGAAAAACAGGTAGCAAAAACGCCGGATAATATTGCAGTCACATCTGGTAACATAGCCGTGACATACCTTGAATTAATGTACAAAGCCCGCCGGATCGGACTGTGTCTGAATAAAGAGCATGGTATCGGCGTAAATCATGTGGTAGGGGTACTGATGCAAAAATCAGAACGCCTGGTGTTTACTATCATGGGAATTTTACGGTCGGGCGCCTGCTATCTTCCGATTGATCCCAAAACGCCTGTTGAAAGGATCAGGTTTATGGCCAGGGATAGCGGAATGAAAGTACTGATCACTGATATTCCGGAAGAAGGTGTATATAGCATAACTGATACAAATATTTTGCGGTATGATGCACTGGAACAAAGCATAAAGGATGTTCCCGTGACCGGGACTTTCCCGCGGGTCTCTGCCGGCGACCTGTTTTATGTGATCTATACTTCGGGGTCTACCGGAAACCCGAAAGGTGCCGCCATTAAAAATATTTCGTTCCTGAACCTGGTGAACTGGTATGTCAGGGCGCTGGATACAACCACATTGGATAACTTCCTGCTGATCGCCCCTATCGCCTTTGACCTTGCACAGAAGAACTTTTTCGCACCATTAGTAACGGGAGCAAGGTTGACTCTGGCAGAGGAGATACAGCATGATTATCTTAAAATGTCAGCTACAATAGCGGCTGAAAAAGTAACCGTGGTCAACTGTGCGCCTGCAGCCTTTTATCCTTTACTGGAAGAATGTGCTCCCAATAAATATGATCGCCTTAAACACATCAGATATGTTGTATTAGGAGGAGAGAATATCAATATGGGTGCTTTTGCCGGCTGGATAAAATCCGGCCACTTCCAGGCAAAGGTCATGAACTCCTACGGCCCTACCGAATGTACGGATGTAGTGTCCTACTATGTAGTGGAAGATTATGATGTACAGAAGAATCACATTATACCGATTGGAAAGCCGGTAGACAATACCCTGTTATACATACTGGATAGTCGTCAACAACTGCAACCGCCTGGTGTAAAAGGAGAGATTTGTATTGCAGGTATCGGTGTGTCAAAAGGATACCTGAATAATAACGATCTGACCAACACGAAATTTTTACCTGATACTATCAGCGGGTCGGGATTAATGTACAGGACAGGCGATTTTGGCGTATGGCTGCCTGATGGTAATATCGAGTTCCTGGGCAGAATAGACAACCAGATAAAGTTGCGTGGGTTCAGAATAGAATTGGGTGAAATCGAGAACTGCCTGCTGGAACACGAACAGGTTCAGGCAGCGGCGGTGATTATCAGGGAATTGAATGGAACGAAATCCCTGATTGCGTATTACGTATCGGCTTCACCTGTTGCGGCAGCTTCATTGCGTGCTTTCCTGCAGCAACAGCTGCCGGATTATATGATTCCTGCCTTGTTTGTGCAACTGGAATCCATGCCTTTAACTCCGAACGGAAAAATAAACAGGCGTGGTTTGCCTGATCCTGAAGTGTCATCATCAGGAGCGTTTTTACCAGCCGTTACCCCGGAAGAGAAACTGCTGTCAGAAATATGGTTAAGTGTACTGGGCATCGCACAGGTAAGCGTTACCGACAACTTCTTTTCTTTGGGTGGCGATTCTATCAAATCTATACAAATAACCTCGCGTCTTCGTTCCGCAGGATATGAAACAACAATCAGGGATATCTTCGGCAGTCAGACTATCCGTGAGTTGTCGTTAAAACTGAGACGTTTGTCCGCTATCTCTTCTCAGGCAGCGGTATCGGGGGAGGTTGGGCTGACGCCAATCCAGCAATGGTTCTTTGATGGTCCACTGGAACAAAAGCATCACTTTAACCAGTCGGTGGTGCTTCACTTCCCGGAGCAGCTGGCCGCAGACCGGGTGCTTAAAATATTCAGGAAGCTGACGGATCATCATGATGCATTGCGTATGGTGTTTGAAGAACAGGAGGGTACAGTGGTTCAGCGCAACCAGGTTACTGGTATGCCGGTATCACTGGAGGTGGTTGACCTGTATAAGAAAGATGACTGGCAGGCCGATTTCATATCACATTGTAATGTCCTTCAATCAGGTATCAACCTTGCCACGGGCCCGTTGTTAAAGCTTGGGCTGTTTCATGTACCGGACGGCAGCCGCCTGGTGTTGATTATTCATCACCTGGTCATCGATGGTGTTTCCTGGCGGATACTGTTCGAGGATATCGAAACATTATATCGTCAGGCTGTACAGGGGGAAACACTATCACTACCGTTGAAGACAGATGCCTTCCAGCAATGGTCCGCTGCTTTGTTGTCGTATGCGGAAAGTGATGCCTTCCGGTCAGCCTGCATGCATTGGTTCCGGATTGATGAACAACCGGTCTTCCGTTTACCTAAAGATTATCCAGGTGTCAGGGGAATACAGGCCTCCATACGTCGTGAGGTTTTTGCATTAGACAGTAACGTTACCAGGAAGCTGATACACCATGCGCAACATACGCAGGTGAATGATATATTGTTAGCCGCCCTTTACCTGAGTATACGCAGGCAGTATGCGGCGCCGGTACTACGCATTGACATGGAAGGTCATGGACGCTCGGATATTGGTGGTACCGTTAATGTGAGCCGCACTATAGGCTGGTTTACGAGTATTTATCCTGTAGTACTAACCAGCGACAGCGATGACCTGGGTGTACTCATCCGCGATATCCGGGAAACACTCAGAAATGTCCCGAACGGAGGAATGGACTACCTGCTCATGCAGCAGCGCAGGTCAGGTCCGGAAGGGCAGGAGCAAGGCGCCGGAATCACGTTTAACTACCTGGGCCAGTTCGATAGTGATACTGCAGGCAGATCTTATAAGATCTCTTCGGATCCTCATGGCGAAACGATCTCGCCGGAAGATGTGCGATTGTATGATTGGGATATTGTTGCAATGATCAGCTCCGGCCAGCTGCAGGTACAGCTGAACTATAGCACATCACAGTATCGCCCGGATACAATCAGCTCGTTTATGAATGCGTACAGGGAGTGCCTAGGTGAGGTAATCGATTACTGCGGCTCCGGGCAAAGGCTATTACTGTGTCCGTCCGATCTTACCTGTAAGAGTATCCCGGTAGATCTGCTGGACGAATTACAGGAGCAGCAGGAGGTGGAAGATATTTATCCGTTGTCTCCCACGCAGGAAGGAATTCTGTTTCACTCGTTATTGAATCCTGATGCGGAAGATTATCATGGTCAAACCGTCATTCATATTGAAGGGGAGCTGGATATTACCGCGGTTGAATCGGCCATGAATGTGCTGGTAGCACGTTACGCCGTGCTACGGACACAGTTTTTACATGACCGGTACCATCGCCCGTTGCAGGTAGTACTAAAAGAAAGGAAGATGGACTTCCACTATCACGATGTGCAGGATGAATGCCTGGAATCGGGCAGGGAGCAGGTACTGGAAGCCTACCGGAACCACGACAGGTTGAAACCTTTCCTGTTGCAGAAAGATATGCTGATGCGACTGACCGTACTCCAAACTGGTTACAGGAAATATGAATTGATATGGAGTCACCATCATATACTGATGGATGGCTGGTGTATTGGTATTATCGTAAAAGACTTCAACGAAATTTATACAAAGCTGCAATTGAATGAATCTCTTATCAATGCTGCCGTTAAACCGTATTCCCGGTATATAGACTGGCTGGAGAGCAGAGACAGGAACGAATCCGCACACTACTGGAAAACTTACCTGGAAGGATACGATCTGCTGGCACGTTTACCTGAAAAAGAAATTCCGGCCGGTGAAGTGGTACAGGGCAGTCACCTGATCAGTGAGTTAAAGCTGACACAGGAAGTGGTCGCATCACTGGCAAAGGTTTCAGCCGGATATGGTGTAACAATTAACACCATTATAAGAGTGGCGTGGGGTATCCTGCTTGCCCGCTTTAACAATGTGAAAGATGTTGTTTATGGCGCGGTGGTTTCAGGCCGCCCTGCGGAGATTGAAGGGGTGGAAACCATGGTTGGATTATTTATTAATACAGTCCCTGTCAGGCTTAAATTAGACCAGGACTGCAGTTTGAGCGAATTGCTGAAGGTAGCGCAGGAGGATGACCTCCGGAGCGAGCAGTATCACTACCATTCTTTATCAGAACTTCAGTCTTTCAGTAAGTTGGGCAGGAAACTGATAGATCATATCATGGTATTTGAAAACTACCCTGTTGCCAGGCAGCTGGAAGATATGTCAGCTGCAGAGAAGGACGGGAAAGGCTTTGATATCATCTCTGCGGCCTATAATGTTAAAACCAATTATGACCTTATTGTACGCATACTGCCGCAAAATGACTTTACTATACAACTCGATTTTAATCAGCGCAGGTACGATCAGGCTACTATTGACCAGGTGCTCAGTGGGATGAAGCATATTATTCACAGTATCGCCACCCGTCCGTTGTCCGCTTTGAGCAGTATCAGTGTGTTCGATGAGGCGGCTGATGCCACGATGAAAGCAACGTTTTCAGCTGACATTGAAGTAGCGCATGGCAGGATGACCATACAGGAACGACTCCACACATCATTTCGTCAACATGCCCAGAACGATGCGGTAGTATATAAAGGCATTACGCATTCCTATGCGGAAATGGAATCAACCATCAACAGAATCGCCAATACTATTTCATCATTGAGGTTAGCGCCGGGTTCATTTGTGGGTGTTTTTTGCAAAAACAAATACCTGCAGGTATGTTCGATGGTAGCACTCTTAAAAGTCAGGCTGGCATTTGTGCCACTGGACCCGGCTTTGCCGGATCATCGGCTGGCTGCAATGGTGAACAGTGTGCAAATGAAATTGATCCTTACTGATCAGGAATCAGAGGCGGTGGCGCAGTTACCTTTTGCTGGCCGTACGGAGTGGCTGTCTGTTACCGGAGAGGAAGCTGAGCGTGCTTCTTCACTGTTTGAGCGGGCAAACGATTATACAATAGAGGATATTATATATGCTTACTTTACCTCCGGCACAACCGGTATCCCTAAAGGAGTGGCGGGCAGGAACGGAAGCCTTTCGCATTTCATCGGTTGGGAAATCAGCACATTGAAAGTAGAGCAATCCTGCAGGATCAGTCAGTTTACCAGCCTGGGATTCGATGCATCCATGAGAGATATTTTCGTGGCACTTTGTGCCGGGGGTACGCTTTGTATCCCGGATGAAGACATCTTTGCCGACGGAGATAGCCTCATTGCCTGGATAGAGCGGGAGCGGATAAACCTGATTCATTGTGTCCCCAGTCTTTTTAAACTGATCAGAACAGGCGATCTGTCCGGACCGGTTTTCCACCAGCTGAAATGGATATTGCTGGCTGGCGAAAAGATTTTGCCCTATGAGTTGAGTGACTGGTATGCCAGGTTCGGAGACAGTATTCAGCTGGTTAATCTCTATGGTGCTACAGAAACAACACTGGTAAAAGGATTTTATTTCATCAAACCGGCAGACTACCTCGCTTCCTTTATCCCGGTAACTGCTATGCCGGGAGCCCAGTTCATGGTATTGGATGATACACTGAACGCTTGTCCGAAGAAAGTAAGGGGAGAAGTATATATACGTACGCCATATAGAACCGCCGGCTACCTCGTGGATGCCGGGATATCCAATGCCCTGTTTATACAGAATCCGTTTGCTGTAAACAACAATGACCTGATATACAGAACAGGGGATATTGGCCGCCTGCATGAAGATGGTAAACTTGAAATTCTGGGTCGTACAGACCAGCAAATTAAAATACGCGGTATACGTATTGAGCCGGATGACCTGAAACATAATATGCTCCGGTATGATGGCATAACGGATGCAGTGGTTATGGTGAGAAGCGACAATGGTGCAGCGCCTTTTTTATGTGCGTATTATGTTGCCGGACAGGAAACAGATAAATCGGACCTGAAAAAATATTTAAGCAGCCTATTGCCGGGATATATGCTCCCAACGTACCTGGTTCAACTGGATCAGTTCCCCCTGTCTTCCAATGGAAAGGTGGACCGCAATGCACTGCCTCCTCCGGAAATACAACAAACAATGGATTTTGCAGCGCCTGCAGATGACCTGGAAAGAGCACTGGTCATCATCTGGGCGGAGGTGCTGAAACTGGATGAGCAACAGATAGGGGTAAGAACAAGCTTTTTTGAGCTTGGAGGACATTCTTTGAAAGCAATTACCATGTTAAACAGGTTGAATAAAACTTTTGGAGTACGGATTACGCTAAAAGAAGTTTTTGTAAGACAGACCATAGCAGAGCTTGCATCTTATATTGCCACCATACTGCCGGCTGAACATGCGTTCGAAGGCGATGATGACGTAATTGAAATATCGTTATGAGAATAGATGAGTACATCACCCGGTTAAGAAAAGAGAATAACATTGTAATTTCTGTTGCTGATAACGATGTAAAAGTTCGTGGCGATAAGGCGGCCCTTACACAGGAAATTATTGCATCTATCAGGCGCCGGAAACCAGAGATACTTGACTTTTTCAGTTCAGTAAGTTCAAGTGAGCTGGCCCCTCCTGTTCGCATAACGTCCGGCACCGGCAGTTACCGGTTGTCGGCTGTTCAGAAGCGGCTTTATTTTCTCCATGAAATGAACAGGACGTCTCTCGCTTATAATATGCCGCAGGGGGTAAGGATTGTGGGTGCATTAGATGTGCTGAAGCTGGAGGAGAGCTTCAGGCAGCTGATCGGCAGGCATGAAACTTTACGGACACAATTTGAAGTGGTGGATGGAGAAATAATGCAAAGCGTGCTGGCAGCACCCGTTTTTTCCATCGAACGCTATGAGCAGGAACACAACGATATGCAAGCAAAGGTACAGGGATTTATCCGGCCTTTCGACCTGAAGCACGCTCCTCTTATCAGGGTGGGGCTTTTTGAATCTGACGTGGAAAAAATACTGATTGTAGATATTCATCACATCATTTCCGATGGAATATCCAACAGTGTGCTTATGCAGGAATTCCTCTCCCTGTATCATGATCAGCTGCTGCCCGGGGTAAGATTGCAGTATAAAGATTATGCGGAATGGCAGCAGGATAAGATAAAAGAAGATCAAATACAGCAGCAGCGGGCATTCTGGGTTAACAAATTTTCGCCCGTTCCCCCGGTAATCGATCTGCCATACAATTTTTCAAGACCGCTTCATAAGACCTATAAAGGAAGCGCAGTTATTTTTCAGTTAGCTGAACTTCAGTCGGCCAGGCTGAGGAGTATAGCCAGGGAGGAGCGTACTACTATATTCATGCTGTTGCTGGCTGTGTATAATATCCTGCTCAGTAAATTGACGAACCAGGAAGATATCGTAGTGGGTACCCCAACTTCCGGCAGGTTTCATGAAGACGTGGAAAGAACAATAGGCCCCTTTGTCAATACAATTGCATTGAGAAACTTTCCCCGTGCGAATCGCTCTTTCCGGGACTTCCTGCAGGAGATAAAATCAACAGCAATTGAGGCTTTCGATCACCAGGACTGGGATTATGAAATGCTGGTAAGAGACCTGGAGATAGATAGAAGCAGCGGCCGTAATCCCCTGTTTGATGTTTTTATGGCGGTGCAGAACTTTGAACAACAGGAGTTTTCACTGCCAGGGATGAAGTTGTCGAGGCTGAAAGCAACAAAGGAAATTTCCAAATTCGACCTCTCTCTATTAGTGACAGAACACCAGTCTATATTTACTTTTGAGTTTGAGTATGCGGCGGATTTATTTGAAAGGCAGACGATTGAAAGATGGGCAGGCTATTTTCAGCAGATAATCAGCGAGGTAGTTAATAATGTCAACATCAGCCTGGCAAATATTGAAATGGTTCCCCCCGATGAGCAGCACCTGCTGCTTCACCGGTTTAATGATACTGCCACAGCCTACCCCAATAAGACCATTACCGCGGTATTTGATGAGCAGGTGAGAAAGACGCCGGATAATATTGCGCTTCGTTTTCATAATGGGAGCAATACTTACCAGGAACTTCAGGAAAGGGTTGACAAAACAGCCCGTTATTTGAGTGAAGTAAAAGGCCTGAAGAAAGGAGAGCTGGTTGGGGTAATGATGGATCGCAATGAGTGGCTGATCCCGGCTGTATTTGGTATCCTTAAAGCTGGAGGTGTGTATGTTCCGGTTGATCCCGGACATCCTGCGCAAAGGATAAAGTCTGTTTTAAAAGACGCAGGTATTCGCATGGTGTTAGCCCGGAATCCTTCCGGCGACATGCAATGCAGCAATGATTACCAGCTGCTGGATCTGAACAGGGTGATTCCTGAAATACTTTCACAGCCGGCCGGATTTGAAAATGCGGGGTTATCAGGTCAGGATCTTGCCTATATTATATTTACATCCGGTTCCACCGGAAAACCCAAAGGGGTGATGATTGAACATCATTCGGTTATCAACCGCCTATTCTGGATGCAAAAGGAATACCCGCTGCAGGAAGAGAGTGTGCTGCTGCAGAAAACGCCGCTGGTATTTGATGTTTCCGTTTGGGAACTCTTCTGGTGGGCATTTACCGGTGCTTCGCTTTGCCTGCTGGAACCGGGAGCAGAAAAGGAACCCGCGAAAATAGTTACCGCCATATCCGAAAATGGTGTGACAACCATACACTTTGTTCCATCTATGTTGAGTGCCTTTCTCCCGGTGCTGGATGCCTCATTCGATTTTACCCGCCTGCATACCCTGAAACAGGTATTTTCAAGTGGGGAGGAGTTGAAGGCTGAACATGTTGCCATGTTCCGGGAATCTTTATTCAGGAATTGTGGCAGCTCGCTGATTAATTTATATGGTCCTACAGAAGCAACGGTAGACGTTACGCACTACAACTGCACAATGGAGGAAACCTCGAAGCCTGTGCCGATAGGTAAGCCCATTGATAACACCAGGCTATATATACTCAGTGCAAATGGTAAACCTGTACCGGTAGGAGTTGCCGGTGAACTGCACATAGCGGGTGCTGGACTGGCCAGGGGATACCTGAATAATCCGGAGCTGACAGATTCAAAATTTATACAGCACCCTGTTATAAAAGGGGAAAGAATTTACAAAACAGGGGACCTTGCAAGATGGACGCCTGATGGTAATGTGGAGTTTTTGTGCCGGGCCGATAACCAGGTAAAGATTAGGGGGATCAGGATAGAACCCGGGGAAATAGAAAATCAACTGCTTTTGCCGGGTATGCTGAAAGAGGTAGCGGTGACCGTAAAAGAAAGAGGGAACGACAAAATCCTGGTAGCTTATTATACTGCGGGAGATCAGATCAATGAAAACCAGTTAAGAGACTTTTTGAAAGGACAGTTGCCCGGTTATATGATTCCGGGGGCTTTCGTACAGCTGGAACAGATGCCGCTGACAGCCAGCGGCAAACTGGACAGGAAGGCTTTGCCGGATCCTGAATTACTGCCATCAGAAAGTTATGTGCCGCCCGCGAATGCAATGGAGGAAAAAATGATCGAAGTTTGGGCGGATGTTTTGCACCTGGAGAAAAATAATGTTGGGGTAGAGGACAACTTCTTCGCTATCGGCGGACACTCCATTATCGCCCATCGCCTGATTAACGCCATTAACAGTACATTTTCTTCGGTAGTTACTTTAAGGGATATTTTCGAACATCCCACCGTAAAAGAGCTTACCAGCCTTATTGAGAACCATCATAAAAATCTCCTGCCTGCTTTTATAAGAGCCAGTGAAGCACCTTTTTACCCCGCTTCCGCGGCGCAGCGCCGGCTGTATTATGAACAGGTGTCCCAAAGAGACAACCTCGCTTATAACATCAACAGTGCCTACAAGCTGGAAGGGGAAGTAGATCCTGACAACTTACAGCAGACATTTGAATACCTGATCCGGCGACATGGGGCATTGAGAACCTGCTTGTTTATTGCAGGTGATACAGTGGTTCAACAAGTGGAAGAAACGGTAACGTTCAGGATTTCCAGGCTGGACGCCGGGAAATATAACGATGCCGCCGCCGCGTTGGCTGATTTTGTGAAACCACATGATTTGTCCAGCCCTCCGCTGCTAAGAGTAGGTCTGTTACAGGACGAAAGACTCGGGAATATTTTGTTGATTGACATACATCATATTGTGTGTGATGGCATTTCGCTTAACATTTTGATGAATGAATTTAAGTTGGCGTATAAGGGTGAAGAACTGAAACAGCTTCCCTACAGGTATATCGACTATGCAGTATGGCAGCACGCTGATGGTGGTGCATATACTGCTCAAAGGGAATTCTGGAGGAGGCAGTTGTCTGGCGAGCTGCGTGCTCCCGACCTGCCGGTGATGATGAACAGGGATAAAGTGACTGTTTACACCGCCGCCAGCAGCGAGCTGGTAATTGATCGCGAACTTTATGCCCGGATCAGGGAATTTACCGCCAGTGCAAACGTATCGGAATTTATGTTCCTGCTCTCCGTGTATTATATCCTGTTAGCCAGGGTGTCGGGTAACACTGATATCATAGTCGGGTCTGATACCATCGGCAGGAACAGGCCTGAGTTCCGCGATATAGTCGGCACATTTGTAAATGAGCTGCCACTGCGAGTGCAGGTGGAAAGGGAACTGCCATATGACGGGTTTCTGGCAGCAGTGAAAGATTGCGTTTTAGATGCATTTGATAACCAGGATTTTCAATTTGATGAGATGTTGTCGCTGATAAAAAGAGATAAACATGAAAAGCTTATTCATATTCATTTTTCCTATGCAAACTTTCTTGACAATGAAGTGGAGCTGGATCAGCTGGCGTTCACTACAATAGACACGAGAAAGGAACGGAAACTAACCCAGTACGAACTCAAAGCGGAAGTATACCCCGGTAAAGGAGAAGGCATTCGTATTGCATTTGTATACAGCAGTGAGTTGTATGAACATGCCACTATTCAAATATTTATGCAGTACTACCAGAACATCCTGGTGAATGTTCTCAATAATCCCCATGGTCGTATCCTGGATATAAATATGAAAAAATCCTGAACGTACCTGTTGCCATTTCTATCTAACTCACAAATTAAATTCTTTAGCAAATGTGTGGTATCTGCGGATTTATAAATTTTAAACGCCCGGCTTCCGGAAATGATCAGGCCATTGTTCAGCACATGAATGCGCAGTTGATCCACAGGGGGCCGGATGCACAGGACACGCTGGTGTCCGGAAACCTTGCCTTTGGATTTAGCCGGTTAAGTATTATCGGATTGGAAAACGGGATGCAGCCCATTCACAATGAAGACAACTCTGTTGTACTTATATGCAATGGGGAGATATTCAATTATATTGAAATCAGGAAGGAATTGATGGAGAAAGGACACCGCTTTGCCACTGGTTCCGATGTGGAGGTGATCGTTCATTTGTATGAGGAATACGGCATGGGATTTCTGAATATGCTCAATGGACAATTTGCTTTTGCACTTTATGACAAGAAGTCCGGCTCGCTGTTCTGTGCCAGGGATCATATGGGTATTATTCCCTTCTTCTATACAGAAACGGATGATAGTTTCATTTTCGGATCGGAGATAAAAGCCATTTTAAAACATCCGGATGCTCCCCGCCAGGTGGATTTTGTAGGGCTTGACCAGGTATTGACGTTTGCGGGATTAATTAGCCCCAGAACTATGTTCCGGGATATTTACAGCCTGGAGAACGGACACTACCTGGAAATCGGTGCCAGCGGAAGTTTGACAAAACACGAATACTGGGACCTTGTTTATCCTGAACAGCATGCAGACATCCCGGTTCAGCATGAAGCATGGTATATTGACCAGCTGGAGTCGCTGTTCGAGGCTTCCTTAAAATTGCGTTTGCGCTCTGATGTTCCTGTTGGGCTTTATCTCAGCGGGGGATTGGATTCTTCCATGATCCTGATGAAGATGCGACACCTGCAGCCTTCTATGCACATAGATGCGTTTTCAATAGATTTCGTGGAATCCGGTTTGTCAGAGTCAATGTACCAGCGGTTGGTAGCGGATCGTGCCAATGCCCGGCTGAGCCAGAAGACTTTTTTTTATGATGACATAAGCCTGCGCCTGAAACATGCGGTGTATCATTGTGAATGTCCTGTAAAGGAAACCTATAATACAGCTTCGCTTTCCTTATCTGAGGCTGCGGGTGGGGCAGGTGTCAAGGTCATATTATCCGGTGAGGGTTCGGATGAATTGTTTGCCGGTTATGTGGGTTACCGTTTTGATAAAATGAGGCATGAGAACGGAGGCGGAAGCCCGGCTACTATGGCTGAAGAGCGTCTGCGGCATCATGTCTGGAATGACAGCAGTTTTTTTTACGAGCGTGATTTTCTCCAGTTTAACAAGGTAAAGAAACAATTATATTCCGAAGAACTCAGGGCCATTTTTGACGACATTGACTGCCTTCAGCATCCTGTTGTGAATACAGACCGGATCAGGAACAGGGATGTGCTGCATAAAAGGGCCTACATAGATTATAAACTGCGGCTGGTGGATCACCTGATCTCAGATCATGGAGACAGGATGGCGCTGGCGAATTCAGTGGAGGTAAGATATCCGTTCCTGGACAAAGACCTGGTGGAGTTTTCTACCAGGATACCCGCTCAATTGAAATTAAAGGATTACACAGAAAAATATATACTGAAGAAAATGGCGGAACGGTTTGTTCCGCAAAAGGTGGTAGACCGGGAGAAGTTTGGTTTTGTGGCGCCCGGAAGTCCCTACCTGATACAACGGAATATCGCGTATATCAATGAATTGTTGTCTTTTGAAACAATTAAGAGACAAGGCGTTTTTGATCCGGCAGAAGTGCAGCGGCTTGTTGATATTTACAAACAACCAGGTTTTTATATCAATGCCCCATTTGAAGATGATTTGTTAATGACCGTCATCTCATTTGGCATTTTGCATGATTTATATTTTTAGTGTCAGTCTAACTTTAAGTGGACTATGGAATCGCCTGTTCATCACCATCAAAATATATAATGCTATGAATATCGCAGGAAACATCGACACCGTCAGCGCTTTATCTGACGCAGATTTTAATACATTCTACTATAACAGGAAGCCGGTAGTAATCAAAGGCGGCCTGGAAGGTACCACCTGCTTCAGTAAATGGTCGGTTGATTATCTGAAGGAAAAGATCGGATCAACCACGGTGCGGGTGGCCTATACGGAGAAGGGTAGTTATAACTATGCTATCAGGGAAGTTAAGTGGATCGGCGGCCCTTTCGATGAAGTATCCGATTTATTCACCTTGCCAGCCAGCAAGGGAACCTCTTATTACCTGGCGCAGTTATCAATACCGGGATTCTTCCCAATGTTGATGGATGATCTTGAAATACCTGCATTCATCCGGGACGGGGACATCCTGGATAAGGTAAATTTATGGATGGGCGGGGCCGGTTGCGATTCAGGACTGCACTATGATAACAGTCATAATTTCTTTTACCAGGTATGCGGAAGAAAAGACATGGTGTTATTTTCTCCGGAAGATACCCCGTTATTGTATCCGAGTCAGTTGCCGGGTAAATGGCATATGAGTGAAGTGGAACTGCACGATGCAGATGTAGAACAATTTCCGCTTTTTTTACAGGCGCAGCCTTATCATTGCATTGTTGAGCCGGGTGACATTATTTATATACCCACAGGCTGGTGGCACAATGTGTTGTCGCTTGATATGTCCGTCAGCGTTAATTTCTGGTGGCACCGGTTTGACATTCCTATTGGAAAGGGCATTGATATGTTTAGTGTTCCGGAGTTGTCATCTTTTCTGCAACGCTTCCTGCAGAAAGGGGTGGATATAGATCAACCTGATGCTGAGGGCGAATCATTGTTGATGCGCGCAGTAGATAAAGGGCATGTGAATTTCGTTGATGCCCTGCTTCGTAACGGCGCCAGCCTGGCGTCTGTGAACCGTAAAGGAGAGTCCCCTGTTGAATGTGCGCAGAAGAATGGGCGCAGGGATATCGCAGTGCTATTACTGAAACATGCTGAGCAGGAAGCGAATATAAAAAAATTAGAAAAGCATTAAAATATTTTCGAAAACCTGAAGTAAATAATTATATTGTGAGAAGATAGGCAAATAATTTTCATGAAGCCCTCATTTTTGTTTTGTTGTTAACTGTAACTTGTGACAACCTTTAGCGAAGCTATATTTGCCTGAATATTCAACTGAAGCCTTATTACTTTTTTTAACCCGGGACTATGCCAGGCCAACCTGCCTGAAGCTGTCGCACACACTTCTCTTTACAGACGCAACATACTGTGTTGCTGAAAGTTTGTAAATCTGTTTTCCCATAATAATTTTATCATGATTCTACAAGCGGAATTAAACAAAAGTCTGCGTGCCCATGCAGGCAAAATTGCGATTGAAGTAGACGAGGAGAAAATATCATACTCCAGGTTGTTATCCATCTCTGATAAAATCTCCGGTTTTTTTATACAGCAGGCATGCCCGGCTGACACCATCGTTGCGGTAATAACCGACAACAGGCTGCTGAATATTTATGCCATGATTGGCATATTCAATGCCAGATGCGTGTATGTTCCTATCGACGCATCGCTTCCCCAGAAAAGAATGCAGGCCGTCCTGGATGAGCTGCAACCTGCTTTTCTGATCACCTCCACCACAGACAACATCGCTGCCACGTCCGGCAATTATTGTTCCGCCCGGGTTATCCTTGCAGAGGAGCTGCTGGAATCCACTGCGGACAACATTGAGCAGCCATTGAACTATCCGGCTTTTCAGGAAAATGACAGTATATATGTATACTTTACCTCCGGCTCTTCCGGGATACCTAAAGGCATTGTTGGCAGGAATAGCAGCCTGATACAATTTTTGCAATGGGAAACAGGCGCGTTCCAGGTTACCGCAGGCAGCAGGTTCAGTCAATTCATCAGTCCCTACTTCGATGCATATCTCCGGGATATTCTTGCGCCGCTGCTAACGGGTGGTACTATCTGCATTCCGCCTCCTAAACAGGACATTTCATTGCCCGAACAAATGGTTGCCTGGGTAAATGATGCTGGTATACAGTATATTCATTGTGTACCCAGTTTGTTCAGGATAATCAGTTCAGCGGCATTATCACCGGATCTTTTCCAGCACCTGAAATATTGTTTGCTGTCGGGAGAAAGAATTAACCCATTGGAACTGCGGGGATGGTATGAGGTGTTTGGCGCCCGCATCCAACTGGTGAATCTGTACGGTCCAACAGAAGCCACCATGATAAAATCCTGCTACCGGATTACGCCGGAAGATGTAAACGCTGCAAGGATTTCAGTGGGTACTGCTATGGATGGTGCAGCCCTGTTGATCCTGGATGAGAACCTGGAATCCTGCGATCCGCTCATAGTGGGCGATCTGTACATTGCTTCTGCTTATCTCACAAAAGGATACCTGAATAATCCGGAGCTGACTGCACAGAAATTCCTGACTTTCAGATCTGCTGCCGGAGACGAAACAGCAGTTTATAAAACAGGAGACAGGGCACGGTGGATGCCTGATGGAAATGTAGACCTGATTGGCCGGGAAGACCGCCAGGTGAAAATAAGAGGAATCAGGATTGAACTGGATGAAATTGAGTATATGCTTCTGACAAGCCCCTTTATAAAGGAGGCAGTAGTGACAAAGCATGCAGGAGAAAATATTGACGATGCACTGGTTGCCTATATCACCAGGAAGAATTTTCAGGAAGAGGCACAACAGCTCTCTGACGCTGCCATGAAACATTTGCAGGAACTGATTCCCGCATCCATGCTGCCTGCATCCATTGTAGAAATAAGTGAGCTTCCGTTGCTACGCAACGGAAAGGTAGACTACCAGGCGCTGCAAAGTAAAATAGTAGCCCGGGAAATTTCCGTCCCGGAGAATGAACTGGAAGAAAAAATACTGGAGATATGGAAAGATATTTTAGCAGATAAGTCGATATCTGTTAAGGAAAATTTTTACCGCATTGGGGGGAATTCATTAAGTATAATGAGATTGTCATCCAGGCTCTTCAAAGAGTTTGGTGTCCGGGTTTCTTTAAGTGAGTTGTTTGAAAATCTTACGGTAAAGAAGCAGGCAACCCTTATCGGATCACTGATGAAGGATGATGTATTTGTTATACCCAAAGCAGATATAAAGCCGGCCTATCATGCCTCTGCCGCGCAGCGGCGTGTTTATGCCAGTTATCAGCTGGATAGAAAAGTGACATCCTATAATCTTCCTATGGCCTGGGATGTTTCACAATCATTCGACCAGGACAGAATTGAACAGGCGCTGCACGTACTTGTGAAAAGACATGAAGGCCTGAGAACCGAATTCCATATCAGGGATGGGGAACTCTATCAGCATCTCCATGATAAAGTAGATTTCTCCCTGGAGCATATTACCACATCTGCTCCCGACCTCCATAATACTATTTCTAAACTTATACATCCATTTGAACTGGATAAAGCCCCTCTTTTCCGTTGCACACTCATTCACCAGGAAGGCGGCCGGAAAATACTGGTAATAGATTGTCATCACATCATCTGTGACGGCATCTCAAAGAAAATTCTTCATCACGACTTTTTGAACAGTTATTACGGTAAGCACCTGCCCGAACTGGAAATACAGTATAAGGACTATTCTGAGTGGGAGCATAAATTCCGGCTTACGGAAGAATACCTCTCGCACAGGGAATTTTGGCTGAAGACATTTGAAGACGGTGTACCGAGGCTTACGCTTCCTGTAACAAAAGAAATCATCGATGGGGTATCTCATCACGGAGGGAATGTTACGCTCAAAATTGACAATCATCTTTTAAAGCCTTTTACTGATTTTCTGAAAGAGCAACATGTAACCGCATTTTCAGGCTTTTTCACTGTATATTTTTTGTTTCTATCCCAGCTTTCCGGGCAGGAAGACATCGTTGTGGGAACGGCTGCTTCCGGCAGGATGCAGGAGGAAACAGAAAATGTGGTGGGCATGTTCGTGAAGATGTTGCCGGTCCGCTTCCAGATAAATCCGTATACCCCGTTTAAAGATGCAGTTGCTGAATTACATAATTATATGCTGCAAGCCAACAGCAGGCAGATATATGACCTGGGAGATATTGTAAGAGAGCTGAATAATAACAGGACCAATCCTGTTAAAAGCCTTTTTGATGTGGCTTTCGTTTTCCAGAACTTCGAGGAAAGAAAGGACCGGCAGCAAGACGGGTTTATTATATATCCGTTTGAAAACAACAGCTCCAAATATCCGTTGACACTGTATGTATACGACAGCGATCAGTCATTTACTTTCCGTTTCGAATATTCTTCCGACTATTTTACAAGACCCGATATAATATTGCTGGCCCAACAGTTCAAAGCATTGCTGGAGAACGTGGTGGGCAGGCTGGATGAAGATCTTGCCAGTATCATACAAAGCTCGGATCAGGCAATAGATCTGATGGAGGATGATATCTCCTTCAATTTTTAACCCGGCACTTCCTCTCTTTTTGCCGCAGTTTATCCTCGCTGCAGTGTCCTTTACCCTAAAATGTATCTGGCCATGTCTGAAAATTATATGCTAAATATTAAAGCTTTAGAGTCCAACAAAAATATATCTGCCAGGAATTACTGGAAGCAGCGATTAAAGAACTTCAGGGCTGAAAACTACTTCGATGGCGCTACCGACGATCAGCAGCTGCCTTCGGGGAATACCTATGGGGTTTATACAGTGGAAATACCCCGGCGTGTCAGCGGGAACCTGAACGGTATTGCCTCGTCAGAAAAAGCGAAGCATATCGTGCTGTTGTCTGCGCTGTCGGTACTGATACAAAAGTATTCATCAACCAGCAAAGTATTGCTGTTCACCCATACTTATTCCGAAGAAGAGAAACAGGATGCAGGAAAAGGCATCATACCCGTAGGTATTGACATTGCTCCCGACACAGATTTTAGCACGCTGGTCAACGCTGTTAAGGAAAATTTATTCAGTGATTTCCGGCACGCCAGGTATCCGCTGGAAAGAATCCTGGCGGGTAGTCCGGCTATCAAACGCATATCAGGTGTAGGTTTGGGTATGAAAGGGATTGCTTTACCAATCGATGTTGATGGCTGCTCACTGGATCTTTACTTTTCTTTTCATGCAGAAGAGGACCAGAAGCTGGATGTCTGGTATCATCATAGCAGGTTCACTTACAACTTTGTTCAGAATATCACGGCAGTTTTTTTGAGCCTGCTTTCCAGGATTACACAGAACAGCAGGAATTCCCTGCAAAACATCCCGCTGCTCACTGAACAGGAGCGGCTGCAGGTATTCGATGAATTGACGGTGTCCGGCAATCATACTTCCCAGGCAGAGTCGGTTCTGGTACGCACCTCTTATCACCAGGAAAGATTATGGTTTATTGATAAATTCGAGAAGGACTACCTGTACAATGGAAGCCCTGTTTATCACAATATCCCTTTGGAGATTGACCTGAAAGGAACGTTGAATGTTGAATGGCTGGAAGAAAGTATCAATAGCGTAATCAGACATTATTCCGCACTCCGTACCTGTTTTGTTGAGGTGAAAGACATCATCTTCCAGCAACCTGTAAACGATGCCGGTATACAGCTGGAAAAAAGGACCCACCGGCACAAAGACAGTTCCCTGGAAGCTGCAATTATGTCGGAGAGAGACAAGCCTTTTGATCCTGCCAAACCGCCGGTAAGGGCCGTGCTGTTTGAAGCAGACACAGATAGCTGTAAGCTGCTGCTCATTTTTCATCACCTGGTGGTGGACAGGCATACTACCTTACAGATAGCGCGGGATATTTTAGAGAACTACCGCAGAAGGTTAAAGGGGGAACTTTTCCTGGAAGAAACAGAGAGACTGCGTTATGCACAGTTTTCAGAATGGCAGCGGGGACCCTTATCTAAATTGTATTTTTATCTTTTCCCTTACTGGAAACAACGGTTGGGAACAAGACTTAAAGCATTGGAGTTACCAACAGATCGTCCACGGTCTGCCGTTCATATTTATAAAGGTGCGGCAATTGATGTTAGTTTATCCTGGCACATTTCTTCCCAGGTGCTGCGTTATGCAGAGCAACGGCTTATTTCACCCCGGCTGATCTTAATGGCGGCTTTTAAAATCTTACTCTATAAATATGTTCAGCACGAAGAAATTGTTATCGGCACCAGTACAGATAACAGGAACAATGGCGCATTACAGGACGTGGCTGGGCCGTTGGCCAATCTGCTGCCAGTACGTAGCCAGATATTCCCTTCAGATAGTTTCCAGGAATACCTGACAAGGCTTAACAATCAGTTTAATGCGGATCTTTCGCATAGCGATATCCCTTTTGATAAGCTGGTAAGTTATCTCGCTCCTGAAAAAGATATGAGCAGAACAGCATTGTTTGACGTGCTGTTCCAGTATGAAAATAAATCTTACGAAATTCCCCGGATTGACGATCTGCATATTGATTTATACGAGAGCAACTATGGATACGGTAAGTATGACCTCAGTCTCTTGCTGCTTCAATCGGAAGATGAGGTTGAAGGTAAGATGCTGTATAACTCGGAATACTTCGACCAGGCTTCTGTTGCGTTAATGATGCAACGCTTCTCCAGGTTGTTGGATAGTTTGCTTCTGCAACCTTCGCTGCAATTATGGGAGATAGATATCCTGGATGATGCAGAAAAGCAGGGATTGCTGGATAGCCTGGACTATACCAGCAGCCACTATCCTGAAGATAAAACGATACTCGACCTGTTTGATGAACAGGTAACAAAGTGGCCGGGGAATACAGCCGTACAATATGAAGGCGCCGCTCTTACCTATGCACAGCTGGATGAGCAGGCCGGGCAGGTGGCCGCGCAGCTGACGGCCCGAGGAGTGAAACGGGATGCGGTAGTAGGTCTTTTGATGGACCGTTCTATTGAAATGGTGGTAGGCATGCTGGGTATTCTGAAAGCCGGTGGCGCCTATTTGCCGGTTGATATTACCTATCCGGAAGAAAGGAGGAATTACCTGCTGGATAATAGTCAGACCCGGTTGGTGCTGACAACAAAGGAGTTTGCAGACCTGGTAAAGCCAGGTATAGCGGTGGTGTTAATAGAAGACAGGGAGCAGTTCAGCGCTGTTTTGCCTGACAAGCCGTTACCATCGAACTTATGTTACGTTATTTATACCTCGGGAACAACAGGAAATCCCAAAGGCGTGATGGTAGAGCATCGTAATGTAGTGCGGTTGCTCTGCAACGATGATTTCCAGTTTACCTTTGGTCCGGCAGATGTTTGGACGATGTTCCATAGCCACTGCTTTGATTTCAGTGTATGGGAGATTTTTGGGGCATTGTTAACCGGGGGTAAGGTGATTATCGTTCCGAAGATGACAGCGCGTGATACGGGTTTGTATCTTAAATTATTGCGGGAAGAAGGAGTAACGGTGCTGAATCAGACGCCCAGTGCTTTTTATAATCTTTTACAATTGTCTGTAATGGGTCTGTCTTTACGCTATGTTATTTTCGGGGGAGAAGCACTGAGCCCTGGGAAATTGCAGTCGTGGCGGGAGCTGTATCCTGCTGTTAAGCTGATTAATATGTACGGGATTACGGAAACGACGGTGCATGTTACCTACAAAGAGATCACAGAAAAAGAGATCGGCAGTAATATCAGCAACATCGGCAAACCTATCCCTACTTTATCAGTTTACCTGCTGGACGAGCATCAGCGGCTGGTTCCGGCTGGTATCACCGGAGAGTTATACGTAGGTGGATCCGGCGTTTCGAGGGGTTACCTGGGCAACGAAGCCTTAACATCTGCAAAGTTTGTACAGGATCCGTATAAAATGGGAGGGCGGCTTTACCGCACCGGCGACCTTGGCCGGTTGCTGCCCGGAGGTGAAATTGAATACCTTGGCAGGAAAGACCACCAGGTACAGTTACGGGGTTTCCGCATAGAGCTGGGGGAAATAGCGCATGCCTTATCAGGTAACAGCCGTATTGGCGAAGTGGTGGTGGAAGCCCGTGAAAAGGAAGACGACAAATACCTGGTGGCCTATTATACTGCTGATCAGGAGATCAGGGTATCAGAGCTGCGTACTTACCTGTTAGGGAAAATACCGGACTACATGGTCCCCTCTTACTTTGTTTACCTGGATCACTTCCCGCTAACCTCAAACGGAAAACTGGACAGGGCAGCGCTTCCGGAGCCTCATGTATCCGCTACGGATGAGTATATACCACCATCCGGAATAGTAGAAACGAAACTGGTGGAAATATGGGCTGATATATTGAAGCTGGATAAAGATGTCATCAGCGTAAATTCCAGCTTCTTCGACCTGGGAGGACATTCGCTGAGGGCAACTGTACTGGTGAACAAAATATTGAGCGAGCTGGGAACAGAGGTGCCACTCAAAGAAATTTTTGAAAGACGCGTGATTGCCAGCCTGGCGGAGTATATCCGGCAGGTGGGGGCAATGCAGGTATCCCGTGTGCCCAAAGCAACCCCCAAGCCTTATTATAGTCTCTCGCCGGCACAAAAAGCGATATACTATTTCTCAGAATACGACAAACAGACCCTCGCTTACAACATGCCCAGGGTAGTGGTGATGGAAGGAAACCTGGATAAAGACAAGTTGAAACAGGTAATGGAGCAACTGGTAGCCCGGCATGAGGCATTCCGTACTTCTTTCCAGGTGATAGGGGAAGAGGTGGTGCAGCAGATTGCAGATAGTGCCGCGCTTACCATAACACATTATGTGGCAGCAGAGGAAGATGTTAAACAGCTGGTGCAGCAGGTCATCGCACGTTTCGACCTTTCCCGCGCACCGTTGTTAAGAGTAGCATTAATTGAAGTGCAACCGGAAAAGCATGTACTGGTAGTGGATACCCATCACCTGGTAATGGATGGTACGTCCTGGGGAATATTTATCAGGGAATTCAAGACATTGTTTAATAATGGCACACTCGCGCCGTTAACCTTACAGTATAAGGATTATGTGGAATGGCTGGATACAGAGGAGAGAAGGGCCGAAATGGACAAGCAGAATGATTTCTGGTACCAGGAGCTTTCCAGGGACATGCCGCAATTAGATTTGCCGGTTGACTTTGAACGGCCGGAACAAAAGAACAATCATGCAGGAAACGTCAACTTCAGAATTGAAGAGGAACATACCGGTCATCTCAAGGCAATTGCCGATAAAGAAGGGGCTACTTTGTTCATTGTACTGCTTTCCGTTTACAATATTTTGCTTGAAAAAATTACTAACCAGGAAGATATCATGATCGGTATCCCCGCATCGGGAAGGGATCATAGTGACCTGCAGCATATGTTGGGCATGTTTGTTAAAATACTGCCCTTCAGAAATTTTCCGGCAGAACAACTAAGCTTCCGGCAGTTCATGAATGAGGTGAAGGAAAGGACATTCGCTTTCCTGGAGAATCAATCCTATGAATATCACCGGTTATTAGACAGATTAAAGATCAGGCGGGCAAGAGCGCACAGCGCATTGTATGATGTCATGTTCGTATTTCAGAATTTTGAAGAAACCAGGTTTGTCATTCCTGATTTAAAAATATCCTCCTACAAAGCCAGCCATCTTGTAGCTGAATTTGATATGTCTTTAACTGCGTTTGAAAATAATGGTGAAATAAGACTGGCTATTGGTTACCAGGATAGCCTGTTCAAACCGGAAACTATCTTGAAATTTGCCGCTTACTTCAGAAAAATAGTAGCAGCGGTGGTAGCAGATCCTGACATTAAAATTGCCGATATTGATGTAGTCAGCGAAGACGAACGGAAAGCGCTGTTGGGTCGTTTCCCCGGAAATGGGAATAGTGTGCCAACAGAAACGATTCTCTCCCGGTTCGAAAAATCCGTTAGCCGTTTTCAGGAAAAAACCGCTATAAGATACAAGGATGTTTCCTGGAGTTATGCGGATGTTGACCGCATCTCCAGTCAGATCGCATATCACCTTAAAGAAAATACAGGTCTCGGGAAATCGATGCTGGTTGGTGTAATGATGGAGCGGGATGAATACCTGGTTCCCACTATATTAGGCATTCTCAAAACCGGTGCAGCCTTTGTTCCATTGGATCCCGCTTATCCTCCCGGTATTTCCGGTACGCTTATCAGCAAGGCGGGTGTTGGGGTTTTAATAACGGGGAACACCACGTTCGATGTTTCAGCTATAAATGTAAAGGTCCTTAACATACAGCAGGAGTGGACCTCCATATTGGAATGCAGGGAACTTCCACCGGCATCCGGTGTAACCGCCGATGATCTGGCATACGTGATGTATAGCCTGGAATCTTTATCAAATCCTGTTGGATTCATGTTCAGTCACCAGGCACTCTTCAGCGCCCTCGCAGGAATGCAGGATACATACCCTGTACAGGAAACAGGCGGCTACTTATTAAGGACGAATACCAGTCTGCAATCTTCCCTGCAGGAGATATTCAATTGGTGTTTATCAGGAGGATGCTTGTCCATTCTCCCTCCGGAAAACGAAAGCGAAATAGATAAGATCATAAGCTGGATAGAGGTTTATGGCATCACACACATACATTTTGAAGCGCCGGTATTCAATGTGTTTACTGACGTGCTAACACGCCGGGGACGGGAGAAAATTAAATCCCTTCAGCATATCTTTCTCACCGGTATGGGCGCGTGGGCAGATCCTGTCCGCAAATTCAGCCAGCTGAATACGGGCATCCTGCTGGAAGACATGTTTGGAGTACCGGAGTATGCAATTTTTGCCTGCGGACGTACGCTTCCTGCACCTGGCACCACAAATGCGAGGATACTATACCAGGCTTTACCGGGAGCTGCTTTATACACCGTTGACAGGAACAACAAATTACAGGCAGATGGCTTATATGGCAGTTTGTGTATAGGCGGTACCGGCCTGGCGAGTGATTATCTGACGGAAGAAGAACTGTGCCACCAGCTATATTTTCCACTTCCGGAACTGGAAGTAAGTGTAATCAAAACTCCCTGGCAGGCAAGATACTTAGCGGAGAAAGGAATTGAATTTTCCGCAAGGGAAGCCGGGCCGCTGATGCTGAGCGGGCACCGGGCAGACTTATCAGAAATTGAAGCTGTGATCATGCGGCATGGAGAGGTAACCAATACTGTAGTCATTATTCCCGGGAATCAGCAACCTGGCAAGCGGCTGCTGGCATTGGTGGAACTGCCTGATAAGTCGGTCACTGTTGGAAAGATTAAAAAGTATTTGAGAAGCCAGCTACCCAGGCATCTGATGCCTACCGACGTCATAAAATTTGGACACCTGCCATTGACAGCGGCTGGAACAGTGGACCGGGATGCCATTCCTGCATTGCTGGAAAGATCGGCCATTGTGATAGACGAAGCCGCTCAGCCACAAACAGCTGTGGAAAAACAGATTGCACTGATATGGAAGGAATTGATGGGACTGGAACAGGTGACACTAAATGATACATTTTTTGGTTTGGGCGGACACTCGTTGTTACTGGTGACCAATAACGAAAGAATGAAGAAACAATTTAATGTGGATCTCCCTTTCAGTATATATTTTAACTGTACCCTGAAACAGATTGCTGAAAAAGTTAGCCAAACCTCACCGCACAAAGTAGCAGAATGAGCAAATTCATCGCATCTTTTATCGTGACTGCCTTAAGACCTATACCGGTTTTTGTTTTTTTACTGGTATACTCCGGCCACCTTTGTTTTGCCGGCCCCGGGGCTGACACTATTCCATTACATGCGGTAGACTCCATTGTGAGTAAGCTGATGAAAGACGGCAGCATTCCTGGACTCAGTGTTGCTATTATCTCGGGGAATACAACCGTTTTCAGGAACTACGGGTTTGCTGATTTGGATAAAAAAACACCGGTCACCCCCGCCACATTATTCCAGATAGGTTCATGCAGCAAGGCTTTCACTGCATTGGCGGCACTTAAGCTGCAACAGGCCGGATTGCTCGACCTGGATGCGAATGTCAGGGACTACCTGCCCTGGTTTGAGGTGAGTTACAACGGGAGGCCGGCGCAAATAAAAATCAGGCATTTATTGCATCATACGAGTGGATTACCCTGGAAAACAATTTCACTTATTCCGGAAGGTGATAGCAGCAACGCCCTGGAAAGGACCATACGGAATCTTTCCGGCGTCAAACTGGCGAATAAGCCGGGTCTGTACTTCGAGTACGCCACAGTGAACTATGATATACTGGCTTACATTATTGCGCTGCGCAGCGGAGGTTCCTTTGAGGATTATCTGCAGAAAAATGTATTGGATTCCCTCGGTCTTACCCAAACTACTATTGGTGCGCCGAAAGACAGCACCTTTATGTCTGCCGGTTATAAGATTGGCTTCTTTAAACCCCGGAGATATGATGCACCTGTGTATAGGGGAAATAATGCGGCGGGATACATCATATCCGATATACGGGATATGGCGAAGTGGCTGAAGCTGCAAATGGGGCTGCAACCTTCAAATCTTTATCCGCTGATAGCAAAAACGCATGAAGGGGACGTGACTGTGCCCATACATGATATGTCTTCCTATGGAATGGGCTGGCAGGTTTCATTGATGGGGGATGGGGCTGTTTATCACGGGGGACTGAACCCTAACTATACTTCTTACGCTGCATTTGATCCTGGGGAAAGAACCGGTGTAGTAGTGATGGCCAATTCAAACAGCGGCGCTACGCGTATTATTGGCGCCTCACTGCTGGACCTGGTGTCAAAAGAAATAAGAGACAGGGAATTTACGGTTGCAGATGGTAATGATAAAGCTTATAGCATTGTATGTGCGGCACTGTGTATCTACCTGCTGGTGCTGCTGGGCTTCACGGGAATGGTGATATACCAGATATTCACCGGCACAAGGCGCCTGGAGGGAGGGAACATCAACACTGTGGGACGGATAGGACTTTCAATTGTGCTGGCATTGCCATTTTTATATGGATTTTATATGTTACCGCACGCCCTGTTAGGGATGAGCTGGCAGCCCGTTATTGTCTGGAGCCCGGTTAGTTTTGTGGCAATGGTAGGTCTTGCGTTATTATCGCTGGTGACAACCTACCTGGCATACTTTATCACATTGCTGTTCCCGCAACAGAATAAGTACAAACGGGTGATTCCCAAAATATTGCTGGTAAGCATCGTGTCCGGAATGTCTAACATGGTATTGATACTCTTGATTGTATCTGCCATTAACAGTAAAGTAGAATTACAGTACCTGGTGTTTTATTTCCTGTTAACTGTTGCTGTGCATATGTTCGGGAGGAAGTTTGTGCAATCCAGTTTAATTGAGCTCTCCAAGGGTATCGGATTTGAACTGCGGATTAAAGTCTTTGAGAAAATATTTTCTACCTCTTACCAGAAATTTGAAAACATGGACAGGGGAAGGGTATACACCTCTGTAAATGATGATGTGGACACCATCGGCAATTCTTCCAATATGGCCATTACGCTGGTGACCAGTGTATTCACTGCTGTGGTCGCCTTCCTGTACCTGGCTACCATGGTTTTCTGGGCAACACTCATGACATTGATACTCATTATTGCGTTGGCGACGCTCTATTATTTTGTCAGCAAAAGCACCAATAAATATTATGAAGAAGCCCGTGATACCAGGAATATTTTTATGCGACTGACCAATGGCATGATCGACGGGTTTAAAGAGATCTCCCTGCAACGGAAAAAGAAGCTGGAGTACTATAAGGACATTACAGATGCAGCGGATAGCTATCGCCAGAAAATATCATTCGCAGCCATGCGTTTCCTCTATGCCTCTTTGCTGGGAGAGTCCATGCTGATACTTTTACTGGGTACGGTGGCATTTATTATCCCGCGTTTGTTTACAGATACTAAGTCAGGTACCATCATGAATTTTGTGATCGTACTTTTATATCTTATCGGACCGGTAAACAGGTTACTGACGGCAGCACCTTCTATATTACAGTTGAGGATTGCCTGGAACCGGATCCAGCAATTTTTGTCCGAAATACCCTCCAATCTCGACTTACATGAACTTTGCCCTCCTTTGGAGCCCGAAGTGATGAGTATAAAGGCACAGGGTTTGAAGTTTGCCTATAACAGCCAGGAGGGGTTCCAGGTAGGAGCCATTGATCTTGAAGTGAAGAGCGGGGAAATACTCTTTATCATTGGGGGAAACGGCAGTGGTAAATCCACGTTGGCTAAACTGCTCACGGGTTTATATGAGCCCTCTGAAGGAACGATCACTATTAATGAAAAAGAGCTTAAAAGCTGCGACCTGAGCGAATACTATTCTGCAGTATTTTCCCCGTTGTACATCTTTGGAAAACTGTACAATATTGACACTGTCAGTAAGAAAAATGAGATAGAAAAATACCTGCGGGTGCTGAACCTCGAAAATATCGTCGGTATCCTGGATAACAAATACACCACTATTAACCTGTCTGGCGGGCAGCGAAAGCGATTGGCGCTGTTGCAATGCTACCTGGAAGATGCCCCCATCTACCTCTTTGATGAGTGGGCAGCGGATCAGGACCCTGCATACCGTAATTTTTTCTACAGAACACTGCTGCCACAAATGAGGGAAGCGGGAAAGATCGTTATAGCCATTACTCATGATGACCATTATTTCGATGTGGCGGATAAGATCCTGAAAATGGAACATGGCAAGCTGGAAATTTATAATGACGAACGTTCCTTTACATCTCTCACGATGAAAATAGAGAAATTCTAAACGGCTCCACGTAATCATTCATCTTATTATTTTTTATGAGAATATTTGATTTTTCAGCGGCATATGCCCGGAAGGTTTTGAATGCAACGATGGTATCAATGTTATTGCTCACCGCTTGTTTTCAGTATAGCCTGGGTCAATCACCGAAATACTTTAAAACCGATGGAAGAAAGGTGAATATCAATGCATTTAATGCTGAAGTAAGCCACATGATGGAAGAGGTGGGGATTCCCGGTGTATCCCTGGCCGTTATCGAGAATAATAAGGTTGCTTTTTACCATACCTATGGTTACAAGCAGTCGGGGCAGCCGGAAACTGTAGATGATGAAACTCTTTTTGAGGCCTGTTCACTGTCGAAAAATTTCATGTTGTTCATGGTATACCAGTTGGTGGATCAGCATAAGCTTGACCTGGATAAGCCCATGTACCAGTACCTGGAGTACGAGCGGCTTAAACATGATGCGCGTTATCGCCTGATAACTCCCCGGATGATTCTGGGTCATTGCTCCGGCATTGAGAACTGGAAATCCGATTTTAATCCCGATACCCTCGATATTGTTTCCAACCCGGGTGAGAAATTTATTTACTCCGGGGAAGGGTTCCATTACCTCGCCCGGGTAATTGAAACCATACTCAAAGAGCCTTACCAGGATATTGAAAAAAGGATGGTTTTATCCCGGTTGGAGCTGGAAAGGACCTTTACCAGTTTTAAAGATAGTGTTCCGGGTAATTATTCAAATGGACATGATGTGCTGGAGAGAAAAATTCCCAAATGGAAAAATAAGTCGGTTTTTCCGGCCGGGGGCGTTAACACTACTGCCCTGGACTACGCCCATTTGCTGATAGGCATGTTCAATGGTAAATATTTATCACGGGATCGCATAAACGATATCCTGCACAAAACGACCAGCCTGGATGATTATTTTCCTCCCAACCATTACTTCGGAGGAGGATATGAAGTTATTTATACGCCAAAAGATACCATCATCGCACACGGAGGTAGCAATCCCGGTTATAAATGCCAGGTTTTCTATTCTGTTGTTCATAAACGGGGAATAATATTTATGACCAACTCTGACCGGGGTAAGCTTATTTCGCAGCGACTCGTGGATATGTCTGTCCGGCTGGATATCAAATCGGAGTTTGCCAAACAATACTATGAGCAGTATCCCAGTAATGCCATTACATTGCTGAAAAAGTACAAGCAGGCAGGAGGGGATGCGATGATAGCAGATGCAGGAAGATTGAAGAGCGAACAAAAGCTGGGTGTTAATACGTTGAATGAGCTGGGACATATTTTTATAGGAATAGATACTGCCATAGCCCGGAAATTACTAACGGAAAATACCATCCTGTACCCGGATGCATCCAGGGCTTTCTACCTGCTGGGCACACTGGATATGAAACAGAAAGATTTTAACGCGGCCTACCAGGATTTTCTCAAAGCAAAAGCCCTCCATTCAGAAGAATTTACATTGGATTTTAATTTGAGGAAATGTGAGAAGGAGCTTCAGAAGCAGGCCGTTTATTCCGGCAGCAGCAGCGGAGCCGCTTCAAATGATTAATACACCGGCAATTTTATTTTCTATGAAGACCAGGACGTATGAAGAAATCACGGCGAGGGCTGATGAAGTGAAAACCCGTTTGGCGCTCATTAACCACGAGATAGAGAAGGAACTCTCCCGGCCGTTTCTTGACAGATGCCAGTTCCGGTCAAGGGTACTGGACCAGAATAAAAAGGTATGTACAGCAGCTTTAGAACAATTGAACTGGATTTTAAATGCGTGAAGAAATTATTGTAGTTACCTGGGGTGGTATCGGTGATCTGATGCTCTGTACCCCCGCTTTGAAAGCCCTCAAAGAGGAAAATCCCCACTCAAGGATCATCGTGTACTACCAGCACTTTCATCCGGGACATAAGCAGGTGTTACTGAACAATCCTCATATTGATTCATTGAGGGAATTGCATGTTACATCCATGTGGAGGTATCCCCGTCACTTGTTTGTATATCTTTTTAAAAGGAAAAAGTGGATCAAAGACAGAAAGTATTATCACATGTATCTGAACCATGTTCCGGCTACATGGATATACGAAAAGAATTATAAAGAAGTTGCGGCTGATGTTTTCGATGTGAAGCTGAGTGGGGATCGTAAGATACAGCTGTTTTTCACAGCAGCGGAGGAACAACAGGCCAGGGAGCGGATCAGGCATTTTAAAAACGTTGTTTTTATTCATACCTATTCCAAATGCTCCGTCAATCATTTATGGGATATTAAAAAATGGAACCGCCTGGTAAAAGAGTTACCGGAGCTGACGTTTATCCAGATTGGGATGCCAAATGAACCAACCGTGGAAGGAGCCATTGACTGGAGGAGTAAATTATCGCTTCGCGAAACACTTTGCCAGCTTAAATATGCCACTTCATTTGTAGGGGTGGAATCAAGCTTTGCGCATGCAACCAATGCTTTCAATCTGCCAGGTGTGGTATTGTTTGGAGATACCAGTCCCCAGCACTGGGGACATGAAAACAATGTTAATATTTATAAAGGCGTGGCGTGTTCTCCCTGCTTTCATTATTTGTGGGGCCGGTCATGCCCGCTGGGTAATGATTGTATGAAGCTAATTGAAGTGGAAGAGGTAAAGGAAGCCCTGATCAGGCAGGTAAGTATCAGCAGTGCCGGTTTCCGGCAGGAAGCGCCGGCTGCAGAACTGATCGGGAAATTACATTTATAATATTTATTGCAACAGATATGAAGCCCGGACGAAACAAGGTAATTGGTATAGTAGGCGGAATGGGGCCTGAGGCAGGGCTTGCCCTTTTTAAGAGCATTCTGCTGATGACGCCCGCAACGCTTGACCAGGAACATTTGCCGGTTATATTGATGTCATTTCCCGATGCTATCGGCGACAGGACCCAATACCTGGACGGATATATCTCAGTAAACCCTGCGTACAGTATTGTTAAGATGATCCGGAAACTGGAGGCTGCCGGCGCGGAGGTGGTGGGCCTGGCTTGCAATACAGTGTATTCGCCCGCCATATTTGATGTTATTGCCGGCAGGATACAACACCCCGACAGTCGTATTGCTTTGCTTAATATGCCTTTTGAAACCTGCCGGCATATTAAGGATAACCTGCTGGGCGTGCGGCGTATCGGGCTCATGACCACCAATGGTACTTACAGATCCGGTATTTATAAAACCGTCCTGGAAACAATGGGGTTTGAAGTGGTGATACCGGATGCCCGTTTTCAGAATGATATTATCCATAGAATGATTTATGATCCCCGCGATGGTATCAAAGCTTGTCCTGGTAATATAACACACCAGGTAAAGCAATGGAGCGGGCAGGCACTCAGTTATTTCAAACAGCAACAGGTGGATGCCATTATCCTGGGTTGCACGGACTTGTCCCTGGTATTTACAGAAAGTACGATAGATGAGATGATTATAGTCGATTCCACGGCATCTTTTGCCCGGGCTCTTATCAGGGAGGCATTGGCTGAAAATCCGTTTACAGGAGCTGGTAAACAGGAAATCTGACGGGAGCATTCCCCTGTACTTTTAACCACAAAAAAGAAATTTGTGAACGCTGCAACTTTTTAGGTTTTATGGGTGTCTACTGGGGGAAGATCATTTTATAAACGAACTGACATGCATCCTAAAACTTTGGTATTTCTTTTACCGGTAGCGCTTTTCATAACAATTGCGGTGGTGATAGTAGCTTATTTCAACTATAAGCTAAAAAAACATATTATAGATTCAGGTATAACAGATGCTGCCGCAGCAGAGCTTCTCGGGCAGCTGTCTGCTTCCCGCCGCGAGGCACTTAAATGGGCGCTGGTGCTCTTTTTTGGAGGGCTGGGCCTGGTGGTGATCGGGTTCCTTTCTTTTGCTGATGCTGAATCCCCGGTGCCATATGGTATCGAGGCTATTTTCATTGCATTGGGTTTTGGGCTTTATTATTTCATCGTACAAAAGGACAGGTAATTTGTTCATCATCAGTTTTAAACTCAAGGCAATGAATAAATTAACCCGGAAAACCTGTTTGTTCTTTACTGTATGTTGCTTGTTTGTGTTACCCGTATTTGGTCAGGCTCCCCTGAATGATTCAACAATTACTGGTGTTGTGGTTGATTCTGCTACAGGATCACCTCTTGCTTATATCACTATCGGATTAAAAAACGATACCGGTATTATTAAGGCTGCCGTGACGAAGGAAGACGGTTCTTTTATATTTTCTGATTTGAAACCGCTCAGTTATTCATTAACGGTAATGGCTATGGGTTTCCGTAAGCAAACGCTCCAGGTAAACCTGGCTGCGGCAAACGGACATGCCGGGCTCGGCAAAATAAGTATTGTAAGAGCATCAAGTACCCTGAAAGAAGTAAAGGTGACCGGGGAGAAACCCATCATTACCCAGCAAATTGACGGCATTTCTTATGACTTGCAGGCCGATCCGGATAGTAAGGGCAGTAATGTGCTGGAGATGATGCGGAAAGTACCGCATATTTCGCTGGATGCCGATGATAATATCTTGCTGAATGGAGATGCAGGGTACAAAATACTGATCAACGGTAAACCTTCCAGTATGGCAGAAAGAAATCCGAAAGCCATTCTGCGATCCATGCCAGCCTCCACTATTCAAAGGATTGAAGTGATTACAACGCCTTCCTCAAAATATGACGGTGAAGGCTTTGCAGGAATCATTAATATCATCACCAACAAACGCCCGGCGGATGGATACAAAGGCACCATCAACCTCAACGGGCGTACCCCGGTGGGTGGTCCCGGAATGGGCGGCTCCCTTTCCCTGAAAAGTGGGAAATGGGGCATATCAGCTTCCGGCGCCGCCAGTATTTATAATTCCCCGGAAACGGAAACTACGATAGACAGATCGGCGACCGGCGCCAAAAAAGACCATCTGCTTCAGAACGGAACACAGAAATCCAATAGCAACAATGGTTATATTGGTGCGGAAATCAGTTATGAAGCGGACAGTCTTAACCTGGTATCGGTGCAGCTGAATATCAATGGCAACAAGGATAAGGATAATAATAAGCAACAATCCGTGCTGACGGCAAGTGATGGCTATCTGCAAGGGTACGATATAGCCGGGGAGGGAGAAACACATGGTAATGGAAAAGATATTTCCCTGAATTATCAGCTTGGATTCAAAAGGAATAAAAAAGACCTGCTGACATTTTCTTATCGTTATTTTACATATGACTCGAGGCAGCAGACAGATGTATCAGTATTAGATACCATTAACTACCCGTTATCAGATTATAAACAATCGAACAGGCAAAGCGCCTCAGAGCAAACAGTGCAGGTGGATTACGTGTTCACTATAGGTAAAGTGGCTGTCGAGTCAGGAGTGAAAGCTATTTTCAGAAAGAACGAGGGGGATTTTCAAACAAGTATATTTGACCATTTAACAGGTGATTTTAACCAGGATACCAGCCTCGGCAACGTACTCCGCAACCGGCAGAATATACTGGCCGCTTACAACACATATGAGTATGGAATTAATGGCTGGTCATTTAAAGGAGGGGTGCGGATTGAACAAACTACTATTGATGCAGACTTTATTTCCAACGCCTCAAATGTTAAGCAGAATTACTTTAATGTGATGCCTGCAATTTCCATTGGCAAGAAGTTAAGTAAGAAAAGTATGATGACGCTGGGATTCAGGCAGCGGATAAAGCGCCCGGGTGTGAACCAGCTCAATCCTTTTATAGACCGTTCTAATCCTAATGTGGAACATACCGGTAATCCGGAGCTCAGCCCGGCGTTGCTCAACGGCGTTCAGCTGGGATACACTTATTCCGGTAAAGTGGTCATTGTAACAGGTGTGGACTATGCCTATTTTAATAAACTGGCGATACCGGTATCATTTTTTATTCCGGAAACAAATGTAGTGCGGACAAGATTTGAAAACGCCGGCAGCGGCAAGGGATTAAGCGGAAGCCTGAATATCAGCTATCCTGCAACGAAGCGATTGAGCTTAACCCTGAATAATAATTTCGTTTATATATGGACAAAAAGTGTTTCCAAAGGAGCCAATATTGATAATCAGGGTTTCATGTATACTATTGCCGGGTCAGCAGGGTATAAGTTTGATAAGGGATGGCGCGTAAGCAGTAATGTAAATGTGATCAGTCCGAAAGTAACCTTTCAGGGGACTTCTAATTCCGTTGTTACATCTTCATTTGGCTTAACAAAATCCCTGCTGAATGATAAACTGTCCCTGTCAGCCGCGCTCATCAACCCTTTTGGTAAATTCCGGAACGACATCAGAAGCACTTTTGGAAATGATTTTGAACAAAATATTACCAGACGGTTGTATTTCAGAGCAATTAGTTTTAACTTAAATTATAATTTCGGAAAACTCAGAGAAACGATCAGGAAGAATAAGCGTGGAATTAAGAATGATGATGTATCCAATGAAGACTTTAATCAATAATATCCATATGATGATACCCATACCCACCAACGCCGAATTCCAGAGAAATTATGGTTGATGAAAAAGAACTGATTCCTGTTATCTTAAAGGGTGATTTACATGCATTTGAGATACTGGTGAAGGAGTATCAGCGGCTTGTGTTTTTTATAGCAGGTAAAATAGTAACAAACAGGGAAGAAGTAGAAGATGTTTGTCAGGAAGTATTCATCAAGGTGTACCGTCATCTGGGTAGCTTTAAATTTCAGTCGAAACTGTCAACCTGGATAGCCCGCATTGCCTGGGTTACCGCTGTTAACCATAATAGAAAACAACGAAGGGAACACAGACAAAAAATCACAGAAATAGAAACCATTGAGCAGGCCAGCGAAAACCCGGAAGAACTTTTAGATAGAAAAGATGTAGCAGCTTATCTGAATCAGCTAATAGATCAGATGCCGGAACAGTACCGGACAGTGATCGTATTATATCATCTGAACGAATTTTCTTATGAGGAAATTACGCAGATAACAGGAATGCCATTGGGAACGATAAAGAGTTATCTTTTCAGAGCGAGGAAGCTCTTGAAGGATAAATTAACGGGTAGTTTAAAAAAGGATATAGTATGAGCAATACAAACGATGAAAGTATCCAGAGAATGCTGGAAGAAAAGGGAGAGGGGGCCGGTGAACAGGCGCCTTGCAATGATCCCCGATTCAGTGCAGATGTAAAACTGTACCAGTTATTATTTGATGAACTGAAAAAACTGCCTGAAGCTGATCCTCCACCGGATTTTGCCCGGAATGTTACCGCCGCATTAGCCGCATCCGGTAAGAAATTGAAGACAGGCCGGGAAGAACTTGTTATTGTAGTTTCCCTCTCCGTTATTGGCGTATTGCTGGCTGTGAGCATGATAGGGTGGATAGGTATGGATACGGTCCCATTGGCCTCCATTGCTACGCCCGGTATGCTGTTTATTGCTGTATTTGTATTGACCTGTTTTCTGATTATGCAATCGCTTGAGAACAAGCTGTTGAGAAAGAAGTACAGTTAAAAATCACGTATGTACTAAAAATTGTTGCCACGTAAAAGACCATTATTGAATAAACGCGATTAGTAAGTAAAAGTACCGTTAGTTAATCCATCTGCTATATTTGATAACCCACCTATATTCCATCATCAAAAATGGGGATTGACTCAATTTGCCGGTAGCGTTATTCTTTGCCAGCATATTCATTTACACAGCTTAAAATACACCCTATGCGCGAATTAGCACTTCAGCAAACTGTATGCAGTTGGTATGTCGTTTACACATACCCACACTATGAGAAGCGAATTCTCAATCAATCCAAAAAGATAGGTATTCACTGTTTTCTGCCTACAAAAAAAGTTGTCAAGCAATGGAGCGACAGGAGAAAGATTGTCGATGAACCGCTTTTCCCGAATTACGTTTTTGTATATGTGGAAGAACAGGCAAGGTTCAGGTTGTTGGATATTACGGGGGTATCACGTTACGTGGCCTTTGATGGAAAGCCTGTTGTTGTATCGGAAAAGGAGATAAACACCATTAAAAAACTAATGATTGAACCGGAGGTGACAGTTGAGCAGGAACTGCAAAGTGGCAATAAGGTGCTGATCACAGAAGGACCTTTCATTGGAATAGAAGGTGTTATTTTTCAAAAGAAAGGAAAAACAAGATTTGGGGTAAAAATTCCGGTGCTTAACCACTCCATTTCCGTGGAAATACCAGCCTCCTCATTCAGCAGGATCTGATGGCATGTAATACTCAAATTTTTTACCATTTATGAAGAGAAAAATAATAGTGCTGTATCATCGTCAGCCATATGAAGAGGTGATGGTTAATGGCAGCACCATTTACAGGCGGGATGCTGGTAAACCAAATGGTATTATTCCCCTGCTGAAGGGATTTTTTTCTGTAGTGCCTGATGGCATGTGGATTGCCGGAAGTGAATTCGTGGATAGCCCGTCCGTTCCGGTTTATGAAAGGATTGATATGCCGGAAGCAGCGGCGGCTTGTACGCTTAAACGGGTGCTTATTACAAAAGAAGAGCTTAATTGCTTCTATCATAAAACATCGAAGGAAGGATTTTGGCCCATACTGCATTCATTCCACGAAAACTTTGACTGCCAGAAGATCAACTGGGAAAATTTTGTAATGATCAACAAAAGGTTTGCTGAGGCTGCATTAGAAGAAGCCGATAGCAATACCACTGTCTGGATCCACGATTATAATTTGTGGCTTGCTCCATACTTTATAAGAAAGAAGGCGCCGGATGTGAAAATTGCTTTTTTTCTCCATACGCCTTTCCCCGGACCGGATATCTTCAATGTTATATCATGGAGGGAAAAAATCATAGAAAGCCTGTTATGTTGTAATCATATCGTTTTCTCTATCCCCAGGTACATCGAGAACTTTATAGCGGTAGCCAAATCAGTGACCAATATTTCGATTAAGCAACGTAAGAAGGTAACACCTTATTTTTCGCAATCCGGTAACGCCCTGAGCGAGCCTGTAGTAACATCGAAAGTGTTGTTTGATAACAGAACCGTTCAGCTGGATGCTATCCCGGTGGGTACGAGTTGTGCCCGTATTGACCAGCTACTTAAAAACCGGCGCATAAAAAGCAGCGTATCAGCTATCAGGAGCCAGTTCAAAGACAGGATACTGATTTTCGCGGCTTCAAGAATGGATTATGTAAAAGGAATGGATAAACTGTTGGAGTGCTACAGCCGTTTGCTGGACAGGCGGCCGGAATTAAAAGGTAAAGTGGTGCTGTCTCTCGTAGCGGTGCAACCGGCGGCCGGCATAACCGCTTATGATCAGTTTCAGATAAAAATCAGGCAACAGGTGGCCCGGATTATCAGCGCTCATGGCGCCGCAGACTGGACCCCGGTTATTTATTCGGAAGCAGCCCTTTCTTTTGAGGAAATGGTGAGTTGGTTTTCCGCTACAGATATTATGTGGGTACCCTCGTTGCGGGATGGCACTAACCTCGTGTGTAAAGAGTTCCTCGCCGTGAAAAAAGGTGGGAAAGGCGTACTCGTCTTGTCTGAGTTTGTTGGCGCTGCTGTTGAGCTTCATGAAGCAGTACTTACAAATCCTTACTCTTACAACAGCATGGACAATGCGATAGATCAGGCATTGGAGATGTCTGTACAGGATCAGGAAGCGAGGAATCGTAAACTTTACCTGAAAGTCAGGCATTCGGATGTGCAACGCTGGTCGAAACGCCTGACGGATCTTGGTGGAAAAAAATTGAACAATCACCCGTCTTTCGCTTTGAAAACAAGTTAAATATAGCATCATGAACAAAAAGGCGCCCAGCATCAGTATTATTATTCCAACGTACAACAGGGCATATCTGTTAGACTACACATTAATGAGTATCAATGCCCAGACACTGGATAAATCCCTGTTTGAAGTGATTGTAGTGGATGACGGGTCCTCGGATAACACCAGGGAGACTGTCAGTAAATACGAGGGCAATTTTCCATTGAAGTACCTGTTCCAGGAGGATGACGGCTACAGGGTGGCAACGGCCAGAAACCTGGGAATTGCCAATGCAGAAGGAGAGATCCTGTTGTTTATTGATTCCGGCATTGTACTGGATCCCGGCTGTATCAGCGCACACCTGGCGTCGCACGCAGACCAGAACGTGGTCGTGATCGGCTATGTGCTGGGTATTGAAGAAGTATATGATCCCGGTGAAACCCTTTTGAAAGAGATTGATCTGCTGAACCCCAGGGATACGATCAACAGGTTTATTGCCGGAGATAAATACCTGGATATCAGGGAATCCGTTTATGCTGCCTGTGGTGATGATATTATGGCCCTGCAGGCGCCATGGGCTATGTTTTGGACTGGAAATTTGTCCGTGAGATCGGGTGAATTGCAACGGACCGGTGTGTTTGATACTGCTTATGATCAACGATGGGGCGTGGAGGATATCGATCTGGGCTACCGTATCTACAAGAATAATGTTCGCTTTGTACTGAACAGGAAAGCAGCTTCACTGCATTGCCCGCATTTCAGTGACACAACGGAGAAACTGCGTCAGGAGCATCACAACAAGTTATATTTCCTCCAAAAGCACAACATCCCGGAAGCGGAAGTGTTTATGTCATGTACCGCAAGAGATCTCAATTTTGAACTGGAGCAACGCAGGGCAGGTATTCCCCTGACCTAATCCAGGTTATTTAAGAAGCTTTTAACATCGGTTTGACTATCGCCGGTCATCATCTCCAGTATCTCTTCAAATTGCGCTGCCAGGAGTTCAATAAGTGTCCGGTTGAAAAATTGAAGATGATAAGACCATTTCAGCACCACGGTATTCTTGTATTCAAACGCCTGGCAAACTAAAGGAGATTCTGCCCAGACATTGCTGCTAAAGGCGGGTTCTTTATAATTATACAGGGAGTTATTCTGCATTTCCTTTGGCAGAAAGTTAAAGAACAGGAAGTTGCCTGTAGTGAGCTCAAGAGGATTTAGTTTTTCTGAACTGAATATAATATGAGAGGTTGCTTCCTGGTAACGGTGGCTTGTTTGGTTCATCAACGCTGAAATGCTTTCATCAGGATGGATGTCGGTAAAAATAAGCAGCTTACCCAGTAAGTTGCCTATGATATTCGCGGTAATAGCTTCCTGCCGGCAGGCATGATGACATTGTATCAGTATTTGCCGGTTATTGGTCAGCTTTGCACCTAGCAGGTTAATGGCAGTAAGCAGGATATTCAGCATGCTGGATTTTTCATTATAGCGAAGTTGCTGTAGCCGTTCGTAGAGATGTTCGCTGATAGCAGCAGTATATGCTTCTCCCGTGGGGTTTGCGATAAGGTCTGTGCCTGTCAGTCCCTTCCATGGAAAAGCCTGTTCGGCTGGCGGAGGTGACAGCAGGTTCCGGTGAATGATATCATAGTCTGAATGCCAGCTTTTTGTTTGCAGTTTTGATTCCCAGTACCTGATTACGTTGTCGTGATGTTCATTGTAGAACGCTGTTTTGGAAAGTATATAGGCTCCGAGCTGTTCGGATGGTATTTCATAATGTGTTACCTGGTTGTTGGCATGTTTGAGGTACAATTGCTGCAGGTCATTTTTGATGATGTTGACAGACCACTGGTCCGAAATGATGTGATGGACGATAATGTGTAGCCTGTAAAGCCCGGCTTCTTTTTTACAGGCTATTCCCCTGATCAGAGGTCCGTTTTCCAGGTCCTTCATTTCCCTGATAACCATTTCAGAAAGCGTGTGCAGAGAGGAAGGGGTATATTCATCCACATACATCAGTTCAAATTTGCCGGAAAGTTCTTCTACCTGCTGTATAACCTGGTTTTCAATTACCCGGAAGGTGGTGCGCAGACTTTCATGTTTTTGTATTAACGAAGAGAAGGCGGATTTCAGTGTGCCGATATCGATGCCGGCCAGATCAGTTTCAATTCTCATGATGGTGGGTGGAACACCGGGCTTCAGGTTATAATTATATTTCCAGTCTTCCAGTTGCCTTGGGGATAGAGGGTATTGTTTCATGGTGTGTTGATTGAATCCTATGGGTCTGTTTTTTTAGTATGTAATAATCTCCGAAATCTAATAAAAAAATATGTCAAATAAATACCTGGAGCATCTTATTCCGGAATTCAAAGTGAAGGTTGAAGCATTGATCGGGAAATGCCTCGACAGAAACGTGATAATGCGCCCTTTCGAAGGTATCCGTAATCCCATTGTCCAGGCAAAATACTGGAGGCAGTCAAGATCTGAGGAGGAAGTCAGCAGCAGGTTGAAAGAACTGGAAAAGGAGGGAGCATACTTTCTCGCCAGCTGCATCGCTATGGTGGGACCACAAGCCGGAAGAAAGTTAACCAACGCAATACCGGGCTTGTCGTGGCACCAATGGGGAGAAGCCGTGGATTGTGTATGGATAGTAGATAACAAAGCGGTATGGGATGTTGACGGGCTGATTGACAATGTGAATGGGTACCATATTTATGCAGAGGAAGCGAGGGCCCTGGGGTTGGAGGCCGGGTTGTTCTGGCCGCGGTTCGTTGATGCCGTTCATGTTCAGTTACGGACTGCTGCCAGTCCGCAGGAACTCTTTTCTATTCAATACATAAATCAGTTTATGGAACAGTGTTATTCCAGGTTGGTGGATGATGTTAAACTAAAAGATCATTAATTATTTCATCGTATTTCAGTCATATGTCAGGAACGCAGTTATTTGTTATACATTTTGCCGGAGGAAGCTCCTATTCGTTCAAGCCCATCCTCTCTTTGCTGGAGGATATAGATATTATTCCCGTAGAATTGCCTGGCAGAGGCAGGCGGATGGCTGAACCCCTTCTGGTTGATTTTGAAGCCGCCGCCCTTGATCTTTTTAATAAGGTATTGGACAGTGTGGAGTATCCCGGTTTCCTGCTATATGGGCATAGTATGGGCGCTTCTCTTGCATTTAAAGTATGCAGTATGCTGGAAGAGGTAGGGGAGTCGCCCGGGCATCTTATTGTAAGCGGCAATGCCGGCCCGGGGATAAAAGCTCAGCAAACTAAAAGCCTGCTGGCGGATAAGGATTTGATAGAAGCGATCAGGAAGATGGGAGGGATACCGGCTGAGTTGCTCGATAACAGGGACTTCCTGCATTTTATATTACCCATTTTGAGAGCAGACTTCCATTTATCTGAAAATTGCCAGCTAAGCAGGATTCCACCTGTTAATACACCTATCTGGGCTATCATGGGGAACGAAGAGGAGAATGCCGGGAATATCACCAACTGGAAGGCATTTACCAGGGCGGGGTTTAAGGGTAGTATTTTGCCCGGTGGGCACTTCTTTATCGATCAGCATCCTGAGAAAATGGCGGAAATCATCACGGACTGTATTAAATCATCCTCTGCTATTTCAAAATAGAAGAGTCAATAACTTATCAAATCGTATGAGTAAACCAATTTATGTACTTGGTACAAACCTTTCGCACGATGGGTCAGCCTGCCTGTTAAAGGATGGGGAGATTTGTGTTGCTATTGAAAAGGAGAGGATAACAAGGAAGAAGCATGACGGAATGAATGACACCGCTGCCATTCAATACTGTTTGAATGCGGCAGGCATCACCATAAATGAGGTGGACCTGGTTGTTCAGAATGCGCTTTATGGCGGAAGCTTCGATTATGGTAATGGAAGTTTCAAAGGTCCCAGGATTTTTACGGATGATGTAAAAGTTCCTGTTGTCACCATTTCTCATCACCTGGCGCATGCCTATAGTACCATTGGTACCAGCCCGTTTGAGGGAGATTTTAATGTACTGGTGATAGATGGATCGGGAAGTCCTTTCTGCGAATGCATGGATCTGGAAGGAGCATTCATTCCTGACAATGAAAAAATTCATGCAGATGTATCCCACTTGTATTTTGAGAAAGATAGCTTTTATACCTATCAGAACGGGTGCCTTACACCTGTTATAAAAGATTTTTCCCCTTACGGGGTTTTCTATAAAAATGCGCCGGTAGCACCTTATACCATGCATTCTCTGGGAAGTGCCTATCAGGCTATCAGTCACTATTGCTTCAGGAATATGAGTGACGTAGGAAAGCTGATGGGACTTGCCCCATATGGGAATCCTGGTGTGATAAAGGAGGATATATTTCATCTGCGGGGCGGCCGGGTTTTTATTAACTATGATTTGATGAAGTCACTGAACAGACCGGCCGGTACGCATAGTGAATTTAAAAGAAACTTTACCTACTATGCCAATATTGCGTATAAAATGCAGGAGGAGATAGAAAGGGCAATTTTATACCTGGTGGAAGACCGGCTAAACAGGGGAGTGGGAAACAAATTATGCTATGCCGGCGGCGTAGCATTGAATGCGGTAGCCAATAACCTTATTTTGAAAAATACCAGGGTTGGTGATTTGTATATTCAGCCTGCCGCCGGTGACAACGGTATTGCTATCGGGTGTGCTTATTATGGCTGGCTGGAAGTAATGAAAAGGGAGCGGAAAATAAAGGCGTCCAGGTCTACCTGCTTTGGCCAAACCTATTCGCAGGAAGAAGTAAAGAAGGCCATCTACTCCTATTCCAATACGCATCACCGGGATAATATCAGGACGCGCATCGACAACTTTTTCCGTTTGATAAAACAGCATGCTGCCACCGGGAAGGCGAAGGGAGCGGTAAGCCTGATTGAATTCAACATCAGTGATTACTGCAGATACCAGCTGAAGGTCAGTGACAGCGGGGTTTATATAGAAGTGGATGGTGAAGGCCGTGCGGATTGCATTGTAAACATTGATGCGCATCAGTTGGGTGCTGTGATTATGGATCCTTTATATTCCGGTATTTTACTGGATGCAGGCAATGTACAGGTTTCTCATCCTCCGTCTATTGGCCTCCTCGGTAAAGTAGTGGACCTGGGAAAAGTATTTGGCAACAAAGAGCTTTTTAACGGAACGCTCCACAGAAGTATTATAGAGCAGGTTATTTACAGTGATAATTATATCAAACAGGCAGCGCAACTGCTGGCAGCAGGGAAGGTGATTGGCTGGTTTCAGGGAGGGGCTGAATTTGGGCCGCGCGCCCTGGGCAGACGCAGCATATTAGCTGATCCCCGGAATAGTGGCGTACGGGATTATATTAATACGGAGATCAAGTTCAGGGAAGACTTCCGTCCTTTTGCCCCTGCTGTATTACGTGAAGATGTAGGAACATATTTTATGACCGACCGGGAGAGTCCTTATATGATCCTGGTAGATGATGTAAAGCCGGAATGGCATCAGCAGATACAAAGTATTGTGCATCGCAATAATACTTCCAGGATACAAACCGTAACAGCAGATTGGTCACCTGAGTTTTATCAGCTCCTGGTTGAATTTAAAGCATTAACCGGTATTTCACTGCTGCTGAATACATCGCTGAACAAACGGGGAATGCCTATTGTGGAAACGCCGGCAGAGGCCCTTGACTTCTTTCACTCCTGTAAATTAGATCACCTGGTGATCGGCAATTATATTGTTGGAAAAGAGCTGCCGCCAGAGAACAATGGTCCGGCTAATCATTTACTGGCAGTAAACAGCAGCATTTCAGAATAGTATGATCTGCTGTATTAAAATCTAAAATATGCTGGAGAACGAGCTTGTTAAACAAAGAGCACTCTCTGAATATGGTCCGTGGAAAATATCATTCTGCATTATCTGTATGAACAGATTATACCATTTAAAGGAAACCTTGTTAAAGAATCTTACTAATAATACCGGGTATCCTGGGCTGGAAGTACTGTTGCTTGACTATAACTCGGGCGATGATATGGAGCAATGGGTGAAAAACAATTTATCGGATCACATAGAAAGGGGCGCATTAGTTTACTATAAAACATTTGATCCTCTGGAGTTCAACCATAGCCATGCCAAAAATATGGCGTTCAAACTTGCCTCCGGTGATATTGTTTGTAATATAAATGCGGACAATTTCACAGGAAACAGGTTTGTATATTATATCGATGAGGTTTTCAGGACGAATAAAAAGGTGTTTATGAGACCTTTGGGGTTACATCCCGGTGTAGCGGGCGTTGTATGTGTGAACAAGGCCGACTTCCTGCAGGTAGGTGGGTTCGATGAAAGGATGTCTGTTTACGGATGGGAAGATGTAGACTTCAGAAACCGTCTCCGGCTTGCAGGCGTAGAGGAATGGAAGATCAGGGAGAAATTCTACCTTGATGCCATTGGTCATGAAGAGAAGTATGACAGGCAAAAACTCCTTTCCAGGATAAAAGCTGCTTATGTAAGTGAAGCCAATCCCGTTAATGCGGTTACTACAAAGGTGTTGATATTATTTGAGGATTACAGATTCAAATATGGTACTGTGATAAATAATAAGAGAAAAGGAGAGCAATTCGAGTACCTGTTTGATCTGGAAGAAAATTATTGGACAGAAGGGTGTTGGCAAAAAGAGGGTGGCGATCTGAAGTTGCAGGATGAAGCCCGCGATGTTGTATATGACGCAACTATATTTGATGGCTGCAATATACGATTACCCGATAATAATGCCGGAAGTGTGTTGTTGTATCATGTGACAGACGAGTATGTACTCAATATGATAAGCTATTTTGAGATGGATTATCGTAATCGTACAATTATGATTAATAATATGGAACGCAAGGCAGTTGCAGTGAATAATGGGATGTTTGGGCAAGGACGTGTTTTTAGAAACTTCAATTACGAAATGAAGATAGATATGGAGTAAATAATTTTGCAAGATGGGATACGCAGGCAATAATATTTGGCGGGGCTATTGGCTTTTGATCATCATTAAAGTAAAATAATGGAAAGCAATTTTTCGGACAACATACCTTCAGGTCCGGCAACGACCATAGACACCGTCATTTCCGGTGTGAACAGATCATCCCTGAATGATGAAACCAGGCTCATGCCTCTTGTAATCAGTTCTTCGCAGCCTAATGGGGATCTTGTAAGTTGGATGAACGCCAATAAGACAGTTTTTGAATCCGATCTGGTAAAACACGGAGGCATACTGTTCAGAGGTTTTAATATCAGGACCTCTGCGGACTTTAAAGAATTCATGAATTGTTTTAACACTGATCCGCTTCCTTATCTGTTCAGGTCTTCCCCAAGAAAAGAACTTTCATCTGATATCAAAAATATTTACCTGTCTACAACATATCCGCAGGAGAGGCCCATTAACATGCATAATGAAACTTCATACAGTCGCGTATGGGGAAGGAAGATCGTTTTCTGTTGTCTTGTGCCTGCTGAAAAGGGCGGGGAGACACCCCTGGCAGATTCTCGCCTTGTACTGTCCGATATTCCTCCGGAGCTGCTGACCAGGTTCCGGGAAACAGGGGTAAAGTATCGCCGGAATTTGTCGGAGGGACTTGGAATGCCCTGGCAGGAAGTGTTTCAGACAAACGACAAAGAGGAGGTTTTAGGTATATGTAAAAGAAATGACATTACCTGCGTTTTTACGGGCAGGAACGATGCTGTTATAGAATGGGTGAAACCTGCTGTTTACCGTCATCCTGTTTCCGGAGAGGAGATGTGGTTCAATCATGTCCTTTTCTTTAATAAATATGCCCGTTACGAGGAAGTAGGGCTTGATCATAATAGTTATCTGCCGGAGGATTATCTCAGCTCTGATACCTTTTTCGGGGATGGTTCAGATATCAGCTATAACCAATATCGGAGCATATGGGAAGCGTATGAAAAAAATAAAGTAGTATTTTCTTATCAGCAGGGAGATATCATTTTTCTCGACAACATGCTTACCTCACATGGCAGGAATCCGTATTCTGGCGAAAGGGTAATAGCTACTGCCATTATAGAAGCTTCGTATGATGAGGGATACTCAGCTGTATCCTTTAATGTATAGTATTCTCTTAGGCTTACGCAGCTACTCAAATGACGCACTTCTTTCAATACTCCCTATAATACTGATACTACTACCTTTGGCCAGCTCAGGACTTACTTTTCCAATTTTTTGAGCAATAAATCTGAACGAGAGTATGTTGACCTGGTGCGTTGGACTATCAAAAGTTGACTTAGATACCACATGACGCCCTTCAGAATGAATGCTGATCGTATCTGGCATATGCTCCTCATAGGTAGTAATATTGGGCTCCTCCTGTTTTTTTACTTTCAGGGTTCTCTCGATGGCCAGGTAATTTACGCCGGTCAGCTCTTTCCAGGTTATTTCATAATCCTTATTGAGATTCCCTTTTTCAGTATAACTGATGTTTTGACCATTCACCAGGTCAAGGGCATCCACCTCGGCCAGGAATGATTTTTTACCATCCGGAAGCGCTATTTCAAAATTGAATTGATTGTTTTTTGGATTAGCACTATCCTTTAAATAATAAGTGCTGGATGTGTAATAGAGTCCTTGTCTGACCGTGTACTTTACTTCGGCCCCGTTCACATAGATTTTAATAGAATCGTTTTTAATGGTCTTCCCTTCTTCATCGGACAAAATGACCACCACCTGGTTTTCGATCTTGCTATGTAAACGTTGTGTGATATTGATTTCTGCGCGGATGAGCGAGAGGCTGGCTACAGGGCCTTTAGACAATTTTGATTCATCACACGACAGTGCAACGATCAGCATGCAGAAGATAGGAAATAGTTTTTTCAATTTTGCCATGATTGTACGGTGTTATCATCTGTCGTGAGATGTCTGTCTGGGTGAATGTTTTGTTGATTCAATCTTCCTTCTCAATGGGGACAAATCCGTTCCCCCTTTTCACTTTTGATGCTATCAACACTTTCATAGGCAAAACCGAGAAAGTGCTCCCGGCCGGTGATGTATACTACCGTACCTGGTCCGGGATCAGGGTTGGTGCTGCATTTATAACCATCTTCTGTATTGGCAGCGGCATACACCCAGAATTTCTCCCTGCTCCCGTTCGGGAATTGCATATTCCAATACCGGTGATAGTAATATTTTCCTCTTACAGCACCATTGCTGGTAACCACCGCTGTGATATGAACTTTTTTCCCGGGTAACAGGTAGATACCCGTGCAAACAAATTTATCCCATGCTCTCCAACAGAGAAACACTCCGAATGCCAGCATCGGTAGTGCAAAAATCTTATAAAAAAGTGGCTCATGGTTGTTAGTAAGCTCCTTGCGAAGTGTCGCCGGGGTTAAACGGAAAACCCGGATAATAGCGATAACGAGAACCAGCAGCAACATGATTTCGATAGCAATAATAAGGGCCAAAGGCTTGTGCCACAGTATGGCGGCTGGCCAGAGCAGGTCTTCGGTCATAAAAAGCGACACGAATATTAATACACCTGCCCAGATCATGGAGAATTTAAATGCGGGCTTGTAAATAGAGACCATGCAAAGTATGACTGTAATCAGCAGGTAACCAGTGGCGACCGCCGGCAGTCGCATTCTTTTATCAATAAACGGCAGCGCACTGACCACCAGATATAACAATACCCCGGTTAGCACTGGTAGCATCGCTGCAAGCACATACATTATTTTTTTACCGGTTTCTTTCTTCATTGATTAACGGCACTGGTTTTTATTTTCATCTCCGACTGCATATACAGCAGGTATAGCACTTTTTGTACGACATGCCTTAACCATTGAATCTTTTTTGATGGCAATTTGAAATTACTTTGAAAGTAGTATTTTTTGTGGTAATCCAATATGGTAGTTTAGATTAATTATGGAATGACCTGAAATTTTTTTTAATGAAGGTAGGGACGAACGGCTGTTTTGATACTTTATTAGTGAGTAGTGTCTAATTACAGTACTAAAAATGAATGTTGAATCAATAAACATATATATGAGACATCTATTGGTTGCAGTTTTCCTGCTTTTACTATCCCATCTTGCCAGTGCGCAAATCGAGAACCCCGTAAAATGGACATTTAGTGCAAAGAAAATCGATGAAAAGCGAATCGAACTGCAAATGACAGCGAATATTGATGTACGCTGGCATATCTATGCTCAGGAAACCGGAGAAGGCCCCATTCCTACTTCATTCCGGTTTAATAAGAATCCGTTGGTTACGTTCGTGGGAAAAGTTGAGGAATCCGGAACTTTGAAGAAAGCTTATGACGATAATTTTAAAACAGAATTGAAGTACTATGAGAGAAGAGTTAATTTTATTCAGCAGATAATGCTAAAGGGGAAGGCGGCCACTAAGATTAAAGGATGCGTGGAATTTATGGCCTGTGACGACCACCAATGTTTGCCGTCAAAAGTAGTGGAGTTTTCACTTAGTGTTGGCGGAAAGTAGTGCTGTGATCACTGGATTTTAGAAAAACCCGTCTCTACTCAGTAGAAACGGGTTTTTGTTTTTAACCTATAATTCTTTCTATAGAAGCAGGAGGGGCTCTTGCCAACGACTTCTCACGGTAATTCCTGCCGATAGGAAACCTTATCCACAATCAGCCATTTCCCGTCTAACTTTATCAGGTTAAACCGGTCAATGAACCGAAAGGTGGCAAAAGTCAATTGCACGTGGGCTGAGCCAGTGTCTCCGTCCCAGGTAAATGAAATGAGTTCGGGTTGGCATTCCTGTATTGTTGCCTGGGCAACGAGGTCCAGGTATTGTGGCAGCGCCCACTGAACCAACTTTCCATCTATGACGGTCCTGATGTTGGCATCAGGGTGAAACGCCGCCCGGATCCTTTCGATATCCAGTACCGGGCGTCCTTGAAGATAATCATTAAGTGTAAGTAGGATCAATTGCTTTTCCTCTTCTACAGTAACCTGGCTTGTTTGGGTTTCCATTTTTTTTGCCACAAATTTATTTGTTTTTCCTTATAAATACATGCCGGAAATAAATCGCTATGTTAGCTTATTTTACCACCTCACTCACCAAAATGACAGGAACGACATTGGTGTAGTTTATAAAATCTGCACGAATCGCATCCCTGTTTGGAGCAATAGCCGCCTGATATTCACTCAGGCTTTTTACATAGAACGTACCAATAGCCATAAAGGGTAAAGGTTGGTTAGGAATACCGCTGGAAAGCCCTTTTTCAATAGTATATTTAACCAGGTTTGCCCCTAAGAAACCAGCCACCATGGGCATATGCTTAGTTTCATAATACTCCATATTGAAAGTTTTACCCTCGGCATATGGATACATGACGGATATCTTTATTAAGCCTTTTTCAGTGACAGCAATGTCGTGATTTTGGGATTTTCCGGATGGCATATCTTGACTAAATGAAACAAAACAGGTGGTTAAAAGAAAAAACGATAAAATTAGTTTAAACTTCATGATCAGTTAACTTTAAGTTACAAACAGGAACAGAACTATCATGATCAATTTACGATTTTTGTTGATGTGGATATAGTTTTTTGGTTAAGACCGGAAAAAATCCCACTCCTCAATTGCATTTTTATAGCTTGATTTTTTGACTATTTTTACATTTCAACTAAAATCGGGGTGCAAACTTGTCGCGGAAATCTTTTAATAATGAGTATCAGCTTTTGCGGGGCTTGACTTCGGGGGATACATTGCATTATTCTTATATCTTTAAAGAGTATTATAATGCCCTTTGCCATTACGCCGAATCTATCATCGGTGAGCCTGGGCATGCAGAAGATATTGTGCAGGACGTTTTTGAAAAATTATGGCAGAAGCCATATGCGTTCGAGGATCTCCGGCATCTGAAGGATTTCCTGTACAAGGCTACACGTAATGCAGCCCTTAATTTCCTGAAAGGGGCACAGCATAGCAAGGAACGCCAGGCTAAATTCCTTCACGAGCAGGAAAAGGCCACCACAGGTGAGGACCTGGATATCATCCGCATGGAGGTGTTCAGGGTAATTTACCGCGAGATCAGCAACCTGCCCGAACAATGCGGGAAGATCGTCCGTATGAGTTACATCGACGGACTGAAGAACGAACAGATCGCCGAAATCCTTTCTATTTCACTCCAAACGGTTAAAAACCAGAAAACCAGGGGCATGAAGCTGCTGAGAATGCGCGTGTCGCCGGCTGTAGTAGCCTTATTTTTGTCGTTTTCCCTCCACTCATAATTTTTTTTTGGTTCTTTTGGTACGATCGGGACACCATGTTGTAATAAGATAAACACATCAGACATGGGGTCTTCTTTAAACGATCCATTCATCATAGCTGCGCTTATTTCCCGTTCGCAACAGGGCACGCTTACGGCCGACGAGCAGGATCAGCTGGATGCGTGGATCGCTGCCAGCGACGAGAACCGGCAGTTATGGATGGAATTGAACAATACCGACATACAACAGCAAAATGTGCGGGCCATGGCCCGGTTTGATGAAACCGCTGCGATGGAACGTTTTCTTTCTAACAAACCTGCAAAATCAAATATACGCCGGATGCAGTTCCTTCGCACCTGGAAATGGGCGGCCGCGGTACTTGTGCTGGGGTTAGGCATATCCACTTATTTCCTCCTCACACCTGGTGCGCAAAATGCTGATCCTTTTGGCCGGAAATCCGCCCTGCACGACATTCCACCGGGTAAAAACGGCGCTATCCTGACACTGGCAGACGGTACGCAACTGGTACTGGACAGCCTGGGCGAAGGAAAAATCGCTACACAGAACGGAACGCAAATCTCGCTGAGCAATAACGAGCTTAAATACGACGCTTCCGCCGCAACAGACGGGGAGGCCCATAATACCATTACCACACCTAAGGGCCGCCAGTACCACGTCACTCTTCCCGATGGAACGGAAGTATGGCTGAATGCCGAGTCTTCTATACAATACCCGGTCGCTTTCAAAGCGGGGGAACGAAGGGTGAAAATCAGCGGGGAGATTTATTTTGAAGTAGCCAGCAAGAGCTGGCAGCCATTTGTAGTGGAAACCGGTCAGATGAAACTGGAAGTATTGGGTACTTCATTTAATGTGAACACGTATGATGACGAAAAAACAATCCGCACAACCCTGTTGACCGGCGCTGTGAAAATAACGCCGCTGGCAGGCGATAAGCACACCACGCCTCCCCAGGTACTTGTGCCCGGCCAGACAGGGGTTTTAAGCAAACCGGATGCATCGGAGGGAGTTACGCTGACCGTAACGGAAACGCCTGATGCGGGCAACGTGATCGCATGGAAAAACGGCCTGTTTAATTTTGACGGCATGGATTTATACAGTGTAATGCGCCAGCTGGAAAGATGGTACAATATAGATGTACAATACGTTGGGAAGCCGGATAATGTCATCTTCAAAGGGAAAATGCACCGCAATACCAATTTGTCTAATGTATTAGAAGTGCTGGAAACGATGGATGTGAATTTCGAACTGAAGGGAAATATTTTGTATGTAAGATAGCAAGTAATAAAAGAGGTTGCTTAAAACGAAACCGGAAGTGCTTGCGACACTCCCGGTAGATGTTCAAGTAATGTAATCATCACAATCAGGTTAAAGACTGCTTATTTATTCACTTAAACATTCCGCCCTTTATGAAAAGGACGGACGATGCAAAGCTATGCTAATTATTTCTTATTGCATACGGGTTCCCTATGGATGGAAACGTGGCTCAACCAAATCTCTGTTAGTTATGAAGCTAACATTCTTTCTCCTTACCGCTGCCCTGTTGCAGGTATCTGCCAGAGGGCTTTCACAGAGCATCAATTTTAATGGTAAAAACGTTGCACTGGAAAAAGTTTTTGCAGCTGTAGAATCGCAAACCGATTATGTTTTCCTGTACAAGGCTACTGCCTTATCAGTGGCAAAACCGGTCACCATCACTGCCAGGGGAATTGACCTGGGAGCCTTTCTCAACAAGGTATTTGAGAACCAGTCACTGACCTACAAGATCATCGACAAAAACATCCTGGTATCCCAGAAGGAGTCCAGGCCGGCTGTAGCCAGTCCGCCCGTTGATACGGTGCCGGCGAAACAGGAATCGATCACGGTCTATGTCTATTCTTCCGGTTACACGCCGTTGGTCAGCGCTACCATTAGCAATCTTACCGACAAGCGGAATTATCTGACCGCAGGGAATGGGTCGGTCCAGGTGCCGATGAAGGTGGGCGACCAGATGCGGATCAGCTATATCGGCTATGTGGACCATCTATTTAAAATAACTGAACCCATTTTTGCTGCCAGGGCATATAACACGGAGCTGGTGCTTTCTGAAAACAAACTGGATGAAGTGCAGATCACTGTTTTGGGTACTACCAATAAAAGAATCGGCACCGCTAATATCGCCACGGTGAAAGCCAGTGATATTGAAAGGCAACCCGTCGTAAATGTGCTGGACGCGATCGCAGGCCGCGTCCCTGGCCTCCGGATCAGTCAATCGGCCAACACGGCAGGAGCGAGGAAAGTAGAGCTACGCGGACGGAATGTGCTGAACGAAAACATGTTTACAGATCCGCTGTATGTGGTTGATGGATTACCGATTGCTACTTTATCCGTTAATCCATTGGGTGCAGGCACACCGGTTAGCGGCGGGTATTCAACTACTGAAAGCCCTTTGTATATGATCAATCCCCTGGACATTGAAAGTGTGGATGTACTGAAAGATGCGGATGCCACCGCGTTGTATGGCTCCAGGGGCGCCAACGGCGTGATCATCATCACTACCAAAAAAGGAAAGCCAGGTCCTACCAGGTTTAACGTAAGCTATTCCAAAGTGTTTTCGGGCGTGCAGCGCTACATGGATATGATGAACACAGAACAGTACCTGGCGGTGAGAAGGGAAGCGATGCTGAATGATGCAGTTCTCCCTACCCGGGATAATGCCCCGGATCTCACGATCTGGGATCCCAAAGCCTATACCGACTGGCAACGTGTCTTCTTCAAAAATGAGCAGTCGAATGATGTACAGCTGAGTGTGGAAGGTGGATTGCTGCAGAATACCTACCGCGTGAGTGTGGGATATACCTCCACAACGGAGATGTATAACCAGGGGAGAGGGAACGATCGTTTAACAGTGGGATTGTCTTTCAACCATCGCAGTCCGAACGGCAAGCTGATGGTGGAACTTTCTTCCAACAGTACCTATTCCAACAATGAAACTGCCGCTACGTTGGACTTTTACTCGCTGGCGCCCAATGCTCCCGGGATTTATGATGAGAACGGGCAATATAATTTTGAGCCGTACAGGAACCAGTATGGGAGCATTTATCCATTCAGGGATATTAAAAACTGGGGAGAGAATCAAACGCTGAAAAGTCAGACCAATGTTGGGTTTACTTACGAAATATTTAAGGACCTGACGGCGGGTGTTCGCTTTAGCGGGGAATTTTTCTCCAATAAATCCGGCTACTATATGCCTAAAGCCGGGAAAGATCCCATGTATTTTCCCATGAGCATGGCAATTTTTGGTAATGGTTCCGGAAAGAGCCTGCTGGTGAGGCCAAGTATCAACTATGTTAAACTGTTCGGCGGCGCCAGGGTGTCGGCTTCACTGGCAGCAGACTACAGTTATGCCGATCAGGATGTGATAACAACGATAGCGATGATGTTCTCGAACGATAACCTCATCAAAAGCTACTCGAATGCCCAGGTGCTGCAGGCAATGAATAATTATGCCCAGCTGAAAGTTGCTTCGTTGCTGGCAACGGTGGCATTCGACTGGGAAAATAAGTACATCGTTAGTTTAAACGGCAGGAGGGATGGCTCTTCGCGCTTCGGTGACGGGGCCCGTTTCGGGAACTTCGGATCTGCAGGGGTGTCATGGGTTTTATCTAATGAAGAATGGTTTAAAAATGCCGGCATGGATTGGTTCTCGTTTGCCAAAATCAGGTCTACCTATGGCGTGATGGGGAATGCCAATGTGGGCGATTATCAATACCTCTCGCGCTGGTCGAACATTCCAACGGGCATTCTGGACAAACTGCCGGATTATGACGATCAGACTATTTATACGCTCATACAACCCGTTAACCAGAAATACAGCTGGTCCAGCGCCAGCAAGTTTGAAGTAGGCGCCAGGGTGGGATTTTTCAACAGCACCGTGAACATTGAAGGTAACTTCTACATCAACAGGGACGGAAAGCAGCTGACAAGCATTACCACGCCGGCATTCACAGGGTTTGCTTCTGTGGTGGGAAACTGGCCCGCTGTTATCCGGAACAGAGGGGTGGAGCTAATGTTGGATGGAACGATTTTGAACACGAAGACCTGGGGCCTGACCGCACGTTTCCAGGTAAGTAAGAACAATAATACGCTGGTAGCTTTCGAAGGGTTGGAAGATTCTCCTTACAAGGATATGTACAGGATAGGGACTTCTGTAACCGCCAAGTCCTACTCGCACTATATCGGCATCAACCCAATGAAAGGAACACCTGAGTTTGAGGATTATAACGGGGATGGGGCGAAACCTGTTGGAATATCTTCCACGAATTTTCCTGATACGGAGCTGGACGATCATTACCGGGTGATTGACCTGAACCCTAAATATTTCGGTGGGATGGGCTTCCGGGTAGATTTCAAGCGGGTGTTGTCGCTGGATGCACAATTCAGCTTCGAAAATTCCCTGGTCGCAGATCAGTTGAATAATCTCGGGTACGGGAATGTGGCCAACATGGTGATGTATAAGGAGGTCCAGGACAGGCACTGGCAGCAACCGGGCGACAAAGCGCTTTACACCAAGTATTCCACTTTCAACAGCGGCGGATTTTCCGGGTCGGATGCCTACTATGCCAAAGGGGCTTATGTCAGCCTGGACAATCTTAGTTTGTCGTACATGCTGCCGGCAGCATGGTTAAAGAAAGTAGGCATGACGCAGGGAACGGTCTCCGTGAATTCATCAAAGATTTTCAAATTCTCGCAATACAGGATGTCGGATGTTGAATTGGGTACTACACCGCAGATCAGAAGAATTGCCGCTAACCTGAGATTAAGTTTCTAAAATCAATCGTATGAAAAGATTTGCTTTCAATATATATGCAACCGGTATGCTGTTGTCCGGCGTGCTGGTAACGGGGTGCAATAAATTGCTGGATATAAAGGACCCGGTAAATTCGATTACTACCAACCAGGTTTTCCAGAGCGATGATCAGGCATCCATTGCGCTCAATGGTTTGTATTCTTACCTGATCAGCGGAGGAGAACTCGAAGTCAATTCGTACGAGCAGCTGGGCAGCGATTTATACAGCGCCGGGGGAGTTACGCTGGCTGCCGGGCATTCGGCGGATGAATTATATCAGCCTTCGCTCAGCGGGGACTACCAGTACTATGTAGAGATGGCCGCCAGGATTACATTGCGGAACCCTGGATATTCCACGAAAATATGGAAGACGGCCTATAAGGCAATCTTCAATGCCAATGCGCTGATAGAAGGTGTAAAAGCTGCTACGTCAAATGAGTTTACGCAGGACTACCGGAAACGGGTGCTGGGCGAAGCGCTGGCAGTGAGGGCAATGGGATATTTCTACCTGGTAAACCTGTTCGAAAAAATCCCCCTCGCTTTATCCATCGATTATAATAATACAGTAAAACTCCCTTCTGCCAGCCCTGGCGCTGTATACCAACAAATCATCAACGACCTGGAAGAGGCGTCAGGGTATCTTTCCGAAAATTACGATGGCAACAACACGGAGCGCATCCGGATCAATAAATGGTATGTTAAGGCAATGCTGGCAAGGGTATCTCTCTTTACCAGGGATTATGAAAAAGCCTGGCAGCAGGCGAACGACGTGATCAGCCGGACAGACTTGTTTAAACTGGAAAGTCTGAACAACGTGTTCAGTATATCCAGCCGGGAAGTTATTTTCCAGTTGAAGCAGACCAATATTTCAGCGACGCGGCGCAATGCCACGCCAGAAGCGATTTCCATGACAGGCCGGTATCTCACGCCGGCGCTGATGAATGCTTTCGAAGCGGGCGACAACAGGAAAGCGGCATGGACGACGGCTATCACCGGCGGTACATCAATACCTGCCGGTTTTTCTCCGGCCAAGTATAAGATCAATACCACCAACTTCGAATTGGGAGGGTTCAGGTCCGAATATTATGTAGTGATGCGGCTTGCAGAAATGTACCTGATCAGGGCGGAAGCGAATATGTTGCGGAGTGCGGGCAATAAAAATGCTGCGATCGATGACCTGAACGCTATCAGGTTACGCGCCGGATTGAATGGTCTTCCTTATACTTTAACCGATCAGCAGGTAACGGATGCCATCGCGCAGGAAAGGCGCATAGAGTTGTTTGCAGAGTGGGGACATCGCTGGCTGGACCTGAAAAGGACGAACAAGGCCACGCAGGTGCTTTCGGAGATATTTTACAAACAGCCGTGGAGTCAGCATCAGTTGCTATACCCCGTTCCGCCGGACGAAATTCTCCTGGACAACCATCTCTCCCAGAATGCCGGCTACTAATAAAAAGTTGATCACTATATAAATCAAGCAAGATGTTTCAATTCAGCTATAAAGAATGTTTCAAAGCGGTCCTGTTAGCCGGAGGGATGCTGATTGCCGGTACTTCCTGTAAGAAGGAGTTACGGGAAGAGATATTTCCGGCGTCTTTGACGATTGTGAATGGCGTTAACGACAATACCTCCTCTCTGTTAGCCTATTTTGGAAATTCACAGCCAAAATACTACAACAGGCTGTCATATATTGTCAGCGGCGGCTCTTTTGATTATGCTACCGATAAAATGAACCAACCAGTTACGGTATTCAGAAACTACGATACGCTCCAGTCCAATAATCCCTTTCTGAAAACCACGCTGCAACTGGAGCCTGGCGGGATCTATACGCATTTTGTGTATGGTAGTCCGGCGAAAGTGCAACAAAAAACGGTGAAGGAACAACTTCCTTCCCGTAGCCTGAATGACAGTGTGGTGAACCTCCGGATTATTAATCTTTTCGATAACAGGCCGATCGATGTGGTACAGCTGGAGCCGGTACCGGGCACTATGGTCACCGATCTCGCTTATGAACAGCTGTCCGGTTTTATAAAGGTTCCTGCTAATGTATCCGTAAACAACTTCCGTTTTGAAGTGAGGGATCATGCAACAGGCTTCACACTGACCACCTTGTCCAGCGAAAATATTGCCCCGGGTACTACTACGCCGAATACCCAATGGCTGTTTAAGGCACGTACGATGCTGGTAACCGGAACATGGACTTCAGAAGGTGTTTTTTCGGCCAGGGCAAAAACTATCGGTCATTTTTAATCCAAGTTTTTAATCATAAGTAACATTATATGCAGCCTATATTAAAGGTGGAGAACCTATCGCATAAGTATGCCAGTTCCTGGGCCATACGCGAAATAAATTTTGAGATCAATGATACCGGTGTTGTCGGATTGCTGGGTTCGAACGGAGCAGGCAAGTCTACCACCATGAATATCATTTGCGGCACCTTGCTGCAAACGGAAGGGAATGTTTCCATCAATGGTTTGAACATCAAAGATGATCCTATTGAATATAAAAAGCAGATCGGCTTTTTACCGCAGCAGGCGCCCCTGTATCTGGATTTTACCGTGCAGGAGTACCTGGAGTATTCCGCGCAGCTGAGGTTAATGGACAGGCGTCTTATCAAAAGCGCCGTGGATGAAGTACTGGAGAAAACATCCATTACACAGATGAGGTCACGTCTTATAAAGAATTTGTCGGGCGGATACCGCCAGCGGGTGGGCATCGCGCAATCCATCATCAATAAACCGAAAGTGGTAATCCTCGATGAACCTACCAACGGTCTTGATCCCAACCAGATCATTGAAGCAAGGAAACTGATCAAGGAAATTGCGCAGGACCGTGCGGTATTGTTGTCGTCGCATGTATTGTCCGAAATTAACCTGCTCGCCAAAGAGATCATCATGATCGAATCCGGGCAGGTGGTGTTTTCTGATACCCTCGATGCTTTCAATAATATTCTTCAGCCCAATACCATGATGGTGAGAATGCTCCATATGCCTCCGCCGGAAGAATTGATGGCGATGGAAGATGTACAGAAAGTAGAGTTGCTGCCGGATAACAAATGCCGGATCTATTTCCAGCCCAACGACGATCTGGCTGAAAGAATTGTGAGGAAGAGTGCAGAGAAAAACTGGAGGCTCACTTCTATTCATATCGAATCTTCCGGTATGGACAATGTATTCAAACAATTATCATCAAATTCTTCTTCAACATTACACTAATGAGAGTAGTTTTTAATATAGCGCGGGCAGAATTACGATATTTTTTCTTTTCGCCGATCGCATGGTTTATATTGATTTTATTCCTGATGTCCAGTGGGGGCATCATTATGGGAAACCTGGCGGAAACTGCGTTACAGCAGGACACCTTCCTTGAGTTGCAGGGGAGTGCTTTCAATGGTTTTCTCAATTTGCCGTTAACCCGGGTGGTGATCGGCAAAGGACTCGATACGGTGATGATGATCTTCTTTTTGTTCATTCCGCTGTTGACTATGGGTGTGATTAACCGTGAATATTCTGCCGGAACCATTAAGTTGCTTCATTCGTCGCCTTTGAAAACACGCCAGATCGTCTTGGGTAAGTTTTTGGGTGTATACAGTTTTGTATGCCTGATGATCCTGATTTTCCTGGCGGAGGTGCTCATATTGACCTTTTCTATTAAGAATGCAGAATTCCCGCATATTATGTCCATGGTGCTCGGGTTCTTTTTACTGGCGGCAATGTATGTGGCGGTAGGTATGTATATCTCCAGTTTAACCTCGTATCCGATTGTTGCCGGGATCGGAACATTTGTGGTGCTGATCATGTTTACTATGCTGGGTATGCTGTTCCAGGGAACGGATTACGTGAGGGATGTCACCTATTTCCTTTCCAGCTCGGGAAGAGTGGAGAGCTTTCTGTCTGGCCTGATTACCACAAAGGACCTTGTCTACTTCTTTAGCATTATTTCCCTTTTTATCATATTCACCATCATCAAAACGAAATCCGTTACTGAGTCGAAGTCGTGGCGTGTATCGGCAGGCAGATACCTGTTGGCGTTCGCGATAACGGTTGTTGTACTCGTTGTTACCTCCCTGCCCAGGTTGATCGGCTATTGGGATGTGACGAGAGGCAAGATAAATACACTGCATGAAAATACCCAGGGCGTATTGAAACAGCTGGATGGATCGCCACTGAAGGTAACGCTGTATACTAACCTGTTAGGGTATAACCTCGGCAGTGGTTTGCCTACTGCGCGCAATGCATATCTGTGGAACTTCTGGGCCAGGTACCGACGCTTTTATAACAATATGGAGTTTAAATATGTGTATTATTACGATGTAAACGAGGGAGACAGTTCAATATTCCAGGCATATCCGGGTAAAACGCTGGATGAAATCGCGGAGAAGTATGCGGAAATGTATAAAACCGATCTCTCGATATATAAAAAGCCGGCAGAAATCAGGAAGATCATCAACCTGGAATCGGAAGCGAAAGGCTTATTGATGGAGGTGGAGTATAAAGGGAAAAAGACGATCCTGAGAACGTACCCCGACCCGGAGGTTTTTCCGTATGAGAAACATGTTTCCGGCAGCTTGCTGCGTTTAGTGAATGATACAACACCTACGTTTAAATTTCTTACCGGGCACTATGAGCGTTCGCCGCTGAAGTTCGGAGAACGGGAATATGGGAACCATGCAGTCAATAAAGCTTCCAGGGGCGCGATGATTAATATGGGATTGAATTTCGACACCATCCCGGCGGTGGGTTCCGGCAGGTTTAAGCCCAACGATGTACTGGTGGTTTCCGATCCGAAATCATTATTGGATAATGCCATTATCGATAGCGTTAAACGGTATATCGACAATGGAGGAAATGCTATGTTCTATTCCGAACCAGGCAAGCAGTTTATCATGAACCCTATTCTGAATCATGTGGGGGTAAATGCGGATGAAGGCACCATTGTACAGGTGAACCCGCAGGATATGCCGCACAAGTTTTTAGGATTGATTGCTAAGAAAGGTTCGGATATGGCAGATGAGCAGCCGTTTTTCTACCTGAGAAACGGTATCGTCAAAGCTTGCTATACCGCTATCGTTGGCGCCAGTGTATTAAGCTATTCTGATACCACCGGATTTAAGGTAGAACAGATTACCACTTTACATAACAATGAAAATACCTGGGTAGAAAGAGGCTTGTTGGTAGTGGACTCCGCAGCGCCGGTATTCAGTACCGCGGAAGGGGATTACAGGAGGGAAGCGCCTTATCCTGTGGGCCTGCAGCTTACCCGCAAAATTGGCAACAAATTGCAGAAGATCATTATTTCCAGCGATGCGGACATGATGTCTGCGGCGAGAGGGGATGGAAGGGATTATGGCAATGCGTTCTACAGCTATACGGTTGATAACAAATACCCGGTTTACCATAATTTCAAAGTGCCTACAGATATATGGCTGACGATCAAAAAGGCCCCGGCGCAAACATTGAAGACGATACTTCAATATGTTATACCTTCCCTGATCCTGGTGGCAGGTATCATCATACTGATACGAAGAAAACGCAAATAGCGGGTACTTTAACTGTTTCATAAAAAGTATAATTATGTATTTGCAGACAGATATGCAGACGATGGATGATCTGCGGTTGTTTTCGAAAGCAGACACGCAAGGTATTTACGATATTTATAATCATTCGTTTACCCGTGGCGGGCAAACCATTATGGAAGCGATGTTCAGGAAGCCACTGAACAACAGGGAAGCGATCATCAAGCGGATCAACATCATTACTGCTTTCGTGAAAATGAAGGCCAGCTTTCCTTTTGATGGCGCTATGCTGGACCAGGCCGAGAAATACATCTCTTTTGACGATAACCCGGATGGCGGAACAAAAGTGTCGCTCAGCGAGAAGGAAGTACAGAATGGGATTATTTCCATCATCGATCTTTTCCATGCACTCAGAAAATACCTGGAGTCGCCCGAAATGGCGGGGGTGAAGGAGCTGGAGGAAGAACGGCTGGCGGCTATCGGGGTATTGAATGACCCGGTTTTTATACCGGTGTTTAACGAAAAACCGAATGCCAGGATTTCATTCGCTGCCGTTACGGCTTTTGATGTGTTGATCCGTAGTAAGGAGAAAAGAAAGGTGCTGCAACTGCTGCATTTTATTTATCATATCGATGTGTATGTTTCAGTGGCGCAGGTTACCCTGAAGCATAACATGGTATTCCCCGTGGTGCACCCGAAAGGCACCAGCATTTTAAAAGTGGATGGTGTATACCATCCGCTTTTAAAAAATGCGGTGGCTAACAGTCTGCATATGGGACCTTCCCGTAACCTGGTTTTTCTTACGGGAGCCAATATGGCCGGGAAGTCTACCTTCCTGCGTTCGTTCAGTACCGCCGTTTACATCGCGCATATGGGCTTCCCGGTGGCCGCGGCCTTCATGGAATTTTCCGTGATGGACGGCGTATATACTACGATCAACCTGCCTGATAACCTGGGCATCGGGGCCAGCCACTTCTATGCAGAAGTGTTGCGGGTGAAGAAAATAGGGCAGGAACTGAGTGAAGGAAAATCACTGTTTGTATTGTTCGACGAATTATTCCGCGGTACGAATGTGAAGGATGCCCTGGAAGGAACCCTGGCTGTGTGTAATGCGTTTACCAACCGGAAAGACAGTAAGTTTATCATCTCCTCCCATATTATAGAAGCGGCAGACGAGTTGCGGAAAAAAGAAAGTGCCGCATTTTATTTTCTGCCCACCGTGATGAAAGGGACTGTACCTGAATACACGTATACCCTCGAGGAAGGCGTTACCAATGATAAGCATGGAATGATTATCATTAATAACGAAGGTATACTGGACATTCTTAAGCACGGAAACAAAGGCGGAAAAAAATTAAATAAGCAATTATGAGTTTTAAAATAGATCGCCAATCGATAGGGGAGCTGAACCTCATGGGAAAATTCCGTCAGGGGTCCGTATACTTTTTATTCAATAAAGTGAGAACACGGATCGGGGAGAAGCTGATGGATGAGATGTTTTTCCATCCACTGAATGATGCCAACGCGATCAACCGGCGGGTAGCGATTTTTGAGTTTTTTGAAGAGAAGGGTGTTGCATTTCCTTTTGAGGCCGACCAGGTTGCCCTGATGCGGGAATATATCGATACTACGGCAGGAAAATCGCAATGGGCGGTAGCGGTGGATATACAACTGCAAAAAGTACTGGCGGGCCTCACGAAAGACGGTCGTTTCAAAAATACGCTGCTGCAGTTGCAGGCGACGATCGTAACACTGAAGAAGTGTTTCGGACTGCTGGAGTTGCTGAAGCTCGAAAACAGTCCTTTGCAGGACCGTGTGGAAGGTTTACTGGCCATCATGCACCAAAAGGATATTCGCAGAATCCTGGACAGCGACATCTACAAGTCAATGTCGACGGGGACGGTATCCGAGTACGATTTCCTGCTACGCAACCGGCACAATGAAGCTATGAAAGACGTGCTGCAGTTCATTGCGGAAACAGATGTATACATCGCAGTCAGCAATGTATCGCGGGAGCGGCATTTTTGTTATGCAACGGCAGTGGAGAAAACCGAAAACCTGTTCCATGCCCGGGGGCTGAGGCATCCCTGTATTTCAAAAGCAGTGGGCAACGATATACAAATGATGGAGGGCAGCAATGTACTGTTTCTTACGGGAGCCAATATGGCGGGTAAGTCTACCTGGATGAAATCTATTGGCATCGGTATGTACATGGCGCATATCGGTTTCCCGGTGGCCGCTTCCGAAATGGTGTTTTCGGTACGGGAAGGCATCTTCTCCAGCATCAACGTGGCCGACAACATAGCGATGGGGTACAGCCATTTCTACGCAGAAGTAGTAAGGGTGAAGGATGCTGCGCTGGCCGCAGCCACCGGCGAACACCTGCTGCTGATGTTCGATGAATTGTTTAAGGGCACCAACGTGAAAGACGCCTTTGATGGTACTCTGGCCGTTACGAGAGGGTTCTCCGAATACAACAATTGCCTGTTTATCGTATCCACTCATATCATCGAAGTAGGGGAAGCGCTGGAAGACCTTCCCAATGTGCAGTTCCGGTTCATGCCTACTGTGCTGGAAGGCAATGTGCCCAGGTACACTTACACTTTACACGAAGGTATCACCGAAGACCGGCAAGGCATGATGATCATCGAAAACGAAGGAATTATTGCGCTTATCAATAAAATGTAGCCTGGGAGAAACGCTCACCTGAACATATCAACTATTTAAAAAATTACAAATAGCATGAAGCAAATTTTTGCCTCAGGGATACTTATGTCCCTGCTCTCCACCTCTGTTATGGCCCAGGTACAACCTTTTACCGGGTTTACCAGGCAGGATTTGAAAGATGATTTTAAATATGCCGTTGAGCTGTTGAAGAAGCAACATCCGAATCCTTATAAGTTCACGGACACTGTTACGTTTAACCGTAAAATGGATTCCCTGATGAACAGGCTGGATAAAGATCCATCGATATTAAGCGGTTTGCGGTATTCTCCCGTACAGTTATTCAATGATGTGCATCTGAAACTGGATTATGATGAGGAACGCGTGGTGAATGTATTATATGGCATGAATCACTTTCCCCTGGCGACTACCACTTTTAAAGACAGGATCATTGTTAATGCGAAAGGAGAAACCATTCCTTTTGGTGCAGAGATACTGAGTATTAATAAAGTGCCTGCCGCAAAGCTGCTGAGCGAAATTGGCTACGCCACTTATAGTGATGGCTTTATCAGAACAGGCGCCGATCGCACCGGAACAAGTCTTAGTTTGTTTATCAGCCTCATTTTTCCGGAAGCCACCAGCTATGAGGTGGTATACAAAGAGTACGGCGCTAAAAATTCCACGACCATACAGCTGAAAGCAGTAGACGCCAAAACCGGTTATCATAACCGGAGCCTGGGAGAGCTGCCCTTTAATACTTTCCTGAAGCGTGCCTACGTAACAAAGGAATACCAGGAGAAGGAATCTACCGCCATCCTGACGGTTCTTACATTTATGCTGCAGGAAAATGCGATGTATAAGGAGCTGAACGACTTTTTCGCAGAAGTAAAGAAGCGGAATATCAGTAACGTTATCATAGATATCCGGTCGAACGGAGGTGGTAACCCGAACATGTCTGCCCTGTTGTATTCCTTTGTGGCGTTACGTCCGTTCGATAATGTATTCAATTACCGCACAAAGAACATACAGATGCATGATCCCGAAAACCTGTTGAATGGTTACGGAACCAAGATGGCAGAAACGGAAGTAAAGGAGACGGAGAACTTCCTGAAACAACGGTTCGATTACGACAGCGCGGCGGGGTTTTACTATGGCAATGCACGCCTGACGGAAGGTTCCATTTCCAACTATCCGCCAGATAAGAATAACTTTAAAGGGAACGTATATGTGCTGATCAGCGGCGGTACGGTAAGTGCGGCCACCTACTTTGCGGCGCTGGTGAAGAATAACAAACGTGGTGTGCTGGTAGGCACCGAAACCGGTAGCGGCGAAGCGTCTACAACAGCCGCATGGTTCAATACCTATATACTGCCTAAAACGAAAAGTAAGTTAACCGTTCCGATGAGCGAAGTATATTTTATGAAGGCAAAGCAGGATAACGGCCGGGGGAGTCAGCCAGATAAGGAGCTGACTTTTGAAGCGTTTCAGCAATATATCCATGCTGGTAAAGATCCGGAGATTCAATATACATTGGATATGATCCGGGGCGGTAAGTAATGGGTTTGGGGTTTGCACATAAAAAGAACCTGCGTATAACGCAGGTTCTTTTTATGAATACTCCGTAAGTATTGAAGTTCGACAAGTCAATCGGCTCCGGGTTTCTTCAACCCGATATCTTTCATCGGATATTTTTGATAGGTAGCCATATGTGCCGAAATAAGCCCCATCATCCCTGGTATTCCCCATTCAAAGTAGCGATGACCGCTACTCAGTTGTTCCTTAGGGTCAACATACAGGTTATATACCCATGGACTCATTCCAATACTCTCGATAGTTGATTGATCCAGGTTTTTTCTTGGAGCAGAAGTATTAAATACTTTCATGTGCAGCTTGTATTCCTGCCATCTGATGGCCATAAATTTGGTTTCTGAGTACATAAAAACTGCGTTTCTGTTGGACTGGCCGGTATCCGAGAGTAAGAATGATGCCTGATCCACGCCATCGATGTAATTGCCGGCCGGTATTTTATCTGCTACGCCGGCGAGTGACAGTGAGGTGTTAAAGAGATCACAGAGATCAAATAAGCCATCGCTGATGCGTCCGGATTTGATCATGTTTTTCCAGTATGCAATACCAGGCACGCGTACCCCCCCTTCCCAGGTAGTGCCTTTGCCTCCTCTGAAAGGTGTGTAGCCTCCATCAGGCCAAACATCTTCATTAGGCCCGTTATCTGAAGTCAGGAATACAAAGGTGTTCTCTTCGATATTCATTTCTTTTAACAGTTGCATAATTCGTCCCACAATGTCGTCCACTTCCACCACGGCATCTTTGTAGGGAAATGCCGCCGGGCTCTTACCCTTGTAGCCTTTAGAAACATAATTATCATTATGCACTTTAGAAAAGGAGTGAATAAGATAGAAAGGCTTATTTTCTTTCACGGAGCGTTTGATGAAGTCCTCGCTGTAATCAGCGAAAATCTGATCAACTTTGGAAAGTTCTTCGATATTGGCGATAGGCTGTACTACCTTGTTATCCTCACCTTTCTTACCGGTTAGTATGGATTGGTCAACCAGTTTTTTCATGGCTTCAAATCTGTCCGGTTTATTAATCAGATCCGGATAAATCCATTCATTTACAAACTGTGCATATTCCGATTGTACAGCAGAGAATCCAAGCCATTCGTCGTACCCCACTTCATTTGGCAAGCTTCCTTTGGTTTCACCAAGATGCCATTTACCGGAAATAGAAGTTTTATATCCATTTTGAGAGAGGATTTTCGCGGTCGTATTTTCGGATGCCCAGGGGTTTACTTTTGGATGTTCACCTGTTAATGTCGGTCTTGTTAGACCAGACCTTGCCGGGATCCTTCCTGTCATCAGGGCCGCGCGGCTTGGGGTACAGGTTGGCTGGGCATAAGTGGAGGTTAATTGTAATCCTTCATGTGCAAGTCTGTCCATATTGGGGGTAGGGGCGCCCACAGCATATCCTCCTCCATAAACACCGATATCGCCATACCCCATATCATCTACCAGGAAGATAAGGATATTGGGTTTCTTATTAAGGCGCGACAGCTTATTACGTAATTCTTTGTCCTGGCTGGCATGAGGGATAGCAGGTTCAAGGTAGTCCTTCACCCTTACGGTGGGATTAAAATAGTTTTGTTGCGCGTTTATCCCGGTAAAAAAGGAAACGAGTGAAAGTAATAAGATCAACTTTTTCATACTAATTTTTTTGTTACTTATTCGGGAGCATACCCGGTCAGTTCCTGTAGCGGTATGTCGGATAATTTTAGAGAAAGTTTTTAGCGGAAGCGTTTTTGGAAGGCCGTTTGCTGCTGGTTAATAGTAACTGTTCTACAAGTGAACGATTTATTGTTCATTATCGAACAGGTGAACCGAAAGCACTACTATAATTTATTGATTATCATATTGCTTAATTCCTGGCATTTTTTTGGCGACCCGGCTCAAATGCTAAAGACTTATTTCAGGGCTGCATGGCGCGGTATCATACGCAATAAAGTATACAGTGCGTTGAATATTCTGGGATTGGCTTCCGGAATGGCCGCGGCCTTGCTCATCGGCTTATGGGTTTATGTGCAGGTTTCGTATGATCGCTTTCTACCTGGTTGCCAACAGGTCTACAAGGTAAGATATAATACAAATAATAACGGTGAGATCAATACTTCCAATTCCACCAACCTGCCATTGGCACAGGCACTGAAAGAAGAATTTCCGGAGATTAAGTATGTTGCACAAACGGACTGGATGGGGCCGCATCCGCTGAGCGTTGGTGATAAAAGAATAAACGTTAATGGCGCAATGGCCGGAAGTGACTTCCTGAAAATTTTTCAATATCCGTTTATACAGGGTAATGCAGGTACAGCGCTGAGTGATCCATATTCCATTGTGCTGTCACAAACTACGGCAGTTGCCTTATTTGGCCAGGAAGACCCGGTGGGAAAAATGGTGCGCATTGATAATTCGCATGATTTACGTGTTTCCGGTATACTCAAGGACCTGCCAGCTAATTCTACATTTCAATTTAGCTTTATTGTGCCTTTTGCCTACTATTCAGCTACTGATGAAGGGGTTAAAAATTCACTTGATGACTGGAACAATAATTCTTTCCAGACCTTTGTTGCCTTGCAGCCTAATATTTCTTATGCAGATCTGGCACCTAAAATAAAGGGAGTACTGGTTAAGCACAGTCCTAAGTATTTTGGACAGACAAAAGCGGCGCTGTTCCTGGAACCTTTAAAGGACTGGCATTTATTTTCGGAGTATAGGAATGGAGTAGCAACTAGTGGCCTGATAGATTACGTGAAGATGTTCGCGCTCATCGGAATCCTCATCCTGGTTATCGCCTGTATCAATTTCACGAATCTCTCCATAGCACGTTCAGAAAAAAGGGCGCGCGAAGTGGGCATCCGTAAAGCCATAGGCTCCCGCCGTAAAGACTTGATTTTACAATTTTTAACCGAATCCATGACCTTAACCCTGGTGGCATTTTTGCTTTCACTGCTTTTAGTCGTCCTGGTACTCCCGGCTTTTAACAATCTTACCCATACCACCATCAGCATTCCTTTTGCTAATGGCTTGTTTTGGCTGGCCATGGCAGGCTACGTCCTGTTTACAGGCCTGCTTTCCGGAAGCCGGCCAGCTTTTTACCTGTCTTCCTTTAACCCGGTAAAAGTTTTAAAAGGATCCATGCAGGCAGGAAAAGGCGGCAACCTTCCCGGAAAAGTCTTGGTAGTGGTGCAGTTTACCTGTTCTATTATACTGATCATTAGCACGATCATTATTTATCAGCAGATCCAGCATGCGAGGAACAGGCCTGTAGGGTATGATGCCAGCCGTTTATTGATGACTGATGCTACCGGGGACCTGACGCGTAATTATGAGGCCTTTAAAAACGAAATAATGGGTACGGGCGTTGTTAGCAGCGTCACTAAATCGTCCAGTCCCGTTACTGAGCTTTGGGCCAGTAACAGCGTAACAGATTGGTCAGGCAGATTGCCTGGTGAGACGCTGAGCCTGGCAGTTATCGGTGTATCCGATGCGGATTATTTTAAAACGCTGGGTATGAAAATGGTAAACGGACGAAATTTCACCGGAAATCAAGGTGCGGATTCCCTGAGCGTTGTTCTCAATGAAGCGGCTGTTAAGCGTATGCGGTATAGGGATCCAATCAACCAGATCATTACCTGGCACACAGTGGAACAACGGGCTACAGTCATCGGCGTAGTTAAAGATGCGTTAATGTTGTCGCCATTTTCAGGCTCGGTTCCAACCATTTTTGTTTACGAGCCAGGCTGGTCAAATGTAGTGACCTACCGTTTATCACCTCACGTCAATACACAAGCAGCGCTCGCAAAACTTGCTCCGGTTTTCAATCGTTATAATCCAACTATTCCATTTCAATATCGTTTTGTAAATGAAAGCTATGCGGCAAAATTCGATTTTGAATCGCTGATTGGAAAGCTCGCAGGCATCTTTGCTTCGCTGGCTATCATGATCTCTTGTGTCGGCCTTTTTGGCCTGGCCTCCTACATAGCAGAAAAACGAACCAAAGAAATTGGAATACGCAAGGTGCTCGGTGCTTCTATTCCCCAGGTATGGTTACTGCTTTCAAAAGATTTTCTCCTGCTGGTGTTGATCAGCTGCCTGATCGCATCCCCGGTTGCTTATCATTATTTGCAAAACTGGCTGACTAAATACGAATACCGGATCACAATCAGCCCCGTGGCATTCGTACTGGCGGCGATGGCGGCTATCCTCATCACTGTATTTACCGTCAGTTTCCAGGCTATTAAAGCGGCTATTGCAAATCCGGTAAAGAGCCTGAGGTCGGAATGATTATCTTTTTCCGGGAGACTCTATTTTTTATGAGACAGGCAGCCCATAACTGCGCAACTCACCCTCACCGGTCGTCATCAACAGCATGTCATGCACAATCATTACATTGATAATATTACTGCTGTAATCAAAGATATAATCCGGGTTGGTAGTCGGATTGCCATCCAGGTTGTACGCTGTAAATTCAATACCCTCCGGCATTACCTCTGCTTTACATCGTAAATCTTTTCTGTCCAGCAACAGCAATCGTCCAAACTGCGAAACCACCAGGATGTTATGATCATCTACAAAAAATACACTGTAGTTGATATTATCCGGTTCAGCAGCGGGAAAATCTTTACTGCCGTCGAAAATAGCCTCCTGATCCTGCTCTGCTACTTTGGCAATTTCAGGGAAGGAGTAGATGGCTAACGGCCCATCATAATGCGGAGCCATAACAAACTCTTTCCCGGATGGGGCAAAGTTGCCCATGATCATATCACTGCATTGGGTAAGTTCAGCGAGGGAAATGACGCCGTTGTTCAGCTGTAACTGCATCAGGATGGTTTTCTCCTGACCAGCAGAGGCTTCGAGCAGGATAATACCATTGTTGGGCGTCGTGTGAAAAGCATAGGCGTATTGCTGGCTTTCCAGCAGGGGGTAAGCAGCAATTACTTCAAAAGTAGCCGTATCCATTACCTGCAGCTTGTCAGTTTCATTTTCATCGCCTGGTAGTACATACCAGATCGTCTTATTATCCCTGGCGAAATAACAGGCCGCACCCAGGAACCAGCCCCAGGACTTATGTTCCACCGAATGTAATACCATGGTCCCTTCTGCATCGAGAATGCGCATATCGGTTATACCCGCAATGGCAATCAGGCGGCCATCAGGAGAGGCCGACAGCTTGCTGCTGACATAGTTCGCATTCCGTCCCTGCATGATTTTTTCCCAGACAATTTCAAGATTGGCATTGAGCTTTGTAATCAGCGGCTGACTTGCAAAGTTCATCAGGATCTCTCCATCCGGCAATGGTACTACGTTTACCGGGTTGGCCGTGAATGTCAGTTTGTTCTTTAATGACAGGTTTATATGCGGAAATTGACTCATGTATTTTGCTTGTAAGTCGCAAAGGTAATACACAACAGCTTTTCCAGCAAGCCTGTATTTTTTTTAGATTATGCAAAAGGAAAAGGCATTTATTCCGGTGCATAAATCATTTCCGCATCCTTCTGCAACTGCCGCACATGCACCATATAAGCCGTTACATCCCTATCCCAACTTTCCGGATACTCATAACCCAGCTGCGTTGCAACAAACCTGGCGGAATTGCTGAAGAGATCCATGGTAGTATACACTGCCTGCCATATATGTTGCAGGTCGGCATCTGAATAAGTGGCCAGCATTTTTTCGTAAACTTCCGGCTCCAGGTAACGCTGGTAGAATTTTCCAAACTTGCCTGGGTTGACTGTAAATCCATGACGGCAGCCAATATACCAATCCATCATCTGTATCAATGCCTGGCGAATAACCTGGTTGAGTAATTCCTTGACCAGTATCACTTCTTCGCGCCACAATCCCTTTGCCAGGCCGGCATTGGTATACCAGAATTCGTTACAGCAATCGATGAACGAACGTGCTGATGGCTTTTGTACGATATAACTCCCGTCGCTTGCAGGAGGGAGGGGATGATCATTTAACACGCCCTTTTTATCCCATATAACTTTACAAAGACTATCACTGGTGAAGTGATCCAGTATTTCCAGGGGTACTATTACCAGATCAATACGGTTCCCATCTTTGAACTGCAACAGGTAAGAGAATGCGCCTGCCAGTTCCGGTGAAGGTGGGTACAGTTCCATGTCTTCCGGCATCTGCATTATCATTCTTTCTCCAAATACATCCACCCAACTATGATCCTGTACGAATGGGTCGAGACTCTCTACCACATAAATAATATCGTAATCCTGGAAGATATCCTTTGTTACATTAGGATTAGATCGCGATCCATCCTGCAATACAGCCAGTATCTGAGGTGTTCTTTCTGCCACTCCCATTATTAATTCCATCATTTCAGTTTCACTCCTGCTAACCATATTATGCTTAGTTTAATGATATTTCTCCTGTTACTCGCTCTTTAAAACCGCTACCGGGTTGCTCCTCGCGGCCTTTAATGTTTGTGATCCGATCATAATCAACGCGATGAGTAACACCGCGAGTAAGCCTGCGAAAAGCTCGGTGATATGAACGGGTGTATGATAGGGGAAATTCGGGAGCACAACGGCGCTGAAGAAAATGTAAGTTACCGGCAGGGCGATGATCGCCGACACGGAGAGCAGCAATAGAAAGCCACGGCTCAGCAGGTATATAAGGTTGCCTATGCTGGCGCCCATCACCTTGCGGATGCCGATTTCTTTTAGTCTTGTTTCGGTAGTGAATACCACCATTCCGAACAACCCCATTGATGCGATGGAAATGGCCAAAACCGAAAGGAAACCAATGATCTTGATCATAGTGGAAAATTCGCTGTATGCATCTTCTATTTCTTCGGTATAAAATTCAGCCGTAAACGGGTGAACACGATCGATCTTCTTCCATATGGATTCGATCCTGGCTAAGGTAGCCGGCATGTCGGTGCTATGTATCTTGGCGCTGATGATGGCCCTGTCTTCAGGTATCCAGAAGGTGAAGGCTACCGGTCCGATGAGGTTGTCCACTTTGCCGTAGTGAAAGTCCTGCATTACACCAACAATGGTCATTTTGCGTCCATTCAATATGATTTGTTCCCCGATGGCTTTCCGGGGATTATTGGCGCCGATGTTAAATCGCTTTACCACCTGCTCATTAACGATTACCTCGCCGGTGGCCTGGGCGGTGGCCGGCCGGGCAATGAAATTTCCGCCGGCAACGAGTTTATAGTTATGCAGCGGCAAATAGTTTTCATCAACGTGGTTGGTCATGACCAGCACAGAATCCCGCGAGTCTTTGTATTTCATATTACTGCCCCATGCATTCCCAACGCCTGTTGTAATCAGCGACCGGGACAGCGCCGTTACTTCCGGCAGCTCACTGAGTTCCTGGAGCATGGCGTCGGGTTTATTATCCAGCATGTTGATGTTCAGAATATTGGCGGTGCTGAATCCCAGGTCGAATGCCAGTATGTTTTTATACTGCACATAGCCGACGGCGGTAGTAGTGATAAAGATCAGTGTAACGGTGTATTGAATCACCACCAATGCGCGCCTGAAGGTCAGGTGTTTGAACATTTTCACGGAGGAAGCATTTCCGAACGCATTGATCGGACTTACTTTCGAAAAGAATATAGCAGGAATGAATCCGGCGATAACACCTACAGCCACCGCAAAAACGATGAAGGCTGCAATCATGGATGGTGTGAGATCGAGCTTTACGGTATGCTGCATCTCGGGGGCCATGTTGATCAGCATCGGCCGTAATATAAGAAACAGGAGGAAGGAAAGCAGAAGGGAGGCCAGGGAAATCATGACCGCCTCGGCCAGGAACTGCAGCCTCACCTGGCTCTTTCCGGCGCCGATAGCTTTGCGGAGACCTATTTCCTTAATGCGGCGCATTGCGCGTGCTATGGAAAGATTGGTGTAGTTGAAGCAGGCAGACAGTATCACAACAGATGCGAGCCCGCCAAGTATCCAAAGCACCACAGGGGGCATGTGAGGGCCTGCAAAGCCAGGCCCACCCTCGGATTGACGGAGGCTCTCTCCAACCACGATGTGATATAAAGGAAGCAGTTCGAGCTGAATCTTTGTATTTTCTTCAGCGAGATTTTCCGTTCCTGCAAGTGCGTTGAGCTGCGACCGGATGGCATCCATGTCGGCATTTTTTGAGGGGAGCACGTACACCGAATGGGACCACATGTTGGTCCATGCGTCAAAATTTTTATCACCTTTATTGGTTTGCTCAGCTGTGGACAACGACACCAGCGCTTCAAAACTGAGATGAGAAAAGAAGGGAACGTCCTTCATAATACCGGTCACCTGGTAAACGGCGGTATCAATCCTGATGGCCTTTCCGAGCGCCGCCTGGTTACCGAACAGTTTTCTTGCTGCCGTTTCAGTGAGCACAACCGAATACGGATCTTTCAGTGCCGTTTCGGGGTTGCCTTCCAGCATCGGAAAAGTAAAAACCCTGAACAGCGAAGGCTCTGCCCAGTAGCCCTGGATGGGAATAATATTGTCTCCTACCTTCGCATCACCCGAAAAGTTGTTGCGCATCGTAGTCACTTCTTCAATACCGCTTACCTTCTCGCGGATGAGCTTTCCCGTCTTTATGGAGGTAGACGCAAACTTGCCGTTTTCTTCACTGTTGGAGGTTAATACGTTGGTGATGCGATAGATCCTGTCGCCATTTTTATGGAACCTGTCGTACGAACGCAGGTCGAGCAGAAACGCGATCAGTAGTAACCCAACGGACATACTGATGGCAAGTCCCAGGATATTGATGAAGGAGAACAGCTTGTTGCGCATGATGTTGCGCCCTGATGTTTTAACGTAGCTTCCGATCATAATGCGGTTCGTAAAAAGGTTGACAAATATTGATCTTCGTACCGTATAACTTCTGAAGAATTTGAAGGCGTCAATGATGTAGATCAGCTTCGCACGGCGTGGCCCGATGGATTGTACATTCCGGTCGAAGCACTCGTGGAGGTCGCCCGTAAGGTCTTCCACAAGTCCGGGTTTACAATACCATTCTACAAAGCGCTGCGCCCAGGCGGGCGGATGGTGTTGCCGTTGTTCTTTCATGCTACATTTTTTTCCAGGCAAGCGCCGGTATCCTGGCCCACAGCTGATCCCGCATCGATTTGGCGTTGATCAATGCTGCCTGTCCGTGCATCGTGAGTTGATAGAATCTTTTGCGTTTACCGCCACGGGCTTTCGTTGCTTCCCCCAGCTCACTTTTCACAAGTCCCTTTTCTTCAAGACGGTTGAGCACCGAGTGCACTACGCCAAGTTTCACAGAACGGCCGGTATGGTTTGAGAGTTCGTCGCATACCGCTACGCTATATGCTTCGTTTGTCAACGCTGCAATGGTGAGTAGCACCAGTTCTTCAAATTCTCCGAGGTTTGTACCTTTCATTTCCGATATTAATTACGTAAATGTATGTAAAAGGATTTTATTATACATACAAAACGGGAATAATTAATTTGATCAGGATTAAAACAGGGGAGATAAAAGCAGGAAAAGCCGCACAAATCCTAAGATTCGCGCGGCTTTTCTATTCTATCTATAATCTTATAACGTACTAACCAGTTCAGCTATACGATTAGAGATACCCATCTCATTATCGTACCATGCCACCACTTTAACGGTATTGCCTATATTTTTTGTCAGCAGGCTGTCCACGATAGAGGAATGGGTGTTACCAAGGATATCAACAGAAACGATGGGGTCTGTGGAATATTCCATTATTCCCGCCAGATCAGTGTCAGCATGATGCTTAAGCAACTCATTTATTTCCGCTGCGGAGGCAGACTTTGACAGGTTAAGCGTCAGTTCTGCAATAGAGCCGTCTATAACCGGTACCCTGTAGGAAAAGCCGTCCAGCTTACCTTTAAGATCAGGTAAAACATCTCCTATTGCCTTGGCTGCACCCGTAGTGGTAGGGATGATCGATTGGGCGGCTGCCCTGGCCCTGCGCAGGTCTTTATGCGGACCATCCTGTAACATCTGATCCATCGTAAATGCGTGTATGGTAGTCATAAAGCCGGATTCAACACCATAGGCGTTATGCAGTACATGTAAAACCGGGGCGATACAGTTGGTGGTGCAGGATGCCGTGGACAGAATGGTATCTTCCGGGCTGATGATATTATTGTTAACGCCATCTACAATGGTTTTCACACCACCACTTGCAGGCGCCGTGATCAACACTTTTTTTGCACCGGCCGTAATATGCGCCTGCGCCTGTTCCTTCGCGGTAAAGCGTCCGGTAGATTCAATGACAACCGCTACTTCCAGCTCCTTCCAGGGCAGGTTTTCCGGGTTTCGTTCATTCAATAACCGGATATGTTTACCATTGATCACCAGGTCGTTATTATTTACTGCCACTGTTCCGGGAAACTTACCGTGTGCCGAATCAAATCGGAAAAGATGTGCCAGCGTATTAATATCTGCGAGATCGTTGATGGCAACTACTTCAGCGCCTGGTTGGGCAAGGAGTGCCCGCATGGTCATTCTTCCTATCCGGCCGAATCCATTGATAGCAATTTTCATGATATCCAATTTTATAAGATGAATAAATTAATCGGTATGCAGTGCAGTACGGAAAGTACTGCGATAAGTGCCGGGCGATATTTCCAGGTGACGCAGGAATACCCTGCGCATGGAAACGAGGCCGCCCAGACCACATCTCACGGCTATTTCCTCCAGGGAGAGCGCGGAGTTTTCGAGGTAATTGCGCGCCATCTCCACTCTTAATTTCTCGAGGAATTTAGCAGGAGTGAAGGCTGTTTCTTTCAGAAATACCCGGGCAAAATTACGGGCACTCATATTGCATTGAGCTGCCATTTCCTCCACACTGATGTTTTCGTGCAGGTGTTCCAGTAACCAGGGACGTAATTGTACCAGCAACGGAGACACCAGCTCATAGCCCGGCAGCAAACCGCCAAATTGTTTCTGATTCCCCGGCCGCTTCAGGTGTATAACCAGTTTCCTGGCAACCCGCAGCGCAATGTCCCGGCCATAGTCTTCCTCCACCATTGCGAGCGACAAGTCCATGCCGGAGGTAACACCTCCAGCGGTGTAGATATTGCCGTCTTTTATAAAAAACGGAGTAGTATCTACTATAATATCAGGGTATTGGCGCTGCAGGTCATCATTACGCTCCCAGTGCGTGGTAGCACGCCTGTTATGTAACAGTCCGGCTTTAGCCAGCACAAATGTGGCCACACATACGCCTGCTATTCTCCTGATCTTCGGTGCATGCGTGGTCAGCCAGTGATAAAACTGATCTGAATCCGGTTGGTTTTCCAGTCGCGCCCCAATCAGCATCAGGGTATCTATCTCCCGGTCTATTTCATGCACCGTGGTGGCAGCCACCAACCTGGCGGAACTGTTAAGTTGCAGGTCCTTCTTGTTAGTGGCACTTGCCAACACTACTTCATATCCTTTGGAATGCCCCCCGGATTCCGCTTCCAGCATCTGCTGCGCAAAGGAAAACACATCTGCCGGGCCTGCCAGCGTCAGCAATCTGCTGCCGGGAAGGACAACAATAACAACAAGTTTGGAAGTATTGGTAGCCATGATGCGTTGCTTTGTGACCACAAAAATACAACCGAATCGGCGTGGCTGCAATGACAAAAATTATACAGTTTCTGCCAAACCGGGTTCTTTGGTGATAATCATTACGTTAAATTCCCATTCTATATGTCGGCTATAGTAAAAAGAAAACAGCTCGTATAGTTATCATGTTTTTTTAATTGTCATTATTACAATTATATTTGCCGCACATATATAGTTCATTTCCTATGAGAACAACTCGACTTTGCTGGTTTACTGCAGTTTTTACCTTGTTATATTTAATGGCATGCAGGAAAGATATGTCAACGAAAACGCAGCAGCTGGCGCTTAACGACCATGATACCGCTTTTGTACATCCCGGGCTATTGCATAAACAAGCCGACCTGGATCGTATGAAAACAAAAGTGGCGGAGAAGGCAGAGCCCTGGATGTCCGGTTGGAACAAGTTACTAACCAACTCACACGCAGCCCTCACCTGGCAGCCGAATCCGGCTGATACCATTTACAGGGGCAGAGACGGTGTTCACCCGGAAAATTACCCACGGCTGTATAATGATATCGCCGCAGCCTACGCCACTGCCTTACGATGGAAGATTTCAGGAGAAAAATCCTATGCCGATAAATCCATAGAGATCATGAATGCCTGGTCAGCCAGGTTGAAAGGACTCGGCGGCAATAATGATGTGAACCTCGCCGCCGGTTTGTATGGATACCAGTTTGCCAATGCAGCGGAAATCATGCGGTCGTATAATGGCTGGGCAGCGGCCGATTTCACCCGTTTCCAGCAAATGATGCTGCATGTTTTTTATCCGTTAAATCATAACTTTATTACAAGAAAGGAGAGATGTATGAGCCATTTCTACGCCAACTGGGACCTTTGCGTGATGAACTCCCTGCTGGCTATCGGTGTGCTTTGTGATAACCGGGACATCTACAATGACGCCATCAGTTATTTTAAATCCGGGGCCGGTAATGGTGCTATTGGAAATGCGGTATATTTTATTCACCCGGGAGGGCTGGGGCAATGGCAGGAGAGTGGCCGCGACCAGGGCCATGCAACATTAGGTATTGGCCTGATGGGCGCCTTTTGTGAGATGGCATGGAACCAGGGGCAGGACCTGTACGGCTATGACGATAACCGCTTTCTCAAAGGTGCTGAATACGTAGCAAAATATAATCTCGGCGATTCCGTACCATACGTTACCTACAGCAATTGCGTAGGCGTTACCCAACCGGTAATCAGCAGCGGGGGAAGAGGTAATATGCGGCCCATCTGGGAACTGGTATATAATCACTATGTGAACCGTAAAGGCCTTGCGGCGCCGAACTGCCAACGGATGGCACAGGCAGTAAGACCGGAAGGCGGTGGTGGTAACTATGGGCCCAACAGTGGCGGTTATGACCAGTTGGGATATGGTACGCTTACCTGTTCTTTAGATCCTGTTAAATAAGTAAACCAGTAATACATGAATCCGGATAATAAAGCCATACTGGAAAAAGCAAATGCAGCTATCACTAAAGGCGATAATGAGGGGTTCCTGTCGTTCTGTACAGACGATACGGAATGGACATTTGTAGGCGACAAAACCCTGCGGGGAAAGGAAGCTGTTCGACAATACATGGCTACAGCATACCTGGAGCCGCCCAGGTTCATGGTCGAAGCCCTCATCGCCGAAGGGGAGTTTGTTACGGCAACCGGCAAAATAAGCATGAAGGACGAAAACGGCACGATGGTCGATTACGACTACTGCGACGTATGGCAGTTTCGTGATGGTAAGATGGCTGCATTAAAGGCGTTCGTTATAGCAACCGGGTCAAGATAAAAATCCCGGTTATCAGGTATATTCAAAACAAATTACCGCCTTCTTTATCTCATCATTATGAAATAAATAGAGCTGATCTGCGGCATTTTCCTGGAAATGGTATCCTTCCATACAGGCTATGTAGTTAAAAAGGTGTCCATCTGCATTCACAGGCTTTTCCATCAGGTTGTCACCCGTGTATTGGCATTCTTCAAGTGGAAGATGACCGGTATTAATTTCATCTATTACCCCGTTGGTTTTTTTGCCGATAATTTCTGACATGTAATCCGAAGGTGCATCGTTCCGTAAATCATCCGCAGTAAGTTTCAGCAGCCGTTCTAATCTCCTGATGTCGTCTACCGTTAATCCCGGCCGGTGGAAATCCCGGTCGTATAATTCTCCGAATTTTTTATAATACGACTTCTTTAACTGATACATCGCATCATTAAAATTAAATTGGATCTCTTCGTCGCTATATTCCAGGTGGTAATTCTCCGGCGAAATTTCAGTGGAAACGGTAAAGTATTCCCACGGCGCGTCAAACTTATATTTACTATCGATAATATCAAAACCAAGCATATCGCACCTGGTATAGTCGGTATGAAAAGAGGTGGTGTTTTCGCCTAACCGGCCGTTGTATATCTCTTTTACCGATACAAAATGCAGCCACTGATCTTTTCCCTGGGGCAGGAACTGCAAATTAACAGAACACAACGGCAGGAAATATTTCCTGTGATTTTCTATATCACCATAAAAAACATCCTCATATTCCGGAAATATTTTAATGAAGTTTGCTGGTATTTCCATTAACGCCTGATTTTATCTATTTGAATTATTAAAGATAGTTTTTTACCTGTTGATTGTAATGTTAAATGAATATTGTATTATACTTGCTATTCAATGAACCTTTATGACAAGCCAGGAGAAGATCGCTTTTAAAGCCAGGTTAAAACAGGCAGGGCTGCAGTTAATATCCGAACGTATTGCCATGGCTAAATCGGCCGGGGACCGCGCACAGGAGGCAGCGAATGGTGAAGATAAAAGTTCGGCGGGGGATAAATATGAAACAGGAAGAGCAATGGGCCACCTGGAGAAAGATATGTATGCACGGCAACAGGCGGAGCATGTAAAGGAACTGGCAAGGTTGCAGCAGGTAAATACGGATAGTATTTATACCACCCCGCAAACAGGCGCCCTGGTACAATGTGCAGAGCAGTCTTTTTTTATTGCAGCAGGACTGGGCAGGCAACTGATAGATGAGCAGACCATCTTTTTCCTGTCTCCCTATACACCCCTGGCGAAATTATTGCTGCAAAAAAAAGCGGGAGATCAATTCCTGTTCAATAAAGAAGAATTAACGATCCTCACAATTTATTAGACGCTTCTTTGCAACAATAATTTTCACCGGCTGATATCGCTAATGTGAGGCCGCTTTCAGCCCAACAATAGATCCTATTAATGTTGCTATAAAGAACAGTCTCCAGAAATGAGCGGGTTCGTTAAAAACAAAAATACCCATCAAGGCAGTGCCCACTGCGCCGATACCTGTCCATACCGCATAGGCCGTTCCCAGGGGCAGGTTTTGAGTAGCCTTCATCAGTAAAAGCATACTGGCCACCAGTGAGAACAGGAAAGCGCCATACCACAAATACATGGTGGTGCCTGTTGATTCTTTTGCTTTTCCAAGGCTGGAGGTAAATGCCACCTCGAACAAGCCAGCGATGATTAAAATAATCCAGTTCATGATAATTGATTTAGAGTAGCTAAGGTCGCACGTTGCCGGCAGTAAAAATTTTACAAATGATAAAAACTTTGAAATCTATTTCAATTCAGACCTGATCCTGCTCAAACTGACCTGTGTCATACCGAGATAAGAGGCGATATGACCAAGTTGTACCCGCTGCAGTAATTCCGGATCAGTTGTCATTAGTTCTTTGTAGCGTTCCATGGCTGTTCTGCACTGCCTGAAAATAAGCCGTTCTTCAATTTTTATCAATTCCTGCTCCGCAAATTTTCGCCCCCAATTAGCGATATGAATATCTTTATTAAACAGCTTACGCAAATGATCCGTATTTAATTCATACAGGTCGCATGATTCCAGCAATTCTATGGTTTCATATCCTTTTTGATTGTCCACATAGTTTTTCATGGAGATAACAGCGTCGCCTTCTTTTCCAAACCAGAAAGTTACTTCTTCCTCACCCGGATTGGCGTATGCCCGTACCACACCTTTCGCTATGAAATACATTTTAGATTCTATCCTGTTCACTTTAAATAAAACATGTCCTTTAGGATAGGTTATTTCGTAAATATTTTCTTTTAGTAAGACTTTTGATTTTTCCGGTAACGGATATATGCTGTCAATTATATTGTCTATATTCATAAGGCGCCTGCGTTAAAAAGTGAATATACTATATATTAAGAATTGAATTTATGGAGCGATATGAGTTTTTCCGGCAATTTCATGATATCAGTATAGCCGATTATCAACTGCTGACGGATAGTCTTGGCGTAAGGTTGTTTAAGAAAGGGGAGTTCATTACGGTACCGGGGCAGATTCAACGCGAGCTGTACTTTGTGAAAAGCGGCGTCCAGATGTCGTACTTTGATACGGGCGACAAGATCTATACACTTGCCTTTACTTATTTCCCTTATCTATGCGCCATCGCAGCATCTTTTTCGTTCCAGGAACCTTCGAAATACTTTTTAACCTGTTTAACCGACAGTGAACTCGAGTATATTACTTACGATAACCTGCAGAAACTGATCGATCAGTCGCAGCAAATAGAGAGGCTTTTCAGGCGAATGACGGAAGCCATGTTAGCAGGTATGATTGACCTGCATATCGATCTGCGTGCCATGACCATTGAAGAACGGTATAAAACGTTTTGCAGGAAAAACCCCGACCTGCTTCAACTGGTGCCCCACAAGTACATCGCGTCTTACCTGGGGATAGATCCCACTAATTTCAGCAAGCTGTTTAACAACGTTATATTCTGATGTTGGTGTATACCAAGATTTGTTTGCCGGCAAGAAGCGAATTTAGCAGGCAAATAAACAGCTATGCAGATCTCAGAAAAATATACGATCCATGGGAATTATGCGGAGGTGAATGGACTAAAGATGTATTATGAAATACACGGAGAAGGAAAGCCGCTCCTGCTGTTACCGGGAGCGCTTTCCGGAATCGGCACTGCATTTGGAAAGCTAATTCCGCTACTCGCCGGGGAGAGACAGGTGATCGCCGTTGAGTTTCAGGGATACGGGCATACCACTGACATCCCGGAGCGTCCGCTTTCTTATGAGCAATTTGCGGATGATGTGATTGCTTTACTCAGTGTGCTGAATATATCACAAACAGATATTTTCGGCTATAGCACGGGAGCAGGTGTAGCGCTGCAGGTGGCTATCCGCCAACCGGGCGCCGTCAGAAAACTGATATTGGCCTCCGTCAGCTACAACAGCAGCGGGCGCCATCCGGATCTTAGCATCCTGTTTACCCCGGAAGTGATGAACGAAGCGCTGAAGGGGAGCCCTTATGAAGCGGAGTACCTGCGTACAGCCGCCCGGCCGGAAGACTGGCCCGCACTTCTTGCCAAAGTAAGGGCCTTTGAAGAAAAGGTGCAAGACTGGCCGGTAGAAGAAATAAGGAATATTAAGACCCCTGCCCTGATTATAGCCGGCGACGCGGATATCGTTCGGCCGGAGCATGTGCTGGAGTTATACAGATTATTGGGCGGTGGGAGCCTGGGGGAGTTGTCGATGCCCGCATCGCAATTGGCCATATTGCCCGGAACCATGCATACCGCGTTAACCCAAAGGACTGATTTACTCATGGCAATGATTCCTGGTTTCCTGGACACAGAAATAATGTAGCGAATACTTTACGAATGCCTATACCATGGGTAGGCTATGGGTAACCAATGGGGTTCGCATGGACTTCTGATGCACTTCCAATGCACTACTCATGGACTCCCCATGCACTTCCTATACACTATGCCCGCTCCAATTTTCCGTAGAATCCACTTTTCTAATTCCCAATTTTATTACATTTATGCCAAATGGGGGATTCCACGATCACTGAAGCAGAATACCTGGAGCGGCTCCGGAAGGGCGATGTAGCCGCATATATGCAGCTGTACGACCAATACAATGGGCACGTGTATGGATGGGTGCTTCGTTTTGTGAAAGTACCCGCTTATGCGGAAGACATTGTACAGGACGTATTCCTGAAAATATGGGAAGTCCGCGACCGGCTGGACCCTGCGCAATCTTTTCCCGCTTATCTTTATAAAATCAGCCGTAACAAAACTTTTACTTTCCTAAAAAAGAATGCTTCCGACGAAGCTACCCGCCTTCAGATCATGCAGCGGATCGGCGAAATAACAGAATCGCCCTATCACCAGACGCTGTGGGCCCAGTACCAGCAAATGCTCAACAACGCTATCACCCAACTGCCTTCCCAGCGGCAAAAGGTGTTTGTGCTGTGCCGGCAGGAAGGCAAAAGCTATGAGGAGGCCGCAAAGGAGCTGGGCATTTCCCGTAATACTGTGAAAGAACACATGGTGATGGCGCTGAAGGATATCAAAGCGTATTTCTACCGGCACGGCGACCTCTCTCTGGCCATACTGCTTTTCCTACACCGGCTCTGACACCGGCTGTTTATATAATAATAAAAATTATTTATTCACCCACCCACCCTCTTTTTTCCGGCGACAGTATATATTACAAGCAGGTCCACGTACTGCGTACAAAACTGATACATGCCACAGGAAAAAGATCATTACCAGCAACTGCTGCGGCGCTTTCTTGACAATAACTGCACTCCCGCGGAAACCAGGGAGCTGTTCGACTTCCTGCAGCAGGACGCATCCAACCGTTTGCTGCTGGGGGAAATGAATGCTTCGTTTGGCCTGCCCGCTCCTGAAGTGCAAGGGCCCTGGCGCGACCGGGTAAGAGAAAAACTGCTGCTTGCCGCGCAACCCGTGAAGGTAATCCCGCTCTATAAAAAATGGCTGCCGAAAGTGGCGGCGGCGGTGCTGTTGCTGGCAGTCGCCACTTTTGCGTGGCAGTATTCCCGTACCACAAAAATTACAGCGCCCGCCACCACGCTGGCCAGCGCCGCAAAGGATGCTATGCCGGGCGGCAGCAAAGCGACGCTCACCCTGGCCAATGGCGCCACAGTAGTGCTCGACAGTGCCGCTCATGAAGTGATCCCCAGTCAGGGTACGGCAAAAGTGATCCGGATAAACGGACAATTAAAATATGAAGCAGGCCGGGTGGCAGATGCTGCCGTGGTGTATAATACACTGGCCACACCACGGGGTGGTCAGTTCAAAATAGAGCTGCCGGATGGTACGATGGTATGGCTCAATGCAGCATCATCCCTGCGTTTCCCGACTGCGTTTAACGGGAAAGAGCGCACGGTGATACTCAACGGCGAAGGCTACTTTGAAGTGGCACACCGGGATAATATGCCGTTTAAAGTACAGCTGGGCAGCGGCGTAGTAGAGGTGCTGGGCACCCGCTTTAATATTATGGCTTACCAGAATGAAGCAAACGTAAAAACCACCTTGTTACAGGGCGCGGTGAAAGTGAGTCATAACAGTCAGCGTGTTCGCCTTGTTCAGGGGCAGCAGGCCAGTTGGGCGGCCGGTGGCAGCAGTATCACCGTTGGTCCGGCAGATACCGACGAAGCAGTGTCCTGGAAAGAAGGCTATTTCCAGTTCAACAGGGCGCCGCTGACGGATGTAATGCGGCAGCTGCAGCGATGGTATGATGTGGAAGTTCGTTATGAAGGCAATACCGGAAAAAGAGAGTTCTGGGGCAAGATACCGAGGAATGTGCCGCTGAGTGAAGCGCTCAAAATACTGGAGCTTAGCAGCATTCAATATTCCATGAAAGGCGATACCATTATTATTCACCAATAAAAACGATCAACAACCAACATTGTCCACTTATGAAATGACAGCAATGGTAATATAACCAAAAACGGAAGTGTCGTTACCACCTCCGTTTTGTTCAGGTTATCATTACAATAATTCCGTGTATGAAAGATTGATTATCTCACCTAAACAATTCCAATTTATGCAATTATCAGGTCTCTTCAAAAACCTGAGCGAGAAACATTTTCCTGTTACCAGGCGATTCCGCCTTTTACCGGGCAGAAAAATCAGGCTCATTATGAAACTGACATACTTTCTTTTACTGGCATGTTTTTGCCAGGTACACGCCAGCAGTAGTTACGCGCAAAAGGTCACGCTTCATGAAAAAAACGTATCCCTCGAACACCTGATCAGGAATATTGAGCGGCAGTCGGGCTACGTATTTTTTCTTGACTATGCACTGCTGGATCCCGCAAAAAAGGTCAGCGTAGATATTACGGAGGGCACATTACAGGACGCGATAAACCTTTGTTTCCGGCAGTTTGCGCTGACTTATACCATCGTAGGCAAAACGATTGTTGTAAAACAAAAAACGTACGAGGCGGCCGATCCCGCCATTGAGGTGCGTGGTAAGGTAACGGATGCCGATGGCAAACCGGTTCCGGGCGTATCCGTTTCGGTGCCGGGAACAAAACAAGGCACGGTTACGAATGATAGCGGCGACTTTATATTATCGGTGCTGCCTACAGCCACCCTGCATTTCAGCATGATTGGCTATAAGGCAACAGATGTTGCGGTAAATGGACGTAAAACTATTACGGTAGTTATCACGATGGAGAATACTGCCCTGAGTGATTTCATCGTGGTAGGTTATGGCACACAACGCCGGGGAGATGTAACCGGCGCTATCGCTTCGGTAAATACCAAAACGCTGGAAGGAACGCCTATCCGCTCTGTGGATCAGGCATTGCAGGGCAGGGTAGCGGGTGTTACCTTTGTGCAGAACTCCGGTATGCCCGGCGCAGGATCTTCTATCCGCGTGCGTGGTGGTAACTCCATCAATGGCAGCAATGAACCGCTGTATGTGATAGATGGTGTGCCGGTATTTGCGGATCAGGGCAGCGATGGTACATCGCTTAACCCACTGAACAGTATCAGTCCTACCGATATCGCCTCCATTGAAATATTGAAAGATGCTTCGGCAACGGCGATTTATGGTTCACGCGGGGGCAACGGCGTAGTGCTCATCACCACTTCCCGCGGACAACGCGGCGATTCACGCGTTACATTTGATTCCTACTACGGCTCGCAGCAGGTGCTCAAAAAATATTCGCTGCTGAATGCGGGGCAGTTTGAGCAGCTGGCCAATGAAGCCAGTGTTGCTGAAAACGGCCCTGAATTATATGATCTCAGCAAAACGCCCGCCACCACCGACTGGCAGGACGCGATCTTCAGAACGGCTCCCATACAAAGCTATTCCCTGTCATTTTCCGGCGGCGATCCAAAGACCCGCTTCCTTGTTACTGCCAATTACTTTGACCAGCAGGGTATTGTGCGGGCGTCTGATCTGAAGCGGTATTCGTTGCGGGCTAATCTTGATAAAGATATCCGGGATAATGTTAAACTCGGCAGCAGCCTTACCATCAGTAATGTGCGCACCAACCGGGTGAACAGTTCCTCCCTGTTTACAATGGCCACTACCGCTCCCAACCTTCCTATATACCAGCCGGATGGCAGTTATACAGAAGTGAACAACCAGGGCGCGCCTTTCGATAACCCGGTGGCGTTGATTGAAAACTATAAGAACTATAACAACGTTTACCGTACGCTGGGAAATGTATACGCCAGTATTGACATCATCAAAGGGCTTACTTTCAAAACACTCTGGGGCGCCGACGTTAGCTTCGCCCGCAATGATACATACCTTCCGCAAGCCGTGTATTCCGGATCTCAGCTGGGCGGAAATGCAGCAGTATCCACCAATCAAACCTTTACATGGTTAAACGAAAATACGCTTAACTACACGATGAACCGTGACGGGCATCAGCTCAACCTGCTCGGTGGTTTCACCCAGCAAAGTTCTTCTTATCAGTCGCTCGGTGCAGAAGCACAAGGTTTCCTGAACGATAACCTCGGCACCAACGCATTGGGCAATGCGGCCTCTGTGCAACCTTCTTCTTCCAGCATTGCCAGGTGGGCGCTGCTCAGCTACCTCGGCAGGATCAACTATAGCTTCCGGAACAAATACCTGCTTACACTCACCGGCCGGTACGATGGCTCTTCGCGTTTTGGGAAAAACAACCGCTTCGGTTTTTTCCCTTCGGCAGCAGTGGGCTGGAAGCTGGACCAGGAGCCTTTCATACGCGACCTGCATGTTTTCAGTAACCTGAAGTTAAGGGTGAGTCATGGCCTCACCGGCAACCAGGACGGCATCGGCAATTATCCTTCACTCGACCTGATGGGCAAGGCTAACTATTCCATCGGCGGCGTGAACGTGATAGGGCTTACGCCTTCACAGGTAGGCAACCCGGATCTGCGCTGGGAATCTACCGCGCAATCGGATATCGGTCTTGAATTCGGATTCTTTGATAACAGGCTGACTTTTATCACAGATGTGTACTATAAAAAAACAAGCGACCTGTTGTTGTATGTGAAAATTCCTACCACGTCGGGTTTTTCCACTTCACTGCAAAACAGGGGACAGGTAGAAAACAAAGGGATAGAGTTCACGGTAAATGCTACGCCGCTGGAAAAGGATCTCCGCTGGGAAACCGGTTTTAATATTTCTTTCAACAGGAACAAAGTGCTGGACCTTGCCGGTGCCGAACGCCTCTTTGCAGGCCAGGGACCTAATCAATCCACCATTGTGCAGGTGGGACAGCCGCTAGGCACTTTCTTCGGCTTTGCCAGTGATGGCATTTTTAAGTCGAAGGAAGAAGTGGATGCTTCTGCCCAAAAAACTGCCAAACCTGGTGATATCCGCTTCAGGGATGTAAACGGCGACAAAAAGATCAACGACGACGACCGCGTATTACTGGGTAACGCACAGCCGAAATTCTCTTTCGGATTCAGCAATACATTTTCACTGAAAGGATTCGACCTGATGGTGCTGCTCCAGGGCGTTTACGGTAACAAGCTGTATAACGTTAACACCAGTACGCTGGAAAATCTTACCGGCCTGCAAAACCAGAGCACTACCACGCTTAACCGCTGGACACCCGATAACACCAATACGAATATTCCGCGTGCTACCACCGTGAAGCCAACCGCCCGTTCGTGGGACCGGATGGTGGAAGACGGCTCTTACATGCGGGTGAAAACGGTACAGTTGGGATACAATCTGCCGCAGGCAAACCTGCAACGCATCAAACTCGCTGCAAAGGTATATGTGAATGTACAGAACCTGTTCACCATCACCAACTACTCGGGGCTTGATCCGGAAGTAAGCCGTTATGGGTCAGACAATGTAAGCCCGGGCTTCGACTCCGGCGCTTACCCGAACGCACGTACGATTTCTTTTGGTATTAATGCCAGCTTCTAATCAAAATCATTTGTCATGAGATCTGCATTTTATTTCATCATCATATTTTTTACGCTGGCGGCAGCGGGTTGCGCCAAGCTCGACGGCGTTCCGGAAGGCACTTATACCACGGACAACTTTTATAAAACAGAAGCAGATGCGGTGTCTGCCGTCAATGCCGTGTATTCCGGCATGACCAGCTCTTATCTCTACAACCAGTTCATGGAAGTGATACAGTCGCAAGGCACGGACGACTGTGAGTGGGGCTTTGGCCGCAACACCAGCAATACCGATAAAACGGCGCTGGATAAATTCAATTTCGATGCCGGTACTAATTTGTTCTACCAGTTCTGGAGCACTTCTTACCAGGTGATCAACCGCGCCAACACAGCGGTGGAAAATATCGGGGCCATGACGGCCGTTGGCAGCGATAAAAAGCAACGTATGCAGGCGGAAGCCCGTTTTGTGCGGGGGCTGATATATTTTAACCTCGTTCGTCTTTTTGGCGGGGTACCATTGCAGCTTGCACCTACCACTTCGTTGAATAATCTTGCCGTTAAAAGAGCTACTGAAGAAGAAGTGTATGCGCAGATTATTGCCGACTTCCAGTTTGGTGCGGAGCACCTGCCGCCGGATTACGATGCGGTGAACGCCGGAAGGGCCACCAGTGGCGCTGCTACGGCAATGCTTGTAAAAACCTACCTGACCCGGAAGGAATATACAAAGGCAGTGGAAGAGGCCCGGAAGGTGATCACATCGGGGCGTTACTCGCTTTGGGCATCTTACCAGGATGTATTCCTGATCGCTAATGAAAATAAAACGGAATCCATTTTTGAAGTGCAATTCCTGAGCGGTTCCGGTAATATTCCCAGCAGCTTTGCGGGTTTCTATCGTCCGTCGTTTGATAAGCGTCCCGGCTTCGGCGGCAATGGCGATAATCCTGTTACTAAGAATCATTATGAAGCCTATGCTGAGGGCGATCTGCGGAGGGATGTAAACGTGATTAAGTATTCCTATACCACTGATCCCAAAGCGCCTGCCACGATAAAAAATCCTTATTACGTTGCCAAATTTAAAGATCCTGCAGCGCTGAATGTGAATGATGGCGGTAATAACTATTACATTGTCCGTTATGCAGATGTATTGCTGATGTTCGCGGAAGCGCTGTATATGTCCAGCCCCGGCAGCACCGAAGCGCTGGAGGCATTTAACCAGGTAAGAAGGCGTGCGTATGGCCTGCCGGTAAATACGCCGTCTGCAAAAGATCTTGCAGGAGGTTTGAGCGCTGCGGCATTTCAGGATGCCGTACTGAAAGAAAGACGGCTGGAATTTGCGTTTGAAGGGCAGCGGCGCTTCGACCTGTTGCGTACCGGCAAACTGAAACAGGCCATGAACGCGCAGGATCCGGCTATAACAGTGAGGGATTCCGACACGCTTTTCCCTATTCCGTCGCAGGAAATGGATACCAATCCGCTGCTGGAACAGAACCCGGGATTCTGATCAGATAACTTTTTTCCGGCTGGCACGAACAGGAAGGTACCTGTTCGTGCAGCTATACTCATGCTTAAATAATAACGAAAATGAGGACTTCAATTATCCGTAGCCTGGTGATAATGATCATTTTGCTGGGCAGTAACCGGTTGCAGGCCCAGAAGCGCTGGGATGTATGTGTGTATGGAGAAACGCCCGCGGGCATAATGGCGGCCATACAGGCGGCGAAAATGAATAAACAGGTATTGCTGATCAGCAACACGGGACATCTGGGTGGTGTGGCTACTTCGGGCCTTACGGCCACCGACCTGAATAATTTCAGGAGCGCCGGCGGGCTCACACGCCAATTTTACCAGCGCCTGTATACGTACTACAGTGATAGCAGCGCATGGCGTTGCGAATCGAGAGACGTATTTTTTGAACGTTCCAAAAAGCGCACCTTCTCCGGGAAGAACGACTCCCTGAAAATGCAGTGGGTGTATGAGTCCCGCGTAGCGGAAAATATCCTGAAAAAAATGCTGGAAGAAGCCGGCGTGGCTGTGGTATATAAAGAAAGGCTGCAGCTGAAAAAAGGCGTAGGAAAAAAAGATGCCCGCATAGTTTCCATTCAAATGGAGAATGGCCATCGCTATCATGCAAAAATATTTATCGACGCTACCTACGAAGGAGACCTGATGGCAACCGCCGGTGTTTCCAACATCGTGGGCAGGGAAGCAAATAGTGTTTATAATGAAACGTTGAATGGTATTAAACTGAACGATATCATTGGCAAAGGCAGTAGTTCTATCGATCCTTATATTAAAAAAGGTGAGCCTTCCTCCGGTGTGCTGCCTTTCCTGGAACCAAAAATTCCGGGTGCAAACGGGGAAGGTGATCACCGCACGCAATCGTACTGTTACCGGATGACGCTGACCGATGATCCGGCGAACCGTATCGACATTGTAAAACCTGCCGGCTATCAGCCGCTCTGGTATGAATTCCTGGCGAGGATGCTGGAAATGAATCCCGGCTACATGCTGAAAAATATTATTTCTTTCACCCCCATGCCCAATAAAAAAACGGATACCAACCAGGCCGATTTCGTTGGCGCCAATTACGGATGGCCGGAAGGCAATTATGCAGAGCGGGACAAGATCGCTCAAATGCATAAGGACTATGTACTGGGTTTACTCTGGTTCCTGGGTAACGATCCGCGGGTACCCGATTCCCTGCGCACAGAAATGAAGCGCTGGGGTTTACCGAAAGATGAGTTTACAGATAATGGCAACTTCCCTCATCAACTGTATGTGCGGGAGGCGAGGAGAATGGTGAGCGATTATGTGATGACAGAAAGGAACTGCAATGGAGAGGAGCCGGTAGAAGATGCCGTGGCAGTAGCCACCTATCCGCTGGATTGTCACCATGTTTCCCGCGTGGTAGACGCGCAGGGGAGAGTACATGCGGAAGGCAGTTATGGTAAACAGAAGAACACTTATTACACGATCAGTTACCGTTCATTAAGACCAAAGTCCTCCGAAGCGGTCAACCTGTTGGTGCCGGTATGCCTGTCGGCCTCACATGTGGCTTACAGTTCTATCCGCATGGAGCCGGTATTCATGGTGCTGGGGCAATCTGCCGGCACAGCTGCCGCACTTGCGCTCGACCGGAATATTACCCTGCAGGAATTGTCTTATGATGTTTTACAGCCGGTATTGCTGAAAGACGGGCAGGTACTTTCAATTGAGCGGAATAAATTATAGCAGATGACGAACATACAACAGTCGAACAGGGGCGCCGTTTTAGCCGCCGTAGTAGTAGCTTCTCTCGGGTATTTTGTAGACATCTACGACCTGCTGCTTTTCAGCATCGTCCGTGTGCCCAGTCTTCAGTCGATTGGACTGCGTGGGGAGGATGTAACCAACAAAGGTATTTTATTACTCAATGTGCAGATGACCGGCATGTTGCTGGGTGGTATTCTCTGGGGCGTGCTGGGCGACAGGAAAGGGCGGTTGTCTGTACTTTTCGGCTCCATTTTTCTTTATTCCGTGGCCAACATTGCCAATGGTTTTGCAGACAGCGTGTGGAGCTATGCGTTATGGCGTTTTGTTGCCGGTCTGGGCCTGGCTGGTGAACTGGGTGCGGGCATCACGCTGGTGGCGGAACTGATGCCCAAAGAAAAGCGTGGTTATGCCACTACCATTGTTGCGGCGGTAGGTATCAGCGGTGCGGTGGCGGCATATTTTGTTGCACAGTATTTCACCTGGAGAACCAGCTTTTTTATTGGCGGTGGCCTTGGCCTTTTATTATTGCTGCTGCGCATTGGTGTGGCAGAATCGGGCATGTTCGGGGCGGCGAAGCATTCGGAGAACAGGGGCAACTTCCTGGCGCTTTTCACAAATGGGAAGAGATTCTTTAAATATCTGCGCTGCATCCTCATTGGCGTGCCGCTCTGGTTCGTGGTGGGTGTGCTGATCACGCTCTCACCTGAATTTGGGAAAGTGCTGCATATCCAGGGCGATGTGAATGCCGGTGCGGCGGTGGCATGGTGTTATGGCGGCCTTGTAGTGGGCGATATTTTCAGCGGCGCCCTTAGCCAGTTATTAAAAAGCAGGATCCGGGTAGTATATGTTTACCTGTTTTGCTGCATGGCTGCTGTCAGCATTTATTTCCTGGCGGCAGGTATCAGCCTGCAGCTCTTTTATTGGATATGCGGCCTGCTTGGTTTTTCGGTTGGCTATTGGGTAGTTTTTATGACGATTGCCACCGAACAATTTGGCACTAATATCCGGGCAACGGTGACCACTACCGTCCCAAATTTTGTGCGCGGCGCAGTAGTGCCGCTCACCTTTCTCTTTCAATCCATGCAACTGCTTTTTAACGGATCCCTGGTGTATGCCGGCATCAGTGTGGGCGTGATATGCCTGGCACTGGCTTTCTGGTCGCTTACCGGCATGCAGGAAACATTTCATAAAGACCTGGATTACCTGGAGGAATGGTAGATATACTCACTTTTTAAAACCACGTTCCACTTATGAAAAAACTGATACTTATGCTGACGGTGCTGGCCGTTGCGGGCAACGCGATTGCGCAGGCCGTCAAAACCACGTTGACAGAAACTGCGGGCGTATATACCCTGCATCGCGGCGGTGTGCCGTATTACATTAAAGGCGCCGCCGCCAACAATTTTCATGTGCAGGTAGCTACCTATGGGGGCAATACCATCCGTACTTACAGTATCAACGATTCCACCGCAGCGTGGCTCGACAGCGCCAATGCGCATGGCATCACCGTTTGTTTGGGATTGGGTATTAAGAAGCAGCAGGAAATGAATTACGGAGATACCGCTGCCGTGCGGTTGCAATTTGAAAATATGCGGAGCCAGGTACTCGCATTCAGGGATCATCCTGCCGTGCTGATGTGGGCGATCGGTAATGAAACAGATGCCAACTATAACAGCCTGGATACAGCTGCCAATATCCTTTTCTGGGATGCGCTCAACAATATTGCCGAAATGATCCATGAGGTAGACACCAACCACCTCACCACTGCGGTACTGGTGAACTCCGATGTAAAGAAGATTAAGTTGCTGAAAGAAAGATTTACAGCATTGGACATACTTTCCATTAACAGCTATGCGCCTAATATTCCCGGTGTGTTGGGCAACCTGCAAACCGCTGGCTGGACAAGACCCTATATGATTACGGAGTTCGGGCCGAGAGGCACCTGGCAAATGAATCCGGAGCCTTCACGGAAAATGCCCTGGGGCGGATTGGTGGAACAAACCAGTACAGAAAAGGCGGTAGTGTACCGACAAATATACCAGGATCATATTGCTGCGAATGCGTCCAATAATTGTCTTGGTGGCTTTGTGTTTGTATGGGGATATCAATCTTCCGGCGACGTAGTTACCTGGTTCGGGCTGTATAACCGGCTGGGAGAAGCTTTCGGAGCTGCTGATGAAATGCAGTATGTATGGACGGGACAGTATCCTGTGAATCACGCACCGGTGATCCGCAACAGGGATTCGCTGCTTTTCAACGGGAAGCGCGCCGAAGATACCGTGATCGTGGAAGCAAATTCTCTTAATACCGGGTGGGTACGCGCCAGTGATCCCGATAATGATTCATTGCGTTACGAATGGCTGATCATTCCTGAAAACAGTATTATGGCCGGAGGAGAGGCTACGGCCAGTTTGCCTGCGCTCCCGGGTTTGATTGTTTCGCAGCATGCCGACAGCGCCCGCTTTACGGCGCCGGCGGCCGCCGGCAACTACCGGTTATATGTATACGTACATGATCAGCGCGGGAAGATTGCCAATGCGTCTATCCCGTTTAAGGTAACACCATCTATTATCGGAAAACTCATAAGGTCTGCTTCCACCGGCGGCAGCTGGTCCTTGCCTGGCAGCTGGCAGGGTGGTGTGGTACCCGCAGATGCGGATACCGCTGTGATCATCGCAGGCAGCACCATTACGATCAATACGCCGGTGAAAGTAACACGCACGGAAATTGCCGGCACACTGGGCTTCAATACCACTACCACTCACACCTTCACTACCGGCGACCTGGTAGTGAACAACACCGGTACATTTTATGCAAGAAACGGCACCATTGGCAGAACAGTTACGGTGAACGGCAACCTGGTAAACAACGGCACCGCCGACTTTTCAAAGGGGAGCACCACCCTGATCATGGGGCCGGCAGCAGATAGCACCGCGATTGGCGGAACAGGAAGTTATACGAATGGTATCATCCGCAGTGTTACAATCAATAATGCCGCCGGTGTGACGTTGCAAACACCTGTAAGCATCCCGTCGGTGCTAACGCTTATCAGTGGCGTGTTTCATAACGGTAGTAATCTCACCATGGACAATACACAGGTAGGCGGCAGCGCCAGTTCTGTGAACTGCCAGATCAGGCGTTCGCAGCATGCGTCGCTCGCCAATAATTATACATTGGGAAGCACCGCTGCATTGTATGTTGTTTATAACCATGATGTAAATGCGCCGGGGCAAGTCATGACCGAAGGCCATGAAATCCCTGTTACCCGGTCGCTGCATAACATCACCATCAACAACCCCGGTGGCGTAATGCTCAGCGACAGTCTCACGCTGAAGTCGAGCAATGCGGCTATCACATTGACGGAAGGCATCATCCACCTGCCGGCAGGCAAAGCGCTGATTTGTACCAATACTTCATACAATGGTATTTCGGGCAGCAGCAGTAGTTTTGTGAATGGCGCAGTGGCGCTTACTGCAGGTGCAACGCCTGTTACCAAAACTTTCCCAACCGGATCTGCGGGGGAGTACAGGAAAGTAGTATTAACTGGATTGTCGTCTGTTACCGGCGCGCTGCTGATGCAGGTGTCTGCTGACAGTGCGGTGGGTACGCCGGGTACGGGCATGAGCAGTTTGTCTGCTGCAAGACGCTGGCGTTGCGCCGTGCGCAGTGGCAGTCTTGCTGGTTTCACGGCCATCAGTATCGCTTACGGCACAGATGACGGAGCCACACAAAACCGGCTCGCATTTTCAACTACGCGTACGGGCGCGTATAATGTAATACCCACCGATACCAGCACCGCCGATGCTGTTACCAGTTCAATGGGTAGCTACGGAGCGGGATGGTATTCAACAGGACTGAACGATAGTACTATGCTGCGGACATCCAGGCCCGCCGTGGTTTCCGTAAGTAGCACGCACGAGGCGGATGCTTTTGTTTATCCCAATCCGGCAGCGGAGGTGATTTATGTGGTATGTCCGCGGGCATTGAAACAGAAAATGTATGCAAGCCTGCTTGATTTGCAGGGAAGGGTAGTTCATTATTGGATGTTAACACAGGGGCAGGTGCGGCAGCCGCTGCGGTTCCCTGCGAAAACCGGCAGTGGCGTTTATTTGCTGGTGCTGGAAGGAACAGGATTCCGGCAAACATTTAAAGTGGTGAAATTATAAACAATATGGCGGCGCTTCACGATGAAGCGCCGCTTTGTTATTTGAGCTTACTATATTTTTCCTATCTTCAATAGTGTAGTAAAAATAAGGTGCTTTAGCTGTTTGATTAAAAACCATCTCTAAGTAATGGGCAATTCCAAAGGTGTTATTCCTTTTTACGATGATATTAATGAATTCTTTGCCAGTACGCCGTTTCCTGATAGAACAAATGATCCGGATCTGTTTTGTTTCCGGGTGAGGAAAGGAGAAGACGTAAAAAAATTCTATAAACCCCCGTTCAGAAGATCATTTTATTTTATGGGGCTGATGAGTGGTGTTAGTCAGTCGCAGATTGTTTATGACAATATGAATGAAGTGCGGATGAACAGCTTTCTCGTTTGTCAGGCGCCCGGACTGCTTTCCAGCTTTTACAACTCAGGACTTGCTTATGGATATTTTGTTTATTTTAAGCTGCCCTGTTTTTCTTTCTTCAGACCGGACTTTGAAAAGCAGTTTTCTTTTTTTGATGTACAACAAACGCACTTTTTTGAATTATCGCAGGAAAAATATAATGAGTTCTCCCTGGCGTTTGAGGATTTTTTTATTGCATATGAAAACGCAGACGATAAACTGCACACAGTAGCCAGTTTGAAGATATTGGCTGTTCTGTATCAATTAAAAAGTTTCATCCAGCTTAACCAGCAGCAGGAGCGGATCACCAGACCTGAGTCAATTTTGCTGAAGCAGTTTCTCCAGCTTGTCAACGACAATTATATAGAACGGAGAACAGTGAATGAATACGCCGAAATGCTTTCCATTACCCCTAAATATCTTTCCGAGTATATCAAAACCACCACCGGGAAGAATGCATTGTTCTTAATGCACGAGAGAATAGTAGCCGAGGCAAAATCACTGATCCTATATACTGATTTGGATATGGCTGAAATCTGTTACCAGCTTAATTTCTCTGATCCGGCAAATTTTAATAAATTCTTTAAGAAAAATGCAGGCGCCACCCCTTTGGAATTCAGAAATCAGTATAACAGGTAAATTTACCATTCAAAGCGGTTTTTGGACAAAGCTATCGTAAGTGGCCCATCTATCTTTGTGTTGAAATTACATCGGAACATTAAACAAATCTTTAAAAACAGATCACGATGAAAACAACACACTCCAAAGATGGAACAAAGCTGGCTTACAATATGACTGGCAAAGGCCCTGCCTTAATCTATATTACGGGGGCTACATGCCACCGTGAATTTAACCCGGTACTGTACGATGCATCGGTTTTTTCGGAAGAATTTACAGTGTACAATTATGATCGCCGCGGCCGTGGCGACAGTGGCAATACTTTGCCTTATGCGGTGGAGCGTGAAATAGAAGATATTGAGGCGATGATAGCTGCCGCCGGAGGCCGGGCGTTTTTGTATGGTCATTCTTCCGGCGCTATCCTGGCGCTAAAGGCTGCTATGACACTCGGCAACAAAGTGAGTAAACTGGTAATGTACGACGCGGCTTATTGTCACAATGAAGCCTACCTGGAGGAATTTAAAACCCTCAGCAGGGGTTTATACCAATTGCTGGAGAATGGTAAAAACGAGGCCGCGATCACCGGATTCCTGGAAGGTATTGGTATCCCTGGCGAGGCATTTGATAGCTTATTCCCCGACTGGCCAACCATGGTGGCTTTGGCGCCAACGCTTGCCTACGACACTACTTTGGCCAGTAGCTTAGCACCCGTAAAGGAGGTGGCAACGCTCACTACGCCCACCCAAATTATTGTGGGGGAAAAAAGCCCTGAATCTATTCAGGAAGTCGCCAAACAATTGAATGCTGCCATCCCGAACGTTACCTACACCATGCTGAAAGGCCAGGATCATATGCCTGCGGCAGAAGTGGTGTTGTCTGTTTTAACCAGGTTCCTGAAATCTTAAAAGCGGGTATCATGCCTTGCAGCGGGCAGCTGCAAGGCATAAAGTAATTTTAGAAAATGAAATTGGTGCTGAGGAAGTCGGAGCTATGCTCATTCACAATATCTTCCAGCAGTTTTTTATTCGTATCGTTCATTTTGGTGGCCACCAGTGAGCGGATAGAGAATGACCGCAGTGCATCATGCACGGAGAGCGTTCCTTCTGCACTGTCTTTCCGGCCGGTGAACGGGAATACATCCGGTCCGCGCTGGCACTGGCTGTTAATATTCACCCGGCTTACCTGGTTTACCAGTGGATCTATCAGTGTCGCCACTTCATCAGCGTTGTTGCTGAAAATGCTTACTTGCTGGCCGTGTGGCGATTCGATCAGGTAATCAATGGTTTCTTCTATATCATCATAGGGCACAACCGGGATTACCGGCCCGAATTGTTCTTCCCGGTAGAGTTTCATTTTATCATTCACCGGGTATACCACTGCCGGGAACACAAAGGATTCGTTGGTAGCGCCACCGTTTTCATTAACAACGGCTGCACCGTGGGCAATGGCGTCGTCGAGCACTTCACGGATATAGGCGGGTTTGCCAGGTTCCGCTACCGGCGTGAGTTGTACACCTTTTTCCCAGGGCATGCCGAATTTCATTTTGCCGATAGATTCGCCCAGGCGCGCATTGAATTCGTCGGCGATGGAGCGGTGCACAAACAGTATTTTGATGGCGGTACAACGTTGACCGTTATACGATAATGCACCCAGGATACATTCGTTCACGGCCACTTGTATATCTGCATGCTGCGTGATGATGGCGGCATTTTTGGCATCCAGGCTCAGTACCGCGCGGAGGCGGTTCAGTTTGGGATGGTGCTTGCGCAGGTCGTTGGCTACTTTACTGGAACCGATAAAGGCCAGTACATTGATTTTACCCGTGGCCATAATGCCTGGTATTACAGAAGCGCCGCGGCCATAGATGGTGTTCACCACGCCTTTCGGGAAGGATTCCATGAATGCACGCAGCAGCGGGTAATGCACCAATGTGCCGTGCTTAGGCGGTTTGAAGAGGATGGTGTTGCCCATCAGCAATGCCGGGATCAGGGTGGTAAAGGTTTCATTCAGCGGGTAGTTGAATGGTCCCATGCAGAGTACTACCCCTAATGGCGAACGGCGGATCTGCGCGATGGTGCCTTCTTTGATTTCAAAGCGGGAAGAGCTGCGGTCTATTTCCTTAAGCGCATCTATGGTGGCGTTGATGTATTCTATGGTGCGGTCAAATTCCTTGATGGAGTCAGCAAAGGATTTCCCGATTTCCCACATGATCAGCTTTACGATCAGGGCGCGTTGCTCCGTCATTTTGCGGGCAAATACAGACAAACAGTTGATGCGTCCATCCAGTCGCATGGTAGGCCATTCACCACGGCCGTTATCATATGCGGCGAGGGCGGCATCCAGCGCTTCAAAGGCTTCTTTTTCGGTGCCCAGCGGGTAAGTGCCTATCAGCTTGCGTTTCAGGCCATTTGCAGTAGGGATGTTGATAGGGGAGTACACTTCACTCACCGGCCCATCCCATTGTTTCATTTCCCCGTTTACCAGGTACTCTTTCTGATGAATTTCGGAAATACGGAATTCCTCGGGTATTTCATTTTCTTCAACAAAAAGTTTCTTCAGCTCATCTTGAAAACTCATGTGTTAAAATTTTATGCGTACAAATTACACAAAATAGGCCGGATTGTACGCATAGAATGTTTCGATCGGGGGAATGGAGGAAATCTATAAGGTGGGTAAACCACCAGGAAAAATATGAACTGAACCGGTGCTAACTTTTTTATTTTCAACGATTCACCTATTTTCGCCGGATGTTTTACAGGAGAGAATTAATACAGCGCATAATAGAAAAAGGTTACCGGGAATTGTTTTATGGTCCGTATCATTCATCGTTGCACCAGGGGAAAGAAAGTATTTAAAATAACCCTGGCGGAAACCATTGGATTTGCATATTTATAAAACATCTTGCGCATGCCTTCGACAAAAGTTTTGATTACCGTTAAAAGTTATCCCTCCGTATCTTCCCATTATGAGGAGCAGGTTAGCATTGCCGGTTTCCGGGAAGACGGCGTTTTTATCAGGATATATCCCATCCCTTTTTCAAAGAAAACCTATGACGAACAATATCAGCTCTACGATTGGGTGGAGCTGGATCTCGAAAGGAATACCCGGGATTTCCGGCTGGAAAGTTTCAGACCGGTAAACCCGGATGCACCGGTAAAAAAGACCGGGCACCTGGGAACGGAAGATCATTGGAGTGAGCGGAAAGCCATTGTGCTGAAGAATGTATACCGTAACCTGTCTACGGTCATCATGGAAGCGAAACACGAAGCATTTTATACTTCACTGGTGGTATTCAAACCTGCCAGGATACTGGATTTTGTGGTAGAGGAAACGGAGCGGGAATGGAACCGCAACCGTTTGAATGCATTGCAGGAAGAGCTGCTGCGCGGCGTGGTAGCTGAGCAGCCGGAAGATCCTTTTGCCGCGATGCCAAAGCTGCCGTACAAATTTTCTTTCCGTTTTATTGATGACAAGAACGAAGAAATCACCCTGCCGGTGGAAGACTGGCAACTGGCGTCCCTGTATTTGAAAAGCCTGCAAAAGCAGCGTGGCGCTGATAAGGAACTGAAAGCCATTAACGAGGTGAGAAAGAAATACCTGCACGAATATGCAAGGAACAGCGACCTGTATTTCTTCCTGGGTACTACGCAAAATGTACATGCAAGTGCCAGGCAACCGTTTACGATCGTTGGCTTGTTTCATCCTACGATGCCGCCGGCGGTAATACAGGGCAGTTTATTTTAGCGAAATTGTATATTTGAGCAAATCGCTTAAATAAATAGCATGAAACAAGTACGGGAATGGATGTTAACTGTACGGATCATAATAAGTGTTAACCTGCTTGTTTGTATCTTATCTTATGGGCAACTATTCGCATTTCAGCAGGTTAAACCGGTAGTACCTGCAAACTTTACGTTTGAGGTTATCCCGGAAACCTTTGAGCTGAATCTTTATTACAACGGAATAGCGGAGAAAGCGGGCGATCCGCTGCCTCCCATGCGGGTAGCCAATTTGAAAAAGACCGCTGATTCGGTATCGTGGTTCTATCCTGATGTTCTTGTTTCGGTAAACATTGTAAAGAAAGAAAACTACCTCGACGTTAATATCCGCTCGGAAGGCGCCGGCAAATTTGTATGGCCGCATGTTCGGGCAGAAAGTTATATGCTGCCTTTGTGGGAGGGGAAATATATTCCCGCTAAGGATAACTATTGGAAGTCTTTTTTAAAGCATCAGTCGTTAGATTTTCCCGGAAGTTTTTCAATGGGATTTTTTGCTGCCAACAAGCCGGAGTATACAATTGTGTATGTACTGAAAAATGTTTTTAACAGCGACCTGCATTTCGATGTGAACCCGGACATCAGTTTTTCCTTCTTCCATCAATTTCCCTCTATTAACCCGGACAAAACCTATGGCTTCAGCATTTATGTTACTGCAAATGATCCCGTAGCTGTAAGTACCGTATATAAAAATTATATCCGGGAAAAAAACAGGTTTGAAACACTGGAGGAGAAAGCGGCTAAAAATCCTAACGTCCGGAAATTATACGGCGCACCACATGTCTATTTTTGGCCGCACGGACTTATTACCGTAAAAAATATCCGGTGGAAGCAGTTGCAGGCCTCCTGGCCAGCGAAGGAAAAGTTTTTTTCCCGGCTTATACAATCGTTAAAAGATAATGAAGAAGACGATGCTGCCAATGCGTTTAACCAGGTGTGGCTGGAATGCAAGAAGCAAACGCCCATTAATGATTATCAGAAAAGAATTATCCTTGAAGCCCTGAATAAAGCACTCCGGACGAAAGCGCTGTATCAGCCGGATGTTTTTGGCAGCATGCCAGGGACATCAGCAAGCGCGCTGAGCGAGCAGCAACTGTATGTTTGGAATAAGCGATTAATAAAAAAGGCACTGGGAGATGTTATAGATGATCCCGGCGACTGGGGAAAAGAAAATGTGAGCCTGATGGCGGATATGTACCAGTCGGGAATAAAGAAGGCGTGGATCGGTTTATCTGATTGGGCAGATGGATTGAAGAACCCGCTTTTGGTAGAAGAAGCTAATAAATCCGGTTATCTCATTGGCCCATACGACAGCTATCATTCCATTCATTCAAAAGAGGACAGGGAATGGCGTACCTGCTGGTTTCCTGATTCATCTTTATACGACAATGCTACTGTGACCAATGCCTCGGGGAAAAAAACAGGTGGTTTTATAGGGGTAGGAAGGCAGCTGAATCCCACGCTGGCATTTTCATCTGTAAAACAGCGGGTAGCCGCCATTTTGAGCGATCGTATTCCGTACAATTCCTGGTTTGTAGATTGTGATGCTACCGGTGAGGTGTTTGATGATTACTCGCCAAGTCATGTTACTACAAAGGAGCAAGACTTTAAGGCCCGTCTCCAGCGGATGGAATACATCGGTAATGAAGTGGCGATGGTAGTAGGATCTGAAGGCGGAAATGATTTTACGGCTAAATCACTGGCATTTGCCCAGGGTTTGGAAATGCCGGTGCTGTTCTGGGGCGATCCCGATCTGAGGGAAAATAAAAACAGCCCTTATTATGTTGGGAGTTACTGGGGACAAGGCGGCACCATTCCATCTATCTACACCAAAGTAATACCCATCAAGGAACGCTATGAAAAAATATATGTTGATCCAACCTATTCACTGCCGCTGTTCCGCCTTGTTTACAATGATGCGGTGATAACCACCGCACACTGGGAAAATGGTTCTCTTAAATTAAAGGATGAAGTGGGGACCCGGATGCTGTCGGAACTTTTATATAACACGCCACCTTTATACCATATTGATCAGGCTGAATGGAAGCTCAATAAAACACGGATCATCGATCATATAAAAGTGTGGAGCCCATTGCATGAAAAAGCAGTGGTTCTGCCGGTGACGGCTTTTAATATTCTTTCTGATGACCGGCAGGTGCAACAAATGATATACGGCAACCAGATAAAAGTCACCGTAAATTTTTCCAATAAAGCTGCCATGGCGGGTACAGTACCCATTAAGGCCCGGTCTGCAATTATCGATGATGGAATTAAGAAAGTAAATTACAGCGTACAATAAAACAGTCATTTCATGAACCCGCCCAATAACATTCCACTTATTGAAGGAGAAATAGCGGACTATTATTATGATAGTACGGGGATTTTATATTCCTATTCGAAAAGCACACTGCGAACAGTAGAGAATATTTCGCGCAATATTGCATTGGTGAAACAGATTACCGGGAATAAGAAAGTACCCTTGCTGATTTATCTTTCCAATTCTCCTGTTCCCGATAAGGCCACAAGAAAATTTTCAACAGAGCAATTACCTCATGTATATACTGCCATGGCAATGGTTTCAAAGCCGGGCTTGTCGAAGCTGATCATGAATATACTGTTTAAGTTAAAAACGCCGCCTATTCCCATGAAGTCGTTTACAAACGATGCGGAGGCAAAGGAATGGCTGCTGCAGTATGTTTAGAGGGCGTTTCGCTGGTGAGAAACGGGCATAAAAAAAGAGCCCCCGGTGAAGGAGGCTCCTGTTATTCTTTTAATTTAATTAAGCGAGATCAAACCTGTCGAGGTTCATTACTTTGTTCCAGGCTGCGACGAAGTCTTTCACAAATTTTTCCTGGCCATCTGCGCTGCCATATACTTCCGCGTTAGCTCTCAGTTCTGCGTTAGCGCCCAATACCAGGTCGGCACGGGTGCCGGTCCATTTTACTTCGCCGGTGGTGCGGTCGCTGCCTTCATAGAGTTCCCTGTCTTCAGACACTGCTTTCCATGCAATGCGCATATCAAGCAGGTTCACAAAGAAGTCAGTAGTAAGCTGGCCGGGGCGGGAAGTGAAAACGCCATGTTTAGATCCGTCAAAGTTAGTGTTCAGCACGCGCATACCACCCAGCAGTACTGTTAACTCCGGTGCGGTAAGGGTGAGCAACTGGGCCTTATCTATCAGCAATTCTTCAGTAGACACGGGGAACTTTGACTTGCGGTAGTTGCGGAAGCCGTCGGCCACAGGTTCCAGGTAGCCTACTGATTCCACGTCGGTTTGTTCCTGCGAAGCATCCATGCGGCCGGGGGTAAAGGGAACCGTGATGGTTTGTCCCGCATCTTTCGCTGCTTTTTCAACACCGGCTGCACCTGCCAGTACGATCAGGTCGGCCAGGGAAACTTTTTTACCACCCGACTGGGCGCCGTTAAATTCTTTCTGAATGCTTTCCAGTGCATCCAGTACTTTTTGTAATTGGGTGGGATTATTTACTTTCCAATATTTTTGAGGAGCCAGGCGAATGCGGGCGCCGTTAGCGCCACCGCGTTTGTCGGATCCACGGAAGGTGGAAGCTGACGCCCATGCAGTGGAAACCAGCTCGGATACGCTTAATCCGGATGCCAGTACTTTTGCTTTCAGGGCCGCAATATCTTTCTCATCTATCAGCGCATGGTCAACCGCAGGAATAGGATCCTGCCAAAGCAGTTCTTCTTCCGGCACATCGGGGCCCAGGTAACGCGCCTTGGGGCCCATGTCGCGGTGTGTTAATTTAAACCAGGCCCGGGCAAAAGCATCTGCAAATTGATCGGGATTTTCCAGGAAACGCCTGGATATTTTTTCGTAGGCCGGATCCATTCTTAGAGCGAGATCGGTAGTCAGCATGGTTGGCAGGTGCTTTTTGGAGCTGTCGTATGCATCAGGGATAATGCTGTCTGCGTTTTTAGCTACCCATTGGTGTGCACCAGCCGGACTTTTAGAAAGTTGCCATTCAAATCCAAAGAGGTTTTCGAAGAAGTTATTGCTCCATTGGGTAGGCGTTTTCGTCCATATTACTTCGAGTCCGCTTGTAATGGTGTCTGCGCCTTTACCGGAGCCATAGCTGTTTTTCCAGCCCAGGCCCTGCATTTCCAGGTCAGCTCCTTCCGGTTCTGCGCCTACGTGGGTGGCAGGTGCGGCGCCGTGGGTTTTGCCAAAGCTGTGTCCACCGGCTATGAGGGCCACTGTTTCTTCGTCGTTCATGGCCATGCGGCCAAAAGTATCCCGGATATCTTTGGCGGCTGCGATGGGATCTGGATTACCATCGGGGCCTTCGGGGTTTACATAGATAAGGCCCATTTGCACAGCGGCAAGGGGCTTCTCGAGGTTGCGGCCGTGAATATTACCATCTGCGTCGTCGTCTGATACCAGTACGCCATGATTTTCTTCCACGCCGGGGGAGCCGTGCGCATAACGCAGGTCGCCACCGAGCCAGGTGGTTTCGGAGCCCCAGTATACATCTTCATCCGGTTCCCATACATCTTTACGTCCCCCGGCGAAGCCAAATGTTTTGAAGCCCATTGACTCCAGTGCAATATTGCCGGTAAGGATCAGGAGATCTGCCCATGAAATTTTGTTACCATATTTTTGTTTGATGGGCCAGAGCAATCTGCGGGCTTTATCCAGACTTACGTTATCGGGCCAGCTGTTAAGCGGGGCAAAACGTTGCTGTCCTGAGCCTGCGCCGCCACGGCCATCACCTACACGATAGGTGCCTGCACTGTGCCATGCCATACGGATGAACAGGGGGCCATAATGACCAAAGTCGGCCGGCCACCAGTCCTGCGAGTCAGTCATGAGTGCATGAAGGTCTTTCTTCACTGCTTCCAGGTCGAGGCTTTTAAAAGCTTCGGCATAGTCAAAATCTTCACCCAACGGGTTTGATTTGGAGGAGTGCTGGCGCAGGATACTCAGTTTTAACTGGTTGGGCCACCAATCCCGGTTCCTGGTGCCGCCACCGCCAACATTGTGCTTCATACTGCCATTATGAAACGGACATTTACTGATGTCGTTTGATTCTTTTCCCATTTTTAGAAGTTTTATGGTATTGAAAGAACACTTGCCTGCACCTTTTAGTTGTGCATAATGATAAAGTTATGGTATTGAAAGAATAATCACAATCAATTAATTTCTATGTTTCAATAGTTAAAATCTATTTGTAGTGTGTTCCTGCACGGAGAGAGAATTTAAGCATAAAAAAGGGAATTTGCCCTATCTTGTTAAAACAAGTCGATAACGCTAACCACCATAAGATGATTTATACTATAAAAAGGTTTACCTGGCCATTTATTTGCCTCCTGTTAGTGTTGTTGCATTTGGATGTTCACGCACAGCAGGAAGATGTCATCTGCACAAATGAAAGGTAAAGTGATGTTACTGGATTTCTTCTTTATCGGGTGTGCGCCCTGTATGCTTTCCCTGAAACCATTGAATCGTCTTCATGAAAAATATAAGAACCAAAACGTTGCCATGGTGAGCCTGACGGAAAGGGACAGCCGGAAATCCGTTCTTGGATTCCAAAGGAATTATCGCATAAAGTATCCCATGTATGTTGATGCAAAGGAGGTGGTGCAATCATACCATGTAGCAAGCTTCCCGACTTTCTATTTCATTGGCAAAAATGGAAAAATTGCCCAGGTCATTGAAGGGTATGAGGAGGGGTTTGAAGAGAAGGCTACTGCCATCATCAACGACCTGTTAAAGAAATAGCCGTTCATCCTGCAGGCTTTCCAGATAAGCAGGATAGTCTGTCTTCATCAGTACTTCATCGCTGTTCCGTTTTCCAATGATTACATTGTGCATGTCTGTCCATGCAGTTCCCATTGCATGTACCCTTTTTTTTAATTCTTCCAGGTTAATATCCCTGCAATAAATGGTGGAACCTGGCTGCTGCTTCCATGATTGGGCGATAGTACCCACATCGAAGGGATCAAAACCTACATCGTTTACCAGTGTAAATACTACTTCTTTAGCGGCGTCGTTATCGCCCGAAACGGCCAGTGCGATGCGGTTTTGAGCACCTTTGGGTTGGCCCAGGGCTTCCAGGCTTTCCACAACAATAGAGTTAAAAACTTTCACAACGGGAACGCCTAACTGCTCCTGTACCCACAGGCTGTCGATGCCACTTTGAATAAGTGCCGGTATGATGCCATCGCGGAGGGTAGGGTAATAATTTCCCGTGTCAATAACCACTACATCTTCCGGAAGATCTTTAAAAATATTTTTAGGAAGATCGGTGATGCTTTTCTGGGGAATAGTAACAACAATCACTTTTTTATTCCTGGCAGCTTCTTCTACACTAACGGCTTTTGCCCCGGTGTTCTCTGCCACTTGTTGCAGGGATGCGGGACCACGGGAATTAGCGATTGAAACGGTATGTCCCAGTTTTACAAATTTTGATGCCAGACAGCTTCCGATAGCGCCTGCGCCGATAATGCCTATATTCATGGCTTAGTATTTTTAATGGCATTCTCAATGGGATTTGGCTGGCCTTTACCTGTAGTGATCAGGTTGCGCAGGCTGTTCCCGATATAGTTGCTCCAGGCATCAAAACAAACATGATAGCATTCATATGCGGGAACCAGTCCGTGGTGCGTGAAGTGAAGCTGTGTCTGATGTTCTTTTTCAGAGATCTCAAATTCGATTTTTGTACCAGTCCATTCTGTTTTGTCTTCCGTGAAATCGAAGTAGTTGTCCAGCACCTGCCAGGTAACTTTTTTATCCGGGACCACTTCTGTCAATTTCATGGTACACTTATGAACGTCTTTGAACTGGTAGGTAAACTCATCATTGAGCTGTGCAGTACCGCCTTCAATGTTTTGGGACCACCATCCGCGAACATTCGTAATGGCATTGAATACCTCCGCGGGCGTTTGATCTACCAGGATGGTAGTGTTAAAATCTGATGCAGACATGTTGTTGACTTTTTAGTTGGGTAATTTGTTATTTAATAAAGTTTCTAACTTTTTCAGTTTAGATGTCCAGAACTTATCGAAGTAGGAGATCCAGTTCTGCAATTCCTTAAACCCGTCCTGTTTCAGTGTGCAATACCGTTCCCGGCCTATATCCTCGATGGAAATAAAGCCTGCGTTATACAGTATTTTGATGTGCTTTGAAACGGCGGGGCGGCTCATATCAAAGTTATCTGCCAGGCTGTTGATGGTCAAACTATCTTCTGAGAGCAGCATCAGCATTTTCCGCCTGCTGGGATCTCCGATTACCTGGAATGCGTCAAGTGTTGGTGTTGCCATGTTGTGCTGCGTTTATACGGTCCGCAATTTTGTGCAAATTCTTCAGCCAGCCGTCGGTCAGAGCATTGAACATATTCAGGTTTTCATCTTTCGTGAAACCGCTATGCTCCAGGAAAAGCTCTGTGCCTTTATCGGTTGGTTCCAGTTTCCATAATACTACAGAATCCAGTGTGATCTTACCATCGCCGGGGCCACTTTTCCAGGAGTAGGAGAGCCGCTTAAAGGGAACAACCTCCAATACCTTACAGTAGAAGATCCCGTCGAAGTCGAGGCTGGGTATCGGGTTTGTTCTGAACTGAAAGTCGAGTCCCACGATGGGCTGGAAATCATTTTTCATAAGCCACAGCTCCATCAGTTCGGGTTTGGTGAGGTAGTTCCAAACTGTTTCAGCCGGGTGTGGGAAGAAGAACTGGTGTTTAATTGATCTGGTCATGATAAGTAACTTTGAAGTTACATAAAGGTATGTGTAACTTTTGAGTTACCCAAATATTTTTCAGAAATAATGTAAAATGGAGAAGAAGCATGATACAGATCAGCGGAATAATTTTTTGTTTTTCAGACGAACAACATCTATTAAATCTTTGTTAGCAGGAATGAATGCCGGCTAAACAAGCTTAAATTGATGACATCTGAAAAATTTTTAACCAAATAAATAAAGCCAAACAACATGAGTAAAATCACCGTAAAAGATGGTACTGAAATTTATTATAAGGACTGGGGAACGGGCCAGCCCATTGTATTTCATCATGGCTGGCCTTTGTCCGGCGACGACTGGGACGGGCAAATGATGTTCTTCCTGGAGCAGGGCTACCGGGTTATTGCGCATGACCGGAGAGGTCATGGAAGATCCAGTCAAACCGCCACCGGCCATGACATGGATACCTATGCCGCCGATGTGGCGGAGCTTACCAAGGCGCTTGATTTAAAAGATGCCATCCACGTTGGTCACTCTACCGGCGGCGGGGAAGTAATCCGTTATGCTGCGAAATATGGTAAAGGCCGTGTGGCAAAAGCGGTGCTCATCAGCGCGGTAACGCCCCTGATGGTGCAAACAGCCGGTAACCCCGACGGCGTGCCGATGTCTGTATTTGATGATATCAGAAAAAATACGGCCACACAACGCCCGCAGTTCTTCCAGGATTTTACGCTGCCATTTTATGGATACAACCGTGAAGGGGCAAAGATATCGCAGGGCGTGAGGGATAACTGGTGGCGCCAGGGTATGATGGGAGCCATCAAGGCGCATTACGATTGCGTGAAGGCATTCTCTGAAACAGATTTTACAGAAGATCTTAAAAGTGTAGACATTCCCGTGCTGGTGCTGCATGGTGAAGATGACCAGATCGTTCCGTTTCCCATTTCAGGCGCAAAAGCAGTGGGCCTGTTAAAGCATGGAAAGCTCATTTCCTATCCGGGGTTCCCTCATGGTATGCCCACTACAGAAGCGGCCACGATCAACAAGGATCTGCTGGCCTTTATCAAATCATAATATAGTAAGATATTAGTGCCACAGCGATGAAAAAGCGTGATACCTTCTTCCGGATGGTATCACGCTTTTTCATTTGCCGGCGCCGATAAAATTAGTTTGATATTTTCCGGCAAAGGATTATCTTGTTATCTCAACATCTAAGCCACTTTGCTGCCGGGTACTTTTTCATATGATGAAGAGAAGTTAGTTATACAGATCTCAGAAGGAGACGAAGAGGCCTTTACCCGCCTGTTTTACCATTACGGGGCTATTATTCATCCCATTGTACTTAAAATAGTAAAAGAGGAAGCTGCTGCTGAAGATGTGGTAGCGGAAGTATTTCTGAAGCTCTGGATAAATAGAAAAGGGCTCACCGCTGTTACCAATCTCTCCGGCTATATTTACCGCATGGCCACCAATTTTTCCATCAATCACCTGAAACGTAACAAAACAGAGGCGCATGTATTACAGGATATGTACCTGGATGTGCCGGGTCATGATGCTACCGCGGACGAACAGCTTACTGTACAGGAACTGAGAAAATCCATCCACAAAGCGGTAGACGGGCTACCCGGGCAACGCCGCAGGATATATGAGTTAAGCAGGGAAAAGGGATTATCCAGGAAAGAAATTGCCGACCTGCTCCAGATTTCAGAAAATACTGTAAAGAACCAACTGCGTATTGCGTTACGCCACATACAGGAATCTATACTAAAGGACCAGGGCACTTTAATAGCGGGTATCTTTTTTATAGAGATCATCACGCATTAACGCCCTGCTATCACCGGTCAATGCCCACCACCTGCCGGTTGCTGCAACAAACACTTCCTATGTATTACGCTTAAATTTTTTTTTATTCCGGAGGAGTACCGGTAATCATTTTTGGTGTCTATTACTAAGAACGACCTGGCCGGACCGGGACAAAACGTATACTGTGATACAGGAAGACCATATAAAACAGTTGTTAGAACGATATATAAATGATCTGTCCACAGAAGAGGAGAGGATACAGCTATTGGACATCATCGACTCCCGGCCTGAGATAGACTGGTATGCCCTGCTGGCGCCTGCATTTACGGATGCCGTTGCCGATAAAGCGTTTACTTCTGAAAAGTGGCAGCCGGTACTGGATAGCATCCTGAAGTATCCGCAGGTAGAGAAAGAGACGAAGGTAGTACCTCTTTTCAGAAGATGGTGGTCAGTAGCCGCAATGCTTGCCATACTGCTGGGAGCAGGGTGGTGGTTTTATCGCGCCGGCAATGCAAAGGTGAGTCCACCGGTAATAGCCATGGCGGATGTGCCGCCGGGTAGCAATCGCGCCGTACTGAAGCTGGCCAATGGGCAGGAGATCACCCTGGATAGTGCGCATGGTAATATTGTTCAGCATGGCAATTTTAAAGTGAACAACGACAGCGGTACGCTGAATTACGAGGGAAAAGCCAATGAGGCAGAGTATCATACGCTGTCAACGCCACGGGGAGGGCAATACAAGCTGCAATTGCCGGATGGCACCAATGTATGGCTGAACGCGGCTTCTTCCATTACATATCCAACGGTTTTCACCGGGAGGAAGCGGGATGTGGCCATTACGGGAGAAGCATATTTTGAAGTAGCGAAAGATCCCGGTAAACCGTTTAATGTACAGGTCAACCAAATGAATATAGCCGTATTAGGGACGCATTTCAATGTTAATGCTTACAACGACGAGCCCGATGCTAAAACAACACTACTGGAAGGCGCGGTAAAAGTGAACGCCGGCAACCAGGTGAAAATACTTGCGCCGGGCCAGCAGGCGCTGTTAGAAAAAAATAATACGCTCAGGCTCATTGAACAGGTGAATGTGGAAGATGTGATTGCCTGGAAAAACGGGTACACCGTTTTTGAAAATGCCGACATCCAAACCATCATGCGGCAGGTATCCCGCTGGTACAATGTAGATGTTGTTTTTGAAGGGAACATTCCTCAAAGACAATTCGCCGGAGGCATCTCCCGCAAATCCAGCCTGGCGGAACTTTTAAAGGTACTGGAATTTGCCAATGTAAATTTTGTAGTAGAAGGGAAGAAGATTGTCGTAAAACCATAGCATATCCCGTGGCCGTTCCCTTCGCCGGCAACACGGATAATCCGAAAGTATTTTTTTAGTCATGTGAATAACTAATATCAACCAAAAGGCTTGCAAAAAAAAGCCGGAAGCGTTCGCGGCGCATCCGGCAAGGCTTTGGGCAACCCTTTTTCCAACAAGGCGTTTGAAAAAGTAATTTAATTATGAACCCAAAACAGTTCAAAACTATGAATTTTTATTCATTACAGGTCCCTGTATTTTTTACACATCACAAAAAGCTGACGAAGATTTTTCTGCTAAAGACGATTACGGTATCAGTATTGTTATTTGCGGGCGTATTCGCAAGTACTATAGCAGCGGCGCAACAGATTACGCTGAATGAAAAGAATGCGCCCTTAAAAAAGATATTCAATCTTATCAAAAAACAAGGGGATTATATCTTCTTTTACGAGAAAGGTGTGCTGGATAAAACAGCGCCCGTAAGCATCCAGGTGAGCAATGCCGGGATCCGTGATGTTCTTGAAATTTGCCTGAAAAACCAACCATTATCTTACATTATTTCCGGTAATAACATTGGCATTAAAAGAAAATCTGTAGGATCAGAAGAGGGCAGGGAGGCATCGCCGGCGGCGTCGCCGGACGAAGATATCCTGATTGGAGGACTGGTGGTTGATTCCATTAGCATTCCTAAGCAAGGTGTAACTGTTACCAGCATATCCGGCGGGTCGCACCAGAAAACATTTTCCGTTACCAATGCCGACGGCACCTTTCAAATATATGGGCAAAAAGGCGACAAGCTTATATTCAGCGCCATCGGGCACAGGAATGTGGAAGTTCGGTACAATGGTGAAGTGAGCCTGAAAATAACGATGAAAGTGGCGCCCATAGAAATGAATGCCGTGGTGATTGACGACATTGACATGAGCCGGAAAAGGACACCTTTTACGGATACCATCGACATGACCCACCGGACGCACCTGAACCTCGGGCAGTTGTTACAGGGCAGTATCCCCGGCCTCACTTTGCAAAATTCTTCCCAGAGTCAGCAAACATTGCAGTCCATCGACTTTACCGGGCGGGGAGTACCCATAACAGGTACTTACACACCCACTATTGAAGCTTTACGGGCACACTATAATCAATATCAGAGCATCTATTCGTCGACCGGTTATCCAACCTTTGATTCGTGGATCAATTCTATGAAAGGTGTGGATGGCATTCGTTTTAATTACAGCACTTCCGTTGGTAGTAATGGCCTGGTTCCCCAATTAAGAGGCGTAAGTGGATTTAGTGGGAACACGTCGGGTATGCTGGTCATCATTGATGGTTTTCCGCAGGATGGTTTTCCTGCCAATTACCCGATGACCAATATAGAATCGGTGAAGGTGATCAAAGACCCCGAAGAACTGACCAAATGGGGACCTGCCGCCACCGGTGGCATCATTATGATCACCAGCAAGCGCGCCGTGAAGGGAAAACTGCAGCTCAGTTATAGTTCCAACTTCGGTTATGCAGCGGCGCCCCGGTTTAACCGCAGTAAACTACGCCTGGCTTCTTCCGCCGATATGATCGACTATTTAAGGTCTGCATCAGATTCGGGGTTTATGGTGCTGGCAAATAAAAATGATCCACGTGTAGCTTTTAGTCTCAATCCTGCTGAGCGTATATTTTATGGCTGGCAGCTGGGCACACTGTCTGAGCATGACTATAACACCCAACTGGATTCGCTGGCCAGGCTATCCAATGAAAGCCAGTTAAAGCTGCTGCAACAAAATTCCTTTAACCAAAACCAGATGCTTACCCTTTCAGGAGGCAGCAATGCCTGGCGCTTCAGGGCTGCCGGTATTTACAACACCGACCGTAGCAGCGCCCTGGACAATTATGGCCGGACCTTCAGCCTGAATATGAACAACGACTTCTTATTATTTAAGAATAAACTGCGCGCGCAATGGTATGTGAATGTTGCTCAAACTACAGCCAGGACCGGGGCCAACGCCGACTTCCGCAACCTGCAACCTTACCAGCTGCTTGTTGATCCGGAAACCGGAAAGTATGTATACGATTATTCTTCCTTTAACCCGGATGCCAATACCGCCCTTAAGAAATACGGGTATGAAGATCATGGCGCCAATATGCTGGAGGATGCTCGGATAAACAGCCAGATCAGCAAAAACCTCCAGGTGCAGTCGAGGCTGACTACCGACTGGGATATCCTGCCCTCTCTCCGGTGGTCCACTTCACTGCAATATGATCTGCTGAATGGCAGAACAGAGGACCTGCAGGACGCAGCTTCCAGCGGGGCGAGGCAGTTGGTAAATGAATACGGCAGCCCTGTGTTCGACGACTTCGGCGCCCTTACCGGCATCGATTTTTATGTGCCCCGTGGGGGCATTATGCAAAAGCCATCTTTAAAAAACAGGGAATGGAATCTGAGATCCGCCTTGCTGTTTGATAAAAGTTTCGGGAAGCACCGCCTTGCTGTAACACTGGGTGGCGGCGGTTTTGGTAATGCATCACGCAGTCCTTCCTATACGTCCATTTATGGTTATAATAAACAAACCCGCCAGGGCCAGGCCGTGCAGTTGCCATCGCCCGACCCTACTGCAGGTGTCCTCAATTTATTCAGCCTGCCCGACAGGTATTGGGAAGGTACCTATGGCAGAATGGTTTATCCGAATACATTACTAACGCCGCAGGCAGGCGATACTACTATCTCACGGGGGCTCAACTGGAACGGCAGCTTTTCTTATTCCTATGACGGTACTTATATACTGAGCGGCAAGTACAATACAACATTAAATCCTGACTATGGCAATCCGCATCCCTATACCAACCTTACTAACTATTCCGCGGATGCCACCTGGCGGTTAAGCAGGAACCATTTTTTTCAGGCTCCTTCCTGGGTCAGTAACGTAGCACTGTCGGCCGGCGTAAACGGAATCAGCATACCCGGTTTATCCACGCAAATTGCCGCGCAGCGTAACCGTCAGAGCAACTGGAATAACTATGGCGTTTGGGTAACCCGTTTTAACCTGCCCCAGCAAAGCGGACAAAGTTCGTACAACGTGTATGAGAAACTCGGGATAGGCCTGTTGGACGACCGTTATACTTTTGATATCAGCTACAACAGCTTACGCATCAATAATAATAGCGGAGATAAAAGCACCAATGGCCTTGAAATAAAGAATTATGTGGGCGCAAACGCACGGGTGAGACTGAGAGAAGGGCTCCTGCATTTATATGCGGGTTATGGCTATTCGTTGGACGGGAATCCTCAAACAAATATCAGGGTTGCTTATGACATCGGCAGGGAATCTTATTTTCATGCCGGCGCTATCAGCAAATTAATGGCGGATTTTACCCTGCAAAATATCAGTGGTTTTCAAGGCATGGAAATAATGACAGGCACCAATGCGCCGTTATCCGGCGGCGGATTTACGATGGCTGTAAATAGCAACTTCGGGCAGCTTCCGCCAACAATAAGAAACCTGGAAGCGCATACAACGCTGGGATTAGCCAATGACCGTTATCTTTTCGACTTCCGCTATTACCAGACAAACACTTCGGGGCTCAATAATTTTATCCCGGTTCCTACCGATCCTTCTACCGGCTTAGGAACAAAAATCAGTTATAGTGAGATAGTAAAAAAAGGAGTAGAGATGTACCTGCAAATAAAAGTATTGCAGCAGAAAGATTTTAAGTATGTGATTACGCTCAATGGCGCCTATAATAAGAATATTGCGAAAAAAGTGCCGCTGGTGAATTTTTCACAATCCGCTCGTTATTTAACGGACTATCGCAACGGTTACAGCACAGAGAACCTCTGGAGTTATCGCTGGGCCGGACTGGATGCTACGGGAAGCCCCATGATATATGACGCCAAAGGGCAGAAGACAGCCAGCCCCGACAGCGCTACGCTGGCTTCCTCGCTGGTGTACAGCGGGGTTACCCGCGCGCCTTTTACAGGTGGCCTTATACAGGAATGGGACTATAAAGGGTTTTTCCTGAGAGCAACATTGCTGCTGAATTTTGGTCACGTGATGCGGGAATACCTGCCGTCTCCCTCCAGAACGGCTGACAACAGTCTCCTGATCCGCGACCGCTGGCGGAAACCGGGAGACGAGGCCTTTACAGATATCGCGGCCATGTCGGGAAATGCAGATGAAGGCAGTACACGGAAATTCATTATCCAGAACTCATCGAACAGTATTATGTCTGCAGACAATATCCGTTTGCAGGAAGTGCAGATAGGCTGGCAGGTGTTATCCGGCGAAATACTGCGGCGTTATTTTATCAAAGATCTTACGGTATCCCTGCAAATGCTGAATGCCGCTTTATGGACCAGCAACAGGTTGCATGTGGATCCCCAGGCGGTGGCAAATACAGGGGAGATAGGGCTGCCGGTTCCCCGGCAATATATGTTCAGTGTTAATATGAAATTTTAAACAAGCGACAACGAACGAATATGAAAAGAAAATTTTTACGGCATAGTAGCCTGTCAGTGATGATCGCTGCGCTTTGCGTACTCCTGCTCCTGTCGGCTGGTTGCAAAAAATTCTTTGATGTGCGTCCCAGCACTACCAGCATCAATCCTACTACGCTGGGGGATTTTGAAGAGATGCTGAATAATGATTCCATGGCGATATGCAATTACCTGTTGGCCGACTTCATGAGCGATGATGTACGGCTGGAAGATGCGCACCTGTCTGCCGATGCCGCTTCATCCTATACGCGTTCTTATTTATGGGAACAATCGATCTGGAAACCGGGTGATGCGGACTTTATGTACAACGCGTCGTATACCCGTATCCTGCAAATGAATATTATATTGGAACGGATAGGCCGTTCAGCAGGCAGCGAACAACAGAAAAATGTGATCCGTGCACAGGCCCAAATTAACCGCGCATGGTATTACCTGCAATTAGCCAGTTTGTATGGAACAGATTACCAGGCGGCAACAGCTGCCGCCGAGCTAGCTGTTCCTTTGGTATTGTTTCCTGATGCCAGTGCACAACCGGTGAGGGCTACCGTACAACAGGTATACGACCAGGTTATCAGCGATCTGACGGCTGCAGTAGCCACGCCGGGTTTACCGGGTATGGGCCAGGATGTGGTGCATCCCGGCAAAGCAGCGGGATATGCATTACTGGCAAGAATTTATCTGAACATGGCTAAATATCCCGATGCACTCAACGCCGCACAATCAGCATTAGCCATTAACAGCCAGCTGCTGAAATATACCCGGGATTATGCACCATTTTCCAGCCTGCTCGACCTGTCGAAGAATCCGGAAATATTACTTGCCAGGCTGTGCATCGATTATGATTTCTACAGCATCCGGCATACCGGGCTTAATATTAGTCCCAGCCTTCGTGCCGTACTGGACAGCAACGATATAAGGTTGCTCAACAATTTTGCGGATGGGGGACTTTATATTAACGGCCTCGCCTTTAGTGGAACAGCCTATGATTATAGCCTTGGCGTACCGGAAGTAATGCTGATAAAAGCAGAATGCCTCGCCAGGCAGCAGGATGCAGCGGGAGCGCTGGCGTTGGTGAATGAGCTTAGAAAAAACCGCCTGGTTACCTATGCCCCGCTGAACAGCAGTACAGATGTGCTGACCACGGTATTAGAGGAAAGAAGGAGGGAACTCTTTTATCACGGAGGGCTCCGGCTCTTTGATCTGAAAAGGCTGAACAGGGATAACCGCTTTGCACAAACCCTGCAAAGGTTCGCCGATAACGGCACTACGCTGAAGGCCACATTAACCGCTAATTCACCGCGTTACCTGATGCCTTTTTCGCCCCTCATTATTGCTAATAACCCCGCTATTATACAGAACCCACGGTAAAATCAGCGTCATGATAACGATGAACCAGTCGATAGAAAATCAGTTACGTCCCGGCAATGAAGCGGGAACAGATCGTATGTGTTTTGAAGACGAAGCAGGATTTAATGAAATCGTACGATGTTATTCCACGAAGCTGCTCACCATTGTTACTTATATCACCCGGAGCCGGCAAACAGCGGAGGATATTGTACAGGAAACTTTCCTGCGGTTGTGGGAAAAACGGGTGGCAATCACACCGGGTAATGTGGGCGGCTGGTTATATAGAGTGGCCACTAACCTGGCCATGGGACATTTGAAAAGAGAGTCCTGCAAAACCAGGGTATATGCTTCTTTACGTACATCGCAGCAGGAATTTTCTACCGAAGTGGAAGAGCGTTTGGTACAAAAAGAAAACAGGATTGTTTTAAATAAAATATATGCCCGGCTACCTGAACAACAACAGGCCGTATACCACCTGAGCAAAGTGGGCGGGCTCTCCAGGGATGAAATTGCGCATCATTTGAAGATCTCTCCGCATACTGTTAAGAACCATCTGGGCAGAGCCGTTCAATATATAAAAGAACATATTGGCGGGGTTACCCTCTTCATTTTATTTTTCGTTTTTAACAATATATTTTTTAATCGCACTAGTACAAAAGTGAAGTCTGATAGTTTATATACTATACAGCAACAGGCAAACGGCAAACCAATATTCCCTTTAAAATCAGGTGTGTCTGAATTAATGAAACTGGCGCTGAAATAAGGCCGTCATTGATCCGGATGGGTGAATGAATTCATGGAGCATTTCATGAAACAGGATTCGCTATGCCTAAAGAAAAAGAAATTATTCAACAATTAATATAAAAAATATGAGATCAAGAACACTCTTACTGGCCGCTATGATGATCTGCGGAACATTTGCTGCACACGCACAACAGGATAATACAAAACAGTACCAGAAAATAGAGCAGCTGTTTGCTGCGATGAACCTGGAAGAAGCCTATAAGCAATCAGCTATTGTGGCGGCCGACCAAACCGCTGCAGGTTCGCCGCAACTGGCTGGAAAGAAGGAAGAAGTGCGGGCCTTTTTTATCAAATACGCGTCGTATCCGGCCTGCAAAAATGACCTGCTGAAGTTGTACGCAAAATATTACAGTACGGAAGAAATAGAAGTGCTGACAGCATTTTACAAAACATCGGCCGGAAAGAAACAGCTGACCACTGCTGCCCAGTTACAGATGGAATCGGCGCAAATGATGAGTAGCAACCTGCAGGCCCACGCGGAAGAATTGAATAAATTAAATACGCCTGCTGCCGGCGGTCCTCAGACCCGTTAGTTGTACCGTACAAACCGCCGTTATTGCGCAACGTATTTAACAAGCAAATTGTCAAACGAATAAATTTATGACTTCCATTTTAAGAACGGAAAATCTTTCTCACCGGTATTCCAGTACCTGGGCCATCCGCGACATCAATATTGAGGTGGGGCAATCAGGCATAGTAGGCTTGCTGGGCTCAAACGGCGCCGGCAAATCTACCACCATGAATATTATTTGCGGTGTGCTGAATCAAACGGAAGGAAGCGTGTATATCAATGGCATTGATCTCAGAAAGCATCCGGAGGCGGCGAAGAAAGAGATCGGGTTCTTACCGCAGAATCCTCCGTTGTACACGGATCTCACTATCGACGAATACCTCACCTACTGCGCGCAACTCAGGCTGATGGAAAATGATAAGATCAAACCGGCTGTGGAAGAAGCCAAGGAACGTTGCGGCATCACACACTTCAGCTCCCGGCTCATCAAAAACCTGTCAGGTGGCTACCGTCAGCGGGTTGGTATTGCGCAGGCCATTATTCACAAGCCCAAACTTGTGGTGATGGACGAACCTACCAACGGGCTTGATCCCAACCAGTTGATTGAAGCCAGAAAACTGATCAGGGAAATAGCCATCGATCATTCTGTGCTTTTATCCTCACATATCTTGTCCGAAATCAATTTGCTCTGCAAAGAGATCATCATGATAGAGGCGGGCCGGATGGTGTTTTCAGACAGTATGGATGCGTTCAATAATTATGTGCAGTCGAAAATTATGCTTTTACGCATGGACAACCCTCCGCCGAAAAGCGACCTGTTAAAAATTCAGGGCGTTACCCAGGTGGAATTTATGACGGACAAACAAGCGAGGGTTTATTTCGATGGCAGTCATGAAGATATCTCGGACCGGCTGATAACGGCGAGTGTGGAACAGGGGTGGAAGTTAAAAGAGATAGCGCTTGACAAGGGCCTGCTCGATGATGTTTTCAAACAACTATCCTCCCAGTCTCCACAATAAAGCGCAACTAATGAAGACGATATTTCAAATAGCAAAGAATGAGCTTCGTAACCTGTTCTATTCACCAATAGCCTGGTTTCTGCTGATTGTTTTCCTGGTGATGTGCGCGTATTTTTATACCGGCACCACTTATACCTGGGCCAAGCTGGCCCACCTGGCGTATTCCAATGATCCTAACTGGGTTTGGCGTGCCACGCAATCCGGGACTTCGAGTATTTTCCTGGATGGCGACGGTATCCTGGTCAATGTATTACAGAGCATCTATTTGTTTGTGCCCCTTCTTACGATGGGGATCATCAGCCGCGAGATCAACAGCGGGACCATTAAACTGCTGTACTCTTCACCGGTTAAATTAAGCCGGATCATCCTTGGGAAGTATCTTGCTTTGATGATTTATAACCTGCTGCTGGTCCTTATCCTCAGCATTTTTATTATCTCCGGGTTTTTCGATATCAAATCGCTCGACTATGGCCCGCTATTATCGACACTGTTTGGGTTTTACCTGTTGTTATGCGCTTTTACGGCCATCGGTTTTTACATGTCCAGTCTGACAACTTATCCCATTGTGTCTGCCATCGCCAGTTTTACGGTATTTTTTGTACTGATGAGTATCGGGCGCTTATGGCAACAGTATGATTTTGTAAGAGATCTTACCTGGTTCCTTTCTATTGCGGGACGTACCGAAAAAATGGTGATCGGCCTGATCACTACGAAAGACGTGATCTACTACCTTATTATCATCTACCTGTTTATCAGTTTTACGTTATTAAAACTGCAGGCCGGGCGTGAAGCCAAACCCTGGCTTGTAAAAGCCGGCAGATACGTGGCTGTGATCGTGGTGGGCCTGTTGATGGGCTACATCAGTTCGCGTCCCCGCTTTACCGGGTATTGGGATACCACCGCCGGGCAAATCAATACACTCCTTCCGCACTCACAGAAAATTATCAAATCATTCGACGATAGTCCGCTTGAAGTAACGCTGTACACCAATTTACTTGGTGCCGCTGCGCAGCATGGCCTTCCGGAATGGCGCAATATTTACCTGAAGCGCTGCTGGGAAAATTATCTCCGTTTTAACTGGAACATCGATTTTAAGTATGAATATTATTACGACGTTGACAGCACCGATGCGACCAACACTGTTTTCAAACAGTTTCCGGGAAAGAGCCTGGAACAGATAGCAGGGGAAGTAGCGAAAGTGCTCAAAGTGGATGTATCCTCCTTTAAGCCTCCGGCAGAGATGCGCAAGCTCATTGATCTTAAACCGGAAGGTTACCGCCTTGTGATGCAACTGAAATATAAAGACCGCGCTGTTTTCCTGCGGACATATGGCAGTGTCGAATGGCCCAGCCCTGCAAATATCGATGTAGCACTGGAAAGGCTGCGTGGTGTTAAAATGCCAAAAGTAGCCTTTGTTAGCGGAGACCTGGAACGTAGTATTTACAAGCGTGGAGAACGGGAGTTGTTCCTCCAGGTAATAAACAACGATAATTCCGGGGCATTGGTGAATACCGGCTTTGATGTGGACACCGTTAACCTGTCTACACAGGACATTGCGCCTGATGTGACCACGGTGGTACTGGCCGATCCAAAAATGGAATTAGGCACTGCTGCATTGAGCAAACTTAAAAGCTATATAAGCAGGGGAGGTAATATGCTGATACTGGGCGAACCCGGTAAACAACATATTTTGAACCCCGTACTTGAGGAGACCGGCGTTCAGTACGTGAACGGCAAGCTGGCACAGCCCGGCTATAATAACGCGCCGGATATGGTGACGCCTTATATGACGGCGGCAGGCCTCCGTATTGCGCATGAAGAACCCGCCTTGCTGATGAATCGTTTATGGTCCAACGGCGTGTATGACGACACGCTAAAAATACAGATGCCTTCCGCTATGGGAATTGCTTATTCATCGGATAGCGGCTTTGCCGCAAAACCATTGTTTGCAACGGTTCCCGGAGCCGTATGGTCAAAAGCCGGAAAATTTGTGACGGACTCCGTTGCCCCGGTATTCAGTCCGCAGGAAGGCGACATTCAGTTTAACGCTTTTGCTACCTGTATTCAGCTAACGCGACAAATCAATAACAGGGAACAACGGATGATTGTGTGTGGCGATGCCGACTTTCTTAGCGACAGGGTATCATACGCGGGTTGGGTGAGCAGGACATTCTACTGGTGGCTGAGTGATGGCCGTATGCCGCTTTACTCAATCTATCCGTATGCCAGCGACAATATGCTGCTGCTCAGCCCGGCCAGGGCAACGGTACAAAGAATAGCATACCTGTGGGTATTGCCTGGTATATTAATCTTCCTGAGCACTGTATTGCTGATCAGGAGAAAAAGGAAATAAATAAGCGCACCCATGAAGTTATTATTTAGAATTGCAAAGAATGAATTCCGGTACCTGTTTTACTCGCCCATTGCATGGTTTCTGATCATCGTGTTCCTGGTGCAATGTGCGCTCGTGTATACGAGTCCTGTTTATGACCTGGCACTTTACCAGGATATGGTGCTGAAAAACAATCCCATGCCCAGAATATCGATGGCGACGGAATCATTAACCCTCAAGGTTTTCCTGATGGGTGGCATATTCTCCCGTGCGATAGGAAATCTGTATCTCTTTATCCCTTTGCTCACTATGGGGTTGGTGAGCCGGGAAATCAATAACGGGACGGTTAAGTTATTGTATTCTTCGCCGGTTCAACTGCGGCAGATTGTACTGGGAAAATACCTGGGTATTATGCTTTACAGCCTGCTGCTGATAGGGATCATCGGAATTTTTATGATCACCGGAATTTTTAATATTAAAGATGCTGATTACGGCATATTGTTTTCTGCCGCCCTGGGTTTTTACCTGATTGTATGTGCTTATTCAGCCATCGGGTTATTTATGTCCAGTCTTTCCACTTACCAGATCGTATCGGCGCTCGCCAGTTTTACGATCATTTTTATCCTCAGCCGGATCGGTGGACTGTGGCAGAAATATGATTTTGTAAGGGACCTTACCTATTTCCTGTCTCTTCAAAACCGTACCGGGAAAATGTTGCAGGGATTGGTCACCACTAAAGATGTCATCTATTTTATAGTGGTTTCATCGATGTTCGTTGGCTTTACACTGATAAAACTAAGGAATGGCAGGGAAGTTAAACCCTGGTACATAAAAGCAGGCCGCTTTGCAGGCGTTTTTGCGGCAACCCTTATAATAGGCTATGTCACTTCCCGCCCGGCACTCACCGGTTACTGGGATACCTCCGCCACCAAAATGAATACCATACATCCCCGTACACAGCAGCTCCTGAAGGAAATGGGTGATACTACGCTGGAGGTTACGCTGTATACCAACCTGGTAGACCGCATGGTATCTAGTGGACTTCCCGACGTGCGGAATGTAAATTACCTGGGCGATTTCTGGGAAGCCTACTTACGCTTTAAGCCCGGTATCTCATTTAAGTATGAATACTATTACGATAACGACGCTAAAGCAACGGACAGCGCATTGTATAAAATGCTTCCTGGTAAAAGCCTGAAACAGATTGCAACGGAGTTTGCAGAATCGCTGGACATGGACTTGTCGATGTTTAAGACACCGGAAGAAATGCGCAGGATGATTGATCTTAAACCGGAGGGCTATCGCCTGATCATGCAATTAAAATACAAGGGACGCACCGAATACCTGCGCACTTTTGAAGATAATTTTGTATGGTCCGATGAGCAGAACATGAATGCGGCCCTTAGGCATTTATTATATGGAGATGTACCAAAGTTATTATTTGTAAGCGGCGAGCTTGAGCGCAATATTTATAAAAAAGGGGAGCGGGAATATGCTTTTCATACCACGTTAAAAATAGCGCGCAATGCTTTGGTGAATATGGGCTTTGACGTAGATACCATCAACCTTGCCACGCAGCATATTCCGGAGGGGATTACGGCACTTATACTGGCCGATCCCAAAATGGACCTGAGTCCTGCTGTGCATGATAAACTTAAAAACTATATCGATGCAGGTGGTAATATGCTGATCACCGGTGAACCCGGCAAACAATATGTACTCAACCCATTGCTGAAGCAAATCGGCGTGCAACTGATGAATGGGCAGCTGGTGCAGCCAACGTATAATGAAACCCCTGACAGGGTAATGCCCTATCTCACAGCAACAGCTGCCGGTCTTGCTGAAGAGCCTCTGGTGCTGTACTTACGGAAGATGCTAGAGGCGCATAATACCCGTGATTCAGTACAAACGCAGATGCGCGGGGTTGCGGGAATTTCCTGCGCCGGGGATAGCACCTTTAAGGTGGCGCCCTTGGCTATGACCAGTCCTGGTCGTGTATGGCTGAAAGCGGGCGACCTGGTAGCGGATTCCACGCTTCCTCCATTTAACCCGCTGGCAGGCGATATAAAACAAGCTTCCTTTCCCACCATGGTGCAATTAACAAGGTCCATTCATGGGAAAGAGCAACGGATCGTTGTGTGTGGCGATGCCGATTTTTTGAGTAACAACCAGACGGGGGACCACTCTGTTGGCAGGGCACTTTATAGCTGGTTAAACTATAACCAGTACCCTGTTTATACGCCGCGTCCACAACCGGAAGATACCCGTTTACAGATCAATGCGGCTATTGCCGGTGTACAGAAAATCGTATACATATGGGTGCTGCCGGGTGTGATACTGCTACTGGGCACCATACTACTGATCCGCAGGAAACGCAAATAAGCATACTTCTACTAAATACACATCAGATGTTACGAACCGACGAACAAACCATAGACGACCTTGGAATATTTGGAAAGAAAAGCGGCAGCGGGATTTATGATATCTATAACCGCTCGCACACCAGGGGCGGCGAGGCCTTACTGGAAGAGATGTTCCGCAGCCCTTTGTCTGATAAGGATACTATCAACCGGCGCAGCAGCATCATCGAAAATTTTGCGCGGCTGGGCATGTCCTTCCCTTACAATGCTTCGTTATTTGACATGGCGGAGAAGTATCTTATCAGCGGGGAAAAAAATGCAAAAAGCAAAAACGATCCAACCTTACTCGGTGAAAAAGAGGTGCAAAACGGGGTGGGAGCGGTAATAGAGCTTATCCGGCTTACGAAAAAATTTGTTGAGCAGCCCGATGTAAAAAATATACCTGCCTACGCATCGGAGTGTGAAGCCATTACCCGGTTGCTGGCGGATCCTGTTTTTGAACCTGCACTCAAAGAACAACCCAAAGGAAAACTGTCTTATGGCGCTGTTACGGCTTATGATGCCCTGTTCAGGGTAAGCGACCGGCCCAAGGTGGAAAAATTGTTAGGCTATATCTACTACCTGGATGTGTATATGTCTGTTGCCAAAACAGCTACAGAAAGGAATTTTATTTTCCCAAAGGCGTTGGACAAGGGATTGTGCGAACTCAAACTGGAAGGCGTATATCATCCCGCATTAAAGAACCCGGTTGGCAATGATATTACGATGAACGCTGCACAGAATGTGATTTTTCTGACCGGCGCCAATATGGCTGGTAAGTCCACCTTTCTCCGTTCCTTGAGTACCGCTTTGTACCTGGCGCATATGGGATTTCCGGTCGCCGCAAAAGCGATGACCTTCTCCGTTATGGATGGTATTTATACCACGGTGAACCTGCCCGATAACCTGGGCATGGGCGCCAGCCATTTTTATGCGGAGGTGCTGAGGGTGAAAAAAATGGCGACAGAGTTAAGCTCCGGGCAATCATTTTTTATTTTATTCGATGAACTGTTCCGCGGTACCAATGTAAAAGACGCCCATGAAGCCACTGTTGCCGTTACAAATGGCTTTGCAACAAAACAAAACAGCATGTTCATTATTTCCTCGCATATCGTGGAAGCAGGAGAGGAGCTTAAGAAAAAAAGCAACATCGACTTTCTTTACCTGCCCACACGAATGAACAACCATGTACCGGAATATACTTACACACTGGAAAAAGGTATTACAGATGACCGGCACGGCATGGTGATCATCCGTAATGAAGATATCCTGAACATACTGGAGAAAGGGAAGAAGAAAAGAGCGCCGGAGTCAGCAGCTCAAAGGGTGAAGCCAGTATAAATCAGCCAGGAGCCGTTTGGGAATTAATCACCGGTAAAAAAAATAACTGTTCGTATGAGTTTTGGAATCGACAAACAAACCCTTGATGAGCTGAACCTGCTGGGTAAGTTCCGGCAAGGATCAGTATATCATTTATTTAACCGCGTAAAAACGCGCGGCGGAGAGCAGCTGCTTGACAACATGTTCCGCTTTCCCTTGAATAGTGAAACCGCGATCAATGAGCGGAGCAGTATTTTTCAGTATTTCCAGCAGGCAAAGCTCTCTTTCCCCTTTGATGTGCAGCAGGTAAGCCTTATGCGGGAGTACCTTGATGTGCAGGCGAATAAAAATGCTGCGCTGGTATTGGCTGGCACACTAATTAAAAAATGGCTTTCTACGCTAACAAGGGACGAACAGTATAAAAAAAATGTACAGGGATTACAGGCAACTATCATTACCCTGAACAAGTGCCATGCTTTCGTAACAGCTATGTATCCCGCGGAAAATCCCTATTATTCCCGTGTGCAGGCAATGAAGGATATCTTATCGGATAGGCGGATTGAAATCCTTCGGAATATCGACATCTACCAGGCATTGCCGATAAAAACCTTAGCCAGTTACGATCATCTGTTGAAGGGAAGGCTGCTCCGGCAGATGGAAGATATTTTACAATTTATTTATGCAACAGACGTATACATTTCCGTGAGCGCTGTGGCGGCAGAAAAAGCATTCAGCTATGCCCGGGCGCTGCCGCCGGAAGCCAATGTGTTATCGGCTTCCGGGCTTGCCCATCCATGTATCGACGGGGCTGTAGGCAACCGGATCTTCATGGATGCAGACAGTAATGTATTATTCCTCACAGGAGCTAATATGGCAGGTAAATCCACGCTGATGAAATCGGTGGGTATCGGATGTTACCTGGCGCACATGGGCTTCCCGGTGGCGGCGGAGCGCATGGAATTCTCCGTGAGGGAAGGATTGTATACCTCCATCAATGTGGCAGATAATATAGGTCTCGGCTACAGCCATTTTTACGCCGAGGTAGTAAGAGTAAAACAGGCCGCGGAAGCGGCGGCGAGCGGCAAAAGGCTGCTGCTCATGTTTGATGAGCTGTTTAAAGGAACGAATGTAAAAGATGCTTACGACGGTACACTTGCTGTAACGGAGGGTTTTTCCGGTTACGAAGAATGCCTGTTCATCGTTTCTACACATATTATTGAAGTGGGCGAAGCGTTGAAGTACCGCGACAATATTCATTTTGTATACATGCCTACGGTGATGGATGGCGCTTATCCCCGTTATACTTACCAGCTGCAGGAAGGGATTACGGAAGACCGGCAAGGGATGATGATTATCCGCAACGAAGGTATCTTAGAACTGTTGTACAACAAATCATCATGACTAAAAATACATGCTTATTAACGGGCATCCTTATAGTATCCGGATTATTGCGGGCCGGGGCGCAAAGTTCGTCTACCGCCGATATATACACCAGCTATCAACACTACTATAGTGGCTTGAAATTTATGCCTCCCGGTAAAAGTGCCATGATACAGGATTTGAAGGACAGCACAGCACTGCTGGCCGACGAAGCATCTCCGGCAGGAAATAAAATCAAACTCCTTTCCGCCACCACCAAGGTACTGGCCGATGAAGAAATTTATGCCAGGAGGAAAAGCAGTGTATTTATTGTGGGGAAACTGCAGAAGACCGGGAACGGCACAGACCCGTTATCGTTCGCTTTAACAGGCACTGCTTTCGCGCTAAACGCCGATGGGATATGTGTAACCAACTATCATGTATTGAAAAGCATTATTGTAAGTGATAGTCCGGATGCTGTGAAAGACAGCGTTTACTTTATTATTACCTGGGACAAACAGCTCTATTTCATAGAAAAGATACTCGCCTATTCCCAAAACAATGATCTCGCCGTTTTCAAGGTGAATACCAATGGTAATAAACTCCTGCCGGTACCGATAGGGAAGCCTGCGGAAGTAGGGGCGGCCGTTTACTGCATTTCCCATCCTACCGGTTATTTTTATTATTTCAGTAAAGGAATGGTAGCAAGAAATGTGGCCATCAGTGCCCGGCAGACAGCGGCCGGCTATAATCCACTGGGTAAGCCGCCCATCCGGATGGAGATTACCGCCGACTATGGCGTGGGTTCAAGCGGGGGACCGGTATTGGACAAACGTGGCAATCTTGTTGGAATAATTTCGGCTACCATGCCGCTGGGATCCATGATTAAAGACGATACAGGTAACGTTACAGGGCACCAGCAGATGGTGATAAAGGATACTTTGCCCGTGAGTGCATTATTGGAGTTGCTGGGCAATTAAAATCTTCAAAAGATCTGTCGGTAATTTCCAGATAGTCTTATATTTAGATGTGAGATTAAAATGGGAAATACTATCCGGAAGGCGATTTCATCCCAGGCTTTATTGATTACACTATAAAAAGTAATGTATGAAATTTCTTTCCCTGCAACCATTTGTTCCTTCGGGAAGTGATTTTGAGAGATCAAAGCAGTTATTTTCAGCGTTAGGGTTTAGTATCAGTTTTGAGGCGCCTGGTTATGCCGGTTTTGAGAAAGACGGCTGCCGGTTTATTTTGCAGGACTACGATGTTCCTGACTTTGCCCAAAACTTTATGATCACTGTACAGGTTGAAAGCGTAAGTGAATTCAGAAGTGAAGTGATCGATAAAAAACTGCCGGATCTGTTCGGGATACGGATCGGTGAAGTAACACAGCAGCCTTACGGAAAAGAAGTGAATATTATTGATATAGCAGGTGTGTGCTGGCATTTTGTTGAATAATTTATTTGTATTTTTTATTTGAGCCTATTGTTTTCGTTTACAAAACCTGCAATATGAACAAAGAAATACAGGCCTACAACGATTCACTGTCAGCCGCAGATAAAGCTATTGGCGATAAGCTGGCCCGGGAAATTAACAAGCATCTGGCCAACGCAGAAGGTAAAATATGGCACCGGCACCCGGTGTGGTTCCTGAATGGCAATCCCATTGTTGGGTACAGTAAATTAAAAGACAGTGTGCGCCTGTTATTTTGGAGCGGACAATCGTTTGAGGAAGAAGATCTGCAACCGGAAGGCACTTTCAAGGCCGCAGAGGCCCGGTACACCGATGTAAAACAGATAGACACCGGGCTGCTAAAACGCTGGCTCGAAAAAGGCACAAAGATCCAATGGGATTATAAAAATATCGTCAGGCGGAAAGGCGTGCTGGAACGATTGCTGTAGCAGCGTTTTAGCTTTCTATACCGTAACCCGCTGCAATAACTTCCTGCTTTCTTTACTCACAAAAGTAATCGGCACAAACTTGTCTGTAGGTGCGCCGATATAATATACGGTCCATTCCGGATCGTGATGCGACAGCATTTCACTGATACAATCTGCCCGGTGGCCCATGGGATTGGAACAATCGTCCCAGTAAAACAATTCTACCCGGTAGTGCAGCTGCTGCTTCTGGTTGTTGATGGTCACTTCAACTTCAATCTCCTGCTTACCCGGGAGTGGGGGAATAGGAATCACGATGTGGCTCATGGTGTTGTTGTTATACAAGCGTTTCCGCAAGAAGGTTGCCATATCCGGGCAGTATGCACATACATTACTTATGTATAATTGTTTTCTGTAATTGTTCATACACGGGCGCGGGGTGTCCGGAAACGGACAGTTTAAAGCAAAAAGGTCAACGGGGGGCACTGTTATTGAATAACGCGTTAGGCGGATACCCGAAATAATTTTTAAATGCACTTGAAAAATGCGACAGGTTTTCAAAGCCTACTTCAAAATAAACGTCAATGGGTTTCCGCTTCTTTTCCGACATCTGGTAATGCGCCAGCTGCAGTCTTTTTTCTGTCAGCCATTTTTGCGGCGTGGTATGATAGGTCTTTTTAAAATCCCTTCTGAAAGTCGCCAGACTCCGGCCGGTTAGGTAGCCAAACCGGTCCATCGTCATGTTAAACATAAAATGCCGCTCCATAAAATCGGGAAGATCTATTTTCCCCGGCTCGTCAAAGTCGGCCAGGAGGCCATCCACGCTTTTGTCGATAGACCTCAGTATGCTGATGGCTTCTTCAATTTTAATGGCAGCGATATCCCGCGGAAGGTTTTCTCCCAGATCAAAATAGGGGATCAGTGAAGCAAGACAACTTTCCAGCAACGGGTGTTTGGAGAAGTGATATATTTTTGAATGGGAGGCTGTTCGTCCGGCTGCTTTATGCCGGGAATAAAAATCCCGCAGCCGTTCTTTGGTTAAATGCATGGCTACTGCTTTATGCGGCATCCCGTTTTTCGGGTAATTGATCACCGTTGTCAATTGATTACGTGGAATCAGGAAAATATCGCCGGTATTAAAAGTATAGGCAGCATCAGCCTGTATAATTTTTGTTTCACCAGAGATAAACCAAACCAGGATATGGTGCTCAAATATTACTTCCGTTTTGAATCCTTTGCCGTTAAACTCCGACAGCTTGATATCCGGTGTGATATATTTTGTTTCAAACTCCATTTTTCAACAATAGATTTAAGCCGAATATAAGAATTCGGCTTGTGAGAGAAGATTTTAATTGCGGGTAATTATCAGTTGACAGGAAATGCAATACCCGTTAGTTTTTCCGTTAACGCCCACAGCTTCCTGGCATTTTCAGCATCCACCGAATAAGGTTTTACGCCTCTCAGGGAAGAAGGATCGTTATAGTTGTGTGCAATATTTCCTTCATCCAGTCCGGCTACGTCTGCATCCTCGCAGTATACGCCACCTATGTCATTTAACCGGGGGGTAGTTGCGCACCATACGGATGTTGCAGCGCCCTGCCCGATCGTTTTGAGTGTGGCCGCAACCTCCGGCCGGATATTTCCCGCTTCATCATGCGTACCCATTTGCTGGAACAGGGCCATGGGCGCAACACGACCGAGGTCCGTACCATTTACCGATCCGGGATGCACGGAAAAAGCACGTACGCCAAACACTTTGCCGCGATGATCAAGTTCCACCGTAAAAAGATTATTCGCTGTTTTTGATTGTCCGTAGCCCTGCAATGTTTCATACTCCCGGGCGATAAAATTCGGATCTTCAAAATTGAACGGCGCCATCTGGTGACCGTATGATGATACATTCACCACACGCGCACCACTGCTTCTTTTCAGAGCAGGCCAGAGTTTTGCTGTTAGCTGAAAATGACCTAAGTGGTTGGTGGAAAGTTGTGACTCATAACCCCGTTTATCGCGTTGCAGAGGTACCCACATAATACCTGCATTATTAACCAGTATATCCAGTGTATTATTGGCAGAAAGGAATTTTTCTGCAAAAGCATTGACAGACGCAGGGTCCATAAGATCCATTGCTTCGATGGTTACGTTACTGATCCCTTGTAGATTATTGGCCGCTTTGCGGATATCACGGGCGGGTACTGTCACCTTTGCGCCGGCGGCAACAAACGTTTTAACAGTTTCAAGTCCTATGCCTGCATAGCCGCCGGTAACAATAGCTGTTTTACCGCTGAGGTCAATACCCTTTATCACGTCGTGTACGGTAGAGGTGGCGTTAAACCCGGAGTGGATTGGTTGCTGAAAGGCGCCGTTATAATTGTCTTTTAAATTCATCGTTTTAAATTTTATGAAACAAAGCTAGCGACAGCCCGATGAAACCGTTTTGTTTAAAACGTCAAAGTACTTTGTTTAAAACGTCATTTATTATCCGGTTTGGAACAGTCATTAAGCATCTGCTCCGCAGTCTGATCATCGCGGAATTTCGGGATTAGTTCAAATCAATCTTTTCCTATATTGCAGTATGAAAATATTATTGATAGCCATAACGCTAACCGGTTTCTGCAGCTGCTACAATAGTAAGGAAGGCTATGATGAAAGCCGCGAATTGGTGCCCAATCCTGAGGGATATAAGAAAGATACCTTTATTCAATCATCCGCGGACACCGTTGCCCTGATAGATACTGTTAGTAAGAAAAAATAAATATTTTAAATATGGCAGAGAAGACCATCTTTTATTCCGAATCAGATAATCCGGAAATGATTAAAGCCTTTCATAAAGCACAGGAAACATTTAAGTATTTCTGGAGAGAACTTTCCTGGGAGTACCGGAGAATTGTTCCTGCATTAGACCTGGCTTGTGTAAAAGTAGCCTTCATGCAAAATGTGGCGCATCAAACAACTCCGCTGGTAGAGCATATGTGGATTAATGAAGTGGAATTTGATGGCGATATGATTAGCGGCGTACTTATAAATGATCCGACTGAGCTGACAAATATCAAGAATGGAGACTTTGTGGAAATACCGCTAAGTCAGGTCAGCGACTGGTTATTCAGCAGCCAGGGAGATACCTATGGAGGATTTACCATACAGCTGTTAAGGTCCACCATGGGCAAGTCGGAACGTAAGCAACATGATGAGGCCTGGGGATTGAATTTTGGGAACTACCAGGATATTCAGCTCGTTTATGGACAAAAGGAACACCCGGAACATCTTATTGAGCACCCTATGAGTATTAATATGAAGGATAGCTTAGTGAAATTTCTACATGAGCATCCGCAGGAAATAACTAATCAGAACGAAGCCGGGTATACACTTTTGCACAGGGAAACAATATCAGGCAACCGGAGTTCAGTTGAAATTTTGTTGCAGCTGGGGGCGGATAAAACCATTAAAACCGGTAAAGGAAAAGCAGCATTGGATTTTGCAAAGCAGCTTGGTTGGGAACACCTGGTTCCATTGCTTTAGTAACTTTATTTAAACTCCCATGAAAGAACTGATCAGCAATAAAGACTATGAGGGAATCGAAAAGGCGCTCTCTCAAAATCCTTCACTGGCTAATGAAGGGATTCCTTTTGATGAAAAGAATACGACCAAAGCCCATCCGTTGCATCGGATCTGTGACGGCGTATTTGCCCATACTTATACGGATCAGGAAGCCGTGGAGATGGCCCGGATATTTTTAGCGCATGGCGCAAACGTTAATGGTAATGAGTTCACCGAAGGACGCGACACGCCGCTGATTGCAGCGGCCAGTTTGCTTGCAGAGGAAGTAGGTATTTTATACATAGAAAATGGCGCCGTTATTGATCATGCCGGTTGTCATGGCGGAACGGCTTTGCACTGGGCTGCCTGGACAGGGCAGGATAAGCTGGTAGCAAGACTGATCAGGGAAAACGCAGACATTCATAAACGATGTATAGATTTTAAAGGAACCCCGCTTTTGTGGGCTGTTCACGGGCTCAAACATGGAGGCCCGGAAAACCGGCATCACCAGGTTGAATGCGTGCGGTTGCTGATAGCAGCAGGCGCCGACAAAACCGTTCCCAATATAGACGGCACCACCCCATTGGAATTTCTTGAGGAGGCCGATAAGGACTTAATTGACCTGTTAAAATAAACGGACTTACTTTTGCCCGATGCCTGCCAGCGCGCTCAATTCAAATTCAAAAGCCGCTGGTCCGAACCGTTGAATAAGCTGTTGCTCCAGTTCATTTGCCACGCGATCGTAGGAAGCAGGCGCCTTTTCCTTTACCTGCCGGCCCAGCGGATGCTGGTGAAAATAACTGTTTACCACATGTTTGGCAGAAGAGGCATGTCCTTTAATTTTCAGATACACGGCTTTATGGCTGGTAAAACCGGCTTCTTTAAGGTAGTTGTTCAGCACTTGCGGATCATGCAGCGCGAACGGTGTATGGAAGCGGCTTGTATCTTCTCCTTCAAATAAGGGAATAATTGTTTCGTCGATCAGCAGTTTAAATAATTCCATGCTGCCAGTATGATCCCAGGTAGTGAACACAAAATGACCGCCGGGCTTCAGTACACGGAATGCTTCATTCACGCCGCCCTGCTTATCCGGCAGGAACATTAATCCAAACTGGTTTACAACCAGGTCGAAGGACTGATCTGCGAAAGGTAATGCCTGCGCATCGGCCAACTGAAAAGTTATAGCAGAATGATTTAATTGCTGTTGCGCCAACTCCAGCATATCAGGGTTGATATCGGTAGCCGTGATACGGGTAGATGCAGGAAAGTTTTCCCGGAGGTGTTTGGTGAGCCTGCCGCTTCCGGATGCTATTTCCAGGATAGACGTTGCGGGAAGGGTTATAATATGTGGCAGCAACGCTTTGGCCGATGGTTCAAAAATGAGAGGACCCAGGTGTTCCTCATAGTTGGAAGCGTCGTTTCTTGTAATTTTATATACTTCTTTATTCATAACTGTGTATTTAAAAAGATGCCTGTTGAGGTTTTGAAGTAGTAAAATAACATTTTTTCTTACTTTTACCTTCTTACCTAGCTAAAGAAGGTGATCGCAGCCAACATCTACATAGAGCACGAAGCCGTTTATCTTCGGCGTATCGCCAATGGTGACCACCTGGCATTTGAAGTGGTATTCCGTTTTTACCGCGACAAAGTATTCAACATTGCTTATAAGCTCACCGGTTCCCGCGGGATGGCGGATGATATTGTGCAGGATATTTTTTTGCAGGTATGGCTGAAACGGAGTATTATGGCAGATGTACAGCATTTTAAGGCTTATCTGTTTACGCTTTCCCGGAACTATATTGCCCGCTATATGAAACGCAATGCCCGTCTCATTTTTACCCAGGCGTCTGAAAACGATGGGGTAGCAGAGGAACCGGCCGACAGGCTGCTTCGTGAAAAAGAATATGATGGCATCCTGCAGCAGGCCATTGCAAAACTTCCGGCACAACAGGCGGAAGTATACCGCCTGAGCAAACAGGAAGGGCTAAAAAGGGAAGAAGTAGCCGCCATCATGGGGATTTCCCCTGAAACGGTGAAAGCCTACCTGGCGCTGGCTATGCGCAGCGTCAGGGCTTATTGCATGGTACGCCTTGGTATTCCCGTTCTGGTATACCTGCTTATTTCATAATTTTTTTGCCCCTATACCCCCTTCTTTCTTTTCTGAGCCTCTCATATAGCAGAAGCACTAACGCTGCTCCTTTTTATATGAACGAAACCAGGTTATCATATCTGTTTAAAAAATTATTAGATCAGTCTTTGTCGCCGGCGGAAAAGCAGGAGTTGGGCATACTGATAGAGCAGCAGCAGGACGATGCGCCGCTCGGGGAGCTGATTGGGCAGGCACTGGAAGATGCCCCGGTAGAGTACCGGATGGATGACCAGTCGACCCGGCAGGTGCTGGATGCTATCCGTTTCGCAGACAGTGAACCGGCGTTATACGTCCGCAGCAGGCGTGGCTGGCTGCGCGCTGCAGTAGCCGCAGCTGTATTTACAGCCGTGGTGGCTACCGCGTACTATTACTGGCCGGTGCGTTCCGGCAGAACGCCGTTGGTGAAAGTGGAAGATGTACGGCCCGGCGGCAATAAAGCACTGCTTACACTGGCCGATGGCAGCGTAGTAGCGCTGGACAGCAACAGCACGCAAACCATGCAGCAAGGCGCCGCTTCTATACAGAAACAAGGCGGGCAGCTGGTATATACGGCCGGTAAGCATACCAGTCAGCCGGAATTTAATACACTCCGCACACCCCGTGGCGGACAGTTTAAAGTACAGTTGCCGGATGGTACCAATGTATGGCTCAACGCCGCCAGCTCACTCAGGTACCCGACAGATTTTAATGGAACGGAACGACTGGTACAGGTATCGGGAGAAGCTTTTTTTGAAGTGGCAAAAGATGCCACCCGGCCATTCCGGGTTACAGTGAGTAAGCATCATTCCATTATAGTACTGGGTACAAGTTTTAATGTAAAAGCCTACGATGATGAGCTGATCGCAAAAACCACTTTGCTTGATGGCGCCGTGAAGGTAATGTTCAGCACGGGTAAGGTATCCGAAGTGCAGTTAAGGCCCGGCCAGCAGGCACAGGTAAGCGCTGCGGAAGAAACGATGCAGCTGGTTAAACAGGTGAACCTCGACCAGGAAATGGCATGGCGTTCGGATGCCTTTAGTTTCGAGGGACAAACACTGGAAGAGATCATGAAAGAGATTTCCCGTTGGTATGATATCGATGTGGTTTTTCCCGGCAAAGTGCCTGATATCACTTTTGGAGGTGGCATGAGCAGGGATGTAAATCTGAAAGAGGTACTCGACTTTCTCCGGGATTCGCGGGTACATTATAAGCTGGAAAGCAACGGCAAAAAACTGATCATCACACAATAGCCTATACTATTACTTATCAGATACCAACCATTATTTTTTTCAAACACTATCAACCAGATCTATGTATGATGAATGCAACGTAGTTAAAAGAAGGCACCGGGATTTCCAATAAAAAACGGCGGCGATTGGACCCGCCACCGTTTAAAGAGATTGGGATTCAGTATCACAACAATTGGCTTAATCATTATTTACATCAACCCAAACATTGCAAATCTATGCAAATTAAACCACATTGCTACCAATGTGAGAAGGGGACTGCTCATGCCCATAGCGAGGCAATTCCGCCCCTTTTGTACAGGTGCTCAACCAAAATCGGATGCTCCACTGCAAGGCTTTTCCAAACAGTTCAGGGCCCGGCGAATAAAACAATAGGTAACGCAATGAAGTTAACTTTTGTACTCATGACTGTTGTCATCCTGAATGTTGCGGCAAAAGGTTATGGTCAGCTGGTTACATTGTCCGGTAAAAATATACCGGTAGAAAAGGCGCTAAACGCGGTGAGAAAACAAACCAGCTTTATAGCGGCCTACTCCAGGGAAGTACTGGCCGCGGCAAAGCCGGTTACCATAGATGTGCGTAATATGCCGCTGGAAGAATTTATGCAGCTGCTGGTAAAGGACCAGCCATTGAAATTTAAGATACAGAACAACACCATATTCATTACAGAAAACCCGCTTCCTGTTCCCGTAACCGCAGCAGCACCCGTAAATGTAGCAACGGAAATATCCGGTACGCTGGTACATGCACATACCAACCAGCCGCTGGAAGGCGCAACGGTGCATATTGTAGGGCAAAGGATCATTGTAACGGCGGATGTTAACGGAAGGTTTTCCATTAAAGCGGAAATAGGGGATGTGCTGATGATTACCTTCGTTGGATTTACTACCAAAGAAGTAAAGATCACCAGTACCAACATGGGCATCATCGTGCTGGAACCATTTACCAGCAGGCTTTCAGAGGTGGTGATCAATAAAGGCTACTACACAGAATCACAGCGCTTATCTACCGGCAGCGTAACAAGGGTAACGTCTAAAATAATAGAGCAACAGCCCGTCACCAACGTATTGCAGGCTTTACAGGGCCGTATGCCCGGCGTATCCATTGTACAGAATAATGGTTACCCCGGCGCATCGATCGATGTACAGGTAAGGGGCGTAAACTCCCTGCTGCGTACTTCGCAGCCATTGTACATTGTAGACGGCGTACCGTTTTTATCGGATGCCATCAATGCACAAACGGGTAATGTGCTCAATGGCGCCAACGGGCCTACCAGTCCGTTGAACAGTATTAACCCGGCAGATCTGGAAAGTGTGGAAGTGCTGAAGGATGGTGATGCCACCGCTATTTACGGTTCGCGGGGCGCTAACGGGGTGATATTGATCACCACAAAAAAAGGACGTGCAGGTAAAACCAGGATCGACATGAATCTCAATACCGGGATGTCGCAGGTAGCGCATTTCGTACCTACTTTAAATACAGAGGAGTTTCTGGCGCTTCGTAAACAGGGGTTTAAAAATTCCAATATTACGCCCACCACCGCCAATGCACAGGATTTGCTGGTATGGGACCAGCATGCTTATACAAATTTCCAGAAGTTGCTGATCGGGAACACCGCGAATTTCACAGATGCCAGCGTGAGTATATCCGGTGGCGACGACAGAACGAACTTTCTGCTGGGAGGTACCTACCACAAGGAAACCACGGTGTATTACCTGGATAAATCTTACAAACGTGGTGCCGCTAACCTGAGCATTAACCACAGCAGTTTGGATAGAAAATTTAAACTTGGATTTTCAGCGATGTATGTGGCAGATAATAATACATTGGCGATAGAAGATCTTACGAGCCGTGCGTACCAGTTAGCGCCTAACTTTCCTTTATACAAGCCTGATGGCAGCCTGTACTGGTCCACCGATTTCTTTTCGCAAAATCCCCTCGGTGTGATGATGCGGACCAACCGTAATAAATCGTCTAACCTGAACAGCGCCCTGAATCTGAGTTATACGCCGGTGAAGGGCCTGGAGTTTAAAACGCTGCTTGGTTTTGGCCGTTCAGATATGGACCAGGTACAGCTTACGCCGCAGTCGTCGCAGGATCAGACAAATGCCACCAACGCTGCCCGTGCTGCTTTTGTATATAGTTATACCAATAACTACATTATAGAGCCGCAGGTAAGTTATACTAAAACATCAGGCGCCCACCATTTTTCCGGCCTAATAGGTGGCTCCTGGCAATACCGTATGTCACGCCAGCCTTATTATACCATTGCATCGGATTTTACTTCGGATGATTTTATCGAGAACCTGGCGTCTGCTGCGAGTATCTTTACCCGCTCCAGTTCTACCGATTATAAGTTTGCATCGGTTTTTGCGCGGCTTAATTATGTGTACAACGACCGCTACGTGATCAACGGTATCTTCCGCCGCGATGGCTCGTCCCGTTTCGGACCCAGCAGCCGCTTTGGTAATTTTGGTTCACTGGGCGCCGCCTGGTTGTTTACAGAAGAATCATTCTTCAAAAATCGCCTGAAATGGTTAAGCAGTGGTAAACTGCGCGGCAGTTATGGTATCACCGGCAGCGATAATATCGGCAACTATGCCTATCTCGATTCCTACAGTACCACCGGTTATGTATTTAACGGCGTTACGGGCCTGGTGCCCTCACGGATCGCCAACAGCGACTACCGCTGGGAGCAAACGGACAAACTGGAAGGGGCGCTGGAACTGGGCTTCCTGGACGACAAACTGCAGTTAACAGCCGCTTACTATAATAATATTACCAGCAACCAGCTTATCAGCTATACTATCAGTACACAGGCCGGCTTCAGCAACTACCAGGCAAATCTGCCGGCAGATGTGCAGAACAAAGGATGGGAGATCTCGCTGAATACCGTGAATATCCGGAACAAATATTTCAGCTGGACATCTAACTTTAATTTCTCCGCCAACAAAAATAAACTGAAAGCATTCCCCAATCTTCAGAAAACTTCCTACTACACCAGTTACGTAGTGGGCAACCCGGTAAGCAGTGTATACCTGTATAAATACGCCGGGTATGATCCTGCTACTGATCTTCCCATTGTAGCAGATTTAAATAATGATAAAGCCATCACCTTTGGGCTGCAGGCAATTGGCAGGGGAGACCGGTATTACGTAGGTACCAGCTATCCCGACTTTTTCGGTGGCCTCACCAATACGCTCAGTTATAAAAACTTTACACTGGATTTCACTTTTCAGTTTGTAAAACAGAAAGGCCGCAGTCTCGGATCTTCTATGACGTATCCGCCGGGATTTAGTTATAATCTTTCCAGGGATGTACTGGATGATTACCTGGCCGATGGAGGCCCCGGTCAACGCCATGTGCTGGCGGCCTATAGCCCTGTTGCCAATAACTATTTTGGCTCCGATGCTACCTGGGTAGACGCATCTTTTGTAAGGTTGAAGAACCTTTCCTTTTCCTACGATTTTTCACCGTCACTGCTGAAACGTGCGCGGATTAATCAGGCCAGGTTGTTTATGCAGGCGCAGAACCTCTTTACAATCACATCCTACAAAGGCTTCGATCCGGAATCAAGAGGTACTTCGCTGCCTCCTTTGCGCACGCTGTCTGCTGGTTTTAAACTTTCGCTTTAAAAAGATTGATGACATGTTAAGGAAAATATATTCTATAAAAATAATCGCAGGTTTGGTAGCAACGTTGGCAATGGCTGGCTGTGAAAAGCTGATAGACATTCCTGCCCCGGTAACGGAGATTTCTTCTGCACGTGTTTTTACGTCTGATAAGCTGGCACTGTCGGCTTTATCCGGCGCATTCAGCAGTGCCTTCGGTTCACAAACGTTGGCTATTAACCTTACGTCCATGACGTCACTGGCATCCGACGATATGATCTATCTCGCCAACACCAATTATGACGAGCTTACCAGCAACACCTATGTACCTGCTTCCAGCACATCGGCGGTGAGTACGCTCAATGGGATCTGGATAGATCTGTACGCGGGTATTTACCGTTTTAACAGCCTCATAGAAGGAGCGGCGGCGAGTGCCGCTTTATCCGATTCGGTTAAACAACGGGTGGTGGCGGAATCGAAATTCATGCGGGCTTACTGCTACTTTTATCTTGTAAATCTCTATGGCGAAGTACCGTTGGTACTGCAAACAGATGTAAGCAAAACTGCGCTGCTGCCTAAAACCAATGTGGCGGCTATCAATACGCAGCTCATCACTGACCTGCTGGACGCCCGTGATCATTTGCCGCTTGATTACAGCGGAGCAGCAGGCTTCCGCACCAGTGTAACCCGCTGGGCCGCAAGCGCTTTGCTGGCAAGGGTTTACCTGTATAATAAACAGTGGGCACTGGCAGAACAGGAAGCATCCAAAGTAATAGACAACGCCGGTTCGCTTTATGCGATGACACCCGCCGCTACTTTGGAGAATACCTTTCTAAAAGCTTCTGCCGAAGCCATTTTCCAGTTCGGACCTTATCTCAGCATCACCAGTGGTTATACTTACGAAGGCTACACTTTCGTTGCCAATACTTCTCAATATTCACTCACAGACGACCTGGCAGGTATTTTCGATGCGGCAGATGCGCGCAGAACAAAATGGATAAAAGATACCACCTTCAGCGGCGTCTTAAATCACCAGTCCTATAAATACCGCCTGACGTCGATCGCTGCCGCAACAGCGGCCGGCAAACAGGAGGCGCCCACCGCATTACGGCTGGCAGAGCAATACCTGATCCGTGCAGAAGCCCGGCTTAATCAGCAGAACCTGTCTGATGCAAGGACCGATCTGAACGTGGTACGTGTACGCGCTAATACTGCTGCCAGCATTTCCACCGCAGAAAACGTAGTCCGGCTTGAAATCGAAGACGAAAACCGGCGCGAGTTTTTTAATGAATTCGGCCACCGCTGGATGGACTTACGCCGTACCGGCCGGATCAATGCGGTGCTGGGCGCCAAAAAGAGTACCTGGCAGGCGCGCGCCGCTTATTTCCCGTTGCCGCAATCTGCCGTGGATGCCAATCCTAACCTGGTGCAAAATCCGGATTATAACTAACATCCGATACTGATCACTCCAAAGTATGTGCCTGTGGGCGGTTCCGGCCGCCCCTGTCCATACTTTGCCTTTACCATGCTAAGCAATCATTTATGAATACAAGTATTGTTAAAATCGAGCATTTATCGCACAGGTACAGTACCGCCTGGGCAATAAAAGACATTAACCTGGACATCAGGCATAAAGGAATAACGGGTTTGCTCGGCTCTAACGGCGCGGGGAAATCCACCACCATGAACATCCTTTGCGGTGTGCTCAATCAAACAGAAGGATCGGTGCTCATTGATAATATCAATCTGCGTGAACACCCGATAGCCGCCAAGAAGCTGATCGGTTTCCTGCCGCAGAATGCGCCGCTCTACCTGGATCTCACCGTAGATGAATACCTCACACATTGCGCGCATATGCGGCTGATCCCGAAAGACCGTATCAAAGCGGCTATGACAGAGGCAAAGGAACGGTGCGGGATTGCGCACTTCAGCAAACGACTGATCAAAAACCTTTCCGGCGGGTATAAACAACGGGTAGGCATTGCACAGGCCATCATTCATAAACCGAAACTGGTAGTGCTGGATGAACCCACTAATGGCCTGGACCCTAACCAGATTGCGGAAGTGCGCCTGCTCATCAAAGAAATCGGGGAGGAACGCTCGGTTATTTTTTCGTCGCACATTTTATCGGAGGTGCAGGCTACCTGCGATACCATCAAAATGATTGAGCAGGGCAGGGTGGTTTTTACCGGTACCGTAAACGACTTCAATAATTATATCGCTCCCAACTCCATGCTGCTGTACTTCAGCAATGCACCGGAGCTGTCTGTACTCAAAGCGATACCTGGTATTACCGGCGCATTGCCAACAGACAACGGCTGGTGGCGTTTGCATTTTGATACAGCGCCTGAAATCGCGGAAACAGTAGTGGAACTCAGCGCCCGCAACGGATGGAAGCTGCGGGAAATCCAGCTGGAAAGAAGTTCGCTGGAAGAAATCTTTGCAAAATTATCAAACAAGGTTAAATCATTATAATCAGTACTTATGAAACTTACATTAAGGATTGCAAAACTGGAACTAAGCAATCTGTTTTATTCCCCCGTTGCATGGGTTGTGCTGGTCATTTTTATGGTGCAGTCGGGGTGGGAGTTCACCAGCATGGTAGAACGTTTCGAAAGGGTACAGCAGTTGGGAATGAACCGCAGTGGGTTGACCCACACCTTTTTTGCAGGGTTTTCAGGTTTGTTTACAAAGATGCAGGAAAACCTGTACCTGTACATCCCGCTTTTAACGATGGGCCTTATCAGCCGGGAAACGGGCAGCGGCTCTATCAAACTGGTATATTCATCGCCCGTAAAATTAAGTGCAGTCGTATGGGGTAAGTACCTCGCCATGGTATTTTATTGTGTATTGCTGATGTGCTGTTTCGTGATCTTAGGTATTGTTGCTTCCTATATCGTGAAAGACGCGGACGGGTCATTTATTACTTCCGGTATCATTGGGCTGTTCCTGCTCATCTGCGCTTATTCGGCTATTGGACTGTTTATGTCGTCGCTGACTACCTACCAGGTGGTGGCGGCTATTAGTACGCTCGCGCTTTTAGGTGGATTGAACTATATAGGTAAGTTATGGCAGGACATGGATTTTATCCGCGACCTGACCTACTTCCTGTCCATCTCCGGCAGGGCAGAAAACTTTGTAGAAGGGTTAATTACCAGCAGGGATGTTTTCTATTTTATTATCGTGATACTTTTATTTGTGGGGTTAACGATATTAAAACTCCGCGCCGGTAAGGAATCGAAACCGCTGCTGGTGAAAGTGGCGCGCTATACCGCCCTGGTAGTATGCGCCTTGCTGGCCGGCTATGTTACCAGCCGCCCGGGTGTAGTGGCGTATAAGGACATGACCGCCAACAATGGCCGCACGTTAACAAAAGGCAGCCAGGATGTACTGAAACAGATGAAAGGCCCGCTGACGATCACGGCATATGTGAACCTGCTGGATGCCAACTACTTTTCTTTGGCGCCCATTTTCCGTAATTCGGACCTGGAAAGATTTGATAAGTACTTCCGTTTCAGACCGGATATCCGCATGAAATATATTTACTACTACGATAGCACCAGCAATCCTGACCTTTACAGCAGGAATAAAGGACTGAACACCGAACAGTTGGCCCAACGCGTAGCTTCGTCGTATAAACTGGATATCAACGATTTCCTTACGCCGGCGCAAATCCATAAAAAAATCGATCTGTCGGGAGAGGGGAACAGGACCCTGCGCCTGCTGGAATACAACGGTAAAACCACCTTCCTTAGAATTTATGAAGACCTGATGCGTCAGCCCGATGAAAAAGAAATTACCGCCGCTATAAAAAGGCTGGTAACAGAGCCGGCTAAAGTAGCTTTTGTAACAGGGCATAATGAAAGAAGCATTAAGCGCATGGCAGATAATGATTACAAACTATCTACCGTTGAAAAAACTTTCCGCTACGCCTTGCTCAACCAGGGCTTTTCCGTACAGGAAATTTACCTGGGGAAAGATAGTATCCCGTCAGATATAGCGGTGCTGGTAATTGCAGATCCGGGGATGCCTTATTCACCGGAGCAGCTGCAACAGGTAACAACGTTTATAAATGGCGGTGGTAACCTGCTGATTGCCGGGGAGCCTTCCAGGCGGGAATACCTCAATCCGCTGCTGTCAACACTGGGCATGAGCATTGAACCCGGCACTATATTGCAGAAAACAGAAGATCTGTCACCGCGGTTTGTTCAATGCGCGCTCTCTGCACCGGGATTGAAACTGTTAGGTAATTCACCTGCCTTCCAACAGGATGATATCGTTATTAGCTTTTCGGGTGCAGGCAGTATTGCCGGCAATGCCAACAATGATTATCACATCACGCCGCTGATTGTAAGCAACACCGCCAATACATTCAAACGCACGGCGCCTATCGACGACAGCCTGCGTACTGCGGTATTCACGCCTGAACTGAACGATGAGCGGGGCGCTTTCCCGATGACAGTCGCTTTAACAAGAGAACATAATGGCCGTCAGCAACGGATCATTGTTTCGGCAGATGCTGACTTTATGAGTAATGCCGAACTGCTGAGAAATAATATCCGCACCGCCAATTTTCTGTTTACCACGGAGTTGTTCCGTTGGTTCACTTATGGATTGTTCCCGGTGGATACTTCCCGCCCGCCGTTAACAGATAGCGACCTGCGGATCAGCGCTACCGGTGTCAACTATCTCAAAATGGGTCTGGTAGGATTCCTCCCGGCGCTGATTGTAGCAGGAGTAGTGATAATGATGATAAGAAGGAAAAGAAGATAACCGTTTTTTTAAGAGGGGGCCATCAGGTCCCCTTTATTTTTACTTAATAATCAGTTAGTGCTTTCCGGGTACTTAAATATACCTGGTTAACGATAGCCTCTTGGGAGTACTTTGGCGTTTAAGATTATGCATTATATTTGCGGGCAAAATGTTGTGCATTTTTGTTAATCATCGAACAACATTTCTTGTTACCCACGTAAGTTACTTAAGCCAATGTATATGATCCGTTATTTCGTGAAACGAATACCAGCCGTCGTCCTTGTTATCAGTGGAATGCTGTCCACCGCTTCCGGTCAGAATAGCTCAACAGCAGATAATGCGTTAACCCTGCTTATGGAAGGAAACTTTGCAAAAGCAAAAACTCTTGCCGGGGAAGCCATCAGCTCAGGCAAGAACAGTGGCCTGGCCTATGCCGTTCGCGGGCGGGCAAAGATTGCTACAAATGAGGTGACCTCCGCACAGCAGGATATTAATGAAGCCATCAAACTTAGCCCGGATAACGGCGTCTATTACACTTTCCAGGCAATCGGTTATCAGCTTCAGAAGAATGACGGCCTGTCGGCAAAAACATTTGAAAAGGCGCTGGGGTTACTGGCTTCACCAAAATCTGCTATTGAATACTATGCCCGCGCAATTGTTTATGAAAACACAAAGAATGAGGAAGCCGCGCTGGCAGATTATAGTAAGTCCATTGAGCTGAACCCGCGTTTTGCCCTTTCCTATGTAAAGCGGGGCTGGATTTATTCCGACAGGAAACAGGCAGATGCTGCCATCGCAGAGTTTACAAAAGCCATTACGGTGAACCCCACTTATACCAGCTGTTATTTTGCCCGCGGCAATGCCTATTACGGGCAGCAGCAGTACGATCAGGCAATAGCCGACTTCACAAAAGTAATTGAACTGGACCCTAAAGATGATAATGCCTATTTCAACCGGGGGGTGATGTATAAGAAGAAAGGAAAGTACGAAGAAGCGCTGGCCGACTACGCCAAAGTAATTGAGCTTTCCCCTAAAGATGCCTCCCTGTACGGGAATCGGGGGAATATTTATTTTATCCTGGAAAAAGGAGACCTGGCATTCAGCGACTACAACAAAGCAATTGAGCTGGACCCAAAGAATGCGCTTTACTACGTGAACCGCGGTAATACCTACGTTCGCTGGGAACAGTGGGATTCCGCACTGAACGACTATAACAAGGCCATTTCACTGGATCCGAAATATGCCGATGCGTACCTGGAACGGGGTAATATTTACCTGAATAATAAAAAACAAAGTGACCTGGCCCTGGCCGATTTCAATAAGGTAGTTGAAATTAACCCTGGCTATTCCAATGGGTATCTGAATATTGGCGTTGTTCACCACGACAAACAAGCATATAGCCTGGCAATAGCCAGTTATACAAAAGCCATAGAAGCCGACCCGGCAAATATCCTCGCTTACCTCAACCGCGCGGATGCTTACGATGCCATCGGCAGCAAGAAGCAGGCGGACCTCGACCGGAAGAAGTATGCCGACCTGGGTGGAAAGATCACTGCGTCTGCCGGGAAAACGCGGAGCGAAATATTCCCACAGGGAACATTTGATGCTAAGTTGGCGGAAGCCGCACTAGGCCGGGGCTTATCAAGGATTGTAGGGAAAGCCTGCACCAAAAAAGACGGGCTGATATTCCCTGCCGCCGGGGTGATCGTAAAACTGTTCCCGGTTACGCCGTACCTGGAAGAATGGCATAAGTTGCGCGATCAGAAAGAGAGCAGGAAAACAGGCGTTTATATGTCGAAAGAAGCAAACAAATACTCTATCGAAGCAGTGGCCAACTCCGATGGTAAATTTGCTTTCGAAGGACTTAAACCCGGTAAATACTTCGTACAACTGATCCACAGTTTCAATCAACGGAAAACCGCGCGGGTATATACAGGTTCTTATACCTCGCAGAACGGCCCGGTGCGAGAAACCACCAACTACTACTATGATGAGGATTATATAGTGGGTCGTTCACAACGACTCGAAAAGTTTATTGAAATTAAAGAGGACGGCGAAACAAAAAAGTTTACACTGGCCAATGGCTTGATTAAAACCTGCGAGTTTTAATAATTTTTTCATCAATATAAAACAACATCATTATTTCTCTCCATAAATCACCAGCGCACTGGATTCGATCATCACCTCTCCGGAGGGATATTTCTGATCTACGGCAGCAAATACTTCTCTCTTTATTTTTTCTTTCATGGCCTCATCACATTTGCTGAGCGCTGCCACAATGGGAGCGCCTATTTCGGTCATCATACTCCAATACACCTCTGTTGTTTTACAGTTCAGTTTTCCGGTAATTTCTTTTTGGGAGATGTTTTTTAGTCCCGCGTGTGCAAACAAGCCAGCGATCAGCTGATCTTTTGCGCAGCGGAACATTCCCGGTGCGTCCGGAGGTGGCGGCGGCAGTTCCATATTCCGGTTGATGGTGCCCATAATTGCGGTAATCCAGAAGTTTTTCTCCGGAACATTCCATACTGCAGTGGCTAATCTGCCGCCTGGTTTAAGTACCCGTACCATTTCATTCGCCGCCAGCTGCATGTCGGGGAAGAACATAAATCCAAACCGGCAGCTGATAGCATCAAAGGTGTTGTCGGCAAATGGAAGTTCACAAACATCGCAGGCAATTGTTTCCACGTTTTTGATACCTCTTTTGGCGGCATTTTCCCGGGCTATTTCCAGCATGTGTTCAGCAAGATCGGTGATCACTACCTTACCGTTCTTCAATTTTGAGGCAATGGTGAGCCCTGGCTCACCGGTTCCTGCGGCTATGTCCAGCACTGTATCATCGTCTTTAAGTTGGAGCGCACGGATGATTTCATCGCCCATTGGCTGCAGGAAGTCCATGGTAAGTTCATCCCATTTTTTCCAGCCGGGAGAGAACTTATTCCAGGCGTCCTTTTGCTGATCACGGATTTGTTCAAGTACTTGTTCCATAATGTGGGGTTTAATTAAAAGATTACAATCATTCGTCTTAACTCCTTGTGCCATTGATAGTGAAAGTGCCTGATGCCTGGCGTTTGCCGGCAATCAGTGTTTTGGGGTGCTGTGGCCTGGCGGTTGATTTGTTTACCAAAAGTAAGCTCTTTTGACGGGAAAGCCCCGGACGTTTTTTTTCTGATTTGAGCATTTGCAATTTCCGGTTTCCTTCAAGGAATACAGGTACAGTATTGCTTTTTCAGGCATCTGTTGCCTCAAACCTGTTCCGCCGTAAAATTCCGGATTAGATAAACTCCGTGGCGCCACATGTATTCTCTTTGCAATACTAAATTTTAAATATGAAGCAACATTGCCAACCTTATATCTTTTTTTGCATCTCTACCTTTCTTTTATTCCTGTTACCGTTGTTCCTGCAGGCAGAAAATGGCGTTACCGGTATAAAGGGGCATGTGCTGTCGGCCGACGGTAAACCCGCGCCCGGCGTAACGGTGGGGTTAAAGTCCACCCGGTATTATACCGTTACCAACGAAAAAGGACATTTTGAAATAAAGGCGCCTGCTGGCAGTTATACATTAACTGTTTCTTTTATCGGCGCTAAAAGCCTGGAACAGCCGGTAGTAATCACCGATGCAGCGGTTACCGGTATTCCCGCTATAAAGCTGGAAGAAACAGCTTCCTCGCTGGGGGAAGTGGTAGTGGTGGGAAACCAGTACCGCGTAGCAGATAAGGAAAGTGAGTATGTAGCTAAAATGCAGCTGCGCAACCTGGAAAACCCGCAGGTATATTCAGTGGCATCCAGGGCTTTATTGCAGGAGCAGGCCATCGTGGACTATGTATCTGCACTGAGGGCTATTCCCGGCGTTAGCGGTGCGTTAATAAGACCCGGATATAACAGCTGGGTATACCTCCGTGGATTTGTTGCCAGCGATAACTTCAGGGATGGCATGTATGTGGACCAGGGAGTGAACGCTGATCCGGTGAACACAGAAAGAATAGAAGTGATCAAGGGCCCTTCCGGCACGCTGTTTGGCGCCAACGGTGTTTCTTATGGCGGGTTGATCAACCGCGTTACCAAAAAACCTTTCGACAGAAGAGCCGGTGAGATCGATGCCAATCTAGGCAGCTATGGCTACAGCCGCCTAACCGTGGATGTGAACACGCCGCTGAATGAAGATAAAACAGCACTCTTCCGCGTTAATGCCGCCGGCAGCTGGGACAACGGTTTCCAGGATTATGGGTTTAAAAAATCCTATACGATTGCACCGTCGTTTTCCTATAAGCTGGATGACCGCACAGATGTTCTCTTTAGTACAGAATTTCTCAACATGAAAGCCAATTCACCGGTGCGGGTAAGCGGTATCGATGTGCCGGGTGTTACAAACATCAACCAGTTACAACGCGATTACTTTAAATCCTATGGCTCTAATAAGCTGAGTGGCGTATTTAATATCCGGAGCTTTTATACAAAGATCACCCACCGCTTTTCGGATGACTGGAAGCTGGATGTGAATGTAAACTACTCCGACTACAACTACGAAATCGGTAATGTTTTCCTGAATTTTAAGAAAGATAGTCTCTGGCGCTATTACGGCGCTTTTTCCAATGCCACCAAATCACTGGCTATACAACCTAACCTGACGGGCGATTTTAAAATTGGTAAGCTGCGTAACCGCCTGCTGGTAGGCCTGGATTACCTGCACCGCGACACCCGTTATTCGCCCCTGGGAAATACCGTACTGGTAGACGGACTGGATTACACAAAATCCTTTGTGCCGCCGATAAATGCCGCCAAAGTGCTGGCAGATGGCGAAGCGGCAGCAGTAACCACCCTCAGCAAGCCGGTGAGTTATGCCGCCTATGTAACGGATGTTATTTCCCTGACCGACAGGTTAAATGTATTGCTCAGCTTACGGATCAACTACTTCGATAACAAAAAAGGAACAGAAGTACTGGAAACCGGCGAAGTATCGGGCGATTACGACCAAACGTCGCTGTCACCGAAGTTTGGCGCCACCTACGAGGTGATAAAAGACAAAGTTTCCCTGTTTGCCAACTACCAGACCGGGTTTAATAATGTGTATGGACAGGACATTTTTGGGATCAGTTTCAAACCGGAAAATGCACGGCAGGCAGAAGGCGGTGTGAAAATGGAGCTGTTGAACGGACGGCTCAGCAGTACCGTTAATTATTATAATATACTCGTGGAGAATGTGGTGCGCCAGGACCCTGGTAACCCGGCGGCGAGTATCCAGGATGGTACCAAGAAAAGCCGTGGAGTGGAAGCCGAAGTTACCGGCACCATATTGCCTGGTTTAAACGTAGTGGCAGGATATGCTTACAATGATATTCTTTTCCTGAAAACCAATAAAGGGTATGAGGGCAAGCGGCCGGCCGGCCCGCCGGCGCATGCAGCCAACCTGTGGGTGAGCTATAGCTTTGTAAAAGGGCGCTTAAACGGCCTCGGTGCAGGCTTTGGCGGCAACTACAGCAGCAGTGCTTTCTGGAATGATCTTAACACCATTACGGTACCGGGATACACCATTTTAAACGCCGTGGTGTTTTATAATACAAAACGTTACCGTTTTTCTGTGAAGGCAGATAACCTGTCGGATCAGCGCTACTGGGATGCCAGTGGTAACCCGCAGATGCCACGGCGGCTGATGCTTGGCATTGCCTTTAAATTTTAAAGAATCCATGTAGCCTGGCAGCCTGTATTTTAGTACCTTTGCGGCGATTAAAAGTTTTTTCAGGTCTGAGCAGGTGACGCTGGTCCGGGAGGCGATCCCGGAAAGCTGCATTTAAGACATATATTATCCCGTAAGGGTCATAGATAAAAAAGCTTCAGATTATACTGAAGCTTTTTTTATTAAATTTTACAACGTTGGTAATGGATAGTGTGAGTTATGAGCCATCGGCATTCAGCCCTTTCGACGAATCAACAACCGTTAGTGAATTAGCAGCAGGGCTTACTTTTTCATTGAACGATGCGCCGCACCCGCTTTGCCTGCTGGCAGCGGAGCGTTTGCAGGCGCATTTGGAGCAGCAGGAGTGGGAGCATAACTTTGGTTTGCCGGGTAATGCGGCAGGTACCGTTATTGGAAAGATGTTCGGCGTGTTGATCGTTAGAACCAGGGATAATGAGCTGGGTTACCTGGCGGCATTCTCGGGTAAACTGGCAGGTGGCAACCACCACGCGAAATTTGTGCCACCCGTTTTCGATGGGCTTGAACCGGGCGGGTTTGTGAATACCGGCATGTTAGAACTCACCGCTATCAACAAAGAAATCAGCCTCCTGGAATCGTTTACCGACGACGAAAGCGCAGCGCAGGTCCGTCTGCTCAAAATATTAAGGAAAAACCATTCTACCGCACTGCAGCACAAAATTTTTGAACAGTATCATTTTCTGAATAAAGCAGGGACATCTAAAAGTTTAACAGAGATTTTTGCGCATACGCCTTCCGGGAAACCACCAGCGGGCGCCGGCGAATGCGCCGCCCCGAAGTTGCTGCAATATGCTTTTCAGCATGGGATGGAGCCATTGGCACTGGCCGAATTCTGGTGGGGACAATCGCCCAAATCCGACTACTGGCAACATGGTCATTTTTATGCTCCCTGCCGCGAGAAATGCGCAGCAATATTGGCGCATATGTTGGGAGAGCAGGAGTGATTATATTTACCGGGTAAATATCCGATATGAAACCATCAGCAGAAAACTCATTACGCGCCCGGGCCGAAGCATTTCAGGCACTCCACCGGCGCGCCGGTATTTTTATCGCTCCCAACCCCTGGGACGCAGGTTCCGCAAGGATACTGGAAACGCTTGGATTTAAAGCACTGGCTACTACGAGCGCCGGCCTCGCCTTTTCCTTGGGTAAACCCGATGGCCACGCGGCTGTTACCCGCGAAGAAACGCTGCAAAACGTCCGGGACATTATCAGCGCCACTGCTTTGCCGGTAGCTGCCGATCTGGAAAATGGATTTGGCGACGATCCTGCGGTATGTGCCGAAACAATATTGCTTGCCGCAGAAGCCGGGCTGGCCGGAGGTTCTATAGAAGATGCCACCGGTAAACCGGAAGATCCGATATATCCTTTTGATGTTGCTGTGGCGCGCGTGAAAGCCGCTGTAGCGGCAGCGCGGAGCTTACCTCATCCTTTTATGCTTACGGCGCGGGCGGAGAATCTCATTTATGGCCGCCCCGATCTAAAAGATACTATCAGGCGGCTGGAAGCTTTCGCAGACGCCGGCGCCGATGTGCTGTTTGCACCGGGACTGAAAACGCCGGAGGAAATAGCCGCTGTGGTTAAAGCGGTAGCACCCCGTCCAATAAACGTGGTGATGGGACTTTCCGGTGGTAACTTTTCATTGCGGCAGCTGGAAGACCTGGGCGTAAAACGTGTAAGCATTGGCTCCTCGCTCATAAGGGCAGCATATGGCGCCGTTTTCCGGGCGGCAGAGGAAATACTTCACCAGGGCACCTTCAGCTATGCAGCGGAGGCAAAGCCTTATGGAGAGATCAATAAATTGTTCGGCGAATATTAACATGCGTTGTCCCCCTTTGGCGATGTCGGTCGTCATAGGCTATAAACAACGCAATATGAATACCAGCAGCTTATTCAGGCCATTTGCCCTGAAATCATTGCATACAAAGAACCGCTTTGTAATGTCCCCTATGACCCGGTCCTGTTCTCCGGGCGGGGTTCCTGCCGGCGACGTAGCAAATTATTATACACGACGTGCCGAAGGAGAAGTGGGTCTGATCATTTCTGAAGGAACGGTGATCGACCGGCCTTCATCCGCGAATGAAGCAAGTGTCCCTAAATTTTATGGTGAGGAGTCGCTGGCCGGCTGGCAGCAGGTGATCAACAGTGTGCTGGCTGCCGGCGGCCAGATGGCGCCACAGCTCTGGCACTGCGGCATCCAGGAGAACCATGTTTCCGGATGGCTGCCGCCGGCGCCGTTTGAAGGTCCTTCCGGGATAGGCAACGGTGTAGCCATGACCGACGCCGCTATTGCGGATACCATCCTGGCCTTTGGCCGCGCCGCTGCCGATGCAAAACGCATGGGATTTAACAGCGTGGAAGTACAGGGCGCCCATGGTTATTTAATCGACCAGTTTTTCCGCGATAACACCAATACGCGGACGGATTTTTTCGGGGGTAAAACACTGGCAGAACGCAGCCGGTTTGCCGTTGCCATCACCAAAGAAATACGGCGGCAGGTAGGAGAAGATTTTGCCATCATGATGCGATTGTCGCAATGGAAACTCACCGACCTGCATAGTAAACTTGCCACTACGCCGGCGGAAATGGAAGCCTGGTTAACGCCGCTGGCAGATGCAGGCATCGATATCTTCCACTGTTCCACGCGCCGCTTCTGGGAACCTGAGTTTGCAGGATCAGGATTAAACTTCGCCGGCTGGGCAAAAAAACTGACCGGGAAAGCCACTATCACAGTGGGTTCCGTAGGTTTGGATAAAGATATTATTTCACTGCACAAAGGTGAGGACTCCGCGCCGGCATCTCTTGAAAACCTGGTGCGCAGGATGGATGATAACGAATTTGACCTGGTGGCAGTAGGCCGGTCTATTCTTACAGATCCTTACTGGGTGCGAAAGGTGAAAGAAAACCGGTTGGATGAATTGCAGGGATTCAACAGGGAAGCGCTGTACAGCCTCGTGTAACCCGGTATCAGCAAGGCGTTAACAATAGATAACAGTTCTCATTTCACTCTGGCATAGTTTTATCATTTATGATAGATGAACAAGAAGCTTAAACCGCCTGCAGTCGCTAAACTTCCATCTATTCATCACACATTCAAATTTTGCCATCATGAGAACGTTAAAATATCTTATCGTTACCGTTTTACTTATAGCCGGATTAAGCAGTTGCCTGGTTGTGCGCGACAGGCCCGGATATTATCCGCGTCACCATCATCATTATTATCATCATGGATATTACCGGTAAAACCAACCCCGGAAGTTACAGCACAATCCCCGCATTGTACCTGCGGCATGGCCATCTTCCCCTTTAATTTTGTGTGCGTAACATAAAAATTAACGAAGATGAATACACGAAACGGGTACAGCTGGTATAAGCTGTTACTGCTGGCGATGCCATTGGCAGGAACTATCACCGCAACAGGACAAAGCACGCATGCAACGGAACAGGCAGGGGTGAGCCCCTGGGGAAAATCAGATGAAATAGGCACGCTGAATATGATGAGCGACAGTAATAACCTTTCCCTGTTCTCCAACATCAGAACGGGAAAGGTTTATGATCTTGGTGTGGAATATTTTACGGGGATGCCAGGATTCACAGCACTGGGCGATCCTCCTTATCAATACTGGCTTACGCATACACCCCGCGGTACTGTTGTGGGCAACGTCACCAAACTGGGTGATGATATGAACAAAAAAGTAAGCTATACCGGTGATGCCATCTCCATGTACACGCATACCGGTACGCACATCGATGCGCTTTCCCACTTTGGTTTGAATGGTAAGATCTGGAACGGGTACACCGCAGATGAACACCTGGGCGACCGCGGCTGGGATAAAGGCGGTGCCGAAAATATTCCGCCGATTATCGGAAGGGCTGTGCTCATTGACATTCCCGCCTGGAAAGGCGTGGAGGTGCTTCCCGGAAACTATGTGATCACATTGGCCGAACTGCAGCAACTGGTACAGGCCCAACACCTCGACATTCACAAAGGCGATATTGTGCTGATCAGAACAGGGCTCATGAAATATTTCTACAGCGATACCGAACGGTTTATGAGCAACACGCCGGGTATGAGTATGGAAGCCATAAAGTGGCTGATAGAAGAAAAAGGCGTAATGACGCTGGGCGCCGATAACCTGAGCGTAGAGGTGATGCCCTCCGGCAATAATCATAACTGGCTGCCGGGGCATACCTACCTGCTGGCCCAAAAAGGGGTAATGTTTATAGAGTTGTTGTATCTCGAAGAATTATCTGCCGCAAAAATAAACACGTTCGTTTTTATCGGGCTGCCGCTGAAGTTAAGAGGCGCGAGCGGGGCGCCCGTCCGTCCCCTGGCTATCCCGTTGTAATTCTTCCGTTACGTCGTCACGTTCACGCACAATCAGCTTTATCACTTCATTTCCTTTTTTTATAAACTCAAAGGTGAGGTCCCGTTCTTTCGTAAAGAAAAGATTTTCTTTCTCCGCGTAAAGCGAAAACTTTTTATCGCCTATCAGCATGATGAGTAAACCATTTTCCGTTTTTATTTCGGATGTGGTTTGAGGTCCCTTATATTTACCAGCGTAGCTACGCAGCACATCCGCCGGTAATGTAAGGGCCTTTCTTTTATTGACATACGGCGCCGGGCCGTGGTCGTAACTCAGTGCCCGCGTCATTTTCCAGCTACCGTTTTTCAGCAGCCAGAGATCGGTGAACTTTGCCAACCCATCTGCATATTCTTTCTTTCCTTTATTATGTATATAAAAGAGATGCGAACCTGTAAGTATAGCGCCGTATATCACGCCGTCTTTTTTGAGCGGGAACACTTTGATGGTGCTGTCGACCGCCTCTCTTCTCAAAGTGAATTGTTCCTTGTTGCCACAAACTCCCTTTTCAAATGATTGGGCCATAGCCGGTTTTCCCAGGGTGATGCCGCCTTTGTCGTGATAGAACTCTATATCTTCTGAGAAATATTCCATCATCTTTGTTATATCACAGCTATTATACGCCCGCCAGAAAAGGCTATCGTTATGCAGGATTACCGCAGATAGTTGCTGGTCGTTGTGCTGCGCTATGGAAATGCTGCGGAACGACAGCATACATGTCAGTATCAGAGTGGCAGTTATGAATAGTTTTTTCATTATAGAAATTATGAATGTGATAGAATGACGGCTTATCTGGCGTAAAGATTATAGCGGGATATTCAGCTGCGATTGTACAGTAGCCACCTGATCATCTTTTGTTGCTTCCAGGTATAACCGGTAGTGTTCCGGGTTTTCAGGTATGGAGATGGTAACATCGGCGCCGGTGCCCAGTTTCTTCAGAAAAATACTGTTGCCATAACCATCCGTTTTTACCAGGTACCATTCAAACTTTAAAGGGGTATCATCGGTGGCCGGTATCCATTCATTGTTGCTGTAAAGAAGCGCATGATATGTGAGCCGGCTGCCGGGATAATTAGTCCTTGCCGGCCGGAGTATATGAATACGCGGAATGGCAGGTTCACGGAAGGAATGCTGCCAGTAGCGTCCCAGCTGGTAAAAAGAGGATTTATATCTTCCCTGGTGGTCCGTGAGGCCATCAAATGTTACGTAGTCCCGTGTTTCAAGGTCCTGCCAGCTGGTAATAAAAGCCGGTTGCCGGCGACCGGGTAAATGGGTGTAAGCCGTTACAGGTATCTGGCTGAAATAATGCGGAACGTTTACGGTGGCCAGCTGCGATAAACCCGTGGTGTCGTTGCCTGCTACGATGCCAAAAGCGTCCACCTGCGGTAGTTGCTGGTGCAGTATTTCCAGTGTGCCGGCGATGTTGCTGTTAATGGCTACATCTATGGTCAGCGGCCGGGTAGTATCTATCGCTTTTATGGCGGCCATCAGGCTGCCTAACCAGGTAAGAAAGCTTTGTTGCTGATAGAGCAGCTCCGGTTTAAAATAATCTTTTGACAGCTGCTGCCATACCGTATCACCAATGTTCCAGGCTACGATGCTCCGGTCGTGTTTCAATTCTTCTACCCGTTTAAGAATAGTTTTCCGGAGATCCGAAAGCATGGTAGCATCTTTATCCATATCTGTTATGGCAGGTATCCAGAAGCCGTAATGGATGTGCAGATCCATTTCTTTTGCCACATGCAGGATGTTTCGGTCGTACACACCAGGGCCAAAGCGGCGGATGGTATTTACGCCAACAGCTTTCATACCGGTGAAATCTTTGATGATTTCCCGCCGGGTAAGGGCATGTAAATTCCTGAACCAGTTTTCTCCTGTCTGGTAATTGATTCCCCTGATGGTATCCGGCAGCGGTATGGCTGCCGCCATCCGCCCGGCTGCAGGGGTGGTGATCATGCTGGCGTAAGCAACGGGTTTTTCGGACTCACGGATACGGGTATACTTTTTTGCGGCGGCAAATACTTTTCCCGGTTCCTGTAATTTCCAGCGGAGCATATTTCCTGCAACAGGACGCAGTATGTTTTTATCCTGGTCGCTGTTAAATAATACGAAGGCATGTATTTCGCTGAACGCATGGTCGATGGCGTTAAATGCATCATCCAGCCATAGTTGCTGGTTACCGGCATCAGCCAGTGAGCCCATTTCTGCCACCATCACGGGCAGGCCTGAATGGAATACCGGCAGCTGATGGAACGGCGCATATAACTCCCGGAAAGCATAGGATTGCCCGTTCTCATTTTGTGGTCCATAATTAAGGCAGGTTACCCCGATCCAGTCGACATACAGCGTGCCCGGGAAGTATTGCTCCGCTGCGGCGGCACGCCACGGGTTCCACACCCAGATAACATTGCCGGCCCCGTTACGCCGGAACAGGTCATGTACATATTTCCAGGCGGCCTTGAATTCTTCCGGCGTGTTGTTGCCGGCTGGTGACCAGGGATAGGCGGGGTTATCCGCCTCATGCGCAAAGCGGAGGAACACCGGGCGGTTCAACGATTTCATCTGCGCAGCAAAATGCACCAGGTATTGATCAAAGTCCCCCGCGCTGATACGGGCAAAGACTTTTTGTTCTTTACCGGCTGCAGCGTTTTTAAACAATGAAGTCCAGGGTTCCCAGGTGATCATGGGCAACGAACCGTTGTTATAAATGGCTGCTATCAGTGAGTCAGGCAGGTTACATTGCGGCGCATCTCCCCAGGGCAGGTATAACGATATGATGTTAAAGCGGGTGTTAAACTGTTGCTGGTAATCCTTTACCTGTTGAATCGCCGTGAGGCCGTTTGTATCAGCTGGACTGAATATTCCGGTATAAAATGTGGTTTGTTTATGTGTGGGTGGATGCGTTGCAGCAGCCGGTTCGGGGTTGTTTGTCATCATGTAACCGGTTAATAACACCACCACGAGCAATAAAGGCAGCCCCAGTTTACGGAAACCGGCATATAAATGAAGATGCCGGAAAAGCCATAACTGTTTCTTTAACAGTAACGGGTATACGAGCACGATCCCCAGCCAGTGATATTTTACGGATAAGCGCCGGAGCCGGAGACTGGCAATAATATTAAAGCTCATGATCAGGCAGTTCACGCCTGCTATGCCGGCCATCACAAGGGAATAAGGGTTCCAGTCGTACGACAGTCCATAAACAATCGCTGCCAGCGAAGTAAGCAACACCAGCATATTAGGGATGTTCAGTTGCCAGTTATCCTGCCCGGTGTCGTCTTTAGGGGTGGGAATATACGGCACCTTCTTCCGGATCACGGTATATACAAGTCCAAGGATATAAATCCACCAGGTACCGATCAGCAGCAGTCCGCCTACCACATGAAAGCCTCTTTCGGTTTCTTCCATCACCCATCGCTGCACAAAATGACGGATAAGGATAATCGCTGTAACGGCCGGTAATCCCAGCCATACAAAGTTGATAAAGTCGACCCGCAACGGTATCAACCCGGTAAACAGGGAGAGAACGGGGATGAGAAAATTGATGAAGAAAACAATGCCGGACAAATAATGGAAGGGAATAGTGCCGTAATGCAGGCGTTGCCGCCAGGTAAAAGACCGGAACAATTTCGGGTAGGAAGTAACCAGTAATTCCAGGGTGCCACGCGCCCATTTCAGCTGTTGCGCGTAATAGGCCGACATGGTGGCAGGCACCAGCCCCCTGGTGAGTACTGCCGGCACGTACACCGATTTCCAACCTTTGGCATGCAGCTGCATAGCGGTGTGCATGTCTTCCGCAAGACCGCTGGCATGTCCTCCGATAGCATCCAGCGCGCTTCTCCGGAAGGTGCAGTTGGCGCCTATGGCCAGTACGGTACCATAACTATTCATGGTAGCCATAATAGGGCCATAGAACTGAAACGTTTGCTGGGCTGCCCCTTTCGCCACCAGACTGTCGCCCAGGTTGCTGTACGCCTGAACAATCTGCACAAACCCTACTTCCGGGTTATTGAAATGTGATACGATCACGTCGAGGAAATCCGGCGAAGGAACGTGATCCGGGTCCATGACCACGCACAGCTCCCCGCTGGCCTGCCGCAACGCATTGTTGATGTTGCCGGCCTTGGCATTTTCACGGGTAAATCTGGTTACATGTTTTACGCCCAGCTGTTTACATACTTCTACCAGGTAAGGGTCATTGGCTTCGTCGCAGAGGTAGGTGGTATGCGGGTAGGTAATGGCCTGTATAGCCGTTAACGTTTCCACGATCATGGCGTAGGGTTCACCCGCGCAAAAAGTAGTAAAGATGTCTACCGTGAATGGGTGTTCCATTTCCGGTGTTTCCGGTACTGAAATGGAAAAATAGTGATACCACTCATGGAGTACCGTGAGGCAGTTAAAAAAAAGACCCGCCATCAGGATCCAGTAAAAAGGAGCATACCCTATCTGCGCCCTGTTTAAAAGGCAAAACAGCAGATAACCCATGCTGCATACACCCAGCAGGATCATCAGCCGTAGCGTAAAGCGTTCGCGCCGGGAGGGTGGTAAAATAGGTGATGGACTACTCATTATCGACTGACTACGTAAAATGGTGTATTAGCAGTAGCAAAATGTCCCTTATTATCGGAAACAGTTGCAAAGATCCTGTAAGGTCCTTCTTTTACAGGAGAACGGAATGCGATTTTATTCCCCTGGGCAGGCAGCAGCAGGTTGTTGTAAGCAACAGGGGGCTGCCCATTGGACGCATCTTTGTTGTTGGTGTACCAGTCTTCCGCCAGTATTTCCCAGGTGATATGTAACGGGCCGGTAGCAGTATCCTGCAACAGTACCTCCGCGGTTTGCAGGCTGTCAGGATTTAATAAGATGTTGTCACCGGCTCCTTTGCCATTCAGCAGCATATATTTTAACGAGGGCGCCCTGTTGGCCGGCCATTTGCCGGTCCACAGGTACTCCATAACGGACACCGTTTCCGATGCGCTGCCTTCTTTTGAAAATAAGCTGAACCAGGTATCTGTTACCTCCTGTTTGCTGCCCCAGTAAAAAACGCAGGCGCCCAGGAACCGCGGGTCTTTCACCGGCATATATTGCTGGTAGCGCTCCAGGTATTGTTGCGCCTTTTTGGTACTGGTAACCTCAATGGGCGCTCCCCAACTGGTGAACTGCGACTCCCACGGGCCGTTAATTCCCCATTCTGTAACCAGGAAAGGACCATCCCAGTACCACGAAAATTTTTCCAGGTTATGTTGCAGGTCGCGCAGCTCGCCAAAAATATTCATGGAGATCAGGTCGAGGCCCTGCACCTTTAACCGGATATTATAAAGACACCGCCTGTTGAAGTTTATCAGCGCGGTGGTCACCGGGTGATCGGGATCATCCGTATGGATCATTTCCAGCAGGTGGTTATAAGCATTGTAAAAGCTGCTGTATTCCGGTTTGTAGGGAAAGTCGATTTCATTGCCCAGGCACCACATCAGCAATGCGGGATGCGATTTATACCGGTTTACCACACGTTTGAAGGCCGTGTATTGTGCCGCTACTTTAGCGGTATCATTATAGTAGGGTAAGAATCCGCTGACAGGCATGGGGAAGCCCGCTATTACTGCTATATGATTGGTATATGCGTCGTCCAGTATTTTATCAAGGTGTAAAGTATCCCAGGTACGGATGGTATTGCCACCTGCTGCATGTAGTTCCCGGAGATTTTCAAAACCAGCTGCGCCCTTTATGGCAAAGGGTTGTCCCTCGCGGTACAGCAGGTATTGTCCGCCCTCTTTGCTGATATAAACCTTGCCCTTATGCACGGGGGCAGGGGACGACAGGCAACCGGTAAGAACAGTAAACAGTGCGGCACGAAAACAGATCTTCTTGAACATTCACCAGGTATATTATATATTACTCGCAACACATGGCCGAATATAACATAAAATCAGAAACTTACACGGCGGATGCGCCATCTCATTAGAAATAACAAAAAATTGCTTATTTTAATTGGCACAGGCCATTAAATCATCATAATGAAATTACGTAAAGTACTTACCGTATCAGCACTTTGCTGTATGCTGTTCTTTTCCTTCAGCGCATTGGCACAATCAGAAAAACCGGGTGTTGCAGATATCACTTTTCATATGCTCACCTGGGTGAAACACCTGGATAGTGATGTCGATAAATATTTCAAACGTGAAAAAGGAGAACAGCTCAATCAACAGTTGGAATCCCTGAAACAGGAACTGGATAATTACCGGAAAGCCCGGAAAACATTGTCAGATAGCTTGTTCAGGAACAATATTGCTCCTGGGAAAAAGGACGATTATAACCTGGAAGCGCTTAAAGTGAGGATGAGTGCAGTAATGGAAAAGCTGCGCGGAGTAACCGACCTGGTGAATCCTGCACTCCAGGCGGAAGGAGATAAGCTCAACGAAGAAATTTACAACGCGTTATACGGCGATCAGCCAAAGTATTTATCATACCTGGAAGCATTCCTCGGCGGTTTGGAGGTTACTAAAAAGGACCTGGCGCTGGATGGCAGCACGGCTTATTCGCGCCTGGGAGATTGTGTAAATATCATTTCATCGCTGGAAGGAAAAATTAATAAGAAGATGGGGCAATAATCTTTACAGCCCTTTCCCTTTGCTTACCCAATCATTATTTTTAATGCTGAAACGGTAGGGGAGATATGCATCTTCCCCGGCATATTGCACGCCCACACGGGTTGACACGGTCATCGCTTCCTCCGGGATGTCTTCGCCGGGTTCTATCCATACTTTCGTTCCCGTGAGGCTCTCGCCATTCAGGCTGGCATCAATACCCATCGCTTTGCAAAGACTACCAGGTCCTGCTGTGAGTTTGGCGGAGGGCTTGTTGTTGTACCGCTGCTTCATGACTTCTATACCATCTACAGGTTGTAGCGCCCTGATCAATACTGCATGGGGCGTATCTTCGATGTTGGTCACCACATTAAAGAGATAGTGAATGCCATAGCATAAGTATACATAGGCAAATCCTCCCGGCTTGTAGATTACTTCCGTGCGTTTGGTACGGCGGTTATTCCATGCGTGGGATGCCCTGTCGCCAGCACCGGCATAGGCTTCTGTTTCCACAATCATACCGGCGGTGCGAACGCCATTGATACGTGTCACCAGTATTTTGCCCAGCAATTGTTTCGCAATAGTAGTTACCTCATGCTGCTGATAAAATTCCTTCTTTAGCTTGGCCATTGAAATAAATATCCCTGTTTTAAAAAATGAATTTATGTTATTTGCATAATTATAAGCACCATTATGGAAGAAATAAAATGGGGAATTATAGGTTGTGGAGATGTGACAGAAGTCAAAAGTGGCCCGGCTTTTAATAAAGTGCCGCATTCCTCCCTGGTGGCGGTCATGCGCAGGGACGCCGCAAAGGCGCAGGACTATGCCCGGCGGCATGGCGTACCCAAATGGTACGATAACGCGGAGCAACTGATCAACGACCCGGAGATCAACGCCATATATATTGCCACACCACCTTTGCAGCATGAGGAATACACCCTGCTGGCCTTATCAAAGGGCAAGCCGGTATACGTGGAAAAGCCAATGACGCTGAACGCAGCGTCGGCCATCAGGATGAAAGCCGCAGCAGACAAATACCATGTAAAATTAAGCGTGGCACACTACCGGCGCGAGCAGCCGGTATTCCTCAAAGTAAAGGAGCTGTTGTCGGAGAACGCCATCGGGGATATCCGTTTTGTATCCCTGCAGATGCTGCAACCGCCGGCCTCTGCCCTCATTGCAGATTCAGCGGTTAACTGGCGGATAGATCCCGCTATTTCCGGAGGCGGCCTGTTTCATGATCTGGCCCCGCATCAGCTGGACCTGATGATCTATTTCTTCGGCCAACCAAAACACGCCGCCGGCATTGCCGTAAACCAGGCCGGTGTAAACCAGGCCGACGACCTTGTTACCGGTCATATCTTATTTGAAAACGGCGTGGTGTTCAACGGCATGTGGTGCTTCACGGTATCGCCCGCTGATCAGCAGGACCGCTGCGAGATTACCGGATCATCCGGCACCATCAGCTTCCCCGTATTTGGCAGTAAAATAACCCTGCGCAAAGACGGACATACAGAAGAATTCATTTTTGATCCGCTGCAGCATGTGCAGCAACCCATGATAGAAAAGGTAACCGCCTTTTTCCTGGGCAAAGGCGGCAATCCCTGCTCTGCTGAGCAGGCTATACTCTCAATGGAGCTGATGGACCGGTTCACGCGGAGGTTGTCTTACTCAGGATTACGCTGATTATATTGATTTATGGGATTTGATCACTTTTGATTTTAATAGATTTGGGGAGATATGAGCGGAAACGCGGAGGTTGTCTTACTCAGGATTAAACTTATTTCACTGATTACGCTGATTTGACCACGTTTGATTTTAAGGGGATTATACTTTTTTCTGGTATATTTAAAAAGATGGCGCGAAGATGAGATAGCCCATACTTTACACATACCTTACAGATGCTTTACGCCTGCTTTACATATGCTTTATACGTGCTTATAACCTGCTGTTGATGTGAAGATGACGTGGACTTGATCCGTAATGTATTGTGTATCAATTCGCTAGAGTGGGTTTTACAATATTGTTTAGACGCGTTGCATCAAAGAAATGGTCTGGATATCAATGCTTTATACACATTATAAAGATAAACATAATCAGGCAGAAAGACAAACGATTAAAAAACTCAAAAAATAAAATCAACCTCCGCTTATATCTCCCCAAATCCTTTAAAATCCAAAAGTGATCAAATCAGCGTAATCAGTGTAATCAGCGTAATCCTGAGTAAGACAACCTCCGCTTACGTCTCCCCAAATCCTTTAAAATCCAAAGTGATCAAATCAGCGTAATCAGTGAAATAAGTTTAATCCTGAGTAAGACAACCTCCGCTTATATCTCCCCAAATCTTTTAAAATCAAAAGTGGTCAAATCCCATAAATCAATATAATCAGCGTAATCCTGAGTAAGACAAAATACGCGTTGTGAATACCCAACTATTTGCGTATCTTAATATCAGCAGAGAGCAGCATTCAACCATATCGCTCGTAGTGTGATGCAGACATATCCTCCCGGATATGAACTTTATGTTACGAATGCAGTGAACACTTAATATTCAAATTATCCTGTAATATTTTCGCGCTCATGAAACCTATCTTCACACTTCTGTCAGTACTGTTATTATGCTGCATCATCAGGCAGCCATTGCTTGCACAAACAACGCAGGCCTCGATTTCAGGGATTGTCTCTGATAATGCCAAACAACTCATTCCCGGGGCATCCGTATTGGTGCGCAACGAATCAACCGGATTTAGCAGCCGCACTATTTCAAACGCCAAAGGGGAATACCTTATTAAAGAGTTGCCACTCGGCGGACCATACACCATTCAGGTAACAGCGATGGGATATGCAGAACAAAGACGTACCGGCTACTCACTCAACCAGGGCGATGTAATCCGCGCCAACTTCCAGATGCAAACATCTGCGGTGGATATCAAGGAGATCACTGTGTCCGGCGCCGCACTCCGCAACAAAACGGAGAACTTTGGTGCAGCCACCACTGTATCGGCAAGGGATATTGCCCGCCTGCCGGTGAATGGCCGTAACTTCAGCAGCCTCATAGACCTTTCGCCGCTGAGCAGCGGAAGCAACCTGGCAGGACAGCTCGGCTCTTCTACCAACATCACCATTGATGGAACCTCTGCGAAGAATCCAACTTCCAGCAGTGGCACCAACACCCGTATCGGCGGCCCATATGCTATTTCAATGGAAGCCATCCGGGAATTTAAAGTGGTCACCAATCAGTATGATGTTACTTTTGGCCGCAGCGGCGGCGGTACCATCAGCACTGTAACCAAATCAGGTACCAACACCTTTTCAGGTAGCGCCTTCACCTTCGTAAGGGCCGATGCGTTGTCCAGTAAATACGACGCCCGCGGTAACAGGCGCCAGAACGACTTCTCCACCTATCAGTATGGCTTCTCTCTGGGAGGTCCTATCATTAAAAATAAACTGCACTTCTTCCTGGCATGGGATCACCAGGCCGACTCACGCCCCCTGCAACTGGCGGATATCAAAACGCCGGCGGATGAAAAACGGTTCAACGTTACACAGTCTACGCTGGATACCTACCTCGATATTGCCCGCAGCAAATATGGAGTGGCCTCCACGCCGCAGTTCGGGTCATTTAATAAGAAACGCGGTACAGATGCGGCTTTTGCGCGTATCGACTGGCAGCTCAACGAGCGGAACCTCCTCACTATCCGCGATAACTATGTAAACGACCGCGCACCATTAGGCCGTGACGATAACACTGCCATCAACCTCTACGAAGTATATGCGGATGCACATGCCGTTAACAACAGCTTGCTGGCCACGCTCCGTACGGTGGTAAATCCCCGGATTACGAATGAGCTGAAATTGCAGCACCTGTATACTTTTGAAGAGAGTTCACCCGGCGATCAACTGCCGGCGCAGAATATTCCGCGCGCCATCGTGGAAAGGGTACAGTCCACTATTGACAACAAACCGGTATTTACCTCTATCCAGCTCGGCGGACAACGCTATTCACCGGAGCACTTCTATAATAACGTATTCCAGCTGGTAGACAATCTTTATTATAATACCAATAAAGCCAACTATACTTTCGGCGCAGATATAATGTACAGCCACATGAACTCACTGTATGGCAGTGAAATGAACGGGCGTTATTATTTCACCGGTATGGATAATTTCAATAACCTGAAACCTTACCGTTATGCCCGCGAAGTGGCACTGGCAGATGATCCCAGCGTGAACCAGAATATTCTCAGCGGCGCATTGTACGCGCAGATGCAAACCTACCTGTTCCCGGGTTTTGAAATGATCGCCGGTATCCGTGCCGATTATACCACTTACCTGAACAAGCCAAACTTTAACCAAACGGTGTATGATGAGCTTGGACTGAGCACCGACAACTCGCTGAAAACTTTCCAGCTGCAGCCACGTATCCAGTTCAACTGGGATATCAAAGAAAAGCATACGGATTACCTGCGCTTTGGTGCAGCCATCTTTGGATCAGACATAAACAACTATGCCATGATCAACAACATGCTGTTTGATGGAACCAAAGTACTCACCGTGGATATCCAGGGCGCCGGTGTACCCGTTCCCGATTTCCCGGCATACCGTAAAGATCCGTCAACCGCACCAGGCAAGGAAATGTTCGACAAGCTCGGGCTGCCGCGCCAGGGTACCATTAATATGAACGGTAAGGATGCCAGGATCCCGGTAGTGTACAAAGCGAACATCTCCTACAATCACCTGTTCTCCGACCGCTTTAAAATGGGCGTGACGTTCTTCACCACTATTGCGCGTCACAATTATATGTATGTAGACAGGAACATGGCTGATCAGCCTTTCTTCCGTTTGTCGAATGAAGATAACCGCGGTGTATATGTACCCGCATCTACTATCAATGTAACCAATGGCGCTACCGACTGGACCAAAGGCCGTAAAACCACCAATGTGGGACGCGTGCTGGAACTGAACAGCGATGGTAAAGTAAACCAGTTTGCATTTGTGGTGGATGGTACCTTCCGTTATTTCAGAGACGGAGAGGTGTCCGTTAGCTATACGTGGAACGATGCGAAAGACAATACCTCTTACAACGGCGACGTGGCCAACACTGCTACCTTGTCGCTGATGGTAAAAGACGATCCGCGTAATCTCAGCACCATGAGTTATTCCGATAACCAGTTCCGTCATAAGGTAGTGGTATACGGCACCCTGCCTACTTTCTGGGGCATTAATGTGGGCGTGCGCTATTCCGGTATAGGCGGCACACGTTATTCGCTGGCAGTAGGCGGTAACGTGAATGGCGACTTTGTAAACTCAAACGACCTGGCCTATGTATTTGATGTGAATAATCCCAGCGTGCCGGAAAAGATGCGCACGGATCTCCAGGCGATTTTAGATAATCCCCTGGCGGATGAAAGCGTAAAAGATTATATCCGCAAAAGCAGCGGGAAAGTAGCAGAAAGAAATGGTGGTGTAAACGGTTTCTATGGCGTATGGGATCTGAGGATTGCTACAAAGATCCGGTTTGGCAAGAAGCAATATCTTGAACCATCCTGCGATATCTTTAACCTCGCCAATGTGTTTAACAAGGAATGGGGTACCAGTAAATTACTGGGCAAACAGAATATTTATTCTTTAGGTGGTTTCGATCCTGTTACCTCTACTTATAAGTATAACGTAAACGTGAACTCAGGCGTGGTGGTGCCGGGTGGTAACCCATGGCAGATCCAGCTGGGGCTCCGGTACGGGTTCTAGGAAAAAGAGGTAAGATATAATGAGAAGATAAAGCAGCCGGCCAATGTGCCGGCTGTTTTTTTGTCTCCCAAAAAAAAATCCGGAAAAAGATTTGACTCTAACGCTACGTCATACCCTAACTTCGTTTTCAATCTAATAGTTACCAGGATGATGAAGCAGTATGCGGTAAATAAACTGGCAAAATTGGCAGGTGTGAGTGTGCGCACGCTCCACTATTACGACCAGATTGGTTTGCTGACGCCCTCTGTGCGTACCTCCGCGGGGTACCGGGTGTATGGTGAAGCGGAATTGCTCCGGTTGCAGCAGATCCTGTTTTACCGTGAACTGGATGTAGAGCTGAAGGATATCGCCAGCATACTGGATGATCCTGGCTTTGACCTGATCCATGCGTTGGAAGGGCACCGGCAAATGCTTTTGTCGAAGAAAGACCGCATCGAAACCCTGGTGGCTACAGTAGAGAAAACCATCTCTCATCTAAAAAACAATGTAAACATGAACGTAGAAGATCTATATGCAGGACTGCCCAAAGAACAGGCAGCAGCCTGGCGGCGGGAAGCACAGGAAAAGTGGCCCGGTCAGGTAGCGCATGCAGAAAAGCAATTACTGGAAATGGACAAAGACAGCTATCAACAGCTACAGGAAGGCTTTAAAGCCAACTGGGAAAAGCTGGCATCGCTCTCTCACCTGGATCCGGCCAGCCAGCAGGTGCAACAGGAAATAGATCTGCATTACAGGTATATCCTGCAATTCTGGGGTAAAACCGGTAACCAGGCAGAAGCCTACAACGGGCTGGGTGATCTGCTTGCCACCGATGAACGGTATATGCAAGTGAATGGCCTGGCCAATCCGGCTTTTGGCAGTTTTATGCAACAGGCCATCCGGGTATATGTGGCGCAGCAATTGAAATAAAACAAGCAGGGTACGGAAATTATACCGTACCCTGTTTAAATTTTTGGGAGATGTGATTACCACGCACCCAACTCTGACAGCACTGCATAGTGTGAGCCTGAGTAATTGGAAGCGGTCACGATTTTGATATATTTTGCAGAAACAGCTGCCCCGAAAGAGATATACTGCTTACTGTTTACATTCGCCAGTGTATAGTTTCCCCTCGATGTATAGGTTACATTATCAGTACTGGTAAACACCGAAATATCTTTCAGCGAACCATTAAGATTGGCCCGCTGAAGGAATGCCAATCCTTGTATGGACTTGATGGCATTCATATTTACAATCACTGTATGCGGATGCGCCGGCTGTACTGTTTTCCACTGGGTATGCCATACGGTAGCCTGGTTGTTGTCAAGCAGGTTAGTGGCGGGCCCATCGTCTTCCTGGCTGCTTACATACGTGATACTCCAGGAAGATTTATTCAGTTCATCTTTGGTGCTGATATCCAGTACAGGTTCATTATTTACAAAAGAATACGGGTAAGAGATTTCAGTAGAGGAGCCGTTGGTATACAGGAAGCGGATACGCAGGGCGTAGTTGCCTGTCTTCGTATGAAGTTCACTGATGGGCATACTCAGCTGGAAACTATCGCCGGAAGGCGCAGCCACCCATGGCACGGCATCATAATCATTTCCTCCTTCCGGATCATTATATACGTTTACGTTATTCACGGTTTGTGTGGAAGAGAATTTCACTTTCAGCACAATGTTGCCGCCGGTATAACTGGCTTTGATGATATCGATAGTGGTATTTCCTCCGCCGTAAATACCTGTGGCGGTGCTGGTGCGGAATACCTGCGAGTTGTTGAGGATAGCAGCGCTGGCGGCAGTAAGGAAAGTGGGGTTTTTACCATAGGTATAATTACCGCTGCCCATGAGCGCCGTGCCTTTAGCCGGATCAGCGGCTTCCGATACTTTCTCTTTGTTATGCGGGAGATTAAGTCCATGGCCCAGTTCGTGCATGAGGCCACCTATCCATTTGGTAGCGCGGTTGCCCAGCGTGGTATTCTGACCGAGGTAACTGGTATCCATTTGGGCATAGTCCAGTGCAAAGCACCAGCGGCCCAAGCCGTAAAAGGGTACGCCACCGGGATCACCATCGGAAGCGTAGGTGCTGGCGGGCATGATAACGAGCGTGTGTTCACTGCGTTTATCTGCCGGATGCGCAGCAAACCAGGTGTTCAGTTCACCGATAGCAGTGTTGCCGCCTCCTTCATAAGGATAACCGGTTTTTGGCAGCGCGCCTTTTACTACGGTGATCTTTACTTTACCTGCGGAATCGAGCGCCAGGCCAAAGGAGCGGTCGCCATAACCGTAATAGTTCATCCACTTCCCGTAGAAGCGCTGCCCCTGCTGTAAAATACCGTTTAGCCGTGCCCGGTAGTTTGTGATGGTATCGCCATCGGAAGGCACAAAGTAAACAACGTTTAAGGCATATGCGCTGGGTACAAAGTTTTCCAGGCCGGATTTGGTTTTATCTTTCATGGGCTGCAATTCCCCGCCGGGAGATCGTTTGCAGGCCATAAAAAGGGTAGGCAGCAATAGCATACCTGCTAGCAGGGAATGAAGGTTTTTCATTTTCATTGTTCAGATTTATGATTAACAAAGACAGTAAGAATCGACAGATTTTGGTTTAAGGTTTTCCAGATTACGCTGTTGGCGTTTCACATATTCAGGTGAACTAAATTAAGTAATTGTTTTATAAAGCAGAAAAATAATATCGGGTAAACAGGTTTGACTACTTTTCACCGAAAGAAAATTATAGAGAGAGCAGGAAAAATATATAATAACTTTAAGGATGCCCGAAGTATTGAGTAAAAAAGAACAGCAAAGAAGATTTCTTTTAGGATACAGCTATGCTTTTGAAGGTTCGCCTGGAAGGCGGAACTGGAAAAAGGTTTTTGCCTTCTGGCATTCAGCTGCGTCGAATGGTCATAAAAAGGCGCAGTTTTATGTGGGGACCTGCTATGATTATGGAAAAGGTGTAGGGAAGGATACGGAAGAGGCATTTTACTGGTACCTGAAAGCCGCCATGCAGGGGCATATGGATGCACAGTTTAATGTAGGACTCTTTTTCAGGACCGGAGAATATGTAAACCAGGATTATGAGAAAGCAATAAGATGGTTTACACTTTCAGCAAAACAGGGAGATATTGAGGCCTGGAGAGAATTGGGATATAGTTATTTCTACGGCCAGGGTGTGACAGAAGATCATCGGAAAGCAGTTTACTGGTATAGAATGGCCGCCAGAAAACAAGACCTCAAAGCCCTTTACAATTTAGCGCTTTGTTATAAATGGGGAGACGGTGTAATGCAGTCTGACCGGTGGGCAAAGTATTATTTTGAAAAAGCTGGAAGGAAAGGACATAAGGGGGCGCTGAGGCAATTGAAAAATTATGTAAAAAAGACCAGGGATAGATAGTTTCCTCTGCTCCAACATTAGTTGTAATATTCCTTCCTTTCTTCCGGATATGGAATATTTATCGCAAATTGGTCCCCGTAAATATTAATAACTTATGTTCAAGTACCTGTACCTGTCAGGGTTGCTCTTTGCAGCCCTGGGTTTGTATGCAACCCCGGCTGTCCCTAAAGCCGCCCCCATTGAAGATTCAACGGAGCTTTATCAAAAAGAGCTTGATAATTATGTTGATTCTGTCAACAAGTCTTTTAAATATGAAACCGGCACTATTGTATTGCCGGGTGGAAAGGTGGAGATTAATGTGCCTGCGGGTTTCAAATTCCTGAACAAGGAAAAAAGCCAGTATGTGCTCACTACGCTTTGGGGCAATCCGCCGGAAAACGCCAACAATACGCTGGGAATGATTTTCCCGGCAAATTCTGATCCTTTTGCGGATAGCAGTTATGCCTTTATTATTGAATTCGAAGACATTGGTTATGTGAAGGATGATGACGCCGAAAAGATTGACTACAATGAAATGATGAAAAACATGCAGGAAGGCGAGAAGGAAACCAATGAGGAACGTGCCAAGCAGGGATACTCTGGTATTCACCTGATTGGATGGGCGCAGCAACCTTTCTACGACAAAAAGAATAAGGTACTGCACTGGGCAAAGGAAATCCGTTTCGATGACCAGGAAGGCGGTCATACGCTGAATTACGAGATCCGTATACTGGGGCGCCATGGCGTATTATCGCTGAATGCGGTTTGCACGATGAGTGAACTCCCGCTGGTAAAGGCGGATATCGGCAAGGTGTTACACATGGCTACTTTCACACAGGGGAATACTTATTTCGATTTCGATCCGAAGGTGGATAACGTGGCGGCATGGTCTATTGGTGGCCTTGTAGCTGGTAAATTGCTGGCGAAAGTTGGGTTCTTTGCCATCCTGGTAAAATACCTTGCTGCCGGCTGGAAATTTATTGCCATTGGGTTTGTAGCGCTCATCGGATTTTTCAGACGCCTGTTCAGCCGCAAAAAAGCAGAGAAGGAAAATGTTGTTTTCAACACCGGTACAAATGAACCGGATACCGAACCACACACCGCTGAAGAAAACAGAGATACCTCTGTTCTGCCTCCGGTAGAAAACAATCCCGAAGACAAATCCTGATAAAAATCTTTTAAAATCAAAAAATAAAAGTTAATCAAATCAGCGTAATCAGCATCATCCGCCTAATCAGGCAGAAAGACAATTTCCATCGCCGAAGGCGATCCCCGATATCAGAAAGCCTGCGCACCCCGCAGGCTTTCTTTCTGCCCGAAATATTTGTTTTCCTATTATTTTCCGAATAAATGTCTTATTTTTTCAAGTGAGATGCCATTATCTATGGTTTCCGGATTGTCAGAATTGATCACGAAAGGTATATTTTATGTCAACGCCATCCGATGCACTGGAGCCAGCCATACTTTTCAAAACTTACTATACCAGGCTTTGCTACTTTGCCTTTCAGTTTACCGGCGATAAAGACGCAGCCAGGGATATTGCCCAGGAAGCCTTTGTAAGCTACCTGGGGCAACAGGGGCAGGTAACCGCGCATCCGGGGGCCATCAAAAATTTCCTGTATACAACCGTCCGTAACGCCTGTTTAAATGCCATCCGGCATGAGAAAGTGGTGGAGAAATTTGCAGCCGCACAGGAAGGCGCGTCAGAAAATGATCCTTCTGTAATTTTAACGATGATCCGGTCCGAAGTGATCGGCGAAATTAACCGCGCACTGGAAACGTTGCCCGAAGCCTGCCAGGTGATTATCAGGATGGGCTATATCTCCGGGCTTAAAAACCAGGAAATCGCCGACCAGCTGAACATCAGCATTAATACGGTTAAAACCCAGAAGAAAAGAGGACTGCACCTGTTAAGACAACGGCTTAACCCCGAAATTTACGCCGTATTATTCCTGTAAATCCTGCTTTCAAAAAAATATTCTTATTTCTTTCACCCTTTTTTCCGTCCCGCGTTTCTTTACCTGGTAAGCAACCTTTATGGAGCAAAACCAGGATCTGTATAAATACGCCGGCTTAATTTTAAAATATCTCCGGGAACAGGCTACGGCGGCCGAACAGCAGGAGCTGGAAGCCTGGCTGGAAAAGGATGTGCGGCATCAGCAGCTGCTGGAATCCCTGAAAGACCAGGAAACCCTGCGCGATGCGATCGCCTTTCATGATACCATTGATGTGGATGCCGACTGGCAGGCCGTGCTGGCCCGCTCCACTCCGGCAACTCCGGGTAGGAGGGTAGCGTGGCGCCGGATCGCTGCATGGACGGCCGCCGCTGCCGCCATATTAGGAGGCGTGATCCTCGCCTACAATTGGCGCACACCGGATAGCAAACCCGGGAAAATGCTGGCCGCTACTTCTTCACAAATAAAAAATGATGTCCTCCCTGGCAGCAACAGTGCCACCCTGCAACTGGGCAACGGGAAAACCGTACACCTGGGCAATCAGCCGGAAGGGCCCATCAAAGAGGCGGATGGAACCACTATTGCGCAGCAACCAGGCGGACTTGTATACAATAAATCAAATGAACCGCACGGGGCTGCGCTATTCAATACTTTGTCTACCGCAAAGGCGGGGCAATACCAGCTCACACTGGAAGACGGCACACGCGTATGGCTCAATGCCGCCTCCTCCCTGCGTTTCCCCGTACACTTTACTAATGGCGAACGCCGGGTAGAACTCACCGGGGAAGGATATTTTGAAGTAGCTGCCAGTCCTGACAAACCTTTCCGGGTAATGGTGCAGCAGATGGAAGTACTGGTGCTGGGCACCCACTTTAACGTAGGCGCTTACAGCAAAGTGGTGAAAACTACGCTGATCACCGGCGCTGTAAAAATCCAGGTAAAGGATAAACGTTCCTGGCAGCTGGCGCCTGGTCAGCAGGCTAATGTGCAGGGCGACCAGGTACGTATCGCCGCAGCGGATACTGAGAAAGCTATCGCCTGGAAAGAAGGGATCTTCTTTTTTAAAGATGACGATTTCCGGGAAATCATGGAACAGGTGGCCCGCTGGTACGACCTGGACATTCATTACGAAGGCCCGCTGCCCGCAAAACGCATCAGCGGCAATATCAGCCGCCAGGCGAAGTTGTCGCAGGTGCTGGAAATGCTCAACTTCGTGAGCGGGGCCAACTTCAGGGTAAATGGAAAAGACGTCACTGTAACACTGTCAAAATAAATAAGTATAACTGGAACGGACACACGAAAATTAAAAAAGTACCTGTAATAAACAAAGACCAGAATTTAAACGAATCAATCGCTATTAATTAAAAATTAAACCGATGATGAACAGATTTATTTCCGCTTCCGGGCGGGGTATACTACTCCCATTGCCTGTAAAAATGAAGGTGGCCCTGAAGCTGACCACCCTGCTGCTTTTTCTTTTTGCATTAAGTGCAGCAGCCACTGCTTATGCGCAGAAAGTTACGTTGTCGGTAAAGAAAGTACCGCTGCAGCAGGTGTTTGACGCTATCAAACAACAAACCGGCTACTACTTTTTATACAACAATGATATCCTGAAAAACACCACTCCCGTTTCTTTGAACGTAAAGGATGCGGAAATAACGGCGGTGTTGAATCAATGCCTGGCAGGCCAGCCGCTGGAATATAAAATCATCGACCGCACCATTACCCTGAAGGAGGTGCCGGTGAAAAAAGCTGCCACGGAACTGGCGGCCGATACCTTGATCACCGGCAGGGTGACCGATGAAAAAGGTGTGCCACTGCCCGGTGTAACCGTTACAGTAGAAGGATCTGCAAGAGGCGCCGTAACAGATGCTACGGGAAAATACACCATCCAGCTGCCCTCCGGCGCCAGCGCATTGTTGTTCTCCTTTATCGGGTTTAACAAACAACGGGTGGAAACTGCCGGCAGCACCACGCTCGATGTAAAGTTAACGGAAAGCTCAAAGGGTTTGTCTGAGGTAGTGGTAACGGCACTTGGTATCAAGCGCGAAAGTAAGTCGCTTGGATACACCGTAGCAGAGCTGAAAGGCGCCGACCTGTCGGAAGGAAAGGAAGTGAATGTAGCCAATGCGCTATCCGGTAAAGTGGCCGGTGTACAGGTGAGCCAGCCAGCCTCCGGTGCTGGCGGATCTTCCAAGATCCTGATCCGTGGAAATAACTCCCTGCAGGGTAACAGTCAGCCGCTATACGTAGTTGACGGAGTGCCCCTCGATAACCAGAACATCGGTGCTGCCGGCAGCACCGGCGGTGTGGACTATGGCGATGGCATCTCCAATATAAACCAGGAAGATATTGAAAGCATATCCATCCTGAAAGGCCCTAATGCTGCAGCATTGTACGGCCAGCGCGGCAGTAACGGTGTAGTGCTCATCACCACCAAATCGGGCAGCTCCCGCAAAGGCATCGGGCTGAAATTCAGCAGCGATTATGCCATCGGCAACGCATTGGTAACTCCCGATTTCCAGGATGAATATGGCCAGGGATTAAACGGTGATTTCACGCACTTCCGCGCCACCGACGGTAAAGTGTATACGATGGCGCAAGCCAAAGCACAAGGGCTGCAGGGCATGCCTAAAATGAGCGCCGGCCGCGACAGGATTGCCCGCAGCAGCTGGGGCCCAAAAATGGAAGGGCAGGAGTATGAAGACCAGTGGGGAAATATTTTGAAGCTGACGCCGCAACCCAATACCTATAAAGACTTTTTCGACCAGGAAAAACAATTCGTAAATAATATTGCCGCAGATGGTGGAAATGATAAAGTGAACTACCGCTTCTCTTATTCCAACACGCATGTAAACGGGTATGTGCCCACTAACACGCTTGACAGGAACACTTTTACCCTTCGCACACAGGCGTCTATTACGCCCAAATTACAGCTGGATGCGAAGCTCAACTACATCTCCCAGAAAGGTAAAAACAGGCCCACACTCTCCGATGCATCCGATAACCCGGCTTACCTGTTTATCAGTCAGCCGCGGAGCATGCCGCTGAGCATCCTCGCCGATTATACCTGGACCGCCCAGGATGTGGCCCGGCAGTTCGGCTACAGCGGCGTAACACCCGGACTGGAGAAAACATACGCTACCAACAGTTCTACCGCCAATCCTTACTGGACCATCCATAAAACGCAAAACACCGATCACCGCGACCGGCTCCTGGGGATGCTGCGGCTGTCGTACGATTTTAATAAATGGTTGAAATTAACTGCCCGCGGCGGTACCGATTTTTATACAGAAGAACGCCTGCGCTGGAGAGCCAAAGGCACGTACCAGAGCCAGAACAGGAATGGTGATATTGAAGACCGGATAATAAGGGTCCGGGAAGATAACTATGATGTATTGCTGGCCGGCAACCTGGAGCTGAGCAAGGACTTCACCCTGGGGCTGAATGCAGGCGCCAGTCACCAGAAAAAGTTTATGCGCATGACCGGCAATACCGGGAAAGAGTTTATTGTGCCGGACCTGCATGTGATCAATAACACGCTTACCAATTCCTATCTTTTCGATTTACAGGAATCTGAGATCAACTCCGTATACGGCTTCGGGCAGCTGGCTTTCCGGAACTACTGGTTCGTGGATTTCTCCGCACGGAACGACTGGTCATCTACCTTGTCTGCAAGTAACAATTCTTTCTTTTATCCTTCTGTAAGCACCAGTTTAATCATGACCGACCTGCTGAAGATGAACAGCAACATCGTTAGTTTCTGGAAGCTGCGCGGATCGCTGGCGCAGGCTGGCAGCTCTGGTAATCCTTACCAGCTCACCGGCGCCTACAGCCTGGATCAGTTCACACATGGGGGTCAGCCGCTGGCATCTTTTACTTCTATTATTCCCGATCCTAACCTGAAAAATGAACTGACTACCTCGGTGGAATTTGGTACCGACGTACGTCTCCTGAACAACCGCCTGGGCATCAGCTTTACTTACTATAACGCCGCTACGAAAAACCAGATCCTGGATGTGCCCTTACCGCCTTCCAGCAAATTTGAAGCGCGCAGGATCAATGCCGGCGAAATCCGCAACAAGGGAATTGAACTGTCGTTAAACGGAACACCCGTGAAGCTGGCCAATGGATTTACCTGGGAAAGCACCTTTACATTTTCCCGCAACAAAAATGAAGTGGTATCACTCACCGAAGGTGTGGAAACATTTGTATTGGGAAGTGATAGGGGGATCAACGTAATAGCTGCACCAGGTAAGCCTTTCGGCACTATGATCGGAACAGGCTTCGCCTGGCTGAAAGATGAAGCCGGCAACCGGCTGATAGATCCTGCTACGGGCTTGCCATTGCGCACACAGGGGCGTCAGCTCACAGAGCTGGGAAATGCCATGCCCGACTGGACCGGCGGTTTTGCCAATACCTTCCGTTACAAAGGTTTTGCTTTAGCCGCATTAGTGGATATCCGCCAGGGCGGCCTGGTATATTCCCAAAGTAACCGGGAAGAACTGATTTATGGTACCACAACAAAAACACTGGCAGGCAGGGACGGCAGCTACGTAGCCTCCGGTATGATTGCGGAAAAAAACAGCAGTGGCAACTGGGTTAGCACCGGTAAAGAAAATACGATGAAAGTATTGGCGCAGGACTACTGGAACGTAGTCGCCAGCGATAAAGAAAATGTGGTATCGGAAGAAATGATGAATGACGCCAGCTACGTAGCCATGCGTGAAATCAGTTTGAGTTACGCGCTGCCATCGAAATTATTCTCCGGTAAAATGATCCGCAGAATGAATGTAGGCATCTATGGCAGGAACCTTTTTTACTTCCAGCGGAAAACGGATGGCTTCTCTCCCGAAGCGTCTTCCTTCAACGTAAACAACTCCTCTCTCGGCCTGGAGTCAACGGCGCTGCCGATGATGCGGAGCTTTGGTGTGAATGTAAGCTTGGATCTTTAATCTGTAAAAACGAAGCATATGAAAAACAAATCATCGATATATAGAAAAGTGCTGGTGTTAACGGTGGGGTTGTTACTGGGTGGCTGTACCAAAGACTTCAGCGATCTGAACACGCCGCCAACAACGGTAACAAACATTGATCCCGCCCTGTTGTTATCAAAAGTACAGAAAGATGCGGCCTTTGCTGAAGGAACAGAAACCGCCAATATACAGGTAGGTTCCTGGGTGCAATACTGGGCCGGTGGCCTGGTGGCGCCTACTTCCCGTTATATCCAGCAGCCGGATAATAACATGTGGGCCGCACATTATACCTTGTTGAGAAACCTGGGCCAGATCCGCAACCAGGCATTGAAAGGAAAAGAAAATGATCCAACCGGGAGAACAAAGCTTGCCATTGCCCGCATCCTCGAAATATTTATATGGCAACGGTTAACGGATCTCTTCGGCGCCGTACCGTTTTCACAAACAACAGAGGATGCTACCGACGTAAATAACAAACCGGTGTACGACAGCCAGCAGTCGATCTATGAACACCTCATTGCCGACCTGGATGCCGCTATCGCCAATATCAACGCCAGCGATGTATCGTACGGCAACGCGGACTTCTACTACAAAGGCGTTACCGACAACTGGAAGAAATTCGGTAACTCACTGAAACTGCGTTTAGGTATGCGCATTAAGTATGCCGCGCCGCAGCTGGCGGAAAAAACGGTGCGGGAGGCGATGAGTCAACCACTTTTTTCAGATAATAAAGACAATGCCGCGGTACCTACTTTCAACGATGCACAAACTACCAACGCAAATCCTATCCTGGCGCAGTTTATCAGCGGCAGCCCCGATCTGCGTTACCTGGCATCGGCTTTTGTGGCCACACTGAATGATAAGCATGATCCCCGCCTTACCTTTATTTCCGCGCCTACCGTAAATTCAAAAAACAGCGGAACGCCTGTGTACAAAGGTATTGGTGTGGCATTAACGGATGCGTTGTTGTCCGGTATCATTAAAGATGATTATTCCACCGCTTCTATGACCACCTACTTTAATAAAACATTGGCTACGCCTATCCCTGCTTATGTATTCACCTATGCAGATGTATGTTTCTTTAAAGCAGAAGCGGCGTTGATGGGATGGGGTGCTACGCCCGCAGAAGCGGAGAAATTTTACCAGGATGGTATCAAAGCAGCAATGGCCATGCAGCCGTATAATATTACTACCATTCCGCAGGCGTACATTGATGCGGAGTTTTCACTCGCCGGACTTACATCAGAAAAACAGCTGGAGAAGATCATGACCCAGAAATGGATCCTGCTGTTTGGCCGTGACTATGAAGCCTATGCGGAATGGCGCCGCACCGGCTACCCCGTTTTAACGCCGGGCCCTAACCAGGGATCTACCAACGGTACCATTCCCCGCAGGGCGGTATATTCATCACTGGAAGCCCTGCTGAATACGGATAATTATAAGACTGCCGTATCTGGTTTAACTAACGGAGATTCTTACCTGTCGAAGGTTTGGTGGGATCAAAAGAAATAGATGCTGAATAATAGAGAAGAGGGCCGTCTTTTACAGACGGCCCTTTTTTATTTCGCCCCGGTACTTTACCGGTAAAAATGTGTTTTTACCGGCATGATCGTGTCATTAACCCATTTGTACTATGCTGCCGTAGTTCGGCTGCCTATTTTCGTATTCATTCCTAAAACAACTATCGTATGAATCAGGTACATGAAATTAATGCGATCAGGCAGGCGAACAACGCCATCTATCATTCATTCCGGACACTGGATTTCCGCGGCGCTGCAGTATATCTTACGGAAGATTGCGATTACATTACGTTTAACGGCATGCACTTAAAAGGGCGGGAGGAGTACATCACACTGCACGAGCAGCTGATGAATAACTTTATGTTCAAAGGCGCACGGTTGCACGGACAGATTGAACAGGTACGTTTCCTGAATGAGAATGTAGCCATCGTGGTAGCCACCGGCGCTATCCGTTTCCGCTGGCAGAAAAAAGTGCCTGAAAGCCGTCAGTCGGTGAACACCACGGTTTGGGTAAAAAGCCCGGAAGGCCAATGGCAGATGTCTGCCTTTCACAATTGCCGCGTAAAGAAAATGAACTGGCTGGCCAGGTGGATCATGGGGACTGTGAAAAAAGCCGCCTGAAAGACGCCGCAAATCGCCCCTTAGTTTGTCGGAACCACACCCCCGGAGTGTTCCCCGGAATGAATAATTTTGTTTTAAGAGATACATCTTACAAGATCATTCAAAATAAAAACAGGTATTATGTCATTCCAGGCTTATTTAGACAATATCAAAGCAAAAACCGGCAAAACAGGTGAAGACTTTAAAAAGCTGGCAGAGAAGAAAAAGTTCTTACAAAACGGCGAGCTGGCCCCCAAGGTAAAAGCCGGCGACATTGTAAACTGGCTGAAAGAAGAATATGAACTGGGCCACGGTCATGCGATGGCGATATTCGCGTACTTTAAAGGGAAGCGGGATTAGTTTTTTTCCGCAACTGGTCTGCACTCCAGCGATAGGCAGGTAAAGCAGACAATAAAAAGCTGCCGGCACTGGCGGTGAAAACAGAATAGTTCAATGGCGCGGCTATGCCCAGCGCCACTGTCATGGCCAGTGCAAAGCCAAGTAGCAAAACGCCGCTGCCAATAGCTGCCCACCGGGTCCAAAAGCCCGTGATAAGCATTACGGCAAAAAGTATTTCTGCCCCCGAAGCTAATGCAGCAAAGACTTCCGCCACTGCATAGGGGAAAAAGAACATCAGTTTATGTGCATACTGCATAAAATGTTGCCAGTCGCCCCACCCGATATTCGCTCCACCCGGAGGTCCCCACACGCCGAACCTGTCGAGCCCCGCACACAGATAACTGGCACCTAACGCCACCCGCAGAAAAAGCTGGATGATATCCTGTTTAATATTCATTGCCTGGTATTTTTGACAGGCAAAAATAATACAGGTAAAGCTCCTCCTGGTAGTCCAGTTTATAATCAGGAGATAGTCCAGCGTTGTTATTATCTATGCTATTTACTACTTTCAATGGGCAAAATATATTATCATGAAGAAATGGTTGTTGGGACTGCTCATCGCCGCAATAGTGGCCGCTACTGCCTTTACACCCCGCAAAATCACCTGGGTGGCCATCGGGGATTCTATTACCTACCTGAATGATCACCCCGGTGAAACCGGCAACAGGATCACCAAAGGATACCTGACACGCGTAACCGAAAAGCTCCCGCACATACAGTATATCAATAAAGGTTATAACGGCTGGACTTCCGGCGGTATCGCCGATGCCATAGAAAAACTGGATCCTGTAAAAGCGGATGTGTATTCTGTGTTTCTTGGTACCAACGACTGGTGGGGCGGGCGCCCTGTTGGTAATTTCTCCGACTATCTCGATAAAACGGGGAACAGCACCGTGTATGGCGCATTCCGGACGATCATTGACAAGTTGAAATCACTGAATAAAAAGGCGCATATCATCCTGATCACCCCGCTGCAACGCGGCGATTTTGTATACATCGCCGATATGCACAACAACGCCTGGGGCTCTTATAAAGAAAGAAAAGGGCAACAGCTTTCACAGGTGGTGGCCGCCATTGATTCTATTGCCGGCTATGAACACTTCGACAAATTAGACCTGTATCATAACAGCGGCATCACCCCGGAAAATATGGTGAAGTATAAACGCCTGAAAGACCCCGCCACCGGTGAATATAAAGACTATCGCTGGCCGGATTATAAAGGTATTCCTTTCCATCCGGACACAGATGAATACCCTTATCCGGTGTCAGCGATCGATATGACGTACGATGGCCTGCATCCCTCTGATAAAGGATTTGCCGTTATTGCGGATATGCTGGTGGAGATCATGAAGCAATATTAGCTTCATCTTTGATACATGAAAAGTTTACTAAGCATTGACTGTAATATCGCCATATATCCTCTGAAATAAATATGCTATATTACCCCTGGTTTAAATTCTGAATAATGGCGATTAACTTACAAAAGGGACAAAGGATCGATATCGGCCTCTCAAAAATCAGTATTGGTTTAGGCTGGCATCCTAATGAAGGAACAGGCTCCGCTTTCGACCTGGATGCTTCTGCATTTATGATCGATGAGAGCAGGCATATTCTCCAGGAAGAATATTTTATTTTCTACGGAAATACAGATTCTCCGGACGGCGCACTGCATCACACCGGTGATGACCCTACCGGCGGCAACAGCGCTGATGGCGATGATGAAACCATCCAGGTAGACCTCACCAAAATAGATCCCCGCATAAGGGAAATCTTATTCGTGGTAACTATCCATGAAGCCATCAGCAGAAGACAAAACTTCGGACAGGTAAGAGATTCGTATATCCGTATCGTTGATGAAGGCACCGGCAATGAAATTGCAAAGTATGAACTGGGAGAAGATTTCTCCATTGAAACCGGCGTGGAGTTTGGCCGTCTTTACCTGAAAGATGGGAAATGGAAATTTGAAGCATCCGGGATTGGCTACAGGGAAGATCTGGCTTACTTCTTATCCAAATATTTCAAAGGTCAGATTATTAAATAACCCCTGATAAACCACTACCTATGGCTATCAATTTAGTAAAAGGTCAAACGATCGACCTCCGTAAAAACGACAAAGGAGAAGAATTCGATTTATCCACGGTCACGATTGGTTTGGGCTGGGATGTACGGCAAACGAAAAGCAACGAAGGCTTCTTTGGAAAATTATTCGGCGGAGAAAAAAAAGAAGCAGAATACGACCTCGATGCCGTAGCCATGCTGCTCGACAGCAGCGGCAAAGTGGCGAACCTTGGCAGAACCGTACAAACAAAGGATGGCAGATCAGTAGGATTGTTTGAGGGAGATGTGATCTTCTTCAATTCCATGCGCCACCCTTCCGGCAATATCTGGTTAACCGGCGACAACCGGACCGGTGCTGGTGATGGAGATGATGAACAAATCATCATCAAGCTGGACCAGCTGGAGAATAAATATGAAAAGATCCTGTTTATGGTCACCATTTACAATGGCCGCGCCACCAATCAGCATTTTGGTATGATCGATAATGCGTTCATCCGGGCGGTTGACAGCCGCGGAAAAGAGATCGCTAAATTTAGCCTGTCGGGCGACAGCACCTACAATGGGATGTGCTCCATGACATTTGCAGAAATTTATCGTAAAGATGGCGCCTGGAAGTTCAGGGCCATTGGTATTCCACATCAATCCGATAGCTTTGTGGACGAATTGAAAAAGTTAACCTATTCCTGATCACAAAAAACCTATATTCAGCATAACCTCATCCGGCGGAAAACGCAGGATGAAATGTTACCCATTTTCAACATGCCAACACTGGTATTAAATTAATGCAGTATGAGAAGATTACCCGTGTATCTTTTATTAGATACTTCCGGTTCTATGAATGGAGAACCTATTGAGGCAGTGAAAAATGGCGTACAGATAATGATTAACTCACTACGTCAGAATCCACAGGCCATTGAAACCGCATTTATCAGCATCATTACTTTCGATAGCTCCGCACGGCAGGTAGTACCCCTTACCGACCTCGCGTCTTTCCAGATGGTGGATATAAAAGCGACCGGCACCACCGCACTGGGAGAAGCGCTGCAGCTGGTAAGCAACTGTATCGATCACGAAGTGGCCAAAACAACTACGGAGAAGAAAGGCGATTGGAAACCACTCGTGTTTATCATGACCGACGGCATTCCCACCGATAACTGGCAAAGTGGATTGACCGCATTTAAACAACGCAAAGTGGCGTATACGATCGCCTGTGCTGCCGGCTCCGGTGCAGATACCGTCATACTGAAACAAATCACCGATAATGTACTCAGTCTCGATACCGCCGATAGTCAGAGCATCGCCCGCTTCTTTGCATGGGTAACCGCTTCCATTGGCGTTACTTCCACAAAAGTGGAAGATGCCGGCAAAGAATTAATAGGCTTAAACGAACTGCCGCCACCACCGGCAGAACTGAATATCGTGGTGTAAGAAATTAAAATATTGATATGCGACGATTACCGGTATTTTTTTTATTGGATACCTCCGGATCTATGTACGGTGAGCCCATTCAGGCACTCAACAACGCCCTGAGTGGTATGGTAAACACTTTGCGGATGGACCCCCAGGCAATGGATTCGTTGTGGCTCAGCATCATCACTTTCGACCGGGAAGTAAAAGAACTGACCCCGCTGGTGGAACTGGCCAATTTCCACCTGCCGGAAATTACCTGTCCGCAGAGCGGGCCCACACACACCGGCTATGCACTGGAATTTCTCCACGCAAAAGTGAACAGCGAAGTACGCAAAGGTACTCCCACGCAAAAAGGCGACTGGCGCCCGTTGCTGTTCCTTTTTACCGATGGTAAACCTTCGGATCTGCAGCTGTACCGCAAAATGATCCCGCTGATAAAAGACCTGAACTTCGCCACCATTGTAGGTTGCGCGGCAGGAAAAGCAGCAGACAACGGCATGCTCAAGGAACTGACAGACACCGTGGTGCATCTCGATACGGCCGACAGCGCCACATTGAAGCAATTTTTCAAGTGGGTATCCGACACCATAGAACAGGGAAATAAAAGTATGGGCACCACCGAGCAGGTAACACTGCCGCCGCCTCCCAACGAAGTGAATTTAGTCATCTGATAATAAAAAGAATGAACGTAAAATTGATCGGACACGATTTTAAATGCCTGGAAGTAGAATTATCCCAACAGGAGAAATTCTTCTGTGAGAAAGGTGCACTGATTTATCATGAAGAAGGAATTACTTCAAAGGTCAATGTATTCGATAAAGGCGTAGCCGGACTGATAAAAAGAAAACTCACCGGCGAAAGTATTTTCCAGGTAGAACTGTGCAATACCCATTTAAATCCGCGCAAGCTGGTGGTAGCCGGCAAAGTGGGGCTGTTGCCCGTTAACCTCAAGCAGCTTACTTCCGGCATTGTTTGTAAAGCAGGCGCTTTTGTGGCCTCCTCCGACAAAATTGATATTGATGTGAAAATGAACCTGACCTCCCTCATAGGTGGTACAGGCCTGATCATGCAGAAAATAACAGGATTTTGTACGGTATTTTTAGATGTGATAGGTACACCCATTACACTGGACCTCACACCCGGGCAAACCGTTTTTGTGGATGAAAAAAGCTTTATCTGCATGAATGCAGATATGGTAAACCGGATGTCATCCCATTTCTCCGGAAATAATCTCCTGGGAGGAGAAGGATTAAGTATGCTGAAAATTACCGGTCCGGGAACCGTATATATCACTTCTGTAAATTTTGGATAATGAGAAGACTACCGGTTTATTTCCTGATAGACGTCTCCGAATCAATGGTGGGAGAACCTATTCAACAAGTGGAAGAAGGGCTGGGACAAATCATCCAAGCACTTAAAACAGATCCCTACGCCATTGAAACAGCCTGGATCTCTATTATTGTTTTTGCCGGCCAGGCGAAAACACTGGTACCGCTGCAGGAAATCATCAACTTTTATCCGCCGCGTTTTCCTATTGGCGGAGGCACCTCTTTAAGCCGGGGACTGGGACACCTCATGTATGAACTGAGAAAAAACCAGGTGAAAACCACCTATGAAATAAAAGGCGACTGGAAACCGATCATCTTTCTTTTCACGGATGGCGTGCCTACAGACGATACCAGCGCAGCCATCGCGGAATGGAAACAGAACTGGCAACGCACTGCCAATATGGTGGCCGTTTCTTTCGGCAATGAAGCAGATACCAACCTGCTGAAGGAGCTGACGGAAAACGTAGTGCATTTTAAAAACAGCTCTCCCGCAGCCTATAAGCAGTTCTTCAGGTGGATTACCGACTCTATCAAAACCAGCAGTGAAAGTGTAGAGAAAAACGCTTCAGGATTTGAACTGTCGAAAATACACGATACCGTTACCTTATCGAAAATAGATCTCTCAAAACCATCACCACCCCGCAGTTACACCGATAGCAATTACGTGGTAATGGTGGGTAAATGCCAGCACCTGCAACGCGATTACCTCATGAAATACCGCCGCGCAGAACAGGACGCAGAAATATACGGACTAAACCTGAACCGGCTGTATTACCGGCTGGTAGGGGCGTTCCAGGTAGATAAAACCTATCACGAACTGTCCGATAGCCACACAAAACCGGCTGTTATCAACAGTGAAGAACTGATAGGCAATCCCACCTGCCCCTGCTGCGGCAACCAATGGGGATTCGCCCTGTGCTCCTGTGGCCAGATTCATTGCATCGGCGAAGAAAAGCTCAGTACCTGCCCCACCTGCGGAAACACCGCGGCATACGGCGCCAGCGACGGTGGTTTTGATGTAAACCGGGCACAAGGCTAACCGACAAAAGAGAAACATGGACAAATCCTTTATCCGGGAATTATTTAAAGCAAATAATATTACGGTCGGCACTAACCGGCAGCACCTGTTCGACGCTTTTGTGAATGAAGAGAAAAACAGGCTGGCGGTAAGGCAGATCCTGGAAAATAAAAAGCTACTAATGGATACCTGGCAGTTTAAAAACCGGTTGGCCGACATTCAGCAACAACCCGTCAGCATCCCGAATGCCACTGCAGGAAAGCCTTACGAGGTGACACTGGATTTCGGACTGCTGAAATGGAACGACTTTACCTATTTTCATATCGAGGGGCTGGAAGAAACCGGTCTGCAATACGATCCGGAAACAAAAGTGATCCGGGGCACACCCGTTAAAAGCGGCGATTTTAAACTAACGTTGAAATACCGCATCAACGGCGAAGATGAAACCACCGCGCCAAACGAAAAAAAGGTGCCGCTGGTCATCAACCCCAATCCCAGATCGCTCTGGAAAAATATTGACAGCGATAAAAATGATCCCTACTGGAAAGAAGACAACGTAGCGGAATATGCCCCGCTGGGCGACAGGCACCTGCTGGTAGCCTCCAAAAGAGGCCGCTCACACGCCAATACCGGCGGCTTCCGGGAAGATGATTTCGCCTTTAAACATTTCGGCGACACCGGCTGGAGCGTTATGGCCGTTTCTGACGGCGCCGGCAGCGCAAGGCTGTCCCGCGCAGGGTCCAGGATCGCCTGCACCGGCATCGTGGAATACTTTGAGCAGCACTTTACGCCGGTACTAAGGAGCGCATTTGATGCGCTGATTGCCGCACACGCTACCGCCGGAAGCGACAAAACACAAAAAGAACTCACCCGCTTTGTATACGATAACCTCGGCAAAGCAGCGTTCACCGTACATAAAAAGCTGGAAGAATTTGCTGTCGCCTGCGCAGCGCCAGTAAAAGATCTTCATTCCACACTTATATTTGTACTTTTAAAAAAGTACGAATCCGGCTATGTGATCATGAGCTTTGGCGTAGGCGATTGCCCCATTGCTTTGATTAATAAGGATTTTACAGACATCCAGTTGCTGAACCGGCTGGATGTGGGAGAATTTAGCGGGGGAACCCGGTTTATTACCATGCAGGAAATCTTTAAAAGTGATACATTTGCAACCCGCTTCGGGTTCAGGCTGGTGCCTGATTTCTCGTACCTGATGCTGATGACCGACGGTATTTATGATCCCAAGTTTGAAGTAGAAGCCAACCTGGAGAAGCTGACAGCCTGGAAAGCACTGCTGGAAGACCTCGGCGGTAAAAACGATGACAATGTAAAAGTAGACCTGGCCAGCCATACACCGGAAACCGCCAGCCAGCTATCTGCCTGGATGGACTTCTGGAGCCCCGGGAATCATGACGACAGAACTTTAATGATCATCAGTTAAGTATGCGGACTATATGAGTACAAAAACGGTGAATTCCGTCATCAATGCAGGGAAAAGTTATCAATACGTTGATAACGGAGAACCTATGCGGGGTGGCATGAAGGACGTTTACTTCAGTCCGGATAAATCATACGTGGTGGCATTTTACCGGGACACACAGGACTACGCTTCGAAAGAGCGGTTGCGGAAAATTGTGACGGACTACTATAACAGCTTCTTTAACCGGGAAGGCGGCGACTACTACCGGGATCTTTATTGCTGGCCAACAGACATGGTGGAAGCAGATAAAAAGGTAGGCCTCGTAGTACCGTGTTACCATGCTAACTTTTTTTTCAAGAAAGGATACGCATCAAACGACCTGATTAAAGGAAAGGAGAAAGAAGGGAAATGGTTTGCTTCACCCAAATTCAGGAACAAGCAGTTTACGCTGCGCCTGGATGAAGCAGAACTGGGCAACTGGTTAAGCTATTTCCAGATCTGTGTAAATATTTCAAGAGGTGTGAAACGCCTGCATGCAGCCGGACTCGCACATTCCGACCTGTCGTATAAAAATGTGCTGGTAGACCCGGTAAGTAAATCGGCTACTATCATCGATATAGATGGCCTCGTGGTACCGGGCCTGTTTCCACCGGATGTAATTGGCACAGCCGATTTCATCGCACCGGAAGTACTCGCCACCAAGCACCTGGGCCTGAAAGACCCGGGCAGGAAGCTGCCCAACCGTCTTACCGACCTGCATGCGCTGGCAGTAATGATCTACATGTATCTTTTATACCGTCATCCCTTAAAAGGAGGGAAGATCCACGATCTCGACGCAGAAAAAGACGACCTGCTGGCAATGGGAGAGAAGGCGCTGTTTATTGAACATCCGCAGGATACTTCCAACCGGCCAAAACTGAATCACATTAATCCGAAGGAATTGCCCTGGGCAGATGTAAATAAGTTACCATACACCATTACAGGGCCTTACCTGAAGGAACTGTTCTACCAGGCGTTTGTAACCGGTTTGCACCAGCCAACCGAGCGGCCGCCGGCAGAAATGTGGGAACAGGCGTTACTAAAAACAACAGACCTCATGCAGCCCTGCAGCAATGCCGCCTGCGAACAGAAATGGTACGTTTTTGATAACACCCATTCTCCTAAATGCCCTTTCTGCGGTACGCCGCATAAAGGCACCCTGCCCGTACTGGACCTGTATTACGAGTTTAAGCCAACGGTATGGAAACCGGAAAACCACCGGCTGATGGTGTATAATAATCAATACCTGTTCCAATGGCATGTAAACAGGAATACTATCCGCAACGAACGGATCACCGCCGCGCAAAAAGTGCCGGTCGGGTATTTTGTTTTTCACCAGGGCAAATGGGTGCTGGTCAACCAGCAGCTCACTTCTTTAAAAGATCTTACAGAAGATAAAGAAATTGCCATCGGTGAGATGGTGGAACTAACGGATGGAAAAAGACTATTGCTGTCGAGGGAAGAGGGTGGAAGAGTAGTCATTATAACGATTGCCAACAAGTAGAAACCTATATAAAAAATAAAGTGAAATGAATGAATTAATCCAACAAATTATTGACAACCCAATACCTTCGGCAATCATTGTCGGGAATCTCGTTATTATTGAAAGTTTATTGTCGGTAGATAACGCCGCTGTACTGGCTACCATGGTAATGGACCTGCCCGAAAAACAACGTGACCGCGCCCTTAAATACGGGATTTTCGGCGCTTACCTGTTCCGTGGTCTGGCTATGTTGTTCGCGTCTTTCCTGATCAAGATCTGGTGGCTGAAACCATTGGGCGGTTTATATCTCCTGTACCTGGTATTCAGCTGGTGGAAAAATAAGAAAACAGAAGGAGAGAAAGAAGAAGAGAGCATCGACAAAGGCCAGAACTGGCTATACAAGGCCACAGTGGGGGCTATCGGGCCTTTCTGGGCTACGGTGGCACTGGTGGAGTTAATGGATATGGCTTTCTCTATAGATAATATTTTTGCTGCAGTAGCTTTTACTGATAATATACTGCTGGTTTGCCTGGGCGTGTTTATCGGTATCCTCGCCATGCGTTTTGTGGCACAGGCTTTCGTGAAACTGATGACGAAGTTTACCTTCCTGGAAGCAGCGGCGTACATCGTTATTGCGATCCTGGGTATTAAACTGACGTTGTCTATCTACGAACATTTCTTCCCGGAATCACCTGTTACCCACTTCCTGGAAAGTTCAAAAGCAGACATCATTACGTCGATCATCACCGTAGGCGTGTTTATCGTTCCGATCATTACATCGGCGCTGTTAAATGTTCCTAAAAGAACCCCTGCTGCAGAGTTGGAGAAAAAATGATGCCGGTAACAAACCGGCTTAGCTTAATAAAGGTTTCTATGGCGCCAGTTTGCGGACTGGCGTCTTTTTTATGCCTAAATCACATTGGTGTTCAGCATCGTTTTGAGGATGTTTGTCTGCACATCAAAGCGACCAATCTGTTGCAGGAAATCGACGTCGGAAATTTTCTCATAGTATTCTTTCAGGAGGGCATGCACGTTATCCGGGATCACCGTTTTCAGTACGTTGGCGCGGCTCATCAGGTTATCATTCTTATCCGTTAACTCCTGTACAATCCTTGTTTTTTTGGAGAGGGTATTGGACCAGTCAACATCTGTGATTTTTGAAAGATCGCAGAACAGGAATAAATTTTTAGCGGGGAAGAAGAGATAGTAACGGTCCATATTAAGGAAACGGTACACTTCCAGGATCAGGTTACCGGCACTGAGTCCGCAAAAGAACTCGGTTTTAAAATCCATTTTGCACAACAATCCCATCAGCTTGCGCTGTATGATGGCGGAGTTGTTGCGGTACACTTCTGCCGGGTTGAATTTAATCAGTTCATTGAGCGCTTCGGTGGAAATATCGAAATAAAAATCCTGGGAGAAGCGTGCGCTGAAAGCGTTAATGTTTTTGGAGAAGGGGTAGTCTTCGGAGTTGTCAGACAGCACCTGGTACAGCTTCCGCAAAGATAAATTGATCTTCAGGGATTGTTTCTGTTTATCCTGCTGGTAATTTTTCTCTGAAAAAACGGAGTCGTTGATATTGGCGATCAGGTCTTTGTTGATCTGTATTTCGTCGTATAAAATACTCACGTTTCTTTCATTGCTGGCTTTTATTTTTCGCAACAGGTCAATCACCGTGGCGGTGTATTGCAGGTGAAACAGTTCCAGCTTATTGACATCAAGTTCCGGATTGGTTTCAAATAATTTATGGACAACCTGGCTTCGGAGATAAATCTTGTATATTATCTCTTCTTCAAAAAAAGTGGACAGCAATTGTAACTTGCTGATAGTTTTATTTGAGTCATTTAATATTATTGCCAGGTTATCCTCCATTACTTATCCTCCGTTAGCTAACGTTTGTTACATTTTTCTTCAGCTCTGTTTCCAGCGTCTGCAATTCACCATTCAGCACTTTCCGGCTTTCGGTGCCCTGATCGTGGATCTTCTTCACTTCATGTAAAGTTTCAATCAGCGACTGGGTAGTTCTCTTCAATGTTTCAATAGATACTACTGTTTTCTCATTCTCTTTCGCTACCTCGATGCTGTTTTGTTTCAGCAGATCGGCATTTTTCTGGAGAATGGTATTGGTGGTATCAGAAATCTTCTTTTGCATTTCCACGTTGGCTTTCTGTCTTTGCAGCGCTACCGCAATGGTGAGCTGGTTTTTCCAGACAGGGATCGTGGTGGAAATGATCGACTGCGCCTTTTCCGCAATGGAAGTATTGTTGTTTTGTACCAGCCTGATCTGAGCTAAAGACTGCAGCATAATAAAGCGTACAATCTTCATGTCCGCCAGTCTTTTATCCAGGCGGGTAATGAAGTCCCTTAAATCAGCGATTTCATAGTCATTGTAATTGGCGGCATTCACTTCCATTTCGGCCAGCTTCTGGCTGAGCTCATTGAATTTCAGCTGACCTGAAATAATGAGATCTTCCATTTGTTTGATGTAAGATACGTTACTATCAAACATGGTTTGCAAAGAACTGTTGTCTTTCAGTGAATTGATGCGGCCCGCTTTGATCTTGTTGGTAATCTTATCAATGTTACTGATAACGGTATCGTACTTCTGGAAAAGCTTCTTGGCATCAAATACCAGTTTTTTCAGGAAAGGTATTTTGGAGATAAAGCTCTGTACGGCGCCCTGGTTCAGTTCATCTACGTCGATATAATTCAGTTCTGTAAGCAGATCGTTGATCAGCCCGCCTACTTCGCCTGAGTTATAGGTACGTACAGAAGTGAGGAACTCATTACTGTATTTTTCCATTGAATTCTGTACATCGGTACCATAATTCAGAATGGAATTTACATCGGTGGTTACCAATGTTTTACTTATTTCCCCGTATTTCTTTGCATCGTCCGGCGTAATAACTGCCAGATCCACATTTCCCTCTTTGTCGAGCCTTACCGCGGGAAGGGTTTGGTCGGTGATATTTGGGTTTGCTTCCATAAGGTATCTGATTATAAATTGATATTATCTTATCAAAAGTGATCCTACAGGTAGTTCTGCGCAACGGTGCTTACGGTTTCCTGCAGTTTTTTATCTTTTGTAGGTTCACCGATCGCATTAAATTTCCATTCGCCGTTCTTTTTGTAGAAAACGCCCATCACCATAGATACGTGTCCTGCAAAGCCGGGGCCGCTGGCGATATCATAGGTGGCAAATACTTCGTTCACGCGGGAGGGGGTACCTTCATAAATGCGGATAGACGCAAAAGGAATCGTACCAAAGTCGTGTCCGCGGAAGCTGTTCAGCACAAACGCTACGTAGTTGGTGTTAGCGTCCAGCCTTGAGAAATCGAGCGTGATCACTTCATTGTCCAGGCCGTCGTTGCCGTTCAGGTCACCGGTCAGATCATCGCCGCTGTGTTTTACCGCGTTGTCTTTTGATTTCAGGTTACCAAAGTAAACCACTTCCTGCAGTTGTTTCTGTTCGGTGAACATTGCGCAGCTGCCGTCCAGGTCTACCGCTTCTTTGGTTTTTGACAGGCCAAACAGGCCTTTCTTTTCAATAGCGCCCCAGTTGATCCCTACACAGATATTCTGAAGTTTGGCGCCATTGCTTTTTTCGAGATTTATACGCTGACCTTTTTGAAGATTGATTGCCATGTTGATCTTATATTTAGATATAGTGGTGTATAGATTAGTTGTATTTGTTCAGGTAGTCCTGCAGACCGCCTTTCATGCCAACGCCTACTGCTTCAAACTTCCATTCGTCGTTGCGTTTGTAAATTCTTCCGAATTCCACAGCGGTTTCAATAGAAAAATCTTCTTCCAGCTCGTATTTCAGCAGCACTTCGTTGGTAACCGGGTCGAATATACGTACAAAGGAATTCCTTACCTGGCCAAAGTTCTGGCGGCGTGCTTCTGCATCGTGGATGGTTACCACCACGCATATTTCGGTAATTTTCGGATCTGCTTTAGACAGGTCAATTTTAATCTGTTCATCGTCGCCGCCGCCATCGCCGGTGAGGTTATCGCCGGTATGCTCTACGCTGCCATCGGGTGATACGAGGTTATTATAAAAAATAAAGTGCTGCTCAGATAATATCTTTTTATTCTCTCCCATTACGAACAGGGAAGCATCCAGATCGAAGCTGGTGCCGGTAGATGAAGCATTAGCGTCCCAGCCCAGGCCGATTACGAATTTGGGCGCATTAATCGTTTGCCGCTGACCTTTTTGCAAATTAATTGCCATGTTGTATGCTTTTATGTTTTCTGTTAAATAAGTAATTATTAATAAAATTCAGATTTTTCTGGTAAACTTCTATCGTATGATAACCGTTTCCCAGGGCCATATTATACAAAAGATTCACAAATTTATCGGATTGATTTTGAAGGAAAATACAAAATGAATCGAAATCATAATTCAAGATATACTTTACAATCCGTGTATTAATGAAAAATTGTTCCCCCTGGATGATTTTTTCCAGGTGGAAGATGGACTTTACAAAATGATAGTTCAGGTGGTTTTCAATGTTGGGATGAATGCTTTTATTCTGCAGTTCTGCATAATAGAGCAGGTACACATCGTTAGGCAGGTCATAGGCATCCACCATTTTCAGGATCATTCTTTCATGGCCTCCTGTAATTTTGATGTCATCCAGGAAAATCACTTTCTTCCCGGTCAGGAAGTGGCGGTCGATATGGAAGCTGTCGTTGCCGATCAGCTTTAACCGTTGCTCCGCATCCAGTTCGCCGTAATCCTCCTTGTAGGTAATGGTACGGTGTACTTTGGTTTCCTGTAAAACCGGGTGCCCGTGCGCTGCCAGCCACCTGTTCAAATGAAAAACGAAATAGTTTTTCATCGCAAAGGTAGCCGTTGGGATAAAGGAATATGGACTTGACACTACCACAAACTGTGGCACTTCCTGTCCTTTGAGGTGATGCTCAATAAACCCTTCCGCCAGGCTGGTCCCGAATTTTTCGGCAACGGCGTCGTCCCCGAACTTGAAACGGCTGTAATCATCGGGGCTAAACCCGAAATGGCCGGCATGGGTGATCTTATGAAGTGAATAGGTTGTTGTCATCAGTTAAGTAAACTTGAAATACATTGATGATTGGAGTTGACCAGTAAAGTACGAATGCCTGTCACCTGCGCCCCGTTAATATCTGCTTTTACATTATCGCCAATATGTATGATGTTACTTAGCGGGATTGCCGTATCATTTCTTACTATCGCTACGTTTTCCAGCATCAGGCGAAACATTTTTTCATTGGGTTTCGACATGCCGGTTTCATCTGAATACAGCTGGAAATCGAAAAAATGCTCCAGCTCCAGCTCCTGTAATACCCGTCTTAATGTGCTGCCTTTTATAAAAGCGGTGTTACTGAGTAAACTGATGGTACTATCGGACGATGCTTTTATCCTGCGCAATGTTTTCACTGTTTCCGAACAATAAATAACCGGGAGGTATTTGAGCACCAGGGCGTCCATTTCCTGGTAAAGTCCTGCCAGATCAATGCTCCCGAAGGCATTGTCGTAATCATTTATTTCACTGATCACCATGAGGTACATTTCTTCCGCATCAATATTACCGCCTGTTTTTTCATTGATGGCATTGCATAGCAGATCTGTTTTGCGGAATATGCGGCCTACCTCTTCCAGTGTTTTTTGGTGTTGATTGAAATGGTTGTAAAAAAAGCGCGTCCTTTCCTGTTTAAATAAAGGATTCGATTTTATTAAAGTTAACCATAGATCAAAAGAATAATGTTGGTATATGTTCATGTACTTTTTAATCATTTACGTCACTCCGGCAATTGTTAGTCGGCCCGGTTCCCTGTACCAGCATACCTGTAAGGGTTAATATAAGTAATATTTAGCAGCTCCTGTTTAATCTTTTTGTTACCAAAATCAGTTTGTTATGGGTTAATACTAAAAAAGCCTGCATCCCGCTTTTTTTCAAGGTCCTAATATAGGATTTTATCTTTCATATAAACCCAAAACCACCTGTTAATGTATTGGTAATAAAGTAAGTTGGTTTTTTAACTTATCTAGCTTTCCTGCCCGGGTGTTACAAGCCCGGATATGCAGTTCCCGGCCGCTAAGCTACCAAAAAGCAGCCATTCTGCACCTGCGGAAATTCTCAGGTTGCGAGTGCTGTTTCTGGCATGCTCTATGCGCTGGCCCGCAGGCCAGCACTGAATCGGTGTTGGAATCTGTGCAAAAAAGGGATGTGTATAAATCTCCGGTTCTATCATCAGTTAATGAACACGGCCTCTCTCTTCCTGGTTGCCGGTGTCGCCGGCCGGCTGCTTAGCGGCCCTGCTGCCAAAGCGGTAACTGATGCCTAGCTGCAGGTAACGGTTCAACTGGAAGTTGCTCAGCTGCTGCCGCGCGCCGTTGATGGTGGAATTAATGGTCATGGCGCTGCTCTGGCAAATATCATTCATGGTTAACACGATGTCTACTTTCTTCTTCATCACCGATGCCTTCAGCCCGATATCCAGCTTAAAATAAGCATCTGATCTGCCAATATGATTTATTTCGGGGAACTGGTACCAGCAGTTGATGGCGCCTGCAAAAGTTTTATCGCGGTTGAAATAGATGTTATTATTTGTGGCAAGATACATTCCCCATCCACGGATACTACTCACCTGCGGAATGTCAGAATGTGCGTCGGTATGGTAAAGGGTTACCTGGTTATTGTTGTCGAGCCAGTCAAAAACAGTAAACGACACACTTTCAGAGATGCCATACCGGTAAGTCCGGATAAAGTTTAACGGAACCGTATACACGAGGTTGGTGTCTGCACTGGCGATGGTAACGTTGTTAAATCCATCATCTGTTTTATTAAAAAATAAGGAAGAAGTAAGCCTGTTCCTGAAAGTATGTGATAATTCAATATTGGTGTTATACTCGGGATTTAACGCAGGATTCCCTTCGCCATAACTATAGGAGGTATACAACGATTTGAAAGGGTTCAGGTTCCAGAACGACGGGCGGTTAATACGCCGGCCTGCTGTAAAAGCCAGGCTGTTGTCTTTATTGGCCTGCCATGATACCGACAGCGACGGGAATAACCGGAAATATTTACGTTGGGTGCGCTGATCCAGCGTATAGGAGTAACCGGTAGTTTGCGTAAGTTCCCCTCTCAAACCAGCTTCATACTTCCAGTTGTCCTGTTCCTTGTTCATGCTCACATACAGCTCCTGCGTGTTTTCCTGGTAATCAAACTCGTTGCTGAGATTTTTGTCGTATTCCAATCTGCCGGAAGAATCCTTGTTATAATAAAAAGCATTGCTGTAGTTATCGATAAAGCTCAGCTTGCCGCCTACCAGGAACTTTGCAAAACGGGTAGGGAGTTCCATATCTGCTTTCAGCGTGTAAATATGAATGCGTTGCTTGTTATCGTCGTAGTAACGGGTGGTGCCGGAAGGGTGGGTGGTGTTATCACCCAGGTAGTTATTGCTTTCAAAATCGGACCGGTCGGTGCGGTAGTAGCTGAAGTAGTCTGCATTCAGCAGCAGCCTGCGGCCGGTGGTATCAAAGTTGATCGCGGAATGCAGGTTGATAGAATGATTATCGGCGATAGGGCGGTAGGTGGCGTGTGTTTTCATGATAGAATCCTGTTTGCCGGTGGCATTGTCAAATACCGGGTTGTTCACGCGGTCGCCGCCATCATACACATTTTTACCGCCCTGGTAATTCAGCCCGATGGTGGCCTTCCGGCTGATCCTGTAATCAGCGCCGGCGATTACATTCGCATTGAGATAGGTATATTTACCGGTGTCCGACTGTATCCAGGTTTGCTTCGGGTAATAGATGGTGGTCCGGAAGCCTTCCAGGTGCTGATCCTGATCGAGGTTAATGCTCCCATACGCCGACCACCGCGCGGCGTTGTAGTTCAGCGTGGCGTTTACATTCAACGCCTCATAGTTACGGGTGCCATACACTACGGCGGGGTTGTGAAGCCATCCTTTGGCATTGGCCTGCACGGTGCCGGAGTAGCCTTCGTTTTTACGCTGACGGGTAGTGATATTGATTAGTCCTGCATTTCCTTCTGCGTCATACTGTGCGGAAGGATTTTTGATCAGCTCAATTTTCGAGATCTGGCTGGCAGACATAGATTTTAAGTAGCGTACCAGGTCGATGCCGGCCAGTTGCACCAGGCGGTCATTTACCATCACTTTTACCGCTCCCTTACCGGTAATGCTGATTTCATTGTCGTTCACTTTTATGCCGGGCACTTTGCCAATGGCTTCCAGCACATTGCTGCCGGCAGCGGTAATGTTAGACGCCACATTGTACACCAGTTTATCCGGGTTGTTTTCAATAGCGGGTTTGCCGGCCGTAACGGTCACTTCACCCAACCGGGTATTGGAAGGTTGTAAGGTGATGTTTACCACTGTATCACGGCGAATGCTGAAATGCAGCGTGGCGGCCTGGTAGCCGGTAACAACGGCATTCAGCGTGTATTCGCCTGCAGACAGCCTGGTAAAGCGGAAGCTGCCGCTGCTGTCTGTTTGCAATACCTGCTGCGGATCCCCGGGTAACCGTTGAAGGCGTACAATGGCATAAGCAGCGGGCGTATGAGATGAATTGTTCACTGTGCCTGTAAGTACCGCCTGCGCATAAACGCCGTTGCTGATAATACTTATCAGGAAAAAATTAATCAGAAATTTCAAAGACGTGGGTTTTACTGATAATAGATCGGAGCTAAGATAGAAAAACTGACCGTAATGAAAAACATGAATAAGGATAAGTGGTTTTGGTAAATCAATGATTTTTTACAATTCCGGGTTTTGCGGGAGAGATACTTTTGTAAAAAGAAAAACAAATGAAAACCGTTCATCTTACGATATACCTGGTCACTACACTGCTGCCAGCGATGTCATTTTCACAGGGAAAAAGTATTCATCAACAAAAGGAATTTAAAATAACAGATATGGAAAAGAACAAAGCCATTATACAGGAACTATATGAAAATGTCATGAACAAAAAAGACATGCGCCTGTTGCCGTCCATTGTATCCGAAGCGCATACCGGTCCGGAAGGACACAAGGGCGTGGCGGGGTTTACTGCCCCCATTGCACCACTCATCGCCGCCTTCCCGGACATTCAGTGGAAATTATCGTCACTGGTATCAGATGGGAATAAGGTAGTGGCGAAATGGACCTGGTATGGCACACAAACAGGGCCGTACAAAAACATTCCTGCTACCGGCAAAGCTATTCATATCAACGGCGTAGCCATCTATGAATTTAAAGATGGAAAAATCATCGCATCAGAAGTACAGACCGACCGCCTCGGGTTTTTAACCTCGCTGGGCGTATTACCCGCGGATATTGCCACGGCACCGGTAAAAGAACAGGTACAGTTCATTGATAAATTTGTAGTGCCTGCTGCGGGCATCACGGAATTCAAGCAGCGGGTGGCGGTGAACCGGCGCCTCATTAAAACGCTCCCCGGCTTTATTTCAGATGCTGCCTATGAATATTTTGATGAGCAGGGCAACCTGGTGTATGTTACCATTGCGCAGTGGGAAAACAAAGCGGCGGTAGCCAGCGCCAAAGAACAGGTGCAGGCGGAATACAAAAAAGAAGGATTTGATATGCCGGGCATGATGAAACGCCTGGGAGTGAGGATGGACAGGGGATTGTACACCCGCGCAACAGAATAGCAGCGGCAATAAAAAGTAAAAAAGGTGTGCAGCGTACTGCGCACCTTTTTTTATGTATCCTTTTAATATCTGTTTACAATTGTTTAAAATCCGTTGACAGGTTACTGTAAAAAGATGTGTTAACTTATCTACCTGAACAACCAAAACTGCATTGATTAGCAACTGCTTCACCAGGAGCAGTTGCGCATGATTGAAAACCCGAAACCCCCTTCATTCACTCATCTTAAAAAAAAACGTATGAAAACTTCATTGTTTGCTGCGGCATTTATTGTGCTGGGCATACTGTTGGGATGCGAAAAGAAAAGCGCTCCCGGCGGTGATCTTCAACCTGTTTCCGGAAAAAATAACCTGCAGGTATTAGCCACACCACCCGTCACCTGGCAGGAACATTGGTTTGAACACCAACAGCTGCTTAACCGCGTTTTTTATGATACCAGCGTAGCAGTTTATTTTGATAATGATGTAAACAGCAGCATTACCTGGCCCAACACCTACCTCGCGCAGGTATGGAACTATACCAAAAGCACTTACGGTGCTTTTGGCGACGATTCCCGCCTCTTTGTAATCCTGCACTCCGGCAAATATTCCGGTGGGCATCCGTCTACGTATATGGATGCCAGTCATGATTACCGCAACGTAATAGATGTAGGCTCCTCCGATCCCAATGCCTGGATCTCCGGTGCAGGCAACGACATTGACCTTACCACCCATGAAGTGGGGCATATTGTGGAAGGCGCTTCCAAAGGCGTACACGGCTCCCCGGCGTTTGGCATCTGGCACGACAGCAAATGGATGGAAATCTACCAGTACGATGTGTACCTGGCCCTGGGCCGCAGTGCCGATGTTACCCGCTGGTATAACATGAAGATCACCCAAACAGATGCTTATCCCCGCGCAGGCACTTACTGGTTCAGGGATTGGTTTTATCCAATCTATACTAACTACGGTGGTGTAGCGCCACTGAATAAATTCTTCGCACTGCTGGCGCAGCATTTCCCCAAACAAACGTACAATAACGGCATCACCACTTACCCCGAATACACCCGCGGCCTTAACTTCGGGGAATTTGTACATTACTGGAGCGGCGCTGCCAATAAAGATCTGAAGCAATTGGCCCTCACTGCCTTTGGCAATAAAGACGAAGGGGGCAACGACTGGACCGCACAGCTGAAGCAGGCAAAAACGGATTTCCCGGGTATCACTTATCCTTCGGATGACATTACCGGTTCGGGCACGATTACCGTGAGTAAAGAAAACAATGGTGGCGCCTCCGCGGCAGAAGGCTCCTTGAAGCTCACCGATAATGTATACAGCACCAAACTATTTGTGAATGCGGTGCCTGCTGATTTTAAAATGCAGCTGCAGTTTGTCACCGGGCAAACCGTGAAATCATATACCCTTACTTCCGGTAACGACGCTACAGACCGAGATCCTAAAAACTGGCAGCTGAAAGGCTCCAATAATGGTACTACGTGGACGGTACTCGATACCCAAACAAACCAGGTGTTTGGCGTCCGAAATCAAACCAGGCAGTTTGCCATTTCCAATACTACGGCGTATAAATATTATGCCGTGTATGTAACCGCCACCAATGGCAGTGTGGATTTCCAGCTAAGCGAGTGGAGGTTATTCAAGTAAATAACAGAAGGGCTGTTGCTGTAAAAAGGGACAGCCCTTTGTTTTCGTATACAGGTGGCCGTTATCCCATATCCTCAAACCGGCGCAATATTTCTTCCAGTTGCTTCCGGCTAAGATCAATGTTCATCCCCTGCGGATCCAGGATATTTTTGGACCTTAGTTCTTTCAGGGTCCTGTTAAAACTCCGGGTCGTAATACCCAGGTAAGATGCCATATCCTTTTTGGGAATAACAATGTCTTGTTCCGCTTCCAGCGCCAGCAACCGGAGCAATGCATATTCTACCGGGTATAGTTGCTGGTAAGACGCGCGGATACAGGTTTGGCGGATACGGATCACCAGTTCTTCCAACATCAGCCTGTTGAACTCCGTATTGTTAACCAGCAGCCAGCTAAACAAGGTATGCGGAATGGCATATGCTGTTACGGGCGTAATGGCTTCAATATTACACAGGCATTTTTCTTTCCTGATGCCTTCCAGGTCGCCGGTAATTTCACCCTTTCCCAGGAATTCGAAAATATAGTCTTTCCCGTTATCTTCTTCAATATAACATTTTGTAATACCTTCCCGGATAATATAAACATGACTGATGGTATCACCCTGGCGGATGAGCCGTGTGCCGGCAGTAAAGGTTTTAATGGCCACTGCTTCGCCTTCCGCGCTGCTGGCGGTGAATTGTTCCATGAAATGAAGAAAAGCAGGATTGGTCCGTAACATACTTTTAAGAAGTGGGACAAATGTCCCGTTTTATAAACTGCCGGGTTCTATTTTTGCATCCGGAAAAACGTAAAAATAACAATGATCTCTGACATTAGCGTGATCGCATTCGATGCCGACGATACCCTTTGGGTAAACGAGCCTTACTTCCAGGAAACAGAAGCCCTTTTTTGCAGCCTGCTGGAAGATTACCTGCCGCATCATACCGTATCGCAGGAGCTGTTTAAAACGGAGATGGCCAACCTGGAACTCTATGGTTATGGCATAAAATCTTTTATGCTTTGCATGATAGAAACCGTACTGCGCGTATCCGAAAATACTGCCGGCCCGGAAGTTTTCCATAAGGTGCTCCAGTATGGAAAAGAAATGCTGGATAAGCCCATTGTGCTGCTCGATGGGGTAGAAGAGGTGCTGCAGGCGCTCTCCGGCAAGTATCGCCTGGTAGTGGCTACAAAAGGCGATCTGCTGGACCAGGAACGCAAACTGCGGAAATCGGGCCTGGAGCATTATTTCCATCATATTGAAATTATGAGCGACAAAAAGGAACGCGACTATCTTAAATTAATAAAGCACCTCGACTGCAAGCCGGAAGAATTCCTCATGATGGGCAACTCCCTGAAATCGGATGTACTGCCGGTGCTGGCACTGGGCGGTCATGCTATCCATATTCCGTACCATACCACCTGGCAGCATGAACACATCGATCATACAATCGAAGATCCCCGTTTTTATGAGTTTACTACAATGGCAGATATCCTGCCGCACCTGATATTATGAAACAATTATTAGATCTGGACACCTGGGCGAGAAAGGAACACTTTAACTTCTTCCGCCAGTTCGAAGAACCTTTTTTCGGGATCACCACCGACATCGACTGCACCACTGCCTTTAACAACGCCAAAGCCAGCGGGGACTCCTTCTTTTTAAGCTACCTGCATAAGTCGCTGGCAGCCGCCAACGAAGTTCCCCCTTTCCGTTACCGTATCGCCGGTGATGAAGTATGGGTGTATGACCAGGTACATGCATCACCCACCATTAACCGGCCCGACGGTACTTTTGGTTTTGCATATATGAATTTTTATGAAGATGCAGCCGCATTTGAAGCCAGCAGCAAAGCAGAAATTGAAAGAGTACGTCAGAGTACAGGATTGATACCAGCTGTGTCGGGAGAGAATGTGATTCATTATTCCTCCCTGCCCTGGATTAACTTTACCGCCGTATCCCATGCGCGGAGTTTTTCATTTAAAGATAGCTGCCCTAAAATTACTTTCGGTAAAGTAAAAGAAGTGGGCGACCGGAAAATAATGCCTGTATCTGTGCATGTGCATCATGCGTTGATGGATGGATTCCATGTGGCGCAGTTCCTGGAAGGGTTTCAACGAAGGATGGAAATGTCTGCCCTGTAGACGAGCTCACTTTCCTTGCCCTTCTCAATTTCTTACCTCTATTTGTAGCAATTTGGCAACACTCCCGGTCCGCCTTTTATTTTAAAACTCCCTGCCAGCAGTCACTTCCGGTCAGGCAGCCTTTTTGCGGTACCTCCCGCAAATTCAGACACATCATTTTTAAAAATCATGCTTTATGAATAAAAAATTGCTGGTCCTGGGAGCAGCTGCGTCTGCTGCCGCCGCATATTTGTTGTATAATAATACCAAAGTGTCCATTCCTAAGGGGGCCAAAGCTGTTTCTCCTTTTGACATACAAAAATTCCTGGGCACCTGGTATGAAATCGCCAGGCTGGATTACCGGTTTGAACATTATCTCAGCAATGTTTCTGCCACCTATTCATTAAAGGAAAACGGGGAGATAAAAGTGGACAACAAGGGTTATGATACCAAGAAATACCGTTGGAAAGAAAGTGAAGGTAAAGCTGCGTTTGTGAGTACACCTGACGAAGCCCGGTTAAAAGTATCTTTCTCCAGACCGTTTTACGCCGGGTATAATGTCATTGATATCGACGAAAAATATCAGTATGCCCTGGTGGCCGGCAACAACCTGAACTATATCTGGATTTTATCGCGTACCCGGACTATCCCCGAAGATATCAAAATCCGTTTCCTGGCAACCGCCGCCGCACTGGGATATGATACCGGCGCCCTCATATGGACCAAACATGATAGTTATGTGGGGCCCAGTTGAGGCCGTGGATAAAATAAATTAGGATTTACTAAAAATATTAGTATTTTTGTTTCAGAAAGCAAATGAATAATGTAAAAAAGCCTTGAGAACCATGCTGTAGTGGCCATCAGGGCTTTTTTATTTTATATTAGTACTAACTATCTTAGTATCTTTCCTGGAAATGTTAAATTCAGTTCATGCATAATCCCCTGGCGCTGCTCTCTCCGGAATTAGTGATGTCTTTGGCAAAGCATGGTTTTGTTGCTTTTGTAAGACAAAGTTATCCGCGTGGGAAAGATCATTTTGATACGGATATCATTGAAACTTTTCTCATTACCCCCTATAAGCATCTTGCACTGGCAAATGAGCACCTGCAACATATTTCAGCGGATTGTAGAAAAGGCATTTACCATACCGCTAACCAGGAAGAGATGATGAAACTGATGACTGCCGCTTCACAACCTAAAGGATATAAAGTGTATGTAGCGTTACTGAAAGTCCGGAAATGGAAAGGAACCGCGCAGCTGGAGGAGAAATTAAAACGCTACCTGCAAACAAACACCAAATGGAAAGTAAAAGATGGCGCCATAGTGGCCGATCTCTACCTGCATTATGGAGAACTGATGCTGAAGGTGGTAAACCCGGTTGGGGAAATCAGGTTGCCCTTGAGTGAAGTAGAAAGACTTTAAAAGAGGGTACCGGTGTAAAAAATAGCCGGCACCCCGGTGAAACAGTTAGCAGTCGAAAGTCCTGATTACCGTAGTGGTAGGATGAGTGATCTTTTTCTGCTGTTGATCTGTGGATGTAATACCTGCACTTAACCTGGCCACTTTAATAGTGCCCAGCTTCATTTTTTGCTCATTCTTCTTTTTCATACCAATATGTATTTAGTGAGTAATTGCTTTGAGCTGTTTTTTAGAGATGGCGATCATGGATTCATAATACCTGCTGAGGAAATGATAGATCACGAGTTCATGTTTGCGCTGATTGGATAACAGGATCCTGTTAAGGAACATGTGAATGTAGCTGCAAAGGAGATCGTCGCGGTTGGCGAGCTGTATGCCTGCAAGCTGTTCCTGTATATGAGCGGAGCGGGTTTGAAAGCAAGCCACGGCCGCTTCAATACCCTGTTCGCTGTCCTGCATAGGATCAAGTATACTGCTCACTTTCCGCATTTCTTCCCGGTATTTGTCGTTGAGTTGTACCAGCAAGGACTTTTCACCACCAAATTCTTCGAAGAAGCTTTTCTGGAGCATTTTCAATAAGGCCGATTTGGCTGAAAGCGTATACCCGAAATCATTCAGCAGCATGTCCACCCCTCTCAATGCCAGCATCCAGCGGTAGTTTTCACCTTCTTCTTCTTCCAGGAGATCCAGTATGCTGATGACGCATGTACTGTCGTAATGAAACACCGCTTCGCTAAACAGCATGGTATCTGCGCCGTAGCGTTCAATTTCCCTTTCGTAGGTATCTGTTTGAAGCCGGTGTATGCTATCGGTGGGCAGTGCGGCGTGCAATCTTTCCAATACGGTGCTCCAGAAATGTGGATTAGTGCTGTGGTGGAACCTGATCCGCAGGTGATGTTCGGGATCGGTGTACCGGATAAAAAACCACTGGTCAATGATGTTGTCCTGCATCAGTTCCTGTGTTAACGGCAGGATCTTTTCTTTCAGGATATTTTCCGCACTCCGTGTACCGGCGTATAGTTTAACATACAGCCATTCACTGCCGGTACTGAATTTTCGGACGGGCGTACCGGCAGGTGTGGTAATTATTTGGTTTGTTTGTTTGTTTTCTTTTTCGGAAGATATGTTCCTGAGTGGAATAATAAATTCGTTGGTATACGCGCCATCGGGGCCGTTGATCCAGCAATTTCCGGGTGTATGGAGGAACTCCTGCAGGGTTACCTGTTCTTTTTTCAGCAGGGTGGTTACCAGCAGGTGCACTGCCACTTCGTTTTCAAGATCAGCCGGCAGTTCATTGTCGCCTTCCTTTACCACTACATAACGGGGAAGCTCCAGTTGTGCGCTGATGTCCCGGAAAATTTCCATATACTTTTCCGGGGTTGCTTTAGCCAGTGCCGGGTATGATTTTTTGTGCAGCATCCAGGTTCCTTTGCTGAGGATGATGTTGCCATACTGCACGCGCGGATAGAAAGAGACCTCACCGGGTATCTGCCAGTGCCAGCCAATACCGGTATGGTAGTCCTGGAATTGCAGATCGCACAGGAATTTATAAACCGGTAGTCCCTGCCGGTAATTATGTGCGGTGCTGAGGCGTGGTACAATAATTTTATTCAGTTTCCTGGAGCGCAGCACTACCTTATTACGTTGTACACTCACCATCAGATCGGAAAGGTGCAGCTGGTACGCTTCCGGGGCGAGGCTATTGGCCAGGTATACAATTTCGTACTCCCGTAACCGTGGCCGCATAAGAATGTTGCCTGTCCGTGATTCCGGCAGGTGAATAATTTCAGCATAGATCTTTTCCGGGTCGCTGGCTTCTTCCGCTTTTAAACAGGCTTTTACATGGGCGGCCAGTTCTTCATCACCATGACAAAACCTTCCCAGCAGGTTGGCGGCGGAAGGGCCGCTGCAGCCATTCATATCGAAGAGGTAGTCGCCGTTATCGATAGCTGCGGCGCTGTTGCTCAGTATGCTTCCCATCAGGTACATGCTGTGGGGGAGGGAGGGTGTTTCTTTTTCCCGGAAGCTTTCCAGGTGCTCGCGGGTGAGGGTGATCACCTTTTTGTTTTCCTTCAGGCACTGATGAAGCTGTTGCAGCTGAAAGTCCTGCAACTTACTGCGGGGGGCGGCAGATGTGGTATTACGTGGTGGAAGGTGTAAATTATCTACCAGCGGCGTATGGTCTGTATTGCTCTGGCTATGGGCGCCATAGCCGATACCGGCTTCACTGTCCAGGGCCAGGCTGAGCGGAATTTCCTGTTCTTCATACCGTTGCCGGAAGGCATCGCAAAACTGCCGCAGGTCGCTGTTGTTATCGTTGCTGGCCAGTTTCCACAGCTGCGCTACCTGGGCGGACAATTCATTGATAACGGTATGGCTCAGGGTATTTTTTGCGGTTGAAAGAAACAGATCTGTTTGTACCAGGTCTTTGTTACTGGTTTCCGTGAGCAGCGACTGCACCAGCTCATGGGTGGTGGTATACTTGCCGGTGCCTGTCTGTTGCAGGTTAAGCATACTTTGTATGGTCGTCAGCAATGCGGTTGTTTCGGTGGTATGCTCCAGGTTTTTTAACCGGTTCACCAGGTGGCTAAAAAACTCGTCACCGGTAACGGTGGGCTCCAGTTCACTTACCAGCAGCTGGTTCTGCAATAGTTCTTCTGTGAAAACTTCAGCATCTTCTGCGCTGATGTCTTCTTCTTCACTTACAATGCTGTTGCGTATGTCCGCCAGCGTGGCGCCGTTGCGGGCTGTTTCCAGCATTTTTTCCAGGTAGCTGCTATAATTTACAGCGGTGAGATAATAATTGCGGACCTTATTTTTAACGCTGTAGGCCGCATAGCGATATTGGCTGCCGGCAGCATACAAGGAGTTGTTGGGATAATACAGCAGTTGTTCCCGGATGGCCGGTATGGCAGTAATGGCGGCGGTAAGCTCTGCCACATAGTTCATGTCGAGGCGGCAATGTTTTTTATGCAACTGTTTATCATTCAGTTGAATAGCCGTATGATCCGATAATCCGCCGGTGGCACAGCCTGCAAAGAGACCGTAAGGCGTGCATCTGCTGCTCATCCGCAGCAGGTAGCGATACAGTGCTGATGCCAGTTTCTGGTTGTCGCTGTCGGTGGCCAGCCACTTCTGCAACTCCTGGTATAATTCCGGAGAAGCAATATAAATAGCTTCCTGCAGGAACTCATCCCGGAAAATAGCTTTGATAACAGGAGCGAGGGAGGCTTGGGAGATATGGTGTAACTGAGTGACAATATTCACCGGTAATAGCGGTGTTCTTACCACATAGAAGTTTTCAGCTCTGATCATGGCGCAAGGTCAACATTAAAAAAATGAAGGTAATTTTTTCTGCCACAGTATAGTATCACGTAAAACCGGTAAAAAGGATGTTTAAACATCTTTATGTAAAAAATCACGTTTTTACGTGATCCCTATATTCTCACTTTCTACCTACATTTATCATCAATCCTGTAATCTTATAAAACCTGTATTTCGAATGACCCTATTATATTGAACCTGCCAAACTTATTGTCTATTTATTTTTTCAACCATAAACATTTGCGAAATGAGAAAAACACCTGTAAAGAAATTGGCCCTCGGTAAATTAAAAGTGGCTAAACTCAGTATCAGCAGCCAGGAACAGGCCGATGGTAAAGCACCTACATATACCGGCTGCAGCCTGTTTATGAAATGTACTCCACCTATTTCCAAAGATCCTTGCTTCTAATTAAACTGAACAACCATGAAAAAATCCGGTAAGAAACTGAGTCTCGGTAAAATTAAAGTGGCCGACCTCAGCAAAGTCAATAATGACAGCAGGGGAGCTGCTCAATTCATTCCATCACTGGCCTGTGTTCCAAGTGTTAAGATCACTTGTCTTAGCCAGGGTGCACCTGTATGTAGTGAAGACTCCTGCATTTTCTAATTTCATCATTGTACTGTTAAAAAAATTGTGTCATGAAAAAAACATCAGGCAAAAAACTCAGTCTGGGTAAAATAAAAGTGGCCAGTCTTTCCAATGCAACAGGACAACAGATGGCGGCAACCGTCGGCACCTGTTCCGTTCTGTGTTCGCTCCGGATTTGTACTGACAACATCAGTCAGGGCGCTCCTATTTGCAGCCTCGACTCTTGTCGCTACTGATCAGTACAGATCGATAATTTTCACAGCAACCTGACTGTATGGCAAAACATGTATTGCAGTATGCATACGTGTTTTGCCATTATATATTTATAACGGCAATTTATTATATGGATCAACAGCAAGAGGCTACATCCGCGCTGCAAAGGATCTGCGCAGCGCTGGACCCATTTATCCTGGAAGATACCAATACCAGCCTGCTGGGGGGATATACCGGCGTGGCCTTGTTTTATGCCTACTATTATCAGCTCACCGGTAAGGAAGAACACCTGGACAAAGTCCATTACATCATAGAAAAATGCCTGCAGGCATTATCTGAAGAGCCCATGAATGGTTCTCACTGCAGTGGAATTGCAGGCGTATCCTGGTGTATTCAGCACCTGGGCGCCATGGGATTTATTGAAGCCGATGATACCGAAGATACCTTTGCAGACATCGATCTGCTGGTAGCAGATTTTATGGCGTCCGAGTTAGCGGAAGGCAGAAATGATTTCCTGCATCATGGCCTTGGCACAGCACTTTATTTCCTGGAGCGGCTGCCGGCGGCCACTGCAATTGCCCAACTGGAAAACCTCGTGGCGCACCTGGAAGAAAGCGCCATCCTGTTACCAGGCGGCATTGCCTGGAAAGATCATTTCTCCAGCAGAAGCCAGCAGCATCCTGATGAAGACCTGTTTAACCTCGGACTGGCACATGGTGTTCCTGCCATCATCTCGGTGTTGGCGAGGTGCTATGAAAACGGGATTGCAAAGGAACGTGCCGGCAGGCTAATCAACAACAGTGTTCAATGGTTGCTGCATACAAAAAATACCGCGGCAGAAGCCACGCATTCACGCTATCCTACTATTGTAAATGCCGCCAATAAAGTAATGGGCGACGCGCACAGCAGGCTTGGATGGTGCTATGGAGATCTTGGTATTGCCATCACATTGCAGGGAGCCGGCAAACGTTTAAATAGAACCGATTACCAGGAGGAAGCTCAACAGCTGTTTAAACACATTGCCACACACCGGAATGTAAAAAATGGCGCGGTGCATGACGGTTGCTTATGTCATGGCAGCGCAGGCATTGCCCATATCCTGCAACAGGCCGGACTGGCCGGTGGTGATACCGCTTTATTGAATGCCTCCCGCTATTGGCTGCAAAATACCCTGCAAATGAATACCTGGGATGATGGACCTGCCGGGTATAAATTTTATCATCATCCCGATTATATTAACAGTCATAATGTATTGGAAGGTATTGCGGGCATCGGGCTGTCGCTGATCAGTTTTGCGGATACCTCTATCAAACCGGCATGGGGAGAATGTATGCTGATAGATTAAACTTGTCTTGATTTTTTTACTATATTACATACATAGTAAATGAGCATTTCAGTTGTTCGCCCGATATTATTTATGCCATCGCATACAGACGTTACAGCAAACAGAAAAACCATGATCCGTTTATATTTCGTTGATGATCATCCATTGATACTCGAAGGATTGCGATCTTTACTCAGTATGGAAAAAGATATTCACTTAGCAGGTGAAACCAGGAACGGAATTTCCTGTCTTCACTTCTTAGATCAGCACACTGCCGATGTTGTATTACTGGATACCCTGCTGCCTGATATCAGTGGGGCAGAACTCTGCGCCAGCATTAAAAAACGGTACCCGGATATTGCGGTACTGGGATTGAGCTATCATAAAAACGACAGCGGCATTGCCGGGATGCTGGACAGCGGCGCAAGCGGTTGCCTGATGAAAAATGCCGATAAGGAAGAATTGCTGCGGGCAATACACGACGTATATTCCGGGCACACCTATCTATCGGCAGAATTAAAACAGTCGCTTAAAAAAGACCTGCTGCCGTTACATATTACCAAAAGGGAAAAGGAAGTATTGTGGCTCATTGCCAACGGTCATACCAATCATGAAATTGCAGAGAAGCTGTTTATCAGTTCAGATACGGTAGATAGTCATCGCCGGAACCTGCTGGGTAAATTCAATGCACGGAATACCGCGATGCTCATAAAATGCGCCGTGGATAATAAAGTGCTGATTTAAGCCAGGCTCGTGCATATAACCAGGGATTTTCGTCACAGCAGTGGCGCGTATTTTTTACATCCTGTAGAGATTTTTACCAGAAAAATAGCTAAAAACCGTCCTTTTTCACTGGCACGATTTTTCGGCATTTATTATCAGATGTTTCAGAATGGGGTGGTCTGGTAAAACAGATCTGAGATCATACTCAAGCACCTGATCTGGGTAATGCCAGCGTAGGGAAAACGAAACAACTAGCAGCTCCGGCCACAACCGGAGCTTTTTTATGCCTTTACGGCTGGTAATGACAACAGCGGGATATTGGAATCGTACGCCAGCTTTTTGGAGACGCTACTATGGAAGAAAGAGGCTACTGCGCCCAGTTTTTTAGGCACCACAATGATCATGGAAGCATGGTGGGTATTGGCGTATGATAAAATACCTTCTACCGTATTATCTGTATTAATATAATCGAAGGCTGCATTGTACTTGTCAAAAATTTCATGTAAACTGGTAATGGATTCTTTTGTTTCTACAGTATAGCTGTTACCGGCTGATTTATCTACGTTGATGACCTGCACAGCGGCTCCGGGAAAGGCATCCAGGAACTCATACAGCTGATGCGCCGGTATGGATGCATGGTCTTTCAGGTCGGTAGTAAATACCACAGAATTTATGGGTTTACCAATCAGCGTGCTGTTGGGAACAATAAGTACCGGCACGCTGCTTTCCTGGATCATCATGGAAGTAGTGCTGCCCAGTAATAATTTCTCCAGCCCGGAACGACCGGAAACACCCATCACCACAATATCTATTTCTTCACTCTTGCAAAGCCCGCTGATGTGTACGGGAAGTGAAACATCTTCCGCCATCAGGTCGATCCTTACATTTTTTACGAGCGCTGACAGGCGATCCTGTTGCAGGCCCAGGTTTTCCATACTTTCGAGATATATCTGCTGATCATTGGTGGTATTTGCTACAGGTAAATCAGTACCTATAATAGTGCTTTGGTAAGCATGATACAAAACGATCCGGCTGATTTGAAGGGGATTTACCAGCTGCGCTGCATATTCTGTAGCCCGGAAGGCATTTTCTGAAAAATCCGTCAGGATGAGCATTGTTTTCATATGCATGTGTTTTGGTACAAACAGATTAGTACGAAATTACTGCCAATAACTGGATGAACAATTTAAGCAGGCTTATGTTCAGCGAAAATTAACAATTGGATGGAGACGCCATGTTCATTTTTGTAAGAAAAGTGTTCATTTTTGAACAAAAAGGAGCCGGTTGATTTTTAAAATTGGCTATGGTACTGGCTCTTCTACGTGGCATCCGTTTTGGGCGCCAGGTATAACTATTTAAATATATATCGTCGTTATTCCTACAATTATGATCAGCAACTATTTTAAAATTGCCTGGCGGAGCCTTTCCAGGAGTAAAATGTACTCTTTGATCAATATCATTGGTCTGACCGTCGGTATTGCCTGTTGTATCCTGATCGTGTTATATGTGAAGGATGAATTGTCGTATGACCAATATCATAAAAATTACCATCAAATTTACCGGGTACTGCATGCGTACCGCGAAAAATCTGCTCAGAAGTTGCCCCCACCAGCACCGGGAGAATACCAGGTATGGGGCAATGCGCCAGTAGCGCCGGCTTTACAGGCAGATTTTCCGGAAATAAAAATGACAGCCAGATTCACCAGTCCGATCACCCTGTTACTGCAACATGGCGATAAGCGGTTCCAGGAAAGCAACCTGACATTCGCTGATTCTACCATGTTTGATATCTTCAGCTGGAAGCTGATATATGGTAACCGGGAAGCGGCGTTAAAAGCGCCTAACAGCATTGTGCTAACCGAGAGTACTGCAAAGAAATATTTTGGAGATAGTAACCCGGTAGGGCAGGTATTTAAAACCGATCAGGATAATCCTTTAACAGTTACGGGTGTGATGGAAGATGTGCCTTCCAATTCTCACTTTACGTTTTCCGGATTATTGTCGATGAGTACTTTTTATCGCTTCAGGCCGGAGATCTTTAATGAATGGGGATATGTTGACTTCTACACTTATTTCTTACTGAATGAAAATGCAGACATCAACATGATGCGAGGGAAGTTGCCTGAATTCTTAAAACGGCATATTCCCAATGAAAGCAACTATGCTATTGCTTTTGAACCGTTGAAGAACGCTTATCTGCGTTCGGAGGCAATGCGGCAGCCCGGAGCTACCGGGAGTTTGTCAAATGTGTATATTTTTTCGCTGGTAGCCGCTTTCATTCTTTTCATTGCGGCTATCAACTTCATTAATCTTACTACGGCGCGTTCTATGGAAAGGGCAAAGGAGATCGGCGTACGAAAGGCTGTGGGTGCTCATCCGCAGAGTTTAATTCTGCAATACCTTGTAGAAGCTGTGGTGATTTCCATGTTGGCTACTGTGCTGGCATTTGCGATGGTATTTATTTTATTGCCGATGGTGCGTAATATATCCGGAAAGCCGTTGCCATTTGTTGACCTGCTGTCGTGGCAGATGATATCTGTTTTAATACTGGCGCCTTTTTTTGTAGGGATTCCCGCCGGTATTTACCCGGCGTTGGTGCTGTCGCGTTTTAAGCCGGCCCTTGTGTTAAAAGGAAAATTTTATTCCTCAGGGAAGGGTATCCAGCTGAGAAAGGGGCTGGTGGTATTCCAGTTTACTTTATCCATTGCACTGATTGCCTGTACGGCCATCGTGTTTTCCCAGCTCGATCACTTGCGGTCGCATAACCTGGGTTTCCGGCAGGACCAGATGCTGGTAATTGACTATGGTGGCGATAATGAAGTGAATAAGAACATAGAAGCCGTAAAGGCCACACTAGCCAATAATCCGGCGGTGATAGCCATAACAGCTTCCCGTGCAGTGCCAGGAGAATTTTTTCCCAACGCACATACCGTTATTGCTTCGCCCAGTGGTGAAATGCAGCCTTTTGGTCCGGGGCTGTATGAAATAGATGCAGATTTTATACCGGCATATGAAATAAAGATGGCCGCAGGCAGGGCATACTCCCGTGATTTCCCGGCAGACCTGGAGCAGTCGATGATCATTAATGAAGCTGCTGCGAAACAATGGGGCTATGCCAATCCGCAGGAAATTATCGGGAAGAACTTTGAGCAATGGGGCCGTAAAGGCACCGTTATCGGCGTTGTAAAAGATTTCAATTATCAGTCGCTGCATAAAAAAGTAGAGCCGCTGGCGTTAAGAATGGCGCCCTCCGATGCATTGAACAGGCTTTCCCTGCGCATTAAAACAACGGAGATAAACAAGACTATTTCAGCGTTGGAACAAACATGGAATCAGCTGGAACCACAAAGGCCATTCAAATACAGCTTCCTGGACCAGGCTTTCAATGAACAATATCTGAAAGACCTCCGCTTCGGAGAAATCTTTGCGGCTTTTGGCACACTCACTATATTCATTGCCTGTCTTGGTTTATTTGGCCTGGCCACTTTCTCCACCGAAAAACGGCTGAAAGAAATCGGCATCCGCAAAGTGCTGGGTGCGTCTATCACGAGTATCGTTGGCCTGCTATCCGGCGACTTTATTAAACTGGTATTAATTGCCATCCTGATAGCTACACCGCTGGGCTGGTGGAGCATGCATCGCTGGCTGAATGGATTCGCCTACCGGGTGGATATCCATTGGTGGACATTTGGCCTGGCAGGACTGGGGGCGGTGATTATCGCTTTACTTACCGTAGGTGTGCTGGCGCTAAAGGCCGCGAGGATGAATCCTGTGAGGTCGTTGAAGGCGGAGTAGGGGTACAAATTAATGATAGCTGACCCATTGAATTCCAAACAGGCCGCGGTGTTCTTCTTTATTCAGATAATCTCCATCTTTAAACCGCTTGTATAAGCTGAAGGGAACAGTTTGCCGTACAGGCAATACATTTGTAGGGAGTAATTCGAGCTGGAAACGCTCCCTGAAAGGCACTGCTGCGCTGTCACGTCCCTTCCACTTATCCATTACGAGGTAGTTTACACTATCCTTGCCTTTGTAAGGACCATAGTCTTTAACGCCATAGTAGTCATTTGCGGGAACGGTCTGCCAGCGCGTGGGGCCGGTCATACTTTCCGCGGGCAACAGGTAAAAGTAATAGATGTCTATTTCGCTGATATCCGGATCGTTAAAGACATGAGTAGTATGATCGCTGCGGGTGATGTAATATCTTGTAATCGTGGGCGTAGAGAAGTCGAATGCATAATTAAGGGCAAAGAAAAAGGGAATGATGTAAAAGGCCAATGTTCGCAGCAATGCCCGTTTGTTATATTTATGTACTTCTGTTGGAACAGGATCCTTACCAAACAAAAGATACCAGCCTATCGCAGGTGCAATGATGATGAGTATCCACCAGAAATAGGAGGTAGTGTAAATCTCAAGTACGTGTGCTAACACCAATACATACAACACTGCTATGCCGGCAAGGATAAAAAAATGGCTGACTACTCCCAGCTTCGGGTAGCCGGCGAAAAAAACGTCCATTTCCGTTTGCTGCCACGCATGAAGAATATACCTGATCACCGGTAATAAAAAAATGACAACAATAAGATATCTAAACGTTACAGACAACTGGTCTGTGAACAAAAGAGCGATACCCAATACCATCCGGGTGATGGCAGAAAAGCTGACCCGGTACAAGAGGTTCTTCATTTGAGATTATTTTCTGTTATTCTCTGTTTGTGGAATAACACAGGGCTAACATGTTAATCTATATTTTTTTAGCGATAAAATTACAAGATTATATCGTAAATGTGTAGATTTTATGTGTTGATGATTATTGATGTTGGAAGTATATGCGTGTGTTTTCGATCAATTTAATTGTCTGGTAGACCTTGGGCTTTTAACGCTTGTATAACAGACTGCCATTCGTCTCTGTCTTTTTCCTGAACAAAGTAGAATTTACCTCCGGGCTCATATAAGAAGCCGCCGTACCCACTTACTTTGAATTTTCTCTTTTTGCCGTCATTGAATTCTACAATGAGCAAATATTCATCTTTCCAGATAGCCATTGTTTGTTCTTTACATTCTGAATTACTCAAAATTCGTGCAGCATTGTTTATTTTTACTGGTTTTAATTTTTCTATATCTGGCCACTTAATTCTTTCTGTGGTGACATTTCTGGGTAAATTATAAAAATGGAACGTACGGGCTTCCTTCCAATTGACACATTGTTGTTCATTTGTATTGAAGTAAAGAAATGCTAAAAGATATAAGATGATGTTATTCATAGTGGTGATTATTTACACTGAAAAGTATTGGAGGGAGATGTCCCACCTGTGAGATTTTTTTGTGCTATGGATGTGGAGTTAAATAGCCTGAGATCTTCGCCTAAATCTGCGGGGTTGGCCCCTTGTCCCAATGGCCATGTACCAATTGTTTTAGGCACATTTAAGCCGATGATATTTAAGGCAGAGATGCAAATATCCGTACAATTATTCCAGTTTAAATTATAGTTGCCTTTTGTTGCTGCTGCAAATTGCTCCATTGCTGTTTTAAATTGGGCACCTGATACCTTGAATGTAACGGAAACATCATATGCAGTATTGGAATTATCAGCAATGGCACCAGGAGTTTCAGGTAGAAAAGGCGATACCATTGTTGACGGGTAAAAGCCTGCATATCGGCTAACCGTTGTTGATACACCTCCAGATTGAGAAAATCCCAGGAAAGTGTGACCTACACTCAAAGAATTGAGATCTAATGAGCTAGGCAACTTATTTCCATAACCATCGGAAACAATGACGCGGGAATTGGGGATAGGCTGTTTTACATACAATGTAATATTGTAAGTCGAAGTACTATTTATATTGAAGCAGCCGAAATATTTTTTAAGATCAGCGATTAGTCGATCAGTAGCCGGTGCAACCATCCATCTTGTAAACCTTATAGCTGGAACGGAATTATAGTCAAAATTGGCGCTACCTATTGGGTCAATAGGATTGTTTATAGGCGCTCCACCGCCATTGTCCGGTATATCTACACATTGACGGGTGCTATAATTGTAAGTACATCCATAGCTTACTCCCCTGAATGACAAGCATGTATACCAATCCGTTTCAACGCACAAAGAACCTCCCGGCATTCTTGTTACGTGATTTTGATAGCGAATGGTATCCATATTTGTGGGGAATAATTTGACACCGTCCGAAACAAAGTTACCTGACAATCTTCCTGAATTATCAAAGACGAGAATTGACAGGCTGTTTTGTGCATCGCTATTGACAAAAAATGTTACAAGCTCGAAAACCACAGTCCCACTCTTATTCTTGCGGAATAAAAGATACCTTTCGACATTAGAGGAATGCTTATTGTCCTGGCTTTTGATTTGCCTGGTAGAAGTTGGGTGAATGTCTAATATCAAACAAGATTCTCCACTTATTTGTCTTTCATAACAAGCTTCCCAGTTTAAGTCTTTAGGAAGGCTATCATTCAAACCAATAGAATTTTTCAAATCAAATGTCAATTTTGTAGTGTTGTAGCTTTGCTTTGCCTCTGAAATAGTAATTTTGTTTGAAAATCCGAGGTCCTTTCTTTTACAGCCAGATATGAGTACGAGAAAAGCTAAACAGTAGTAAAAAGGTTTCATTAGGATCTTGATTTTGGTCTTATCAATTTAAATTATTTCCTTTATTCAAAAAATTGATATATGTCAAATATATGTATTGACTTAATTTTCATTATATTTAGACACTAAAATTATTGCTACCTCAAAATAACTAACCACAATGGATACCTTATTCGCTTTATTATCACAGTTAGGTCCTGTTTCTGAGGAGTTGAAATCACAAATATCTGCCAAACTGCAGTTTGCAAAATTTAAAAGAAAACAGACGATATTATGGCAGGGAAATGTTTGCGATAATCTCTTTTTTGTATCTAAGGGATTACTAAGAGCATATTATGAAAAGGATAACGAGGAAATTACCAGTTGGTTTATGATGGAGAATGACTTTATCATTTCCGTTTTGTCTTTTTTTAGGAGAATTAAAAGCTATGAATCCATTGAGGCATTGGAAAGCTGTGAACTAATATACATCACATATGATGACCTCATGGAGCTGTATGCAAATTCCCTGGAGTTTAATATCATTGGAAGGAAGCTTACTGAACACTACTATTGTAAAAGTGAAGAACGGTTGTTGGCAATCAGAAAGCAAACTGCTTTTGAAAAATACGAATTTCTTATACAGAATTACCCCGATCTGGCGCAGAGAGTTCCTTCAAAGTATATAGCATCCTATCTGGGGATTACACAGGAAACCTTCTCAAGAATAAAAGCCATTTATTGACATTTATCAACGCTGATTATTGATATTTATCAATTTTATTTCTTGATAATTATCAATTAAAAATTCAAAACAAATCCCCTAATTTTGATCCCGAAGCGCTAAATAATTACCAAACATTATCAAAGCAACAAATCCATTATCTGTTAAAAAACGAAATCCCGTAGTCGCTACATTCATTATTTATTTCCGGTTGACAGGACATTGATTCAATACCATATATTGAAGGAGGCAATCGCATGGAATAAGAATTTCATTCATCCATTAAATAACCCAACCAACCACCCACTTTGCCACTTCCGGTTGCATGGGCGCGCAATCAAGTGGTAGGCTCTCCCTTTCCTCCATCCATTTCAGGGTGGGGGAAAACGGGAAGCTGTTCTTCTCCCTGATTTACATCCCCCCGCAAAACCTCGTTAACAAATTGATCACTTCCGGTGTTATAAAAGGACGGTACCCTGAAAATAACATTTCCCTCATTATTAAACCACACATATGAAAGCTATCAGGAACTTTACCATATGGTTATTGTTTATTTCCTTTACTGCAATACAACCATTTGAGGGCCTTGCTCAGGAAAGGAGACGGGGAGGAGCTGCACCAGCAAGGAACAGGCCCGCACGTACACCTCAGAAAGCACCCGCCAGAACCCGCCCTGCACAAACAGCAAGACCCGCTCAAACAGCAAGGCCCACGCGGCAGCAAACACGACCGGCCAATCGACCGCAAAACAACACCGTTAACCGGAATAACATTAACCGGAATAACTCAGGTAACCGTGTCAATAACTCTGGCAACCGCGTGAATAATAGTCGCAGAAACGTAAATATCAATGTCGATAACAGCAGGGATATCAATGTACATAACAATCGCAATACGGTCGTAAGGCGCAACAATATCAACACCTACCGCAGACCGCCATATGCTTACGGCGGACGAAGATATTATTCATACCATCCTTACTATTATCACCCCTACAGGCCCTATGCCTGGGGACCAGTATGGCATCCATGGGGATTCTTTATCGCCACACTGGCTACTACCGCTATCATCGTGAGCATCAATAATGCAAAGTATCATTATGACCAGGGCGTGTGGTATCAGCAGGCCAATAATGGCTACACTGTTGTACAGGCGCCGGTGGGAGCTACTATCACTACGGTGCCTTCAGGCGCGCAACCGGTAGTGGTAAATAATGTTACTAACTACTATTACGGCGGAGCATATTACGAGAAGGATGGCAGCAAGTATACCGTTGTATCTCCACCTGCGGGAGCCGTTGTGCAAAACCTGCCCGCCGGTGGCGAAGAAGTAAAAGTAGGAGATCAAACCTACGTCAAAGTAGGAGAAACTTATTACCAGCCGGTAAATCTCGACGGCAAAAGCCAGTATGAAGTAGTACAGGTAGAAGATGGTGCACAATGAAAAATTTCTTCCACTATATAAAAATAACCATTGTAGGAGGGTTGTTGTTACTGATTCCCCTGTTTGTGCTGATAGCAGTAATTGTGAAAGCAGGTAGCCTCATAAAGCGGGTGGTGGTCCCCATTGCACACAAGCTACCTGTTCAGGTCCCCGGCATCGGGAAAGAAACGCTGCTAACCATCCTCATTCTCCTGCTGCTTTGTTTCCTGGCAGGGATCTTTATGCACACCGGCATTGCCCGCCGTTTTAAAAGGATCCTGGAAGATGATATCCTGGTACATATTCCAGGATATTCTTATCTGCAGGCACTATCCACCGACAAACTTACCAGTAGCCAGGCTTCTAACTGGAAGCCGGCTGCTGTGCTGATAGATGGTAATGAAGTGATTTGTTTTGTGGTAGATGAAACAGAACACTACTGCTCTATATTCTTTCCTTCGGCGCCCACTCCCTCTTCTGGTACCATCTGTGCCCGGGAGAAGCAGGATGTCCGTTACCTGCCTATCAGTGTATCGGAAACTATCACAATAATAAGGCGACTGGGAAAAGGCAGCGCCGCAGTACTGGAAAAAATAAGAAATACCTGAGCTTCCTGGCAAACTATATTTGAGCCCTGCAACAAAATCCGGCAGTAATTTCCACCCGACCTTTGTCTAAACAAAAAACAATACTCATGACAAAAGTTTGGTTTATCACAGGAAGCTCCCGGGGCCTCGGCCGCAGTCTTACAGCCGCAGTGCTCGCCCAGGGCGATCAGGTTGCCGCTGCCGCCCGCACCCCCGCACAATTAAATGACCTCGCCGCACAATACCCCGGCCAGCTCCTTCCCCTACAACTCGATGTAACAAACAACCAACAGATCCAACAGGCAATAGATACAGCCATCACACACTTTGGTAAAATTGATGTGCTGGTAAACAATGCCGGCTTTGGTATCACCGGCGCCGCAGAAGCCTTCACCGAAGAACAGGTACGGAGCCAGCTGGAAACAAACCTCTACGCACCCATCGCTATCACCAGGGCAGTTCTTCCGCACATGCGTAAACAACGCGCGGGCCGCATCCTCCAGATCAGCTCCATAGGCGGCCGCGTAGGAAACCCCGGTCTCACCATCTACCAGGCGGCTAAGTTCGGCCTCGGCGGATTCACCGAAGCCCTGGCCAAAGAAGTAGCACCGCTGGGCATCTTCGTTACATCTGTAGAGCCAGGCGGATTCCGCACCGACTGGGGCGGCGCATCCATGACCTTCGCAACACCCATCGAAGATTATGAACCTACCGTTGGCTGGATGATAAAATATCTCCGCGAAGGAAACTATGTGCCGGTAGGCGATCCTGAAAAAGCCGCCAAAGTAATGGTGGATCTGGCAAACCATCCCGCCCCACCTGTGCATCTCATCCTGGGCAGCGAAGCCGCAGGGATTTTAAAACAGGCGGATGCCGCGCGACAAGCGGAATTTGAAAAGTGGCTGCCCGTTAGTACTTCCACTGATCACGATGATGCTGTCGACTTCTTCGGAACAACCGCAGCAGATAAATTCGCCACAAAAACAGCCGAGTAACATGAAAACAATAGACCAGATATATATCAACGGCGCCTTCGTAACACCACATGGCGCCACTACCTTCGATCTCATCAACCCCAGCACCAATCAACAAATAGGAACAGTAGCACTGGGGGATGAAATGGATGTAAACAGGGCCGTTGCCGCAGCAAAAGCCGCCTTTACTATCTTTTCAAAAACTACGGTGCAACAACGGAGCAACTACCTCCAACGCCTACACGACGCCATGCAGAAAAGAGTGCCGGACCTGGTGGAAGCCTCCATCATCGAATACGGCGCCCCTGCGCAACGGGCCCTCGCCAGCAATCAACTCGCCGCCGATAGCTTTCTTCACTATAAAAAAGTATTGGAAGATTTCTCCTTCACCCGCAAAGCAGGCACCTCGGATGTGGTCATGGAACCATTGGGCGTAGTTGGAATTATTACGCCCTGGAATGCGAATGCCAGCTATATTTGCAATAAACTGGCTACCGCTGTCGCGGCAGGTTGCACTGCTGTTATCAAGCCGAGTGAAATGAGCGCCATTCAAACGCAGATCGTCGCAGAAGCGCTTCATGAAGCAGGACTGCCGCCGGGAGTATTCAATATCGTCAATGGCCTGGGCAATGTAGTAGGTGCCGAAATCACGCGGCATCCCGGTATCGCAAAGATCTCTTTCACCGGCTCTACAGCCGTGGGAAAAATGATTGCACGCGGCGCCGTAGATACCATGAAACGGGTTACACTGGAACTCGGCGGCAAATCCGCCAATATCATCCTCGATGATGCCGATTTCAGTACCGCCATTCCGATGGCCGTAGCCGCCTGCTTTATGAACAACGGGCAGGCATGCATCGCAGGCACCAGGCTGCTGATACCGGAAGCCAGGCTGGAAGGAGTAAAAGTCCTGCTGAAATCAGCGGTGGCAAACGTGAAAGTTGGCGACCCTATGGACAAAACAACGACTATAGGCCCGCTCGTGAGCAGGAAACAATACGATCGCGTGCAGCAGTATATTCAACTGGGCATCGATCAGGGTGCAGAACTCCTGACAGGCGGTACAGGACATCCCAGAGGATTGGAAGCGGGTAACTTCGTGCAACCAACCGTGTTCACCGGCGTTACCCGGAACATGCGAATCGCCAGCGAAGAAATATTCGGACCGGTAATGTCGGTGATGACTTACAAAACAATCGAAGAAGCCATCGATATCGCTAATGATACAACATACGGCCTGATGGCGTACATCAGCTCATCCAACGAAAAGACAGCAAGGGATATCGCAGGAAAAATTGCAGCAGGACGGGTGCTGATTAATACGCTGCATCATGATCCACTGGCGCCCTTCGGAGGATTTAAACAGTCAGGTATCGGAAGGGAATTTGGCGCATATGGATTGGAAGAATATGTAGAACCGAAAACCATCATTCTATAATATTATGTCGAAGGAAATTGTTTATTCCTGTTACGTAAACAGGAGCAGGGAAGGAGAACAGTTTGTTCCGGTACACGTTTTCAGTTACCAGATCGCGGGCGCCATCACATTCAACGATGGACAACGCAATCAAACTTTTGATGAGGGAACTTTCCGTTTCTGCAGGCGGAATAAGCTGCTCAAATTCTTCAAACAACCACCGGAAAATGGTGAGTTTAAAACAATCTCCGTTTATCTCGATGAAACCACGCTCCGTAATTTCAGTATGGAATATGGCTATGCAGCGGATAAACAGGTGGACAGCGAAACCGTGATGGAACTGAAAGCCCATCTGCTGCTGCAAAGTTATGTTGCCTCCTTACAGCCTTACGAGAAGCTGAATGAACCGGGCAACGATCACCTGTTTGCACTGAAGCTGAAAGAGGCCATCCTCATCCTTCTGAAAGTAGATCCGGCACTCAAAAATATTCTCTTCGATTTTACAGAACCAGGTAAAATAGACCTGGAGGCTTTTATGCAGCAAAACTATCACTTCAATGTAGAAATGAAACGCTTTGCCTATTTAACCGGCAGAAGCCTGGCTACCTTTAAGCGCGATTTTGAAAAGATCTTTCATACCTCGCCCAGCCGCTGGCTGCAACAGAAACGACTCCAGGAAGCCTACTATCTCATCAAGGAAAAAGGACGAAAAATATCGGATGTATACCTGGAAGTAGGATTTGAAGACCTGTCACATTTTTCTTTTGCTTTTAAAAAGACGTTTGGCGTGGCGCCGTCGATGCTGGTATAACAAGGGGCTGCCGGTAAAGACAGCCCCCTGATGCTTATAACCGTTGACCGCCAATAGCCAAACCGCCATCTACCAGGATGCTCTCCCCGGTAACAAACGATGCTGCCGGACTGCTCAGCCACAACACCAGTTCAGCCACCTCTTCAGGTTTCGCAAAACGGCCCATAGGCGCATGTTTCTTAAAAGGCTCCTGTAAAGCTTCCGCATTCTCCGTAGGGAAAAACCGGTCGAACATCGGCGTGTGGATATAACCCGGCTGAATATTATTTACCCGGATACCCGCCGCCGCTGTTTCAATCGCCAGCGCCCGGATCAGGCCATCGGTACCCGCTTTGCTGGCGGAATATACACCCGAACCAGCTCCCGCTCCGCGGGCCAGCCACGACGAAGTATTTACAATCGCCCCACCAGTACCCTGTTTTTTGAATTGCTCAATTTCATATTTGCAGGATAACCACACACCCTTTAAATTGATGCCGATCACCTTATCAAATTCTTCTTCCGGTGTATCTTCAATCAGCCCAAACCGGCCTTCAATACCCGCATTATTAAAGGCAATGTCCAGTTGCCCGAAACGAGTCACGGTATCAACTACCAGCTTTTGCACAACAGGGCCCTGCGACACATCGGCCGCAATAAAATGTACATCGGAACTGATCTGTTGTAAATGCTGTAATGCTTTTTGTCCTTCTGTTTCCCGGCGTCCTGCAATCACCACTTTGGCGCCATTGCGCAGAAATAATTCAGCTGTTGCCAAACCTATACCGGTAGTGCCTCCTGTAATCAGGGCTACTTTGTCTTTTAATGCTTCCTGTGCCATATATTTTTATTTATGACACAAAGATAGCCGGCACCGTACGCCCGGAATTATGCGAATCAAACAGGTAGTTATGAAATGGAAACAGTTGCCTTCCGGAACTGGTTAGGCGTTTGACCAGCTTGTTTTTTAAAGAAGATGTTGAAGTTGGAAGCATGCTCGAAGCCCAGGCAGTAACCGATTTCCGCAATATCGCAATTGCTGTGCAGCAGCAGCGCCTTTGCTTCGGCGGTTATTTTCTCCGAAATCCACTCGGTAGTGGTTTTTCCGGTGGTTTCCTTTAACGCCCGGTTTAAGTGATTGGTATGAACAGATAAATGTTCGGCAAACTCATTGGCATTTTTCAGCCGGATCACCTGGTGGGGCGGATCAAGAGGGAACTGTCTTTCCAGCAAAGCGATAAATAATTCACTGATCCGCTGGGAGGCATTGCCCGCCTGGTAATAGGTTTCAGGTGGCTGCATCTTCAGCGCTTCATGCATAATGATCTGCACATAGCTTTTCTGCAATTCCTGCCTGTTGGCATAACCGGAATTCATCTCCCGCAGCATGTTCTCAAATATCTGCCGCAGAAAATCCATTTTCTCTTTATCAGGAAAAAAGATGTGATTGCCGCCGGTTTTAAACAACGGCGATTGCGCAAGGCTTCCATTCTTCAAATGCGCATCTATAAAGTCTTCCTGGAACAGGCAGAAATAGCCGGTTTGCACGTTGGTAGTGGGTTCCCAGGAGTAAGGGATCATCGGGTTCATGAAAGAAAGACAGGCGCCTTCTATACGGATACTTTTATCTGAATAAGATAAAATACCACCGCCCTGTATAATGAGCGAGATCTTATAAAAATCCCTCCTGTTGGAAGGCAAATTGGTAGCACTGCAGCCAAATTCCTCCAGCCGGTTTACACTGAACTGTCCACTTGGATATTCCTTTCCATGTAATTCAAAAAAGGAGGCTACACTTTCCTTTGCTTTCATAGCGCCAAAGTTATGAAATTCAAACGTAATAATAGCCGGTTGTGCTCCTCCGGGTAAACCCCTTTTTTCAACAATTCAACCCCTTAAATCCGCAGCTCATGATAAAATAGATGGCCGTAAACCTTTGCTGTTGCATTTTTACGGCGGATGCTACGCATAAAACAGCCGCATATGAAATTTGAAAAAGTGCACAACAAAGGTCAGGCGCAGATTTTCAGTAACAGGTACCTGGAGTTCCTTACAAAAACCCATCCCGTCATTATCTTCGGGATGTATCTGCCCGTAATCAGCTACATGATATATTACAGCCGCACTTCATTACATTATTCCTGGTGGGAAATTGGCGCAATTTACCTGGCCGCCGTAACCGGCTGGACACTCTTTGAATACCTCGCTCACCGGTTTATCTTTCACTGGGTCAGCGAACATCCGCTGGCGAGGAAAGTCACCTATACCCTGCATGGCAATCATCATGAATATCCGCGCGACCGCCAACGGCTGTTTATGCCGCCCGTGCCAAGCCTTATCATTTCTTCCTTTCTTTTTGCTGTCTTTTATTTACTGATGCACAACGCCGCCTGGGTATTTTTCCCGGGCTTTATTTCCGGGTACCTTGCCTATGGAAGCATGCACTACGCCATCCACGCCTGGGCGCCACCTTTCAAATGGCTGAAGCCCTTGTGGCGTAACCACCACCTGCATCACTATAAAAACGAGGAACTGGGTTTTGGCGTAAGCTCTACGCTGTGGGACCGCGTGTTTGGTACCATGTTCTGACGCGGCATTGCCGGAAATTAGGGGATCCGATTATTGTCAGGTTTACATTTAATTGCTACCTTAGTTGAAGAGGCCTATTAAACAGCATCTTCAAAGAAGAAAGCAGTGATCTATACCAATTCACGTACTCATATTCTGGTTAGCGTAATATCCCTGGTCGTGGCAATGCTGCTCATACGCAGTGAAGCGCGGGCACAGCAACAGCCTATCAGTCATCTCGGCATTGAGCGGGGACTGTCCAATAATTCCGTTACCTGCATACATAAAGACCGGTATGGTTTTATGTGGTTTGGAACTTACGATGGACTAAACCGTTTCGACGGCTATAGCTTCAAAGTAAGCCGGCAGCAGCTCAAAGTGCCGAACTCCCTGATCAATAACCGCATCGTTGCCATCGCAGAAGATTCTACAGGCTATATGTGGGTAGGTACCAAACATGGTGCGAACCGGTTGAATAGTCCAACAGGCGTATTCCAGCCGGTGTATTACCGCAGCTGGACAAAAGGCGATACCCTGCCCGTTTCTTCAGAAGTATATACCATCGTCACCAACCGGAAAGGACTGGTGCTAATGGGCACCGCCAATCATGGTCTCCTTGTTTATCCGCCAGCTGGCAACCTCGCCCGGCAAATCCCGCTGGCAGGTGTCAATACCATTGTCAACAACAACGTTCCCGCTATCGTGAATGATACCCGCGGGCAATGCTGGCTTATTGTACAAAACGTAGGACTTTGCCGCTATGATGAAGATAAACAGCAGATCATCCTGGTAAACGGACAACAGAAAAGAGGAAATTGCCTGATCGCTGATGCGTCCGGGCAATTATGGATGGGCACCGACGAAGGCGTTTACCTTTACAATCCCGCCACCAATAACCTTTCCCGGTCATTAGCGGCCACCCGCCGGCAGGATAGTAAAGTGATCAGCTTAACGATTGACGCCAGCCGGCAGCTATGGGTCGCCACCGATGGAGATGGTATTTTTGTTATGCCCGCACAAAAAGATACTGCCTGGCAACTTCAAACCGGTAAAGATAAATCTTCCCTTACCAGCAACGCGGTGTATGCGGTGTATGAAGATCGTGACCAACGCAAATGGATCGGTACCCTGCGCGGAGGCATTAATATTATAGATAAACAGAAATCCCGGTTTACTACCATCACCCCCAATCCCTTACCCGGTAATAGCCCGGCAGCGAATTTTGCTTTTTCATTTTGTGAAGATGATAATAAAGATATCTGGATAGGATCCGACGGCGGCGGGATCTCTGTATGGAACCGGAAACAAAACACCTATGCCGCCTTTGTCCACAAAGCCAATAGCCCCGGTTCACTCAGTAATAATAATGTTACCAGTATCGTAAAAGACGAGGATAATAATATCTGGGTGGCCACCTTCGGCGGCGGAATCAACCGCTACAACAGATCAACGCATACCTTTGAAAAATACCCGTGCAGTCTTAATGGTTATGAAGATAAGTTCATCTGGAAACTCTATCTCGACAGTCAGGATAACCTATGGGCGGGCGCCTGCATGGGAGGCACCATCTACCGTCTGAACAAAACTGCCAACCGCTTCGAGTGTTTTGATCCCGGCCTCCGCGATATTATCACCATCGCGGAAGATAAAGCCGGCGACCTTTGGCTGGGCACTTTCAACAGGCTCATAAAAGCGGACACGAAAAACCGGCAGCACCAGTATTATAATATGGACTTCAACGTCCGGGCGATCTGCGAAGATAATGCCCGCCATTTCTGGATAGGCACCGAAGGAGGAGGACTCGTGCAGTTTGACCGCCGCACCGGTAAAACCACTACCATCGCAGAACAGGAAGGACTGCCCAATAACGCTGTCCTGAATATTGAAGAAGATAACAAAGGAAACCTGTGGATGAGCACCTACAACGGCATCTGCCGCTACAGCCCGTCCACCAGGCAATGTAAAAACTTTTATGAGTCCGACGGATTGCAAAGCAACCAGTTCAACTACAACGCATCATTGCGCCTGTCGTCCGGAGAACTGCTTTTTGGCGGCATCAAAGGGTTTAACATTTTTGACCCTGCCGCCATCGCGGAAAAAAACGACTTCCCGCCGCTGCTTATCGCAGGGCTACGTATTTCCAACACGCCATTTGATCCGGAACATGCCAAAAGCAGCCACCAGTCGCTAAGTTATCTTGATGAACTGGTGCTGCCCTATGATAAGGCCGTATTTTCCCTCGACTATGTAGCGCTGGAATACTCTTCCCCGGATAAGATTGCCTATGCATATTATATGGAGGGCTGGGATAACGACTGGAACTATGTGAACGCACAACGAACCGCCAACTATACCCGCCTGCATGAAGGCAATTACACCTTCCGTATAAAAAGCACCAATGCAGATGGCATCTGGAATCCGCAGGAACGGATCATAAAAATTAAAGTGCTGCCTCCCTGGTACCGCACCTGGCTGGCATACATCATATATGCCTTGCTCACCGGCGGCCTTTTATACGCCTATCGCTTTTACCAGCGCAGGCAGGCCCGCCTCCGGTATGAAATAGAACTGTCGCATATCAGGTCTGAAAAAGAAAAAGAAGTGCATGAAAAAAGGCTCTCGTTCTTTACCAATGTGTCGCATGAATTCCGGACCCCGCTCACGCTGATCATCAATCCTGTAAAAGAACTCCTTTACAGCGATGGCAGGCAAATCGAAAGCAAGGACCTCACCATCGTATACCGCAATGCCCGCCGCTTACTGAGCCTGGTAGACCAGCTCCTGCTGTTCAGAAAGGCCGACCAGGAAGAGGACCAGCTGAAAATTGTGCCCCTGGACATGGCCGCTATCTGCCGGGAAGTGTACCTCTGCTTTACTCACCAGGCAGGCATGAAGAAACTGCAGTTCGACTTCACCTGTAACGCGGAACAGGTAATGGCATACGCCGACCGCGAGAAAATAGAAGTGGCCTTGTTTAACCTGTTGTCTAACGCCTTTAAATATACGCCCGACGGCGGCAGCATCCATTTTTCGCTGTCAGATCTCCCCGAAGGTATTGTCATCCGTGTTGCCGACAGTGGTTGTGGCATCCCCGGCCAGGTAGGCAATCAACTCTTTGAACGCTTTTACCAGGTATCAGAAAAAGATACCTCCCTGAAAAATGGCTTCGGTATAGGATTATATCTCGTTAAAAAATTTGTACAGGCGCACAAAGGTACCGTGGCATATGAAAGTGAGCCGGGCAACGGTACCACCTTTACGATTACCCTGCAAAAGGGCAGGGACCACCTGCAGGGCTATACGATTTTTGAAGAAGCCGCCGGAATGGAATCCCTGTTGGAAGAACTGGTGGAAGAAGATGACCTGGCACTGATGGAAGCAGAAGAAGCTGCTGCGGAAGATACCCTGGACGTGTTGTTGTCGCCCCGCCCCAGCATGCTCATTGTAGACGACAATGGCCAGATACGCGACTACATCAAAAGCATTTTCAAGGCTACCTTCAATATTTATGAAGCATCAGAAGGAGGGGAAGGCTACCAGCTGGCCAGCCGCCACCTGCCCGATATCATTATCAGCGATGTGCTGATGGAAGGACAAAGCGGTATTGAATTGTGCCGCCAGATAAAGTCGGATCCGGCGTTGGGCCATATCCCTGTGGTATTGCTTACGGCCAGCTCTTCTCCCGAAATAAAATTAAAAGGCATCGAAGGCGGGGCCGACGACTATCTCAGCAAGCCATTTGACAAAGACCTCTTCGTAGCGCGCATTACCAATATTATCCGCAGCCGCAACACCCTGCAGCAATATTTTTACAAGGAAATCACGCTGAACACCGGCAACCAGAAAATATCAGCAGAATACAAGGAGTTCCTGCACCGTTGTATTGCTGTTACCGAGAAGCATCTCGATAACCCCGACTTCAACATCAAACTGTTCGCCCTCGAAATAGGGATCAGCCACTCCACCCTTTATAAAAAGGTGAAATCCATTTCCGGCCACTCCGTAAATGAGTTTATCCGTTTCATCCGGTTGAGGAAAGCAGCAGAGCTGCTCATTAATACCGGGTGCAATGTAAATGAGGCCGCCTTCCAGGTAGGATTTAACGACATGAAGTATTTCCGGGAGCAATTTTGTAAGGTGTTCGAGATGAACCCATCTGCCTATATCCGGAAATACCGTAAAAAGTTTGATAACCAGAAGCAGGTATAAATTTCCGGGAGATAGAAATGCGAATTGCTATCTCCCGGAATCAAAATCCCTTGAATATTAGCGCCTTATTCCCAATTTCTCCCCCTAAATAGGCGAATCTCTCCCCCATGATTCAGGATGATTCATCCGAATTTTACCCCTGTCAACCAATGTAATGCGGGGCATACAGCCACGTCATTCTCAAAAGTCAATACCCAACGTTATGAAAAAAAGCTACTGTAGTGTGCGGTCTTTTTTACGGATAACTTATGTTGTCCTCCTGTCCCTGACCTCATTACCTCTCTTTACCTTTGCCGCCGTTAAACCGGCCGGCGTCATCATTACTGGTAAGGTAACCGATGAAAAAGGCAGCGCCCTGATAGGCACTACCATCGTGGTGGAGGGCACCCAGAAATCCACTTCGGCCGATTCGGATGGCAATTACCGCATCGATGTGCCGGAGGGCAAACGGGTGCTGGTGTTCTCCTGTATCGGGTACATTACCCGCAAAGTATCGCTGGGCAGCGGAGCAGTTTTAAATGTAAAGATGCAGCCGGACGAAAAGAACCTCGGGGAAGTGGTGGTGGTGGGATACGGCGTGCAGAAAAAGGTAACCGTTACCGGCGCTGTGGCGTCCATCGGTACAAAAGACCTGTTACAATCCCCCGTTGCCAACGTATCCAACATGCTGGTGGGTCGCCTGCCAGGCCTTATTGCGGTACAACGCAGCGGCGAACCGGGCCAGGATGGTTCCAGCCTGAAGATCCGCGGTATCGGCACACTGGATGCCGGCTCCGGGTCAGACCCGCTTATCATGGTGGATGGAATTGAACGCTCCAACATCAACCAGATAGATCCCAACGAAATAGAAACCATCAATATCCTGAAAGATGCCTCTTCTACAGCGGTATATGGTGTGAGGGGCGCCAACGGCGTAATCCTGATCACCACCCGCCGCGGCAAAATGGGGCCTCCCAAGCTGAGCTTAACTTCCAACCTGGGCCGGCAAAGCCCTACCCAGCTGCCCAAAATGGTGAGCAGCTATGAGTATGCCACCTTGAAAAATGAAGCGCTCAAAAACGACGGCAAGGAGCCTTATTTTACGGAAGAGGACCTGGAATTGTTTAAATCCGGCAAGGACCCCGTGTTTCATCCCAGCATCGACTGGTTTGATATGATGCTGAAACCTTATTCCCTTCAATCACAGCACAACCTGAATATCAGCGGCGGTACCTCGCTGGCCAGATACTTTATTTCAGGCGGCTATTTTGAACAGAACGGGGCTTACCGCTATGCCGACTATAACCCCGAATTCAGCGCCAATCCAAAATACAAACGGTATAACTTCCGCTCTAATTTCGATTTTGATGTAACCCCGCTGTTTACCGTAAAAGTAAACCTCGGCGGACAGGTAGAGAATCAGAATTACCCGGCCAAATCTGCCGGTGATATCTTCTTCGATGTGCTGTCGGCTAATCCTTTCAGCAGTCCTGGTATTGTAGATGGTAAGCTGGTTATAATCTCCGGCGCCGTAAACGGCAGGAACCCGCTGCTCACCATGCTGAACGCAGGCTACCAGCAGTTGTTTAAAAGCAATGTGAATTCTTCCGTTATCCTGAACCACAAACTGGATTTTATAACGGCTGGATTATCGGCCCGTGGTACCATCGCTTACGATAGCTGGTACAGCCACTCTATCAGGCGCTCTAAAAACAACGTTACCTACCTCGCTGTAAAAGACCCGGCCAACGCCGGTAATATCCTCTATGTGCCGCAGGGCGAAGAAACCACCCTCGGCTTCAGCGAAGGATACGACAAGCGCCGCAAAATATATGGTGAGCTGGCAGTGGATTATAACCGCAGTTTTGGATCGCATAACGTTACCGGCTTACTGCTGTATAATCAGAGTAAAGCCTATGCACCTACGCTCACCTATAAAGTACCCAACGCCTACCTCGGAATGGCGGCACGCGTGACCTATAACTTCAAAAGCCGCTACCTGGTGGAGTTTAACATGGGTTATAACGGCTCTGAAAACTTCCCCGAGGGCAAAAGATTTGGTTGGTTCCCTGCTTACTCCCTGGGTTGGGTAGCTTCTGATGAACCTTTCTTTCCAAAAAATAAATACCTCACTTTCCTGAAAGTAAGAGGATCTTATGGAGAAGTGGGCAACGATAAACTCTCCGATATCTTCAATGGCGGCTCCCGGTTCCTCTACCTTCCTTCTTCTTTCGCATACGGCGGTGGATACAATTTCGGCGAAGTAGGTTCCTCTTACCAATGGTATGGCGGTTCTTATGAAGGCAAACTCGGTAACCCGGATATCACCTGGGAAAGAGCCAAGAAATCCAACATCGGCCTTGAAATGAAATTGCTGAACAACAGGTTGTCTTTCACCGGCGACTACTTCCAGGAAAAACGTAATAATATCCTGGCTATGCGCGGCGCCGTGCCGGGCATTGTAGGAGTGAGCGACCTGCCAGCGTATAACCTGGGAAGGGTTAGCAACAAAGGGTTTGAACTGGATGCCGGCTACAACGACTATGCTGGCAAAGTGAACTACTGGGTAAAAGCGAACTACTCTTTTGCCCGTAATAAAATAGAATTTAAAGATGAAGCTCCGCGCTTATACGCCTATCAAAACGAAACCGGTAACCCGGTAGGACAGTATTTTGGCCTGGTGGCAGAAGGATTGTTCAATACCTGGGACGAGATCAATGACGCAAAAAGACCACAGTCGTCCTATGCGCCCGGCGCCAATGGCAGGGATGCCCTCCAGCCCGGCGATATCCGCTATAAAGATGTGAATGGTGATGGCGTCATCAACAACGACGACCAGATGCCTATCGGTTACTCGCAGCTCCCGCAAATCATTTATGGCTTCTCCTTCGGTGCAGCCTATAAAGGATTCGATTGCTCGGTGCTGTTCCAGGGCGCCGGCAAAGCTTCCGTATACCTGGAGCAAATGGCGGCATGGCCATTTGACACCGACTGGCGCAATGCAATGTCGGTACACATGGAGCGCTGGAACGAAGAACGGTATAAGGCTGGTGAAAACATTACGTTTCCCCGCTTGTCGCAAAGCCCTGCCGGCAACAACTATCAGCGTTCCAGCTACTGGCTGAAAGATGCCAGCTACCTGCGACTCAAGAACGTGGAAGTTGGCTACACCTTTACAGATGGCATCCTGAAACGCGCAAAGATCGGCAGCGTACGGGTATATGCCAATGGCATGAACCTCGTTACCTGGTCGTCCCTGAAAACATACGACCCTGAAGCGCCGGATGGCCGCGGCCAGTTTTATCCGCAACAAAAGGTATACAACGTGGGGTTGAATCTGCAGTTCTAAAAAATACAAACTATGCAACAAGTAAAATACTATATCATATTAAGTCTGCTGCTGGGCGCATTCTTTTCCTGCACAAGGGATTTTCTTGAGAAGCCGCCATCCGTGGATATTACAGAAGATACTATCTTTTCAAAGATCAGGAATGCAGAAACATTTCTGTATGATGTATATGGCAACAGCATGCCTTCAGGATTACCTACCGGCTGGAGTACTTCGAGCAGCGGCGGCATCGTAGCCGGTGTGCTGGCGGCGGCCTGTGATGAAGGGGATATTGCGGACAGCTGGCCAGGCGCCAACCGTTTTAACGAAGGGCAATGGAACGCCAACGATAACCCGGAAGATGATTTCAATACGCACTATAAAGCCATCCGCAAGGCTAATATTTTTATGGAGCGCATCGACGGTGTGCCGGATGCCACCGCGGAATATAAAACACAATTGAAAGCAGAAGCGCGTTTCCTGCGCGCCCTGCAGTACTTTGAACTGGTGAAGCGTTATGGCGGCGTGCCTATTGTAGACAGGCGTTTGCTCAATAGCGACGATCTGAAACTGCCGCGTAACAAACTGGAAGATTGTATCAATTTCATCGTGGCCGATTGTGATGCTGCTGTAACCGGGCTGCCGCCTGCACAGGAAGGTTTCCTCCGGGGCCGCATCAGCAAAGGCGCGGTGCTGTCATTGAAATCGCGCGTGCTGTTGTATGCAGCAAGCCCGTTGTTCAACAGCGCCACCCCATATGTAGCCACCACCGACGCTACCGCTACATTGGTGGGCTATCATAACTACGATGCTGCCCGCTGGCAGAAGGCCGCGGATGCCGCCAAAGCAGTGCTCGACTGGGCGCCCACCGGCAGCTGCCGCCTGATCACCGAGTTTGGCGCAGATAAGAATTATGAGTACGTGTGGTCACAGCCGGATAACGCGGAAATCATCCTCGCGAATAAATCGAGCGGCTGGTGGGGCATTTATGGCGACTATTTCAACTTCACCATGCCGGTGAATATGTACGGAGGATGGTATGGTATTTCTGTGCCAATGAACTTCGTGAAACTGTATGAAAAGAAAACCGGTGGTGCCCAAACCTGGCCGGAATCCGGCGATAACGCCAATGCCATGTACGCTTCGCTGGACCCGCGCTTTGCACAATCAATAGGATACAACGGCGCCAACTGGAATAGCGAAATAGGAGCCGTGCAGATGTACATCAAAACAGATGGCAAACCTGCCCTGCATGGCGGTGACCGTGGCGGCGGACAGTGGCTGCATAAGTTCCTGCCCCGCAGTGTTACCTGGTCAACCTACGGCGCTACCATCAATTGGCCCGTATTCCGCCTCGCCGAATTTTATCTCAACTATGCAGAGGCGCTGAATGAAGCGCAGGGCCCCGTTACGGAAGTGTATACTGCCATCAACACGGTACGCGCCCGCTCCGGCATGCCTGCACTTTCGGGTAAAACAAAAGAAGAAATGAGGACGGCTATACGAAATGAACGCACCGTGGAACTGGCATTTGAAGAACATCGCTTCTGGGATGTACGCCGCTGGAAAATTGCCGGCGACGAAGGGGTGATGAACGGAAAGATGTATGGCCTGAGATTGAAGCCTATTACCGGCAGCAGTGAATTCCATTTCGACCAGGTAGTGTTTGAACAAAGGGTGTGGAACGATAAAATGTACCTGTATCCTTTCCCCAATGTGGAAATCTACAAACAATACATGATCCAGAACCCAGGCTGGTAACGCCACGCCCGATTGTAAACTTCAATACTGAAACAATGAACTGCATATATAAAATAAAAAGAACAGCTTTGCTAACGGCAACGGGCACACTATTGTCCGTTGCGGCATTGGCACAATCTGCTGCCGACTCTGCCTCGGCAACAGCGGATACCTCCCGGCAGGTACCTGTGGCATATGGAGAACAGGCGTGGTGGAAAGTAACCGGCGCCTATGGACGGGTGAACGGCAACGTGTTACGGAAATCAGCCGCCGCCACCCTGAGCAATGGCCTGTATGGCCGTGTACCGGGGCTCACCGTTATGCAGGGCAGCGGTGAACCAGGCTATGATGCGCCATCCATGACCATACGCGGCGTTAGTTCGTACAGAGGGTCAGGACTCCTTACCTTTGTAGACGGATTTGAAAGTCCTTTTGATCAGCTGGCAGCAGATGAAATAGAAAGCATCACCGTGCTGAAAGATGCCACCGCTACTGCCATGTATGGTATCCGCGGCGCCAATGGCGTATTGCTGGTGACCACCAAAAGAGGCTTCAACGGCAAACCTAAAATCTCCTTCCGCGCGCAAACCGGTTTTCAGCGTCCGCAGCGACTGCCGGATTTCCTTGGATCGTACGACTACGCCACCCTCTACAACGAGGCATTACGGAATGAAAGTAAAACAGACAAGTACTCATCCGCAGACCTGGACGCCTACAAAAGCGGCAACGATAAATATTTTCATCCCGATGTAAACTGGTATGATGAAGTGCTGAAGAAGTCCGCGCCCATGTCGGAGTACAACCTGAACCTCACCGGCGGCAACAGCAACGCTACCTATTTTGTATCGCTGAACGTACTGAAGAACACCGGGCTGTATAAGAACACCGATAAAAAAAGAGAAGAAAGCTCCAACGCCAATTTCCTGCGTTATAATTTCCGCTCCAACGTGGATATTAAAGTAACGCGGCGCTTAAGTACTTCACTGGACCTGGCCGGAAGGGTGGAGGATCGCAGCTATCCCGGCGTTGGCGCCCCGGAAATATGGAACAATATGATGCTGATACCGCCAAATGCATTCCCGGTACGCAATCCCGATAACTCTTACGGCGGCACCTCGGTATACCGCGGTAACCCCGTAGGACTGGTACTGGGTCGTGGTGTAGCTACCACGCACGCCCGCAGCCTGCAGGCGACCATGCGCCTCAGCTATGTCCTGGATCAGATTACACCGGGATTAAAAGCCGGTGCAGCAGTATCTTTCAATAACTGGTTCCAGGGAAATGACGATAAAACCAAGCAGTTCGCCGTATTTCAACTACTCAGGAACCCGGCAGGAGACACCATCTACAACAAGTTTGGTGATAACACCACTATCGTGGAAAACGATGGGGTGAACGACCAGTGGAGACGCACCAACACCCAGTATAATCTTACCTATAACCGTACGTTCGGCGATCATAGCATTGATGCGTTGTTACTTTACCAGCAGGATGTTTATACCATATCCGGTAATAACGTTCCCTATGCACATCAGGGTACTGCCGGCAGGATAACGTATGCGTATAAACGAAAATACATCGGCGATTTTTCCTTTGGCTACAACGGTTCAGAGAATTTCCCCAAAGGCAAACGCTTTGGCTTTTTCCCGGCCATATCCGCCGGATGGATCTTATCTGAAGAACACTTCCTGCAACAGGCAGAGTGGATCAGCTTCCTGAAACTACGGGCCTCTTATGGCCAGGTGGGCAACGACCAGGTGGGCGGACGCCGGTTTCCTTACAGCCAGTATTACAACAGCGGCGGAGGATATTACTTTGGCACGGATAATCATTATGCCGGTGGTATGGATGAAGGGAGTCTCGCGAACCCCGGCATTACCTGGGAAAAAGACCGCAGGGCCAATATTGGTATAGATGCCTCGCTGCTGAATAATAAAATCAGCCTGATGCTCGATATCTTCGACGAAAAGAGAACAGATATCCTGGCGGAAAGATACGGCGCTGTTCCCGGCTACATAGGCGTGGGCCTGCCAGCCGAAAACGTAGGCAGCGTACAAAACAGGGGCTTTGAATTGCAACTGGGATACCAGAGCGAAGTAAAACGCAGCTTCAGTTATTTTGCTACTGCCTCCGCAGCTTTCGCCCGGAATAAAATATTGTATATGGCAGAAGCACAACAACCCTATGCCTATCTTAACCGCACCGGTCAAAGCATCGGGCAGCCTTTTGGATTACAGGCTATCGGGTTCTTTAAAGATGAGGCAGATGTGAACAACAGCCCGCAACAGATCTTCGCACCGGTAAAACCCGGCGATATCAAATACAAAGACCAGAACGGCGACCACATCATCGATATTTATGATGAAGTAGCCATTGGCAAACCTGTATTGCCGGAGTGGACTTTCGGTTTGCACCTGGGCGTACAATACAAAGGGTTTGACCTGGATGCATTTTTCCAGGGCGTCACCAACCGCAGCATTATGTTATCCGGCCCGCTGGTATGGGCTTTTGTAAATGATGCAAAAGCAGCGCCCATTGCGATGGGCCGGTGGACGCCGGAAACTGCCGCTACCGCTACTTATCCGCGGCTTACTACTGCAGCCAATGATAACAACTACCGCTCCACAGACTTCTGGCAGCGCAACGGCAGCTTTATAAAACTGCGCAACATTGAACTGGGATACACTTTTCCGGCCTCGCTATTGTCGCGCATCCGGATGCAGCAACTACGGCTGTATGTGAACGCCACCAATGTGTTTTCGCTGGACCATATTCATTTTGCTGATCCTGAAACACTCAGCGGATATCCTGCTATGCGTTCCATGAACGCTGGTGTACGGGTGCAATTATGATCATCATCTCAACAAAAAATTTCAAGTTATGAAATATAAGTTTTGGTTATTTTTTACAGGAGTAGTTACACTCATCACCGCATCCTGTAAGAAAGATTTCCTGGACAGGCAGATAAGTACGGAGCTAACGAAGGATGAAGTATTTTCTTCCTACGCCAGAACACGTGACTTCCTTATAGGCACTTATGGCTTTTTGCCCGATGGCTTTAACCGGCTGGATAATGCCATGCTCGACGCAGCTACCGATGATGCAGAATTTACCTGGGAAGGCAGCGCCATTCAACGCTATAATAACGGCAGCTGGAACCCCTACATAAATCCGGACGATAACTGGAATACCACTTATACGGCTATACGCCGCACCAATCTTTACCTGGAACAATCCGGTAATGTGGACCTCAACATGTATAAGCTGAACCCCGACGCCACCGCGCAGCAAACTTACCGCAATATGACGGCCGACCTGGAGCGCTGGCGTTATGAAAACCGTTTTCTGCGCGCCTACTTTTATTTTGAACTGGTAACCCGCTATGGCGGCGTACCGCTCATTACTAAAACACTGGCCTTGTCGGACAGCCTCAACCTGCCCCGCAACACCTACGATGAATGCGTGCAGTTTATCACTTCGGAATGCGATTCTGCTGCTGCGCACCTGGCGGTAACAGTTCCCGATAACGATCTGGGAAGAGCTACCAAAGGCGCAGCACTGGCGCTGAAAAGCCGCATGCTCCTTTATTATGCGAGCAGCCTCAATAACAAAGGACATTTACAGGAGCGATGGATAGCCGCTGCAAAGGCAGCAAAAGAGGTGATTGACCTGAATGCGTATCAGCTGGAAAATGATTACCGTGGACTGTTCCGCAGCACCACCAGCAAAGAGATCATTTTTGCACACCGCTATGCACCCGGCAATGGCTTTGAACGGGCCAACTATCCCATTGGTTATGATGGCGGCGGCAGTGGCACCACGCCCACGCAAAACCTGGTAGATGCCTATGAAATGACCGACGGTAGCACTTTTAACTGGAGTAATCCAGCTCAGGTAGCGCATCCGTACGATAACCGGGATCCGCGTTTAGCCATGACCGTGATCCTTAATAACTCGCAGTGGAAAGGCCGTGCCGTAGAGGCATTTACCGGTGGCCGTGAAGGCAGGGGAGTAGACCGTGCCACCAAAACAGGCTATTACCTGAAAAAGTATGTGGATGAAAACCTCGACCTGGTACAGAATAAAACCAGCGTGCACACCTGGATCCTCTTCCGTCTTGGTGAAATCTATCTCAATTATGCGGAAGCCATGAACGAGGCATATGGCCCCGGTCAGGATCCGCAGGGTTTCGGCTTAACAGCCCTTGAAGCCATCAACAAGGTACGTGACCGGGCTTCCGTTAAGATGCCGCTGTTGCTGGCTGGTCAATGGAACACCGCCACCCTGCGCGATAAGGTGCGCAATGAAAGAAGGGTGGAGCTGGCCTTTGAAGAACACCGCTATTGGGATGTGCGCCGCTGGGAACTGGGGGTAGCCTTGTTCAATACACCGGTGTATGGTGTAAACATCACCCGTGTGAACGCTAATACGTTTACTTATGAAAAAGCAGAAGTGGAAGGAAGGGTGTTTCAACCAAAGATGTACTGGTATCCGATACCACAGGCGGAGAAAATGAAATCGTCTGCCCTCGCGCAAACACCAGGCTGGTAAATGTATTTTAAAAGATAACTGAAATGAATATTAGAAAGGTTTTTCAGAGCGCCGTATTATTCTCCATGATGGCGGGTTTACCTGCTGTTGCTGCTGTGCCCAATACATATTATATAGATGCCCTTACGGGTAAGGATACCAATAGTGGGTTGTCGGAACAACAAGCCTGGCGCAGTTTGCAGCAGGTGAACAGCCACGTTTTTGAACCGGGCGATCAGATCCGCTTCCACGCAGGCCGCATTTATGAAGGGCAGCTGAAGCCGCAGGGGAGCGGCCACGCGCAACAGCTGATCACCATCGACCAGTATGGAGAAGGATACAAACCACGCATCCAGGGCAATGGCGTAATGCCGGCAACGTTATACCTGTTGAACGCAGAAGGCTGGGAAATCCGTAACCTGGATATTTCCAACTACGGCCCGGATGTGAAGGCACATCGCGCGGGCATACTGGTGCAGTTATCCGACTACGGTATTGCTTCCAATATCTATCTCAAAAATGTAGATGTGCATGATGTAAACGGCAGCCTGGTAAAGAAAGACGGCGGCGGGGCAGGCATTATTTTCAGTAACGGCGGCCGGCACACCCGCTCGAAATTCGACAGCATCCTGGTGGCAGATTGTACCATTAAACGTTGTCAACGCAACGGCATCCTGGTAAACGGCAACTGGTCCAGAACAGACTGGTTTCCCAATGAGCATGTGGTGATCCGCGGTAACCTGATAGAAGGCGTGCCCGGCGATGGAATTGTGCCTACCGGCTGCGACGGTGTGCTGGTGGAATATAACATCATGCGGGACAGCCCCCGCTTATTGCCTGATACAGAATCGGCAGCCGGCATATGGCCCTGGAGCTGCGATAATGCACTGATTCAATACAATGAAGTAAGCGATCATAAAGCGCCGTGGGATGGACAAGGATTCGACTCCGACTGGAACTGCAATAATACCGTGATACAATATAATTACAGTCATGATAACGACGGTGGCTTTGTACTGGTATGTGACGATGGAAGTGCCAAAGCTCCGCAAAGCTGCGGCAATAAAGGAACCATCATCCGTTACAACGTTAGCATGAACGATGGTTTGCGCACCACCGGTAAACACGCGGGCTTCGCGCCGGTTTTTCATATAACCGGCCCCGTAGTAAATACACGTATATACAACAACGTTATTTACCTGCCAGAAAGAGATATTAAAATGGATAGCACATTGGTAGAAATGGGCAACTGGTTTGGTTATGCCGACAGTACCTATTTTGCCAACAATATCTTTTATACCCTCGGCACGGCAGACTACATCATGAATAAAAGCAAACGGAATGTGTACAGCAACAACCTTTATTTTGGCAGGCATCTTAACCGGCCGGCCGATAAAGCGGCGGTTTCAAAAGATCCGCAGTTCCGGGCAGCGCCGTTAACCGGCATGCACGGCATGGAGGCGCTGGAAGCATTTCGTTTGCAACCGGGTTCGCCTGCCCTGCACAAGGGCGCCGCATTGCCGGATAAAACAGTAAAAGATCTATATGGGACCCCATTGTTGTTAACACCTCCCAATATAGGCGTGGATGGAAAATAGGGAAGTATTTTATTATTCACCATAAAAACTCCACTTTATGAAAACAAGTATGAAAATCCTATTGGCGCTTAGCAGCTCCGTGATCCTGTCGTGCGGCAAGCAGGCGTCCGACAAACTTCAGCCGGTTGAAAATGCAGCGCTGGCCAAAACAGAGGCAGCTGCTGCACTCACCTGGGAAACCGTACTGGACAACAGTTCGTTTGCCAGCTACAGTGCCTTTGAAGCGGCCTGGAACTATCTCTATCCCTGGGGATCGGATCATAACGGTACCGCACGTATGTATGGCAGCAGTTCAGACCATAATCACATTTACCTGAATGCAGGAGTCCTTACTATTAAGGCCGCCCGCATCAACTGGAACGAAGGTAACAGCAGCAGTGACCCTTATCTGCCCATTCACTACCATAGTGGCGCTGTGCATGCTAAAGCACAGGTGTTGATCAACGACCAGTTCCCCGAATGGGAAGTAAAAGGAGATTTTCAGGCGCCGTCTGTAGCCGGTTCCTGGCCTGCCTTCTGGCTTACCGGCGTTAACAGCTGGCCTCCGGAAAGCGATATCCTGGAGTTTAAGGGGAACGCCACCAACTGGCAGAATACTTTCAGAACCTGGCAGGATGTGTCCAGTATCTTAACCAGTGTATCATCTCCCGGCAACTGGCATAACTACCGCGTTTGGATCACTAAGGTGAGCGCTACCGATGTGAATATTCATTATTACATCGACAACGTATGGAAGGGAATGCATGTGGCTAACTTTGTGGGCAAGCCCATGTATATTATCATCAACATGCAGATGGAAGGCTCCAGTGGCAGCAATGGCCCCGCCGGAGATACCTATTATAACGCGAAGAATATTTATGTAGGTCGTAACCGCGCCTGGTAGTAATAAATAGTTTGACTAAAGCCCTTGCAGCATATTGTACTGCAAGGGCTTTTTTTATTAAATTTACGGGAGATGATAACGCTACTGGCATTACTGATCAGCAACTGTTGCGCGGAAAACCGCCTGGACACCGTGCCCCTGCAAAGCAGGGATACCGTGCACCTGTCTTATAGCGTGGCGCCGGCGAACGACTGGAATGCACTCTTTATCCGCCAATCCGGCTGGTTTGGCGGCGATGGCATTTTCAGCATTCCGGTGAATGGGGTAGATACCGCCGGCGCGGCAGACAGTACCCTGCTGCTTTTCAGCGACACCATGACCGGAACTATCCGGGATGGCAAACTTCAGTCGGATGTAACCATGATCCACAATTCCGTGGCGATGCTGAAAGGTAATGAGCCGCTGGAGAAAAATATCCGCTTCTATTCGGATGCAACGATGTTTGAACCCCGCACACCTGCCGCAGTTAAAGGCGACTATTACTGGCTGGGCGACGGTTTTGTTAATCATGAAAAAGGAAACAGCACTTACATAGTAGCATACCGTATTCGCAATATTGGCAGCGAAGTTTTCGGTTTTGTTGAAACAGGCAATGCCCTTATTGTATTGCCGCCCGGTAGCCGGCCTCCTTTTGCCAACCACCGCCAACTGGATACGCCCTTGTTTCAGCCGTTGGATAGCAGTCAGCATATCACTTTTGGAGTCGGCATCTTCGTGAATACCCGCCGGGCAGGCGCGCCCAACCCGGATGGCTACGTGTACGTTTATGGCGTAAAGGGATTACAGAAAGAAGTGCTCGTAGCCCGTGTGTTGCCAGCGGATATCGAGGATTTCGGAAGATGGCGCTACTGGAACGGGCAGCAATGGACGGCGAACATTCAACAGGCGGCTGCGGTAACCGCACATGCCTCCAATGAACTGAGTGTAACGCCGTTGAAGGATGGCCGTTATGCCCTCATCTTCCAGGTGGACGGTATAAGTCCTGTAGTCGGGCTGCGGCTGGGTCTCAGTCCTGCCGGGCCTTTCGGACCGGTCATCAAAATATGGGAATGCCCGGAAACAAAGGAAAACAAGCATTTCCTTGTATATAACGCCAAGGCGCACCCCAACTTATCAAAGCCGGGTGAACTGCTCATCAGCTACAATGTCAATGCGTTCAATTTCCTTCATGAGCTGGCCGCCCAGCCACAGTTGTACCGCCCGCGGTTTATCCGTCTTACCTTCAAATAACCACTGGTCACTATCCTGCTTGATAAAAAGCGGTTATTTTTATACATTGGCGCGTCAGCTTTCTTTAGCTGCTTAACAACAGATATCTAATCAGCGCTTATGAAGAGATTATTATTCGGATGTGCAGCCATCCTCATGGCCGCCACTGCCTATGCCCAGGAAAATGCCCTATGGCTCAGGAACCCTTCTATCTCTCCCGACGGCAACACCATTGCCTTTGGCTATAAAGGAGATATTTACCGGGTAGATACCAAAGGGGGAGTGGCCGTTCCACTCACCATTCATGAAGCCCATGACATGCTCCCGGTATGGAGCCACGATGGCAAATTCATTGCGTTTGCGAGCGATCGTTATGGCAACTTCGACGTGTTTGTGATGCCCGCCGCAGGCGGCACACCGGTACGCGTTACCAGCAACAGCGCCGGCGATTTTCCGTACGACTTCACCACCGACAACAAACAGGTACTTTTCGGGAGCGCACGCAACGCACCTGCCGCCAGCGTAAGATTTCCGTACCGCCTGTTCCGGAACATGTATACCGTTCCGGTAACCGGTGGCCGCGCCACACTGCTCAGCGCCGCAGGAGCCGATGTAGCGCATTACAACAAAGCAGGCGATAAAGTCATCTTCCAGGACCGGAAAGGATATGAAGATCCGATGCGTAAACACCACGTATCTTCTGTTACCCGCGATATCTGGGTAATGAATATTGCAAAAGGCAGTTATGAAAAGGTATCGGAGTATGTTGGGGAAGACAGGGAACCTGTATTCGGCAATGGCAACGATATTTATTATCTCAGCGAAAAAGGCGGTATCTCACAGAACCTCTTCAAAGGTTCTCTCACAGATAAAGCCAGCATGCAGCAGCTCACCACCTTTACCAAACACCCGGTGCGTAACCTGTCCAAAGCAGATAACAATACCCTTTGCTTCACCTATAACGGTGAAATATATACGCTGAAAGAAGGCGAACAACCGCGTAAGCTGGAAGTAAGCATCTTTAATGATGGACGGGCCGGTATTGTGAAAAATGTACCCGTGAGCGGCAACACCACCGAGTTCGCCATGAGCCCCGACGGTAAGGAAATGGCATTTATAGCCAGGGGAGAAGTGTTTGTTACCAGCGTGGAAGGCAATCTTACTAAACGTATTACCAACACGCCCCAACAGGAAAGGATGGTGCAGTGGTCGCCCGACGGCAAAAGCATCATCTATGCAGCAGAACGCAACGGCAACTGGGACATCTTTCAAACTACCAAAGTGCGCAAAGAAGAACCTTACTTTTTTGCTGCCACCCTGCTGAAGGAAGAACCGGTGATCGCCACCTCAGCAGAAGAATTCCAGCCGCTGTTCTCTCCGGATGGAAAAGAAATTGCTTATATAGAAAACCGCAATGTCCTGAAGGTATTCAACATCGCCTCCGGTAAAAGTCGCACCTTATTGCCCGCAGGCCGTAACCATTCCTACTCGGATGGCGACTGGAGCTTTGAATGGAGCCCCGATGGCAAATGGATAGCTGCAGATGACCAGCAGGGTTATTTCACCACGAAAAATGCCACGCTTATTCCCGCCGATGGTAAAGGAGCATTCGTTTACCCCGTGAACAGCGGTTTTGGCGAAGGCGGTACCAAATGGGGCGCCGGTGGAAAAATGCTCACCTGGGCCAGCAGTCGCGAAGGACGTAAATCACTTGCCAAACAAGGCAGCCGCGAAGTAGATATCTTCGCCGTATTCTTCGACCAGGAAGCTTATGATAACTATAAGCTGTCGAAAGACGAATTTAATCTCCTGAAAGAAAAAGAAGCCACCGGCGGCAAAGCAGCCAAAGACTCCACGCTGAAAGCCAAGGATTCTGCTGACGCGAAAAAAGTATTTCATCCCGATTTCAATAACCTTGAAAACAGGAAGGTAAAACTTACTATCAACAGCGCCTCCATCAGCGACTACGTGCTGAGCAAAGATGCCAGCAAACTATATTACATGGCCTCTTTTGAGAAGGGCTACGACCTGTGGATGACTGAGCCGAGAACCGGTGAAACAAAGATCCTCGCCAAGTTAGCCGGTACACCCGGCAGCATCGAGTTAAGCAAAGATGGCAACACGCTCTTTGTCGGTAACCGTGGCAGCGTGGTAAAGGTAGACGCCAACAGCGGCAAAATTACGCCGGTGTCTATCAGCACAGAGCTGTCGCTGAACCAGGACGAGGAACGTAAATACATTTTCTGGCATGCATGGAAACAGGTGAAAGAGAAATTTTATGATCCTACGATCCGTAACATCGACTGGAAAATGTATGGCGATAACTATGCCCGCTTCCTCCCGCATATCAGCAACAACTATGATTTTGAAGAGCTGCTAAGCGAACTGCTCGGAGAACTGAATGGCTCCCACACCGGTGGCCGCTACTCGCCGCAACAAATGAATGGCGACGCCACTGCATCTTTAGGCTTGCTGTATGATGAAACCTCCACAGGCGATGGCCTCAAAGTAGATGACATCATCGCCGGTGGTCCCTTCGACAAAGCCTCCAGCAAACTGAAGAAAGGTAACATCATTGAAAAAATAGACGGCGAAAACATCACCGCTAAAACCGACTGGGCATCGTTACTGAACCGCAAAGCAGGCAACAACGTGTTGGTAAGCATCTACAACCCTGATACTAAAGCCCGCTGGGATGAAACCGTGAAACCAATATCCGCCGGTGAAGAAAGTACGCTCATGTATAAACGCTGGGTGGAAAATACCCGCGAAATGGTGGATAAACTCAGCAACGGAAAAGTAGGCTACGTACACGTACAAGGCATGAACGACGCCAGCTATCGTTCTGTATACGATGAAGTAATGGGTCGCAACCGCGATAAGAAAGCCCTGATTGTAGATACCCGCTTCAACGGCGGCGGATGGCTGCACGACGACCTGTACAACTTCCTGAGTGGTAAAAAATACCTTGAGTTTGCGCCACAGGGTGAAAAGCTTAAAGGCGGTGAACCCTCCGGCCAATGGCAGGAGCCGAGCTGTGTACTCATGAGCGAAGGGAACTACAGCGATGCATTCATCTTCCCATACATCTATAAACAAGGTAACCTCGGTAAACTGATCGGTATGCCGGTACCCGGTACCGGAACCGCCGTTTGGTGGGAAACACAGATCGATCCAACCATGGTATTCGGTATTCCAATGGTTGGCACTATCGGTAAAGAAGGCCGCCCTACGGAAAACCTTCAGCTGGAACCGGACATCAGGGTGCCGCTTCGGTATGAAGAATTCCTGGCGGGTAAGGATACCCAGCTGGAAGCGGCAGTGAAGGAGATGTTACAGGAAATTAAATAAAATGGGTTAATGATAAGGAAAGCCCCTGTAGCGTGTGCTGCGGGGGCTTTTTGGTAACTGGCGGTGTCGTTGCCGGTATCGCCAATTTCTTATTCCGATATGAAAAGAAAACTATTTGTTTTGTTTAACAAAAAGTGCGTTTTCTCTCATATAGTTGACACTATCCTTCATGTAAAGTATTGCCCGTGTGAGTTTCTCAGTTCCTTGTGCATCTGCAGTCATTCTGTCGATCTGCAAAATATCCAGGTTAAAAGGATTTAAATACATCAGGTGTGATAGCTCAAAAGGGAGATTATGATCTTCAAATGCTCCCAGGAAACGAAAATCTCCATATTTTGCTGTGATTTTATCTTGATCGGCTTTCGAAAGCTGAATCAAATGCAAAGTGTCTGGGACCTTTAACCTGCTTATGATCATGAGCTGCTGTTTGGGCTGATAGGCAATACCGATAGGTTTAAAGGTATATACTTTGCCCCAACCAGCCTTTGGATCAAAAAAGGAAGTGTGGGATATCTCACTGATAAAGCCCTTTTGATTATACTGATCAGTAGAGCAGCTATTGGAAATAAGCGCCGGAAATATAACTGAAAGTAGGTATTTAATCTCTAACCGTACCATAGAATGCACCATTTAAACTTGCTGTTCTTTGAAAATTAGGGTATTGAGATGTCCAGCCGCTCACAGCCACCTTTAAAGTATAGCTTACTTCCCCAGAGTGAACGCCGGTTTCGTTTCTCGCACTTTGAACGGTAAATCCCGCCTCAATTTCCGAACCAATTTCTATAACTTCGGCATTAAAGCCGGCCATAACTTTCGTACCTCCGTTCACAGATGTAACAATGGTTCTTTTTTCGCTGGCGCCATAAATAGCATTCCCATTCGTTTGCAGTGTCTGCGTATGGCTGGTTGCCTGAACTGTTCCCACAGAACCGTATGAATATGTACCTACTATATCTCCAGGAGTTCCAATAAAGCTTATTACTGGATTCCCGTCACCTTGTTCAGCGGGACCGATTTTGTAAACACGACCATTATATCTGTTGTAGTCATATTGATAAGGGATTGTAACCATTACCTGCAAATTACGTGTCCTGTAACGCCCTGTAACCTCCAGCTTGCCATAGTAGTAGTCTACCTGGGAAACTTGCCCGTCTACAATACTGTAGTAAATGCCAGGGCCGCCCCAATTATAATCATGGTTTCCAACAACGACATCATTCTTACTACCGGTTACCTCATCCGAATCTTCCGTCATCGTATTGGCGTTAACGTTAGCGAACGCATTTGAATTTAACTTTTGGAGTGTTGCTGGTTCGTCTTTTCGACAACTGGACATAAGAATAGTAAATCCAATTAGCCATGCTGCGATTGGTTGCTTCATAAATAGCGTTTTAAAGATGAAAATATATGTGAATTGCAAAGACTTGAGTAATGGGTTTTAACCGGGTTAATAGAGAAATTCGTGAAATAGGGTTTGAAAAATTACACCTTATGGATTAACGAAGCTTTTACTTGTACTTAAGATGTTTCATTGCAAATAGTATTTCGGGCGCAATAATATAATACAAAAAAGAAAAGTCCAAATTATCTTAATAGTTATTTATTATAAATGTTCAAGAAATTATCCAGTAGGTTTAAAGTCTGTTTGTTGCGTCGTTGATTACTGAACTGTCAAAGTTGCCCAGTGAATACAAAATTCAAATAGTTTTTGTATTTCTATCTCGATATAACTAACATATACTTAGCTATCCGGATTTTAACTCGTTATTGGAAATCCTCAAATAGCCGAATTACTGTGAAAGGCTCCTCATTTACCATTTTTAGTAGATTTCTGTATTAGTTATAGTACTTTCCTTTCCGGAGTGGGGTATTACTTTATTATATAAACAATCTATAAAAACACATTTATGAACAATCTCAGTGCCCCTATACTTTTCCTGATCGTAGGAATTTTGTTTTTCGTAATTCAGATAATGATTATCAGATGGGTATTGAGAATAAATGATATTGTATTTTATCTGGACAAAATAAATGAGAAGCTATACAAGATTGCGGAAGATAAAAAGTTGAATAATAATTCCTGAACTATTACCCTGAACGCCTTACTTCTGATTTTTACAATTATTATTGTTTACCTGAGCCATTCGACATCTACTCAATTTAAACCAGCCATATAAAACTTAACCCCCTTTCCACTAATGATTCCGGGCTACATCCCATTAGGTTCGCTAATTGATCATTAAAACTGAACAGGTATGTCCGTATCCGTACATATTACTTATTAAACTATCCGCCACAGAAAGGCAAACATAGCCACCACAGCGGGGCGAACAAATAGGCAACAAGTGGTATGGTAGTTGTTGCCCAGGTAAAATACCGGCGCTGACTTCAATATTTCCGGGTTGGCGCTATGGAACTAAACTGTTTAACGGTCTTTTTAAATTAACCTTATGTTCTCGAACTACTTGAAGATCGCTTTACGTGTTCTTTGGCGCAACAAGATTTATGTGGTCCTCAACGTAGTAGGCTTAGGCTTTGCTATTGCCTGTTGTATCCTGGCATATCTCAACTATAACTACAGAGCTAACTTTGATCTGAATCACGTTCACACCGAGCAAATTTACCGGCTGAACAGTGTGCGGTTGGTTGATGGAAGCAGGCAGCCCTGGGCCGTTGTGCCCTTACCTTTAGCCCAGGCCATGCAGAAAGAACCTGCCGGGGCGGAACAGGTGGCCCGGTTCAGTAGCGCTGCAGTTGTTGTGAAAATTAAGGAGAATACTTTCGATGAGCATATTCACTATGCTGACAAAACGCTATTCGATTTTTTTACTTTCCCCCTGAAATCCGGTAATCTGTCCGGTTTTGGTCAACCGGATCAGGTAATCATCAGCGAAGATTTTGCAGACAAATACTTTCCAAAGCAAATTCCGGTGGGCCAGTCATTGACGATCATTGGATCCGAAGGCCGTTCTAAGATATATACGGTTGCTGCTGTAACACAGAAAATCCCGGCAAATTCAAGTATCCAGTTCGATATCATCACTTCATTTGATAATGGATTTGTGAATGGGCAGGTGGCCCCCGACGACTGGGCCAATCCGGATCTCATTACAACATTTGTGAAATTAAAGGATAAACAGGCGGCCCGTTTTGTAATGGCTGATCTTAATAACTATGTAGCGGTTCATAACCGTAATCGTTCCAATTGGCCCATAGCAGGCTTTTCCCTCCAACCTTTCTCTGAGTTGGCGACCACCTCGGATATTGACATGCCGGGATACGTATATGGCAACCAATTAACGGTTAATCCACGTGGTGTGCTTGTTATAGTTCCGGCCATCATGTCGCTGTTTATTTTAATTATCACCTGTTTCAATTTTACCAATATTTCCATCGCATTTGCCAGTGGACGGTTAAAAGAGATTGGTATCCGTAAGGTAATGGGAGGTTTCAGGAGCCAGCTAATCCGTCAATTCTTAACGGAGAATATTGTTTTATGCCTGTTGGCATCTGTATTGGCGTTGTTGTTTGTCCATCTGTTATTGCCGGCTGTTAGTCAACTTACAAACGTTGAACTTTCACCTGACTATAGCCGGGATTATGGATTTTGGTTATTCCTGGTATCAATTCCCGTAGTCAGTGCCATTTTTTCTGGTCTGTACCCGGCAATGTACGTTAGCTCTTTTCAGCCGGTTCAGATTCTCAAAGGTAAAACTTCACTTGCGGCTTCCAACCGTTTTACACGTTTCCTGTTGATCTCACAATTTAGCTTGTCGTGCTTCGCATTGGTAGTTGGCATTGTGATGTCTCAAAACGCCCTATTTCAAAAGAAAGTCGATTTTGGCTATGCTGTCAATGAGGTGGCGGTTGTAGAGATCAGCAATCCCCGGGAGTACGGGGTTTTTACCCAGGCCATTCAGCAGTACCCGGAAATTAAAAGCGTGGCCGGATGTGTGCAGCAAATTGGTGACGGCACCTACACCCAGACGGCCAAAGCTGAAAATGGGCAAACCCAGGTACAGGTCGCGCAGGTAGGAGGGGAGGCCTATCTTAACACGATGGGAATCCGTTTGCTTCAGGGGCGTCATTTTTACGATAATGGCGCTGATGCCGATGAATCTATCCTGGTCAATCAGACCTTTCTGCAACGGTTACAGATAAAGGAACCGCTTGGTCACCGGGTCACCCTGGATAGCATCAATTACACGATTGTTGGAGTTGTGAACGATTACAAAGAATACGGCTTACATGGTCTTGTACCACCTTGTGCGTTACGTATGGCCAAACCAGCGGAGTATAAGTTTGTGGTTGTTCGCTCAGATAAAGATAGATTGTCGCAGGTAACCCAGCACTTGCAGGCAGCCTGGCGTAAATTGATACCCAATGTACCCTACCGGGGATATTTGCAATCAGATTTAATTGAAAAGGAGATCCGGATGACGCAGGCATTTAAGTTGATTGCATTTTTCCTGGCCATAGTTACGTTGCTTTTGTCAGCATCAGGCTTATTTGCGCAAATTTCATTGAACATAGACAAGCGAAGTAAAGAAATCGGTATCCGCAAAGTACTGGGTGCATCGGTGCTGCAAATTATAGGATTAGTCAACCGGGAGTTTATACGTATTCTCCTGATTGCATTTGTGGTTGGTTCAGCGCTGGGCTACTTGTTTACGAACAAGTTTATTTTTGGAGTTATTTACCGGTATCATGCTAATATTGGAGCAACGCCTTACATCGGTGCATTCCTGATTGTATTGCTCTGCTGCAGTGCTGTTATTGGAACAAAGGTATACCGGGCTGCTAATGCAAATCCAATAAAAAGATTGCGTACTGAATAGTATATGTTTTTTAAGAAAATGGAGTGGGGATTGCCTGTGGGTATTCTTAAAAAAGCTGCCCCAACTTATTTACTTCAAAAAATAATGGCATCTCCGATATTGCGCTTTGAGGCGTATCAGGATTAAAACATCCCAGTTGTTTTGCATTGTTTATTGCGGTAGCTAATTTTGATTTTAGTTGCAAGTAAATATCATTATTCTGTTTGGTATAATACTTTTGTGTCTTTTTATAATCTTTGAGATGTTTTTTTAATTGCTTTTCAGCGCCTTCGCATGAGCTAAAATATTTTGATGTACGTTCAAAATGGAGCAATAACCAAAATTCAAGACACGGGTTGTTAACTATCACAATTACATTATCATGTTCAGATTTAATTTTCCTTCGATATTCTGAAAATGTTTGAACGGGAGTTTTTACTCCTTTTTGGGTATTTTTTGTCTCACTTGCAAGTGTATCAAAATCAATTATCCAGAAAACCTTGTCGTAGTCTCTGGACAGCTCCGTTACCATCTCAAATTGTTCTGAAAGCCTTTTCCTTTGAGGTATCTTAGGCTCAATGTTAACATTAATGGACCTTTCGTTTCTCTTTAGCATTTGCAAATACCACACTTCAGTATCTCCATCCACAACAACCGCAAATGTTTTCCTGGCCTTTATTGCAGTAGCTCTTTTTTGTCTCATTTTTCGATGTCAATGTAGTAATCTCCTAAATGCGGAACACCACCAAGTTTGCCGCTTTTATAGACATTTAGCCTATTTGTGGTGTCCCTGATTACCGAACTGTCAAAGTCCGCTAGTGAATATAACGAAGTTGAGCAGGATTCATCTTTATCGGTAATCCAGATAGCGTCATCTCTGAGTATATCCCTGCTGTCAAGGATTTCTCTGTTATGCGTTGTTGCAATTATTTGAGATTTATCTGCATTCAAAAGAAATGAAAGTAAGAAATGACGATACAATTCGGGATGTAATGATGATTCAAGTTCATCTATAGGAAATGCAACTGAGTTTTTAATGAGCAGCGCCAGTATGCCAGCTAATCCATAATATCTTTTAGTACCCTGCGATTCCAGGTCGAAATGCAGCGTATACTTTTTGTCATCTTCTGTGGTGTGTTCGAATGCTAATTTTCGGGAGGTTATCCTGCCTTTAGCTTTTAGTTCATTTATTTTATCATTTGGGGTATTCAACTTGGTTTCAATAAATGTGATGAAACCTTCAGGAATATCTCTTTCTTCTTCTTGAATGAGTATATCTGAAATATTAAAATCAGCTTTTTTAAGAATACTCACAATATCCTCTTTTGAGATGTTAGCGTTGTCAATGTGCGACGTTACATCGCCTTCTAATGCAGTAGTTGTAAGAATCAGGGGTTTCAGATATTCTCTAAACCAATCTGTAGCCTCCTTTAATTCTTTTAATTCAATGTTTGTTTTTAAAAAGCCACCCAATACAGTATTGTTCCAAAGAGTGTTTGATTCTAATATCTTTTCAGAAGTTTTATCTATTTTAATCTTGCCACCAAAAGTGATCTCTGTGAATTGGTTTTCCAGGTTTGTCTTTCTTTTGAAAACACCCGCTTTGTTGGGATGGAAGAAATCCAGTTTCTCTGCTACAATTGCCTTGGGGGAAAATTCAACTTCATAATAGTATCTTATTTCATTTTGAATAAACGTTATCGTAATAACAGCGTTTTGTTTAGGTGTTTGGCTATCAAAAAGAAAAGGATGAAAATCTAACTCCTTTGTTTTTTTCCCTACAGGCTCTAAAACTATATTTCTTAAAAAATCCAGTGCTTTTAATATCGTGGTTTTGCCTGATGCATTTGCGCCATAAATTAAAGCCAGCTTTAGCAATTTAACTCCACCAGTATTTACCACATATTGTTTTTCAAGATGCGATGATTTAGTTGCTTCAAAAGAAAGCGTTTGCTTATCCTTGATGGAACCAAAGTTTTCAATACTAAAATTGACTATCATTTTATGCCTTTATTATGTAAGTATATTACAAATATAGCGTAAAATAAGTAAATTTATGATGTTTTTACGTCGAATTTTGTAGTCGACATGCAAATTTAAGGACAAAGAACCTGAAAATACCTAATCAAAACCAGCTATATAAAACTTAGCAACCCCTTCCACTAATGATTCCGGGCTGCATCCTGTCAGGTTCGTTAGAATTATAATCGAAATATCATCCTGGGGATAGATAAATAAAGAAGCTCGTCCTCCTCCAATGGGCGCTATAGCAGGGTGCCTGGGCCGGTCCACAACCGGCCATCCAAGTGCGTAACCATTGAGGATACCGCCAAAACCGTCAAGAGATCCGTTATTGAGACGCACAGGCGTCCACATCGTATGAATACTTTTTTTGTCTTTCAGCAGTTTGCCCTGTTGCAAAGCTATAATCCAACGGGCCATTTCTCCCGCTGTACTGAACATCCCTGCGTCAGTCAACAAAAAAGCCGGGAATTCCTCGTATGTCTGCATCAAATGATTCTGCTTTACAAGTTCTCCTTTATCATCTTTATGGTAATAAGTATACGTAGGCGCTTTCCTATGGAATACATCAAAAGAATTCCCAAATGTGGTTTGCTGCATATTCAACACATCCAGTTGTCTGTGTTGAATAAAGCTCACGAACGGCTGCCGGCTTAATTTGTCGATGAGCTTTCCCAAAAGGAGGTAATTGGTGGTATTATAATTAAAGCGTTCACCTGGCTGGAAAAACAGGGGCAGGCTTTTTACTTTCACCCAGGAGGAATCTTCTCCTTTTTTACTTACAATTCATCGGTTAAAGTATCTGTAATATCCGGGAGACCGGAAATGTGGCCCATCAGTTGCCGTACAGTAACTTTTTGCCAGGTCAGGGGTAAACTGTCGAGATAACGCGAAATGGGGGATTCAATATTCACTTTCCCTTCTTCCACCAACTGCATAATTGCGACCCCGGTAAAGGCCTTGGTAATAGAGTTAATGGAGAATACTGTGCTATCTGTTACCGGAACAGAGAATTCAACGTTGGCGAAACCGTAGTTGCTCATCCTGACGATTTTCCCATGTTGAATAACAGCCATCTGCAAGCCCGGAATGGAACGTTCTCTCATCTCATACTTTATGAAAGCATCTACCTTATCAGCTACTGGTTGGGCATAGCCACCAATACCCCATAAGATAAAAGAAAACACTACCGTAATGGTTCTTATTCTCATTTTAGTATATATAGCGTTTAAATGTACAGATAAGTTAATCTGTTTCTTTCAATCAACAATTTTCCAATTTCCTCTCACCCCTTGTTTCTCATCCCCGTATACCTTAGCTTTGGGTTCATAACAATCTCTAATATCAACCAATCATTAATTTTTGCAGGCATTTTTATAAGAGATGATGACCGAGTACTCCTACTATGCTGATGATGAGCTGGTTCAGCTGATGGGTAAAGATGATCACAACGCCTTTACAGAAATTTACAACCGTTACTGGAAACGTTTGTACGTACTGGCATACGATCGCCTGCGTTCCCGGGAGCTGGCGGAAGATGTGGTGCAGGACGTGCTTACCGGTCTTTGGCAGCGCAGGACGCAAACTATCATCCGGTCGTTGCCTGCCTACCTGGCTACGGCCAATAGGTACGCTGTATTTACACAATTATCGAAAATGGTCCCGGTTACAGCGGTGGAAGCCCTCCCCGAAGCTGTTCAGGCGGTGACAGACGATACCGCCCAGTTACATTTCCTCCAGCAATCCATGCAGGAACAATTAAAGCAACTACCCGAAAAATGCCGCATTGTATTCGATTATAGCCGCAATATGGGTATGAGCAACCGGGAAATTGCCACGGAACTGAAGATCTCCGAAAAAGCCGTGGAAAAGCATATTACCAAAGCCCTGCAGCGACTGCGCCTCCAATTCCGCAACTACTTTCACGCCCTTTTTTAAAAATGTCTATAATTTTTTTTTGACGGAGGTAGGGTAGCACCCTTATTTCCAGACATTACTATATAGGACCCTGTAAATTATATCACGGATGGAAATGAATGAACTGGCCATACTGTCAAAAAAGTACCTTGCCGGCGCGGCCAGTGACGAGGAGAAGGATCGTTTGCTGCGATGGTATAATGCTTATGACGAGCATGCCTTAACAGCCCATTTAACTGTGGAGGAAAGAGAAACCGAAACAGCCATGGAACAACGGATGCGTAATCGCCTGATGCTGGCAACGGCGCCAGAGCCGCGCGTAGTGCCCATACGCCGCCGTAGCGGCTGGAAGGTGGCAGCGGCAGTCATATTGCTGGTAACGGCAGGCAGCAGCTTCTATGTGTGGCAGTCGGGTAAGAAACAGGTGGTCGCAGATAAACCGGCGATTATTATGCCCGGAGGCGATAAAGCCACGCTCACGCTGGCAGATGGAACGGTGGTAAACCTGGACAGCGCCGGCACGGGAGTACTCACTGTACAAGGGAATAGTAAAGTAGAGAAAACCACGCACGGACAAATCGTATATAAAAACGAGGAAGCCGAGGCATCTGCGGTAACTTATAACGTATTGCGCACGCCCCGCGGCGGACAGTATAAAATCACCCTGCCGGATGGAACGGATGTATGGCTGAACGCTGCCTCCTCTATCAGTTATCCTACGGCGTTTGCGGGAAAGGAGCGGACGGTGACGATCACAGGAGAGGCCTATTTTGAAGTGGCCAGCGATGTGGAACGGCCTTTCACGGTGAAAGTCAATAACATGGAAGTAATGGTGCTGGGCACGCATTTTAATATCAATGCCTATGGAGATGAAAGCACCATCAATACCACCCTGCTGGAAGGGGCGGTGCTGGTAAAAACAAGCAGCGCTATGCGTCACCTGAACCCGGGGCAGCAGGCAAAAGCCACGGCCAGCGGCGACGGGATCATAAAAGTGGGCAGGGTAGATGTGAACAGCGCCATCGCCTGGAAGAATGGGTATTTCTCTTTTGAGGAGGCAGATATCCCTACCGTCATGCGTCAGTTATCCAGGTGGTATAATATAGAAGTAAAATACAGCGATAAAATACCGGGAGAAACATTTACCGGGGAAATAGGGAGAAGTCTTACACAGGAACAATTGTTAAAAGTATTGTCACAGGCAAAAATTAACTTTAAAGTAGAGGAGGGAAGACGGATCATTATTTATCCATAAGCTAAATCAATAACCAACCATAGCTGATACCACCAACGTCAGCGAAACAACCAATGTTGCCAGGCTTGCTAACGCCTGCACAGATAGCTATCCAGTAATATCATGTTATGAATTGATGAGGTCCACCGGACGCGGAGGTCTTATGTTCATCCATAAAAAAAACCTGGTGTCAAGATTGGCGTCCGCACCAGGTTTTGATCAATGGTTAACCCGTTTCAGGAAAGCTTTTCACTGCCTGCAAAGGCGGATGAGAAACATTTTGTCAACCAAAAACCAATCTAAGGTATGAAAATTAATGTTGTTCGCAACCCGCATGGGTTTTCCATGTCATTGGTTCGTTCACTTGATAACGGAAGGTCCCCTCAACCAGGGACCAATTATGTCACCAAAATCTGGCGAGTAATGAGAATGACCGCAGTTTTATTAACGGTACTGGCTTTACACGTTTGTGCCAGTGGAGTTTCACAAACGGTCACGGTGTCCTGCAAGGATATGCCGCTGCAGCAGCTGTTCAGCGTCATCAAACAACAAACCGGGTATGTGTTTTTTTACCGGAGTAAAGATTTGTCAGATGTGAGTCCTGTTTCGGCAGAGATCCGGGAAGTGCCGCTAAAGGCAGCACTGGGAAAACTGCTGAAGGATAAGCCGTTAACCTTCGATATAGAAGGCAACACCATCGTTATTTCCCGGAAGGTAACCCCTCCGGCGAACGACGACGCGCTTCCCCCGGAAGATGTGCGCGGCAAAATAGTGGACACCAAAGGCAATCCCATACCCGGCGTATCGGTGCGGGTAAAAGGCAGCAACGCCGCCGCTATCACTGACCAAACGGGGTTCTTTATCCTGCATAATACAGATGCCCGCGCGGTGCTGCTGATTTCATGCGTTGGCTTTGAATCCAAAACGCTCAGTATGGGTGGTAAATTCACTGTGGAGGTGGAACTGAAAGCCAAAGTGGATGATCTGAACCAATACGTGGTAGTAGGCTACGGCAGCACTAAAAGAAAAGACCTCACCGGCTCGGTGGCCTCGGTAAATGTAGACGAAGTAAAGAATGTTTCCTTCGTGAGCATCGACCAGGCCCTGGCCGGTAAAGCAGCAGGTGTGCAGGTTACACAATCCGACGGCTCCCCCGGCGGCGTAGCCAAGATCCGCATCCGCGGTGGTACCTCCCTGCTCGGCGGCAACGATCCCCTCTACATCATCGATGGCGTACAGGTAACCATCCAGAACAGGTATATCCAGAACCAGGCAGAAGTGGTAAACCCGATTGAAAGAGCCGGCAGCGATGATCCTAATAATACCGTGAGCGGTTCTTTCTCCCGCGGACTGAACAGCCTCGCCGGGTTAAATATCAATGATATTGAAAGCATCGATATTTTGAAAGATGCATCCGCCACGGCTATCTACGGTTCCAAAGCAGCCAACGGCGTGATCATCATCAACACCAAAAAAGGTAAGCTGAACCAGAAACCAGTGCTGGAAGCCAATTACTATGCGGGTGTCAGCACACCTATCAAGGAAAAACTGCTCAACGCAACGGATTATCTCTCGCTGCTAACAGAAGCCGCTGTAAACCTGAATACCGCCCGCGCAGCCGCAGGTCAGGCATCCAGCACCAAGGCAGATAATATTATTAAAAATCCTTCCAGTCTTGGTACAGCTAACACCGACTGGCTCGGCCTCGTACTCCGTAATGCTACCTCGCAGAATGCCGATATCTCTGTACGCGGCGGCGGCTCGGGCTCCCGTTACTATACTTCCCTGGGTTATAACAAACAACAGGGCGTGGTGCTCGGAACGGATTTCTCCCGTATTTCCGGTAAGATCAGCCTGGATAATGAAATCACCAGCCGGTTCCGGATCATCACCAACCTGGATTATGGCTTCACTAAAAATAATATCACCAATGGTATTTATCCGGCCGCATTCTTTGCGCCGCCTACCTTGCCTGAACGCAACCCCGACGGCAGCTATTACCGGTTCCTGGGCTCGCAGATCGGTGGGTACGACTACCAGGGAAATCAAAACCCGATGATCCTCCTGGATGGTATCAACGAAGGAAAAACATCTTCTCTTCTGGGATCACTCTCCGCAGATTATGATGTGCTGAAAGATTTGAAATTCAGGTCTACTGTTTCTGTTAACTACAACAACTACCACCAGCTGAACTATGTGTCCAGTTCGGCCGTTATCGCTTCCCCCAGCGGGGTAGACGACTCCAATGGCGGCGTCGGCTCACAGTCACAAACAGAAGATGTAAACCTCTTCTTCGAAAATACCCTTACCTGGGACAAACAGTTTAATGAAAACAACCGGTTAAACCTCCTCGGCGGTACCTCCTGGCAGAAATACCGTTATAACTCCTTTTCCGCCAGCGGGCAGGGTTTCCCGGATGATAAATACCTGAACAACCTTTCCTCCGCAGCCATTACTTTACCCGGCACCGGTGTTTCCGGGCAGAACTCCCTGCTGAGTTTCTACATGCGCGCTAACTATGCCTGGAGAGAAAGATACCTGTTCACCTTCACCGGCCGTTCAGATGCGTCCTCCAAATTCCCGAAAGATAACCGCGTAGGTTATTTCCCTTCCGGCGGTGTGGCATGGCGTATTTCTGAAGAGCCCTTTATGAAAAAAGTAACCTGGGTAAATGAACTGAAACTGAGAGCTAGTGGCGGTTACACCGGTACACAGAATTTTGGTGATAACCTTTATTATACTTTGTATACGCCCGGTTCTTACGGTGGTGTGAACGCACTCGTTCCTACCCAGCTCGGAAATGAAAAAATTAAATGGGAATCTACCCTGCAGAAAGACCTGGGCCTCGACTTTGAACTGTTCGGCTCCCGCCTGCGCGGTGTGATCGGTTATTATGAAAAAAATACCACGGGCCTGTTAATGGCTACACAACTGGCCCCCAGCTCATCTTATGGGAGTGTGATCTCCAACTTTGCTACTATCAATAACAAAGGACTGGAGCTGGACCTGCGCACGGACTTCATCAAAAGCAAACAATTCCAGTGGACAGGCGCGCTTAATATTTCCAGGAACAGAAGTAAAGTAACCGACATCAACGACGATTTCACCAATGCAGGTGAAGTCAGCTCCTATATCCAGGGGAACAGCATCGTACGCAAAGGAGAACCCCTCGGCCTCTTCTATGGCTATAAAATGAAAGGTATTATACAAAACCAAAAGCAACTGGACGATTACAAGAAAGAATTCACCTTAGCACGGTACATGGCTCCCTACCTCGGCATCGGTGATCCGATGTATGAAATAGGCGACAATGGATTTTATAAAAGCGATGTGATAGGAAAGTCGCAGCCGGACTTCTTTGGCGGCTTCACCAACACTTTTACCTTTAAAAATTTTAGTCTTATCACCTTACTGACGTTCTCCTACGGCGGAGACCTGCTTTATCTCGCAGATATCCAGAATAAATCTTTCGATAGCTATGCCAACAGGGGAGTATCTATAAAAGATCGCTGGACACCCGAAAATCCAAATAGCAACAGGCCCCGCCTGCTGCTCGGGGAAAATGTGAGCAACACTGCCAGCGACGATGTGTACAATGGTTCCTATATCAAATTAAAATCCATTACGCTTACCTACCAGCTGCCGGCAAGAGTAGCTTCCTCGCTGCATATCAGGGACGCTTCCATGTACGCATCTGCTACCAACCTGTTTACGATCACCAACTACCCTGGCCCCGATCCGGAAGTGAGCAACAATCCTTACAGCCTTATCAACGGCAGCTCGGATGTAAGCACCTTTCCCACTACAAAGCAGTTTAACATCGGTCTTCGTTTTGGATTTTAAAACAACAAAAAAGATTTTATGAAAAGGATCATATATACTTTGCTCGGCACCCTATTAATAGCAGGAACTTCCTGCAAAAAGGAGCTGGGAAAATTACCGGAAAATGCAAAGGTAGATGGTAATACCATCATCGACCAGCGTACTTCTGAAATCGCCCTCAATGGTGTTTACTATCGCTTTGCCAACGTGGATGCCACTAATAATGTAACGGACTGGTTTGAACACGAAGTGCCCCCCGCCGTATTTGCCGGTTATATGGGATATGGTTATGGCGAAGATGGAGCAGAACTCAATGACTACACCAATTCCTTTTTCAGCGGCGTATACTGGACTTCAGCCTATCAGTTGGTAAATGCTGCCAACGGCGTTATAAAAGGCGTTTCCCTGCTGGAGGACAAAGCGTTTACCAACAACCGTAAAAAAGAAGTATTGGCAGAAGCACGGTTCCTGCGGGCTTACGGCCATTTTAAAGTGCTCAGTTACTTCGGCCAGTGGTTCGATCTCAGCAGCCCTTACGGCGCATTGCTGCGCGATGAATTTGTAACAGTGGGCGCTACCGCAAAAGCACGCAGCTCGGTGAAAGACAGCTACACCGCTATCCTCGCTGATATTGATGATGCCATTGCCAATGCGCCGGCACAAAATAAAGCGTTCTATGCTACCCGCTGGGCCGCCATGGCGCTGAAAATGAGGGTGCTTATGAGCCACGGCCAGCCGGCCGATTACCCGGTGGTAATAGCCCTGGCAGACAGTATCATCCTCAATAGCCAGTATACGCTGGAGCCGCAGATGAAAGACATCTTTTACACAAAAGGCCTTGCCAGCCCGGAAGTTATACTCGGTGTTAAATCACAGCAAAACCAGGAAAGCTATTACTATGTGCTCAGCCGCCAGTACTGGCCCGGTGCATCTTCCCTGTATGTAGCCAAAACAGCGCTGAAAACATTGCTGGCGAATGATCCCCGCGGCGCCTGGATGATAGGTTCCGCCAATGATTATTCGGATGGCACCTTTTACTTCCTGAAATATATCAAAGAAGGAAATACGCCCACACCTTTAACAGAAACCGCCTATGCCATCCGTTTAACAGAAGTATACCTGCTGAAAGCGGAAGCTATTGTACGTTCCGGCGGCAGCCTCGCTGCGGCCCGTACTATCCTGAAAAACATCATGGGCCATGCGGGTGTAACAGATTTTTCTGCAGTAGATAATGCCGGAAGCGTTAATGAAATGCTCAAACAACTGTACCTGGAAACGGTCCGCAACCTGGTAGGAGAAGACGGACAGGAGTGGATGTCGCTGCTGCGCCTTCCATCTTCGCTGGTACAGGAACTGCGGCCCACCGCAAATGATAAGGTGAAATATATCATGCCCATCCCGCACACCGAATTTTTGAACAACCCGACCATCGGTGAGCAAAACCCGGGCTATCAACAATAATAACTTTTAAATATTCAGTATGAAGATCCACACACCCACTATGTTTGCCATGCTGCTGCTGGCCGCCGCCTGCAGCCAGCCTAAAGCTCCCTCCGCCAGTATCACGGCGGAGCTGCGCGGATTGAAGGACTCCGTTGTTTTCATCTCCATACCGGTAGCCGATTCTGCTAAAACAGACACGGTGCCGGTAAAGGATGGCCGCTTCACCTGGACCGGCAACATCACCGAGCCGCAAAAAATATATATCGGTACCTCCACACGCTACCTGGAATTGTTCGTGGAAAATGCCGCTATACAGGTGAACGGAAATATGGATTCAACGGACCAGATAAAGATCACCGGCTCCGCCACGCAGGACGCTTACGAAGCGTATAAAAAATCGATCTCCGATATCACCAGCCAGGAAGATACCCTTTACTCAAAGTACGATGAAGTAAAAGGTAACGATACCGCCAAAGCGGCTTTGGAAGCGAACCTCGAATCCCTGCGTAATCAGCGGAGGGCCCGCGCCAAAGCCTATATTAAAGCACATCCTGAAAGCGCCGTAAGCCTGAACATGGTGGCAGATATGGCCGTGATGGGAGAATATGCACCGGTAGACAGTATGTTCCGTATACTCACGCCGGCGGCACAACAAACCGCTACCGGCGTACGATTGGCCAAACGCCTCGCTGTGCTGAAAAAGAGTGCGATCGGTGAGCCGATGATAGATTTCACTCAGGGAGATGTAGATGGTAAACCCGTTCGCTTATCCGACTTCAAAGGCAAATATGTATTGCTCGATTTCTGGGCCAGCTGGTGCGGTCCTTGCCGCGCTGAAAACCCCAACGTGCTGAAGGCTTACAACACATTCAAAGATAAAAACTTCACCGTGCTCGGCGTATCGCTCGATGATAAAGCCGATAAATGGAAAGAAGCGATTAAGCAGGATGGCATGCCCTGGATGCAGGTGTCGGACCTGAAAGGCTTCCGCAATGAAGTAGCGCAGGAATACGGTATCCAGGCGATCCCGTCTTCTTTCCTGATAGATCCGCAAGGCATCATCATCGCCAAAGAATTAAGAGGTACTGCACTGCATACAAAGCTGGCTGAAATATTAAAGTAAAAACTACGCAGGTATGAAAAAAATAACCGCATTGCTGGCTGCTGCATTAACTACAGCAGCAGCCTACGCACAGCAAAACACCACCATCACGGCTACCATCAAAGATCTGCCGGCTGGTCAGTGGGTATACTGGCGCTCACAGGGCAACGATGACCGCCGCGACTCCGTGCAAACCACTGCCGGCGGGTTTACCATCAAAACAAACATCGCCCCCGGGGAAGCAGATTTCTATATTATCCAGATCGGGAAAAAGTATGGAGACAATAATATGATCTTTTACTACCTCGATAAAGGAAACGTCGCCATAAAAGGAGATGGACCTATGTTTAAGAATGCCACTTTCTCAGGTCCGCAATACATAAAAGATTACAACGAATATACGGCCCTGCTGAAACAGGCGCCCGGGTTGCAAGGACAGGCAGCCCTCTATGAACAGGCGAATAAATTATACGCCGCAAAGGACTCCGCCGGCCTGGCAGCCCTCGAACCTAAAATGAAACGCATGCAGGAAGAGCGTGACAGCCTCACCAAACAATGGATCCTGCAACATCCGAAATCCGGTATCAGCGCATCGTTGCTGTCGCACCTGAACGACGTGCCGCTGGATGAAAAGGAAAGTATCTTTAATAAATTGTCTGCCGCTGCGAAAGAAAACGGCCCGGCAAAACGACTGGCGCACAGCATACGTGTAAATAAACTCACCGGCATCGGCAGCATGGCGCCGGACTTCACGCAGAATGACACTTTAGGCAAACCCGTTTCCCTAAAGGATTTCCGCGGTAAGTATGTACTCATCGATTTCTGGGCCAGCTGGTGTCATCCCTGCCGGGAAGAAAATCCGAATGTAGTGGCCGCCTTCCAAAAGTATAGCAGCAAGAACTTCACGGTACTCGGCATATCGCTGGATCAGCCCACCGGCAAAGAGAAGTGGCTTAACGCCATTCACCAGGACAACCTCACCTGGACGCATGTGTCTGACCTGAAATTCTGGAACAACGCCATCGCCCAACAGTATGATATCCGCAGCATTCCGGCTAACTTCCTGGTTGATCCTTCCGGTAAAATTATCGCCAAAGATCTGCATGGGGATGAGCTGGAAAAGAAACTGGCGGAAGTATTATAATCATCTCAAAAAACAGCAGCATGAAATACAGTCTCATTGCGCTTCCTTTTATAGCCCTGCAATTTGGGGCACAGGCGCAGGAAAAGTTACCATTTACCCTTGCGGGAGATATTAAGGGTCTTCCCAATCGCTACGTGTACCTCGCCTATGCGGAAAGCGGCAAGGAATACCGGACCGACAGCGTATTGTCGAAAAACGGGCAGTTTACCTTCAGCGGTAAACTGGTGCAGCCGGTAGAAGGCCGTATCTTCGTGGATAAAAAGACTGCCATGTACGGAGAAGGAGACATGGCCTCTTTTTTCATGGAGGCAGCGCCCATGAAATTAAAGTCTTCCACCGGGCGCCTGAAGGACGCGAAACTCACGGGTTCCAAAGCCCAGCTGGACCAGGACCAGCTTGATGCGGCCCGCGCACCTATCATGAAAAAGCTCCAGCCACTGTCTGATGCTTTTAATAAGCTGAATAAAGAATACATTACTGCCATCAAAGCAAAGAAATCCGAAGCTGCGCTGGAGGCCTACAAAACAAAGCTGGACAAAATAAAAGACCAGATGGAGCCCTATTACGAGGAAATGGAGAAAACGGATAAAGCCTTCCTTACTGAGCATCCCAACTCCTACGTATCTGCACAGCTGCTTCGTTTTCGTATAGGCAATATGCCTTTGCAGGAAGGAGAGGCCTTTTATGCAAAGATGTCGCCTGAGATGCAGCAAAGCGCCAGCGGCCTTGAAATCAAACAGGAACTGGACGCCCTGCGCGCCGGCTCTCCCGGCAGTCCTGCTCATGATTTCACCAAAACCGATATCGAAGGCAAAACCATTAGTCTTGCTGATTTCAAAGGCAAATACGTGATGCTCGACTTCTGGGCCAGCTGGTGTGGACCCTGCCGCAAAGGCAATCCGCACCTGAAGGAGCTATATGGTAAATACAGCAGCAAAGGCTTCGAAATCATCGGCGTTTCTGACGACGACTCCAAGCCTGAAGCATGGAAAAAAGCCGTTAACGAAGATGGCATCGGCATCTGGCGGCATGTACTCCGCGGCCTGGATTGGAGCAAGCGGGAAAAGAACCTGCCCAACCCCGAAGATTTGAGCGACTACTACGGCATCCATTCCCTCCCCACCAAAATCCTGATAGACCCCAATGGTGTGATCATTGGCCGCTACGGTGGCGGCGGAGAGGATGACGAGGCGATGAATAAGAAGCTGGCGGAGCTTTTCGGCGCGTAGATACGCGGATTTTGTCTTTCTCAGGATTACGCTGATTTTACTGATTTGGGGGATTTGATCACTTGGGATTTTAAAGGATTCGGGGAGATGTAAGCGGATGTTGTTTTTTTGAAGGAGAAGATGGGGTATTTAAAGATGATGTGAAGAGGAGATAGGTTATGCTTTGTACTGGCTTTGGACATGCCTTGGACTTACTTTGCATCTGCCTTTAATGTGCTTTGAAGCTGGCCTTGATGTGGAGGTGACGTGGACTTGATCGGTAATGTATTGTGTATCAATGCGCTATAGCAGGTTTTGAAATATTCTTTAGACGCATCCTTCGGAGAAGTAAACTGGTTATCAATACCTTACAGATATTATAAAGATAAGCAAGATCCGCTAAAATTCAAAAAAATCAGCCTAATCAGCGTAATCAGTGAGAAAGACAAAATCCGCTAAAATCCCAAAATAAAATTAGCGTAATCCTGAGCCAAGACGAAATCCGCTTAGATCTCCCCGAATCATTTAAAAATCCAAAGTGATCAAATCCCCTAAATCAGTAAAATCAGCGTAATCAGCGGGAAAGACAAAATCCGCGTAATCCTGAGCCAAGACAAAATCCGCGGCAAAACTTCAAATTTGCTATAAATTTACTACGCACTTTGCATCCAGGTGTGTTTATATGAAAGTATTGATTGTAGAAGATAACAAGGAACTGGCCAGCGGTATTTCCGATTACCTCAACGGGGAAAAGTATATCAGCGAACTGGCTTATGATGTGGAAACGGCCCGGGAAAAGCTTTCTCTTTTCACTTACGACTGTATACTGCTGGATATCATGCTGCCTGACGGCAATGGGATGGAATTGCTCAATTTCATCCGGCAGGAGAATATCAGCAGCGGGGTGCTGATCATTTCCGCGAAAGATGCCCTCGACGATAAGGTGAACGGCCTCGAACGGGGTGCGGATGATTATGTAACCAAGCCTTTTCACTTACCGGAGCTGCATGCCCGCCTGAGAGCTATTTACCGCCGGAAGAAGCTGGATGGCAATAACCTCGTTGTTTTCAATGAAATAGAGCTGAATACCGACACCATGGAAGCCCTGATCAATAACTCCCTCCTGGACGTAACACGCAAGGAATTCGACCTGTTGTTGTATTTTGTGGTCAATAAGAACCGTGTACTGTCACGACAGGCTATCGCCGCTCACCTCTGGGGTGATTATACCGATAACCTGGCTAACTTCGACTTCGTTTACCAGCATGTGAAAAATCTGAGAAAGAAGATCAGCGCCGCAGAAGGAGTAGACTATATAGAAACGGTTTATGGATTAGGGTACAAGTTTAATACATCCAAAACATGAAGCTGCTTAATAAAATAACACTCTGGTTTATAGGGATCGTGTTCCTGGTAACGCCTGTTACCATGGTGATTTCGCGCAATAATATCAAAAGGCACCTCGATGACGCCGAAGTAGCGCGTATGACCGCCGTCAACGACCGGGTGGCCCAGCAGATGATGGCCGGTGAAAAACCAGACCGCTACACCCATGGCAGGCCCATTGCCATTACCACCGTGGCGGGTCCGCTGCCGGAGAAGAAGGTAATTGTAACAAAAGATAATTTTGTAGCAGAAGATCTTGGAAAGAAAGAATGCCGCATCACGGTAGATTCCTGGTATAAAATCGGGGACCAGCAATATAAAATATCGTCCTATAATTATGTGATCAAATCGGAAGAAATATTCCGGGGTATGCTCAGCACGGTAGTATGGAAAATGCTGTTGATGATCTTTGCGGTATCTGTTACAGCAAGGTTGCTTTCCGGTAAGATCTTTTCCCCGCTGCGCCGCACCATGAAAGCGATTCACAGCTTCGACCTGAAACAAAAGAATAAACTGCAGCTGGCGGAAACCAGCACCACCGAATTTAAAGAGCTGAATGTATTCCTCAGCAAGATGACCGATAAAGCAATGGAAGATTACGCTGCCGTAAAAGAGTTCAGCGAAAATGCTTCGCACGAATTACAAACGCCGCTGGCCGTGATCCGCAGTAAGATAGAACTGTTGTCCGAAACCAACATCGATAGCGTGCAGGCCGCACTGCTTGGGGATATGCAGAATGCCATTGAGAAACTGTCACATATTAACCGCTCCCTCATTTTGCTCACCAAGCTGGAAAACCAGGAGTTTAAAGTAACAGAGAGCCTCAAGTTTTGCCGCGTGGTGAAAGATGTGATTGCTACTTATGAAGACTGGATCACTATGCGTGAAATCGCCATCACCACTAATCTTGATAAAAACATTCCGCTTAATATTCACCCGGCCCTTGCTGAAATGCTTATCAGCAACCTGCTGAGCAATGCCATCCGGCATAACCGCGACGGCGGACAAATAAAAATGGTGCTCACTCACCGTGAGTTAAGCATCAGCAATACCGGCATACCGCCGCAAATCCCCACGTGTGAACTGTTCCAGCGGTTTAAGAAAAGTAACCAGAGCAACGACAGCATCGGGCTCGGACTGGCCATCGTAAAGCAAATCTGCGAGGTGAATGGCTATGATGTGGATTATAATTACAGCGATGGATGGCATAAAATACAGGTGTGTTTTTACAAAAAACAGACAGTAAACAGTGATGCCTTGCCTGTAGCGGCCGCAGTAGCCGTTTAAGTGTCCATCTCACAAAAAAAAATCCGTATTTCCCTTTTCCTTCAAGTTTACTTCAAAATGATACAGAAATTTTGCAGTTGAATATCCTTCAGGATATTTCAACCGTAAAATCTATTTATTCATGTGGAGTAAGAAATATTTGCTGTTGGCGCTTGTATCCCTGTTTTCAGGCTACCATTTATATGCACAACAGGCATTTACCTTAAAGCAGGCTATCGACACGGCTATTGCCAACTATGGAACGATCCGTGCCAAAGCCAGCTACACCGCAGCTTCCAGGGAACAGGTGTCCCAGGCACGCCGCGATTACCTGCCTAATTTCAATGTGGCAGCACAACAGGACTATGGTACCGTAAACGGCCAGAACGGCCCGCTGTACGGCTTCGGAGGCTTAGCAGTGGCTTCCTCCGGCTTACCACTCGATCATCAGAACTGGAACGCCTCCTTCGGCGCATTATACCTTACTAATATCAACTGGGATTTCTTTGCTTTCGGCAGGGCAAAGGAAAAAGTTAAAACAGCATTAGCGGCCGCCGCTCAGAACGATAAAGACTGGCAACAGGAGATTTTTAAGCACAAGATAAAAGTGGCGGCCACTTATTTAAACCTCGTAGCAGCACAGCAATTAACCCGCTCTTACCAGGAAAACCTGGAACGTGCAGATACCATCAGGAGGGTAGTGGTTACCCGCGTGAAAAACGGGCTGATAGCGGGTGTTGATTCCTCCCAGGCCAACGCGGAATACTCCAATGCAAAAATTGCGCTTACCAAAGCGAGGGATTTTGAACAAACACAAAGCAATGAACTGGCACAGCTGCTGGGCATCACGCCGCGGCAATTTATACTGGACACTTCTTATGTAGCCCGCATCCCGGCGCTGCCGCAGCAAACATTTTCCCCGGAAAACCACCCGCTGTTACAGTGGTATAAGAGCAGGATCGCTGTTAGCGATGAACAGGCAAAATATGCTAAAACCTTTTATTACCCGGCGTTTACGCTGGTGGGCGTATTGCAGACAAGAGGTTCGGGCTTCGGCTATGGTTATGCTACCGATCAAACAGACTTCACCCATAGCTACTGGGATGGCATTAAGCCTACCCGTACCAACTACCTGTTGGGCGTGGGCGTTACCTGGAATATTACGCAGCCCTTCCGCATTTCGCGGCAGGTGAAGTCGCAACAGCTCATCAGCCAGGGATTACAGGAAGAATACAACCTGGCGGATCAGCAGATCCGCGCACAGCTGGACCTCTCTGATATCAAAATCAAAAATGCTTTAGATAATTACCTGGAATCGCCTGTACAGGTGAAAGCCGCTTCAGATGCCTATCTCCAGAAATCAGTATTGTATAAAAACGGACTGACCAACCTGGTAGATGTAACACAGGCGCTGTATGCACTCATCAGGGCGGAAACAGACAAGGATATTGCATATAGTAACGTATGGCAGGCATTATTGCTGAAAGCCGCCGCAGTAGGTGATTTCAGCATCTTTGAAAATTAGCTTTTCGTTAAACGGACGCCATTGATGGCTTTATTTATCAACACTTCATTACCATGAACTTAATCAGTTTCGCATTAAAAAAACCTATTACCATCCTGGTACTAGTTGCCGGCCTGTTCTTCTTCGGGATTAAAGCAGTCAATACGATTAAGATTGACATCTTCCCGAAGCTGGACATGCCGGTAATTTATGTGTCGCATCCTTTTGGGGGATATACTCCCAAACAAATGGAATCCTTCTTTGCTAAACAATACATCAATATATTCCTGTTTGTAAATGGCGTTAAAAGTATAGAAACAAAAAATATCCAGGGTCTTACGCTGATGAAGATCAACTTTTACCCTGGTACCAACATGGCGCAGGCAGCTGCGGAAGTGAGTGCCTTTTCCAACAGGATACAGGCCATTTTCCCACCTGGTTCCAACCCGCCGTTTATTATCCGTTTCGATGCCTCCACCTTGCCGGTAGGCCAGCTGGTATTGAGCAGTAATAAACGCAGTAATAACGAATTGCTGGATATGGCAAACGTGTATGTGCGTTCTTCCTTTACTTCCATTCCTGGCCTGATAGGTTCCACTCCATTCGGCGGTAATATGCGTACCGTGGTGATCAAGGCCGATCCTGAGCTGCTCCGTCAGCATAATATGACACCGGATCAACTGGTGGAAGCCATGCGGCTTAATAACCAAACGGCTCCTTCCGGTAACGTGCGTATCGGGAATAATAATTACATCACACCGGCTAATACCACGATCCGTAACGTAAAAGATTTTGAAAACATTCCCTTATTTAAGGGAGATGTACAAAATCTTTACCTGAGAGATGTAGCTACGGTAGAAGACGGGGCGGATGTTACCGCAGGTTATGCGCTGGTAAACGGCCGTCGCTCGGTATACCTGAGCATCGCCAAAGGCGCCGATGCCTCTACCTGGGAAGTAGTGCAGAACCTGAAAAAATCATTGCCGAAGATGCAGGCGCAGCTGCCGGAAGATGTGAAGCTGAGCTATGAATTTGACCAGTCGACCTACGTGATCAACTCCGTAAAAAGTTTGCTCACGGAAGGCACCATCGGCGCGATCCTTACGGGCTTAATGGTGTTATTATTCCTGGGTGATCCGCGCGGGGCGATGATTGTGATCCTTACCATTCCTACCTCCATTATTTCAGCTGTGCTTTTCCTGAGCCTGTTCGGGCAAACCATCAATATCATGACGCTGAGCGGATTGGCGCTGGCCATTGGTATCCTGGTAGATGAAAGTACGGTGACCATAGAAAATATACACCAGCACCTGGATATGGGAAAACCCAAAGCGCTGGCTATCTGGGATGCCTGCCAGGAGATTGCTTTCCCGAAATTGCTGATCCTGTTTTGTATCCTTGCGGTATTTGCGCCGGCCTTTACCATGGGCGGTATCCCGGGATCACTGTTCCTGCCGCTGGCTTTGGCTATAGGATTCAGCATGATCATCTCTTATTTCCTGGCACAAACATTTGTGCCTATCATGGCTAACTGGGTGATGAAAGTAAAGCATCACAAGAAAGCAGATGGCGGCGAGATGACAGATGCAGAAGAATTTGCGGCTGCTGGTCTTTCCGGTGAAAAAGATACCTGGGAACAAAAGAAAGTATTGATAGAGCGCGGCGACTTTAACGGCAATGGTAAGCTTAGTCGCTTCGAACGCCTGAGAAACCGCTACCTGCGCTTTATCAAAAGGATGATGCCTTACCGGAAGCCTATTGTGATTGGCTACCTGGTGGTGGTTTGTGGCATCGTGGTATTGCTGCTTGCCAACATTGGCCGTGATGTACTGCCAAAGGTGAATGGCAGCCAGTTCCAGGTGAGGATGAGAGTGCCGGATGGTACCCGTATTGAACGCACGGAACAGCAAACCATCAAATTGCTGGATGGTATTAACCAGATTGTGGGAAAGGAAAATGTGTCCATTACTTCCGCCTACATAGGTATGCACCCGCAGTTGTTTTCCACGGCACCTATCTTCCTGTGGATGGCGGGCCCGCATGAAGCCGTATTGCAGGTGTCGCTCAGCGAACATTATCATACTAACCTGGATGAGTTAAAGGATAAGATCAGGGAGAAGGCAAAGGTGATTGATCCAACGATAAAACTTTCTTTTGAGCCGATAGAGTTAACGGATAAGATCCTTAGCCAGGGGTCGCCCACGCCGGTGGAAGTGCGGTTTGCGGGCCGCGACCGGAAACTGAGCGAGCAATATGCGCAGAAGCTGATTACTGAATTAAATAAGCTGCCTTATCTCCGCGATGTACAGTTAGGGCAGTCCATTAAATATCCGGCTATCAACGTAAATATAGACCGTATCCGGGCTGCACAGCTGGGAGTAGATATGAACGATATATCCCGTTCCCTGGTGGCTTCTACTTCTTCTTCCAGGTTAACGGAAAAGAATATATGGGTAGATGAAAAAGCCGGTTTAAGTTATAACGTACAGGTGCAGGTGCCGGAAAGTAAGATGAACAGCAAAGAACAGATCGGTGAAATTCCGTTGCTGAGGAATAATTCCCGTCCGTTGCTGAGTGATGTGGCTACTATGTCGGTAGATACCACTTACGGCGAGGTAGATAACCTCGGCGCCATGCCCACACTAACGGTAACGGCTAACCTGAATAATACCGATCTGGGTACGGCTGCAGTGGATGTAAAGAAAGCGATTGCCGGACTGGGTACGCTGCCGCGCGGACTGAATGTAGACCTGATTGGGTTAAGCAATACGCTCACGGACACGCTGGATAGTTTGCAGAGTGGTTTGCTGGTGGCGATTGTAGTGATCTTCCTGATGCTGGCGGCCAACTTCCAGTCGTTCAAAGTATCTGCCGTAGTATTGGCTACGGTGCCGGCGGTGTTGCTGGGATCCCTGGTGTTGCTGATGCTATGCCGTTCTACGCTGAACCTGCAATCTTACATGGGTATGATCATGTCGGTGGGAGTATCTATTTCCAACGCCGTATTGCTGATCACGAATGCAGAGCAGTTGCGGAAGCATAACGGCGATGCGCTGTTATCTGCTACAGAAGCGGCGGCATTGCGTTTACGGCCTATCTTAATGACAGCCCTCGCGATGGTGGTAGGTATGATTCCTATGGCCAGCGGTTTGGGTGAAGCCGGCGATCAGTCGTCCCCATTGGGAAGGGCGGTAGTAGGCGGACTGATAGCGTCCACTTTTGCGGCACTGTTTATTTTGCCCCTGGCGTTTGCATGGGGACAGGGTAAAGCAGGTACACAGAGCGTATCACTGCATCCAAGAGATGAAGAAAGTATTCACTATATCCCATCAGACGAAAAAGCCTGACCATTATCTAATTCTAATAAAATATACTATATGAACAGCGGTTTCCGTATTACATTTCCTTTATTGTCAGCGATGGTGATCATCGCAGGACTGTACAGTTGCAGTACCTCCGGCGCCAAAGAGGGAAAAGACACATCCGCCATTGCAGCAGCGCCCACTGTTGAAGTTTTCTCCCTGACACAGGGCAGCTTGTCTTCTTCTATACAAATTCCCGGAGAGCTGATTGCTTTCCAGCAGGTAGATCTTTATGCCAAAGTGAGCAGTTTTATTAAAAAGATGAGTGTGGATGTGGGCAGTGAAGTATCTGCCGGTCAGTTGCTGGCTACCATGGAAGCCCCGGAAATCAATTCGCAGCTCTCCGGCGCTGAATCCAGGTTAAAGTCGCAGGAAGCGATCTATTTGTCCAGCAAAGCCACCTACGACCGCCTGCTGGAAACCAGCAAAACCCCGGGTACCGTGTCACAGAATGACCTGGACCTGGCCTTTGCCCGGCAGAAATCCGACCTGGCCCAGCTCGACGCTGCCAAAGCCGCGCACCGTGAAGTAGGGGATAACCGCAACTACCTCGAGATACGCGCGCCTTTCAGCGGGGTGATCACTGCGCGTAACGTAAGCGCCGGCGCCTATGTGGGACCTTCCGGAAAAGGTTCTGAAATGCCCATCTTCACCTTACAGGAACAAAAGAAACTCAGGTTAGTGGTAAGCGTGCCGGAAGCCTATACCAGTTATCTCACCAACCAGAGCGAAGTGGCTTTTAAAGTACGATCCCTGAACAATAAGGAATTTAAAGGAAAAGTGATCCGCCTCGCCGGTGCGCTGGACCGCAAACTCCGTTCCCAGCATATTGAAATTGACGTAGCCAATAATGATAAAACGTTATTGCCCGGTATGGTGGCAGAAGTAGCCATTCCACTCACCGGTAATGCCAACAATTTCCTGGTGCCTTCCTCTGCCGTCCTCAATTCCACCACCGGTGTATACGTGGTGAAAATACAGGATAAAAAGACGAAATGGGTACCGGTAACTACCGGTCGCAGTGAAAACGGTAAAACCGAAGTGTTTGGAGAGCTGAACGCCGGCGATACCCTGGTGGCTACCGCCACAGAAGAAGTACGGAACGATGCACCCGCCCCTAATGTAAAAGTTAAGTAGATAGATAGTGGATGAAAGAGAAAAGTCATTCCCGCAAGGGGGTGGCTTTTTTTATTTAGCCAGGAGGTAGATTAACAAAAAAAAGCATTCTAATGTCTTATCTTCATTAAGATAATCCCTTCATCATTAAACCCCCAAAAACCTCATGGAAGCACATAATCTGGAAAGTTCTGTTCCCCAAGCCCGGCCTATCTGGCAAAAAATTATTAATGCTATCGGTGGTAATCAAAAGTTTTTCTGGACTACATTCTGGTTACTCGTGGCCTTTTTAATCCTGCTCACGCCTTTGTTCTATGCCAACCTGGTTGGTAAACTGTATCTTGCGCCGGCCTTTCTCTGGGCATTTGCCTTTCTAATGATAGGCGCAGTTACGGGTTTTATTTTTGGTGTGCCTACTATTATTACCAGCGGCCTGCCTACTGCTGCTGATGCGCAGCAACGAACGCTGACAGACAATAAAAAGGCCGAAAAAATAGTACAGGCGAATACTAATCTCACACAAATATCGGATTGGCTAACCAAAGTGATCATCGGAGCGGGGTTGGTTGAGTTGTCGAAAATACCAGGTTTTATCGAGAACGTATCAATAAAAATGGCTAAGGGAATGATGGTGCCTGGTGTAGTAAATAGCGAGGCATTTGCAGCAGTTTTCTCCGGCGCTATTATGGTACTTTTCTTAAGTTTTGGATTCATCTGCGGTTACCTGGTTATGCGGATTGTATTGACCGAAATTTTTAGTGATTAACTTAAAGCACCTGCTTAATTGAAAGCTATAAATAATTAATTATCATTTATTAAGATTGGGGAGATAAAGCAGTGATATCTGCTTTATCTCCCCAAATCATTTAAATAAAAATCAAAAAAGTAAATCCGGCAAATCAGCATAATCGGCGTAATCAGTGAGAAAGACAACCTCCGCTGAATTTTTCCCGATTGCGTAAATCAAATTCCGTATCCGTCTGCCTCAGCATATCACATGCCCCGAACTTTGCGGCTGCAAATTTTAGGGAACCAGACAATGGACAAAGCTATGATAAGGGAATTTTTAAAAAGAACAGCATGGTGTTTACTGTTCCTGACAACAATTGTATCCGGCACTTTATCCGCCGAGGAAATAGACAACGGTGGCAGTATAAAGGGACTCGTCACCACATCAGATAACAAGCCGGCGCCGGGAGTGGTAGTAGTTTTGAAAGGCACTAAGAAAACAACCCTCACAGACGATAACGGTACTTATTTACTTCGCAATATCACCCCGGGAAATTATACTATCCAGGTATCACTCACAGGATATGAAACCAGCAGTCAGCAGGTAACTGTTGAAAAAGATAAAGCTATTACTGTGGATCTTCAGCTGAATATTTCCGAGAAGAACCTGAATGAAGTAGAGGTGACTGCCTCCCGGAACAAGTATACCAAAAGAAGCAGCGAATATGTGGCAAAACTGCCCTTAAAGAATATTGAAAATCCGCAGGTATACAGCGTTATTTCCAGCGAGCTGATCAAAGACCAGGTGGTAACCCGTTATGAGGATGCGCTGAACAATGCGCCCGGTATCAGCAAATTATGGTCCTCCACCGGTCGCGATGGCGATGGCGCTGGTTATTACTCGCTTCGTGGCTTCGCGGTGCAGCCTACGCTGGTAAACGGCCTGCCCGGCTTAACCAACGGCGGCCTGGATGTAGCCAACGTAGAAAGGATTGAAGTAGTGAAAGGCCCTTCCGGTACGTTGTACGGCAGCTCCGTAATTTCTTACGGCGGTTTGATCAACACCGTTACTAAAAAACCTTATGACCACTTCGGCGGAGAAATCAGCTATACCGGCGGCAGCTATGGCCTCAACCGCCTGACGGCTGATATCAATACCCCGCTGGATAAAGATAATAAAGTGTTGTTGCGCGTAACTGGTGCTTATCACGATGAAAACAGTTTCCAGGATGCGGGCTTCGTGAAGAAACGCTTCATTGCGCCGTCGCTTACCTACCGTGCGAGCGACCGCCTTACGCTGATGCTGAATACCGAATTCCTTTCTTCAGAAAGTACCAACCCTACCATGCTGTTCCTCGACCGTGGTACTGCCTTGTTTGCAAAGAACCTGCAGGAGCTGGGCTATGATAACAAACGCTCTTATACCAGCAATAACCTCAGCATTAAAACGCCTACCTCCAGTGTGCAGGCACAGGCGATCTATAAATTATCCGATACCTGGACCTCGCAAACCATTGTGTCAAGAGGAACCGCCAAATCAGACGGATACTATTCCTACCTGTATGAAGGCTCTGCAGCTATGCCGGGCTTCCCCAATATTTCGCCTACTTTTGCCAGGTATATCAGCTATCAGAACGGTAGTACCAACACTACTGATATCCAGCAAAACTTTACGGGCGACTTTAAGATCGGGCAGTTCCGTAACAGACTCGTAGCGGGCCTGGATTATTTCAGCCGTAAAACACAGGGCAACAGTACCGGGTATGTGATGAATGGACTGATAGATATGGCCGGTAACGACAACGGCATCCTTTCAAGGCAGCACACCGACTCACTGCTGAACGCTACCTCAGTGGATAATTCTAACCTTACACAGGAAACATACAGCGCTTATGTGTCGGATGTATTCAACATTCTGCCCAGCTTATCGGTAATGGCCAGTTTGCGGGTAGACCATTTTAAAAATGGGGGTCTTACTGCCGGCACCAATGAGAAATACGAACAAACTGCCCTGTCGCCTAAGTTCGGTATCGTGTACCAGCCTATCCTGAATACATTGTCTGTTTTCGCCAACTATATGAATGGTTTCACCAACAGCGCACCAAGACAACGTCCCAGCGATAATGTATGGCAAACTTTCCGTCCTGAGCAAGCCAATCAAATGGAAGGTGGTGTGAAAGTAAACCTGTTGGGTGGTATGATCACAGGTTCTGTGAGCTATTATGATATCAAAGTGAAAGATATCATTATGCAAATAGGCGGTGGTCCTACAGCCAGCTTTACACAAGGCGGCGAAAGAACCAGCCGCGGCGTGGAAGCAGAGGTAGTGGCTAACCCGGTAGCGGGTTTGAATATCACCGGAGGCTATAGCTACAACGACAGCAAGTTCGTTAAAACAGATAATAAAGATTACGAAGGCAGACGTCCCGAAGAAGCCGGACCTAAAAACCTGGCGAACCTCTGGGTTACGTACAAATTCCAGGATGGTCCGGTGAAAGGCTTTGGTATCGGATTCGGCGGCAACTATGCCAGCGAAAACATGATCCTGAACAGGCTTACCACAGGCGTATTCACGTTGCCATCCTACACCGTGTTAAATGGTTCCCTGTTTTATAACACCAACAAATTTAATGTAGCCTTCAAACTCGATAACATCGGTAATAAAGAATACTACAAAGGCTGGAGCACTATTGAGCCTCAAATGCCAAGACGTTTTTCCGGAAACGTAACGTTTAAGTTCTAAAGCCAATTCTAAATAAGAAAAGGAGAGGGTGTCCGGAAGGGCATCCTCTTTTTTGCGTGGTTACCAACAAAATTTTCCCGATTGCGTAAACTTTTCCCTTTTCGTCGCCGGACCTTTGCGGAAGTTTTAATCAACCAGTTTAATGTAGATGAACAGATTTCTATTATTTATAGGTACCCTTTTGTGTTCAGCAGCAGCATACGCGCAGAACGGCACCATCCATGGTACGGTAACCACCAGCGACGGCCATCCGGCTATTAATGTTACCATCAGCGTAGAGCGCACCAAACTAGGTAGCATCAGCAACGAAAAAGGTGAATACTCCATCAAAAATATTAAACCGGGTAACTGGACGCTGCGCATCACCTCTGTTGGCTCCGCTACCCAGTTAAAAGAAGTGACTGTAGCCCCCGGACAAACGCAGCAACTGAACTTCACCCTCAACGAAAGCGCTGCCCAGTTGAGCGAAGTAACGGTTTCGTCACGCAACATGAACCGGGAAAGCAGGGCAGTGGCTAAGATGCCGCTCAAAAACCTGGAGAATCCCCAGGTATATAATGCTGTTTCCACCGAGATCATGAAGCAACAAGGCATTACTACCTACGACGATGTAATGCGCAATGTTCCGGGGATCTTCCAAACGTGGCAGTCGACCGGGAGAGCCGGCGACGGCGCTTCTTATTTCGCCCTCCGTGGTTTCGATGCACAGCCATCACTGATCAACGGCCTCCCTGGTCTTACCAGCGGCAACCTTGATCCCGCTGATGTGGAAGAAGTGCAGGTGATGAAAGGCCCTTCCGGCACGCTTTTCGGCGGCAGTTTTTATAGTTACGGCGGTATGATCAATACCATCACCAAAAAACCTTACTATGGCTTCGGTGGTGAAGTGGGCTACAGCGTCGGCAGCTTCGGCCTCAACCGGGTTACGGCAGACGTAAATACCCTTCTCAGCAAAAAGCAAAAGATCGCCATGCGGCTCAATGCGGCCTATACTTCCGAAAACTCTTTCCAAAACGCAGGCTTCCGGAAAAGCTTCTTTATTGCGCCGTCTTTCTCCTACGAAGTAAATGACCGTCTCTCGTTCCAGGTGATGGCCGAAATACTCCAGGAAAAAAGAGCTGTACCACCGGTGTTCTTTCACTCCGATCGTGCTGCTCCACTCGATTTCAAAAATATCGACGAGCTTAATCTCAACGTGAAGGAATCATTCACCAGCAACGAACTTACTATTAAAAATCCCCGGATAAACTTCCAGGCGCAAATGCTGTATAAGCTTTCCGGCAAATGGACTTCCCAGACCGTTGTTTCCGGTGGCAGGGTACAATCCGACGGTGTGTATACCTATATGTGGGACCAGGACCCGGGGGATAAATGGTTTGGCCAGGATTTTCACATTGAAGATCAAACCACCAAAACCATCGATATACAACAAAACTTCAACGGCGATTTCAAGATTGGCGGACTGCGTAACCGCCTGCTGATCGGGGTTGATTACTTCCGCCGCAACGTGGTGGATAAAGGGTCGGGCTGGGCAACCGGCAGGAACGTAAGTCCGCAGGGCGACGTTACCGACTATACAGACCCGTCTAACGAAGAAGTACATCCTGCGGTGCCCCTTACAAAAGATGCGGTATATGCACTGCTCGCAGGCACCGAAGGCAGCAACACGAATGTTACCAACAGCATCTACAGCGCTTATGTATCCGATGTACTGAATATTACGCCGGCGTTCATTGCGATGGTAAGTCTCCGGGCCGACTACTTCGATTCCAAAGGCGATAAAAACGCCACTGATGATGACGGCTACAGCCAGTTTGCCTTATCGCCTAAGTTAGGATTGGTATACCAGGTGGTACCAGATAAGGTATCCGTTTTCGGTAGCTATATGAACGGCTTCTTCAACGTATCTCCGTCTTCTGTTTATGATACAGATGGAAATTACCAGCGCACGCAATCGTTCAAGCCGGAACATGCCAACCAGTTCGAGTTTGGAGTGAAAACAGACATCTTCGCAGATAAATTGTACGCCACGTTATCGGTATATGATATTAAAGTAGGCAACAAAGTGGTGCCCGATAGCAAAAACCCGATGAACTCTACCCAGGGTGGTAAATTCGGCAGCAGGGGATTTGAAATAGATCTGAACGCCCACCCTTTACAACAACTGAACATCATTGCCGGCTACAGCTACAACCATACAAAAGTACTGGAAGGGAATAAGGATGATTTCTACAGTGAGCCAGGCAGAGCACCAGGAGGACAAGGACCACAGAACCTCGCCAACCTCTGGGCCACCTACCGGTTTGCCAGCGGAACGCTGAAGAACCTGGGCATCGGCGCCGGAGGCAACTATGCCAGCCGGTACAAAGTGATAGACAACAGCAAAACAGGCGCGTTCTACTTACCAAGTTATGCGCTGCTGAACGCCGGCGTCTTTTACAATGCAAAACATTTCAGGGTATCCTTCAACGTGAATAACATCACCAACACCGTTTACTACACGGGCTACTGGTCCGTAAACCCTCAAAAGCCGCGGAACTTCGCGGGTAGTGTTGCCCTCAAATTCTAGGCGGAGATTGTCGCGGAGGTTGTCTGAAGCACTGATTACGCTGATTTTACTGATTTACTTTTTTTGATTTTTATAGGATTTAAAGATAATGGGAGATGAAAGCAAAGTTTGCCTTCTGTCTCCCATTATTTTTTAGTAGAAATCAAAAAGTAAAATCAAAAAGTAAAATCAAAAAAAGTAAATCAGTAAAATCAGCGTAATCAGTGCTTCAGACAACCTCCGCTACAATCTTCGCTCCGTGGTATCGGCCGGTGGCGCCTTATCTTCGGCTTCTACGAGCCATTGGGTGAATTTGTATTTTGGGAGTATTTCGCTCAGTTTTTTCTTCAGCCACTTGGAAACTATTTCAAAAACAATAAAGCCGATCACGATGGAGATGGTCCATTCCATGGTGTTGTAGGTGTGTTTGTCTACCACAGTTTTATGGGCGGTGAGGCCCCATAAGTTCCGGATGCTGCGGGTGGTGAAATAATGGGATACCAGGCGGGTAGAGGCCATTCCGATCACAAATCCTAAAAAGTTGCCCACGTAATTATTGTAAATGTATTCCAGGAATTTTCTGATAAGCTTAATTTTCATGTAAGGGATCTTTGCCTGCAAACTAATATCAAAATGCGGGTAATATTTCTTTTCTGATAAATATTTTTCCGGAATGTTAAAATGATGCAGTTGCCGCCGGGGTATCTTTGCGAAAATTTTCGCATCCAACCATGAAGAAATTGCTATACTGCCTGATATTATTACTGCCACTGTACGCATTCTCCAATACAGAAACTGATTTAGGGACTATAAAAGGAATAATAACTACCAGCGATAACCAAACTGCGGCATCGGTAACCGTGGTGATAAAAGGAACATCGAAGAGCGCTATTACAGGACCAGATGGCACTTTCACCATTCACCGCGTACCTGCGGGCGCCTGGCAGCTGGAAATTTCGCTGATTGGATACCAGACGCTTACACAAAACGTAACCGTGGAAAAGGGCCGTACAACAGACGTATCGCTGCGGTTGGAATTGTCTGATACGCAGCTGCGGGAAATTGTTGTTAATACGAACCGTAACAGGTTTGTTGATAAGAATACGGACCAGGTAGCACGGCTTCCGCTGAAGAACCTCGAAAATCCGCAGGTATACCAAACGGTAGGCAAAGCCCTGATGCAGGAGCAACTGATCACGGAGCGTACAGACATTTACCGGAATATTCCCGGCGCAGTGCCTAATTTCGCCGTAGGCGGTTCCCAGGGCATGACTATACGCGGTTTTTCCAATGCCACGGGTATGCGGAATGGAATGGTGACCAGTGCGATTGTGCCTTTGAACCCGGCTATCCTGGAAAGCGTAGAAGTAATCAAAGGACCTTCCGGTACCTTGTTTGGCAGTAACCGCAACATCACCTTCGGCGGACTTTATAACTACGTCACCAAAAAACCATATGATCATTTTGGCGGAAACGTGAGCTTTACCGGCGGTAGCTTTGAGTTTGCACGCTTTACCGCTGATATCAACACCCCGTTGAATGACGAGCACACCATGCTGTTCAGGCTCAATGCTGCCGGTCAAACAGAAGGCTCTTTCCAGGATCAGGGATATGCTAAAAATTATACGATTGCGCCGAGTTTCTCTTACCAGGTGAATGACCGGTTGAAGTTCCTGGTAGATGTGGACATCACCAGGGGCAACTTCGCCACCGGCACCTATGCGGTAAACGATTTCAAAAATGTGACAGCCAGGAGTTTTAAAGATCTTAAAATTGGGTATAAGCGGTCGTATATCAATAACGGCGCGGATATCAGTAATGGGATCAATAATATACAAGGCAGGATAGAATACAAAATATCAAATGCCTGGACTTCCCAAACCAATTACCTGTTTTCAGAAGGCTTCTATAAACATTTTTACTGGACCAACATGACCCTGCTTACCGATTCTACTATGGCGCGCAGCGTCAGGAATCAAAAGCCGGAAACTTTTGGGAACATTCAGCTGCAACAGAATTTCGTGGGCGATTTCAACATCGCGTCGTTGCGGAACCGGCTGGTGATTGGTATCGACTATAACTATAATTATAATAGCCTGAACCGCGTTACGGTCAACTATGACGTTGTTAATATCAATCAGCCTGTGAAAGAACTGAATGCTGGTTTGATTGATGACCTGTCTTATCAGAAAGGATTTTCAGCTACCCGTACCAAATCCAACAGCTACAGCGTGTATGCTTCTGATGTACTCAATATCACCCCGGCGCTGATGGCTATGCTGAGCCTGCGTGTGGACCGGTTTACCACCAGCGGTACTTACACCGTTGCCACAGGAAAATATGCCGGTGATTATAACCAGACTTCCTTGTCGCCCAAGCTGGGTATCGTATACCAGGTCGTAAAAGACAAGGTATCATTGTTTGCCAATTATATGAACGGTTTTGTAAATCTGGCGCCGCTTGTGCAGCCGGACAATACGATCCTGAACCTGAAGCCCCAGAAAGGCGACCAGTGGGAAGGTGGTGTAAAGGTGGAGCTGCTGGACAACAAATTAAGCGGTTCCGCCAGTTATTATAACATTGACGTAACCAATGTTACCCGGACGGAGATCGTGGACGGTAAAACTTTTATGTTCCAGGATGGTACGCAACGCAGCAAGGGATATGAGCTGGAACTGGCCGCCAATCCCGTAACAGGACTGAACATTGTTGCTGGTTATGCCCATAACGAGAACAGGTATACGAAAGCGTCTCCTGCTTTGCAGAATAAGCTGATCGCAGGCAGCCCTAAAGAGGTAGCCAACATCTGGGTAAGTTATCATATGCATTCTGGAAAGATGAAGGGGTTGGGCTTTGGCGCCGGTGGGAATTATGTCAGTGACTCCTGGTTTGAATCCAGCAACACTTTCCTTTTGCCGGGATATACCCTGTTGAGTGCTTCTGTATTTTATGATCAACCGAAATACCGGCTGGCACTGAAAGGCAATAATCTCTTAAATGAAAAGTACTGGGATACCAATGGTATTGCGCAAAAGCCGGTGAACATCCTGGCAAGCGTAACTTTAAAGTTCTAAAAAAAAGCAGGTTGCCGGAAGAGATACTTCCGGCAACCTGCATCAATAAATGTACATGATCAGCTGTTAACCGTGCTGATCACGCCTCTGAAAAACCCGGCCGATTCGGCAATGCCCGGCAACGGATCACTCATATCTTTTTCAAACTCCAGGCTGCATACGCCCGCGTAATTGATTTTCTCCAGTGCCGTTACCAGCTTTTTGAAATCAATGGCGCCGCGGCCCAGTTCGATGGCTTTGCCATCTTTGACTGCCGCTGAAATATCTTTAATATGCAGATCGAAGATCCTGTTTTTATAGGCCAGGATGGCTTTGGACGGTTCTTCTCCGGCGCGGGCGGCATGACCTATATCCAGGCAGAGGCCCAGGCGGGCATCCCTGTTTTTAATAAGGTCGTAGGCGTTTTTAGGGCCGGGATAGAGCTTGTCTTCCGGACCGTGATTGTGTACCGCCAGGCGGATATTATATTCTTTGATCTTTTTTTCAGTATAATCCAGCAGTTCGGGATTGGGCACGCCTACAATCAAGGGAACGCCTACACGTTTAGCGTAATCGAATGCTTCATCTACTGCTTTTTCTGTTTTCATGTAGATAACGCCTACTGCATATACGTTAATACCAGCCGCAGAAAATTTACCCAGTACTTCCTTTATTTTTTCCGGAGAACTGTTTAAGGGAAGATGAATATCTTTTACAGAGATGTTTTTGATATTCACCCGGTTCATCATGGCGATGGCCTGGTCGAGGTCAAATTTGGCAAAGGTGTAACCCGCCATCCCGATGGGCAGCAGCGCTTTCTTTGCCGGGCCGGCAGCAGTGGCGGCAACGGTGAAGGGCGCCATAGTAGTGGCTGCCATGCCGAGCGCTGTCTGAAGCAGGAAATTTCTTCTTGATGACATATGTAGATTGTTTACGTGGTTTTTAGCAAAATGTAGTGGCCCGAAAAATGTGCTCCGGCGGTATCATGGGCTAAGATCTCTAAAAAACTTTGTTTTTTTTAGTGTTTTTTCTGAAAGTGCCTGGTGATTCCCCAAACAAAATGACCAACAAAAATTAACTGTGTTGCCAAAAAAAGCAGGATCAGCCAACGGTAAATAAGTTCAGCGGTTTGTATGTAGTGTATTGCCTGCCCGACCGAAGCGGGGGAGTCGTTCTGCCCGGTATTTTTATACAAATTATCATAGTGGTGAACAATTACGGTAACAGACAATAATAGCAGTAAGGTTAGCAATATGTGCGTCCATGTTAGCGCCCGGTTTGGGAGGAAGCGCATTAAACCGGCATATAGCCCGGCGGCGACTATAAAGCAAAAAGAGATCAGCCAGTAAATCAGGTAGGTGGATATAATGAGCATGGTATCGTGCACGTGGATGTCCGTCATTTGATGGCGGATAAAAAAGGAATAGATGATCAGCACAATGGCAGTTAACAGGAACAACAGGTAAGGGCGTTGTTGAAGAGATAGTATCAATCTTTTCATCATGACGATATTAATATTATAAATATACGGATTCCCTGCATATGTTCAGGCACGTTAATTGCGGCGCCCGAAGCGCACCTAAGCACCTGTTCATGAAGAGATTAGTTTTACTATGGATGGCATTGTTTTACGGCTTAAGCTCCAGCGCCCAGTTCAGCGACTCGGTGCATTACTACGTTAAATACGCTTCCACGGGATCGGTGAATATGACTAACGATGGTAATTCGTACCTGCTCAATAATAATGTAGGCTTTAAGATCAGTAAAAAGAGAATGAATCTGAACATGGGCGCCAGCTATGTGTATGGAAAGCAGGACCACGACATCACCAATAATGACGTTTCTACCGCACTGGATTTTAATATTTACCGGGGAGAAAAGAAGGTGTATTTCTGGGGACTGGCCAACTACGATAAAAGTTATTCCTTAAAGATCAACGATCGCTTCCAGGGCGGCGGCGGCGCAGCTTACGACGTTATTAAACGTAAGAACGCCACGCTCAACCTGAGTGATGGGCTCCTGTTTGAAAACAGCGACCTTATTCTGCACGATACGATCCCTGATGTGTATCATACCTTCCGGAATTCCTTCCGGGTATATTATAAATGGGTGATCAAGGATGTTATTGTGCTGGAAGGCTCCAATTTTTTGCAAAACTCCCTGTCCCACGGCAACGACTATATCATTAAATGCAATAATGCCCTTTCCGTGAAACTCCGTTCCTGGCTGGCCATCACGGCGGCCATGACCTATAATAAGCTAAACCGTACCGACCGCGAAAACCTGTTGATGAATTATGGTCTCACTATAGAGAAATATTTCTAGCCGGGTTTGGTTAAACAGTTCCCGGCAGGAAGCATATTTTATCTTATTTTGGTAGGGAATTGGCACTATGGAGCGTTTATTCCAAACAGTTATCTTACTGGGGGTAGTCCAGGGTTTTATTGCAGGCGGACTACTGTTTTTCTCCACCAGGAAACGGGTGGCGAACCGCTTTTTAGCAGGGTTGATCTTCCTGCTCAGTATGGCCAGTTTTTGTTTGTGCGGTTCCTATTATCACTGGTTCGACGTTCCGCTGCTCAATTTGCTGTCGCAATTACTACCGCTCATTGTGATAATGCCCGTGGGGCCGCTGATGTATTTTTACATACAATCTTTTTGTGATCCGGAATTTACGCTCACACGGCAACGGCGGAGGCATTTCTGGCCGGTGGTCATCGACCTCGGAGCGCCCGTTGCAGCTATCGTATTTGTGGCAGGTGTGTTAACAGGTGTATTGAAGAATAACCCGCAGCCGTGGGGCATCTTTATAGATACTTACAATGTATATTCAGATATTCCACGATGGATATCGCTGGCCATTTATACGGGGTTGTCTTTTAAATTCCTGGCGGTATATAAAAGCAATCGCCCGGCTGACGCCGGCCTGCGCTGGCTGCAGCAGCTCACCTGGCTGTTTGCCGGCTTCCTCACTATCTGGCTGGTATACCTGGTGCCGTATATTATTCCCCGTTATACCGACGTGATACTCGATAAATTTGACTGGTATCCTATTTATGTACCTGTTACTATCCTGATTTACTGGCTGGGTATTAAGGGATATATTATTTCTTACCAGGAAATGGTAACGGCTAAGAAAGCTGAAACGATATTGCCGGAATCGACTACCACGCCTGCAGTATTGTTGCTGAAAAAAGCGATGGAAGAAGACCGGTTATTTCTGAATGCGGCCCTTACGCTGCAAATGGTGGCCAAACATACCGGTTTACCGCCAAAAACTATTTCGGCGGTATTGAACCAGCATCTTCATAAAAATTTTAATGAGTATGTAAACGGCTACCGTATTAACCTGTTCAAAGAAAAATTGTTACAGGAGGATGCTGACCAATTAACTTTCGCTGGCATTGCATATGATTGCGGATTTTCTTCACCTGCTACTTTCCAGCGGGTGTTTAAGCAATTCACGGGCATGTCGCCCTCCGAATTCCGGAAAAGTGCGCATGAAGCACAAAAAGCGGTGCTTTAATTTGTCTCAAATCCGGATATGAGTAGGTGAGAATGCTGTAAACAGGGAGCTTTGCCATTAAAAAATAACCCGGATGGCATCTCGCTCAACTTTTTCGTTCTACGCATTTTTGATGATCGTTTTTTTATTATTGGGTTGCCGCACTACCCGGCCGGCACAAAAGGTTGCAGCGGTCACCTCCCGTGATACCGTGTGGAGTGCTGCAGCAATATCCCGTTTTGAAAAGAAACTGGAACATCTCCGGGAAAAATACCATATCCCTGGGTTGTCGGTGGGCGTGGTAAATGAACAAAAGCTGGTATGGAAAAAAGGCTTTGGCTACGCCGACCTGGAGCAACAAACGGCGCCGGATGAAAATACCGTTTACCAGGTGGCTTCGGTTACCAAAACGTTTGGTTCCATTATTCTCATGCAGCAGGTACAGGCCGGGAAGGTAAGCCTGGATGATCCTATCGGCAAATACGGAATCAACCTGGGCGCCCGCTGGGGTAGTGATCCACGGATCAAAATAAAGCACCTGCTTACCCATACCGCGATGGGCAACATGTTTAACAGCTATAAGCCTGGTTATGTGTTCCGCTATAACGGCAATTGGTATAATCAACTGGGGAAGGTAATTGCGCAATCGTCGGGGCATAGTTTCGGTGAGTTGCTGATGGAGCAGATCATTACGCCGTTGTCGCTGGAAAATACAGTACCGAGTACAGACGACAGCCTGAACTTCACGTTAACCGGTTATGATAAAGCGGCATTCATGCAGCGGGTAGCGAGGCCGTACGACTGGAAGCACCAGCAGTGGCAGCCTGTTACTTTTTCGTATGGTTTTGGCCCGGCGGCGGGTATAATGAGCAATGTGGCCGACCTGGCGGTTTATTCTACTGCTATTGATAAGAAAATGTTCCTGGCAGACAGCACCTGGGAGAAAGTGTTCACGCCTTATGTTACCCCCAAAGGTAAAACCATCCAGTATGGACTGGGATGGTATGTAAAGTATTACAAAGGCATAAAAGTGGTGTGGCATACCGGCTGGTGGACCGGCTATTCAGCCCTGTTTGTGAAGATTCCGGAGAGGGATCTGACATTTATTGTACTGGCCAATTCCCAGGATCTGAGCCGGCCTTTCTATCACATTGTGAAACCTTTGCCGGGGATCGGGATGTTTAATCCTTTCCGGCGCAATCTGAACAAAACACTGCGGGCTTCCGCATTTGGGGAAGCTTTCCTGGATCAGTTCCTGGAGTGAATCCGGGTTAATGTGCGCCCGGATCGGGCTCAAAGTCCAGTGATACAGAGTTCATGCAAAACCTTTTGTGCGTAGGAGGGGGGCCGTCGTCAAAGATATGCCCGAGGTGCGAGCCGCAACGTTCGCAGATCACTTCCGTCCTTTGCATGCCAAAGGAATTATCTTCCTTGTAGATCACGCTGTTGGCTTTGAGTGGTTCAAAAAAACTGGGCCAGCCGCAGGTGCTGGCAAATTTGGCATCTGACCTGAACAAAGGATTGCCGCAAACCGCACAATAGTAACTGCCTTTCACCTCGGAATCCCAGTATTTGCCCGTAAATGCCCGTTCAGTGGCATTTTCCCTGGCGACGGCGTAGAGGTCGGACGGCAATATTTTTTTCCATTCTGCATTAGTAATATGCAGTTTCCGTGTATCCGTTCTGGAGTAGTAAGGATTTTTCACTGGCGCTTGTTTATTGTCGCTGTTCTGGCTATGGCAGGCAATCTGTGTAGCCAGGATCAGTGTTAAAAGAAATATTATTCTCATCTCGCTAAAAAATACTGGTGAATAATACAATAACCCAAAATTACCGCTTTAAATCCGTAATAAAGACGGCTATCCTGTTAGTCGGATGAGCCGCCTTTTCCTTACACAGTCTTTAAAATAAATGTGCCAATACCTTTTCCATTGCTGTTTGCAGCCGGGTGCGGAGAGGCGCCAGCCCGCGGTAGCCCTGGAGGTGCAGTGCAGGGTCAAAGTAGCTTACTGCCGTGGTGTTTTCACCGGTTTCCCGCAATACCAGTTTAAGGGGCGCCTCTATCACTGCTTCGGGGTCATTTTCGAGCAACGACTGCATATATACCGGGTGGAAAAACAACAGCTGGCGGACGGGCGCGGTGGTGATGCCATGACTGGCCAGTATGGCCTGGGGGTTAATTTCGTGCAGCAGCAGGAAGCCGCTGCTGGTAATGGCTTCCCTGGCGCTCCCCAACAACTCGTTAAAAGGTTTGTGGACGGTAACGGTGATGTTATTCGTTTTCATGAACAGCGGGTTTTAGAGGCGTTACCACTTCAGGCCAGTCGACTTCCGTGCCGGCTACTACGTTGAGATAGTTGGTGAAGATATTTCTTACCACGTTGGCAATGATTTCCAGGATGGCGCCATCGGTGTAACCGGCCGCGCGGAGTGTGCTGACATTGGCTTCCGACAGGCTTTGGGGGGTGGCGAGCAGCTGCCGGGCGAACTGCATGGCGGCATCCGTTTTTTCGTCAGCCGCTTTCATTTCCCGCGCATCGCGGATGTCTGCTGCTGTTAAGCCGGTACGGGCGCCGAGGTAGCTGTGGGCCGACAGGCAATAGCTGCACCCGTTATATTCCGCGGCGGCGAGGGCAATCCTTTCCGCCAGGGCGTTGCCGATACTTCCTTTGCGGAGTGCGTTGCTGAATTGTACGTAGGCTTCGAGTACGGCGGGCGATTGGGCCATCACGCCGTACATGTTGGGAATGCGGCCCAGTGAGCGGGCTACCTGTTCCAGTACCGGCTTTGCCTCCGGTGCGGCCGTTGCTGCTGATAAGACAGGAATTGTATTCATGAGAATATGTATTTAGTTATAGACAAATTTGTCTATAACAGGGTGTAAAAATAGCCCTGATCCCAGGGCGATGATAAATATTATGGCTGGCCTATCAGCAACCGGACGGTTTTCTTCGCCGTTTTCACCGGCCAAAGCTCCCGGTATACTTTACTTTCCACAATAGCACCTTCAAACAGGAGGTAAACCGTATCTGCCTGTGCAGCTGTTTGTCCTGGTACAGCCACTAACAACTGATGCAGGTACTTCCGCAGTTTGCGCTTGTGTTCCAACACCTGTAGCCGCATCTCCGGCTGGCTGTCGCCGATTTCCGCGAGCATGTTTATAAAGCGGCAGCCTTTAAAATCCTGTTGTGGCAGCTGCTGCTCCAGAAAATCGAATACGGCGAGAAGTCTTTCCACCGGTGTCTTTTTTTTCTCCACCATGGCGGTAATCCCGGCAAACCAGGCCGTTCTGGCTTCTTTCAGGTAGGCCAGTCCGAGTTCTTCTTTGGAGCCAAAATGGCTGTACAGGCTGGCTTTGGCTACGCCGGCTTCTTCCAGTACCTGGTTAATGCCGGTGGAGTTATATCCCTGTTCGTAAAACAACCGCGCTGCGGTAGCCAGTATTTTTTCTTTCGGATTCCCTGGTCGTGCCATAATGATACAAAGTTAGTGCATCTTTTTAATAATAGACAAATTTGTCTATTATACATTTTCCCTGTTTTTTTTCGGGAGATAATTATCTTAGAGGATATCTTCATGCTTAAATCCTCATCACATTGCTACGTAAAATATTTTTTACCTTCGTTATTATGTTTTTCGGCGGCCTTGCTACACATGCGCAGCAGTACTATCTCTTTGTAGGAAGTTACAATCACAACAAGGAGAAAGATGGCGTATACCTGTTCAGGTTTAACGATCAGACCGGTACATTACAACAGGTATCTGCCACGAAAGGCATTCTCAATCCTTCTTTTCTTACGTTATCGCCTGACGGGAAATATATTTACGCCTGCTCGGAGGCGCAAACGCCAAATGTAGGTGGTGTAAGCAGTTTTGCTTTCGACAGTGTTAAAGAAACGGTGACACTGGTGGACCGGCAGGACAGCGGCGGCGATAATCCCGCCTATGTGGGAGTAGATCCAACGGGCAAATGGCTTATCTGCGCCAATTACAGCGGTGGCAGTCTTTCCATTTTCCCGCTCACCGGCGGCGGACATATAGCGCCCGCCAAACAAACCATTGCTTTTAAAGACAGCAGTGTTGTACGTAGCCGGCAACTGAGCTCGCATATCCACGCGGCGGTTTTTTCTCCTGACGGTAAATATGCTTTTTTCCCGGACCTCGGTGCAGATAAGATCCATGCCTATCAATTGGCACCGGAAGCGGCTGAGCCGCTGCAGCCGGCCAGTCCGCCGTTTGCCCGTACCACTCCCGGCAGCGGTCCCCGGCATATCACGTTTCATCCCCGGCTGCCAATGGCTTATTGTATTGAAGAAATCAGCGGCACCGTTGCGGCATACCAGTACCACGCCGGTAAACTGGATAGCTTCCAACGGGTAGATGCCCGCCTGGAAAAAAAACAGGCCGATTATGGCAGCGCTGATATCCATATCTCCCCCGATGGCCGCTTCCTGTATGCTTCTACCAGGGAAGATGCCAACAGTATATTTATCTATTCCATTAACCAGCGGAACGGACGACTGAAACAAATAGGCGTTGAATCCACGCAGGGTAAACATCCCCGGAATTTTGTGATCGATCCTACGGGCAGGTTTTTACTGGTAGCCAACCAGAAAACGGGGAATATTGTTGTTTTTAAAAGGGATCAGAAAAGCGGGCTGCTAAAGAAAACAGGTGTGGAAGTAACGTTGCCTAATCCATCGTCTTTGCAGATCAGGGCTTACGCCAGATAATAAGGATCAGCATAAGCAACAAGAGATATAATACCCACTTTACTATTTTGTAGGTATTCGTTTTGAAGAAGATATTCTTCTTAATAGTGCCGGTATCATCAAAACGTTCAGTGATCCTGGAAAGCTCGCCGTGGGTGAGCTTTCCCCATAGTTCCCCTGTATCGTTTAACAATTTCAGGGTGGTGACATAAAACATCACCGGAAAGGAACTGCCCGGGAAACGTTTCCTGGTCATCACCGCGGTTGCCACCAGTTCCACGGGTAAGGTACCAATGGCAAGCAGCAACACCGGAATGGTCCAATAGGGTGCAGTAAACAGCAACACCAATGTTATTCCAACGCAAAGCAATATTGTTTCGGGCGTATTCGGCAAATTGCGGTAGGTATAAGGTGGATTTTTTTTACCCAAACGGCTGTTGCCAAGGCCATACCGGTAAGGACGTTTGTAGTTAGCGCGGCCATCATCCCACCAGGGATGCGTAACAGCCGCTTCCGGCAGTGATCTGAAATTCCGTTTGTTGTTATTGTCGCGTACATGCAGGAAGAAATCCACATCTTCACCGCCGCCGGCTTTTGGATAGTCGGTAGAAAAGCGCACATCGCCCACTGCACTTCTTTTTACCATTATATTCGCCGTTGCGCCCCAGGTAAAGGAGGGCTTATTCGCTGCCACAGAAAAGATATTTACATTGCCGTTAACGATAAGCGCCATGGCAAAATCACTGGGTGGTGGCGGCAAATGGATAAGGCCAATGAACCCGGTTTCATCCGGATATGCGGCGGCAGCAGCGGCATACCTGAACAGGAGGTCATCTGTTACCGTTACATCATCGTCCAGGAACAGGATCCAGTCGCCTTTTGAAACGGTTATACCACGGTTCCGGGTACCGGAAGCACCCAGATTTTTTTCATTGATATAAAGAAACACCTGGTCGTTGTCTGCCAGTTCCCGGATACTTTCGGCAGGTACTATATTGGGGTTATCTGCCATCAGGTAAAACTTAATGACAACATTATCCGGCCTCGGCAGGCGAAGCACCGGGAGCACATATTTTTCCTCCAGCCGGAAGGAAGGCATTACAACATCTATGGTGAGTTTCATACTTAACAGATAACAGTAGATAAATCGGGCTACATTCCTTACGGCGCCCAGAGGTCTTCTTCCCGCAGCAGCTTTTTCCTGTAACGTTTCAGCAGCATACGCACATACATCCACCAGCCCATTCCCCTGCGGATCAGTTGTAATTTATCTTTTAAAAATTGTGTGTCTTTATTGCCGGAGGAAAATCCCGTCATGTTATACAGTACAATGGTAACAGGATAATGCTGCTTCTTAAAGGTGCGGTCGCCCCAAACAAGGAGGTTAAGGGCATAATCAGCCAGCACTTTGTATTGCAGGTCGTAGGAATATTTCCGGAAAACGCTTTTCGGGTAGATAATGGATTGATGGTTCATACAATACTTGGCGAGCCGGTATTCACTGAAGCTGCCCTGTAAAAGCGGATATTCAACGGGGCCATTTGTATTGAACCCGGTGCTGTTGCCATAGTAAATGGTGTGATCATCGCTGAGATGTGCCGAGAGTTCACTGAAGCCTGGCAGGAGGCGGTCGTCGCTGCCCAGAAAATATAACCAGTTTCCGCCTGCCATCCGGATGCCCTTATTGAGTGCATCATAGATGCCCTTATCCGGTTCACTCACCCATTTCAACATTTCCAGGCCGGATTCTTTTACGATAGTCAGGGTATCATCTGTGCTGCCTCCGTCTACAATCACCACCTCGATTCCTTTCACAGTCTGTTCCTTCACAGATTGCAGGCATTCTCTGAGGTGCTGACCGGCATTATATGTCGCTATAATTATGCTGATCAATACATCACCGGGTCGTTCATTCATTCGATATACTAGTTGATTACCGGGGCTAAAATTAGGGCTATTTGTTTGTTTTTTTATTTGGTTATTTGGATATTTTGTTGTGATAGCCCGGCATGATGTAACGCCATATCCAAATAACCAAATATTTAAAACAGGGGAATGTTTACTGGTTTACCCTGAACTTTTCAGTAGCCCCGATAGTAGTACGATTGCAGGTCATAGGCTGTGTGCCGCCTTCGCTGGAAACATACTTACCGTTGCTGCCTTTCAGGGAAATGGTGCCATCGCTGTTGCTGATCCAATCGAACTGCTCCCAGGGACCAATAGCGGTACGGTTGCAGTTCATGGCCTGGGTTCCGTTCTCTGAGCATACATAGAAGCCACTGTTTACCAGGGCCACTTTGCCGCTGCCGGCGCTTACCACGGAGAAATGTTCCCATCCCTGCGCCGTGGTGCGGTTGGCGTTCATGGGCTGGGCGCCGTTTTCACTGCACACGTACAGGTTATTGGCGCTTTTGAGGGTAATGGTTTGTCCGACCGGCGCGCCGCCGCCTCCGCCCACTACCGGCGCAGTAGGGCGGGTGGCAGTCAGGCCGATTTGGCCTTTCAGCATTTTACCCCCGTCGCCGGTCAAACGCAGGTAGTAATCGGCGGAGCAAACCACGCCATCTTCATCCAGGGTTACGAAGTTGGAACCTGCGGGAATGAAGGAGGTGTTTTCCGCTGTTTTGGCGATCTGGTTGCCTTCATTGTATTCGTCGAACATAGAAATGTAAATACCCTGGGCGCCTGCCCGTACCATGTTGTAAAACTGGCGCCACATGAAGTCGCCATGTGCACGCTGGTGTTCCTGCAAATCGCCCGGCAGTACGCAGGGCTGATAGTCGATACCATTGTTGTTGCAATAAGCCTGGTCGGGCGTGTTTACATTGGTATAAAAATTATCTACATCAGCGATATTGCCGATCCTGCCTACCATCCACGGTGAAATCATATTCAGCGCGCTGTAGGTGGCGAGGAAGCCGGGTCTGGAATCGCTGGTTTCGGTACGCCAATGCGTAGGTACACCGCCGATTACATAGCAGCCCTGGTTTTTGAACCAGTTGATCACATCCAGGCATACCGCGGCAGACCAGGGGTGATTGGAATCGTTGAAGCCAAAGCCCCAGATACACACCACCGGTTTGCCGTTTTGTTTGGCGTAAGCGGAGGAGGAGGTGTAGGCCGACATTTTAGTAGTCCAGTCGGTTTTGATTTCCGACTGCATGTTAGTCCAGCCGCTCACATCATACATGATGTAGAACTTGCGGCCATAGTTTTCCGCGGCAGTTTTCACTTTTGCGGTAATGGCGTCGCGTACGGGTCCTTCGCTGCCATTAGGGTTAAAACGTTGCAGTGCGGCGGCGTCGATACCGTTTTGCTGCATCCACAGAAAGTGGGTGTTTACGGTTTGGTCGTTGAAAGAAGAGAACAGTTTCGCGGGTTGACCATTTCCCAGGTTGGCCCAGGCGGTTTGATAGGTGCTGCTGTAATCCCTTACATCGGGCCAGGACTTAATGCCATTATTCGTGGAAGAAGGCGATGCGCCCCAGTTCTGCGTCCAATGCCACCAGGCATTGATAGGGGAGCCATCGCCATTGGCGGCAAACCAGCCCTGGTAGCCTACCGTAATTTTGCCGACTACGTCGCCTACAGGAGAGCCCAGCGCGTTGACGCCTGATTTTTTGCCATCGAGCGACTGGAGTGAATTGACGGCTTCTTTTTTGGAGCAGCCAACAGACAATGCAACAAGGGTTGCGAAGAGAAGATGCAACTTGTTTTTCATGTGTGGAACAATTGATGATGATTAGGAATTACTATCGGATTTGCTACCGTGGTTTTCTTAGAATAATGCCGGGCTACAGATAATGAAACGTGGAAGTTTCCTGGTGCAATTAAGGGGAGAGGCACTAATCAGTGCATTAATAAAGGGCTAATAAATCAATTAGGGCTGATTTTTTTTACCCGGAGCCGTAATGCGGTCTCCGGGTAGCGGATATAAATCGAGATCTACTGGCGCTGATCAGGGAAACCCGGCGTGTAATTCGTTAACGGTGTTAAAAATGTAATCCGGTAATGCAGCTTGTAATTCCTGCGTACTGCCGTAACCGTAGCCCACTGCAATGGCGGGTAAACGGTTTTTCTGTGCGCCTATAATATCGTGTTTACGGTCGCCCACCATAATGGTGTCGCCGGCGCTCAGTTGTTGTTCGGACATTACATAGCGGATCAGTTCCGCCTTATCTGACCGGGTACCATCCAGTTCGCTGCCATACACTGCCGTAAAATAAGGCTCCAGGTTAAAGTGCCGGATCACGATATCCGCAAATACCTGTGGCTTGGAAGTGGCAACAAACAGCCGCCGTCCCTGTGACCGCAGCGCAGTGAGTAATTCCGGGATACCTGCATATTGTTCATTTTCATAAATACCGGTTTCTTTGAAATATTCCCGGTAAGCGCCCACGGCCTCCCAGGCCTGTGATTCGCTAAAGCCATAATAATCGATGAACGATTGCTGCAGCGGGGGACCAATAAACGGCACGAGCTTTTGCAGGTCCGGTTCGAAGATGCCTGCCTTTGCCAACGCATACTGAACAGATTTCGTTATACCGGTTTTAGGATCTGTCAACGTACCATCGAGGTCAAATAAAATATTGCTGTATTTCATAACAACCGCAATATAATTAAAAAGAGGACGTTGAATAAGTTGGCGTTATTTCTTAGCTTACAACTGAATACAACTGTCACATGAATGATTTCTTCCGGAACTCCCTGTCCGCTATTACCGTTATTTTCTTACTGGCAGGATGCACCAAAAGTGAATCCCAAACCATTATTGCCACCGGTTACAGTGATGTGGACCAGGTGCTGAGCGATTCTGTGCCTGTGGCTTTCGCCGGTAAGTGTTATGCAGTGATTCATGAAAATGGGAAAACGGTATATGCCAAAGGATTTGGAGGTTATACCGGGAGTACCAGGCAGCTTATCGCCTCCTGTTCCAAATGGTTATCTGCGGCGGTGATCATGAGCCTGGTGGACGAAGGAAAAATAAAGCTCACTGACAGTGTGGGAAAATACCTGCCCGTTTTTACTACTTATCATAAGGGAGATATCACCATTGCGCAACTCTTCTCCCATACATCCGGTTTCCCCGGAAATTCTTCCCAGGGATATGAATCCAATGTATTGATTACGCTTACACAGGCGGCAGATGGGATAGCGCGGAATGTAGCGCTGTTGAATCCGCCGGGTACTACCTTTTATTATGGCGGCGTAAGTATGCAGGTAGCCGGCCGTATCTGTGAAGTGGCATCCGGTAAAAGCTGGAAGGACCTCGCTGCCGATAAGATATTTACGCCCTGCGGCATGACCAATACTGATTTTGGTCTTACTGCCAATCCGCAGATTGGCGGCGGCGCCCGGAGTACACCGGACGACTATATCCGCTTTCTCGACATGATCATGAACAAAGGCGTGGCTGCAAACGGCGCCCGTGTGCTCAGCGAAGCAGCGGTAACAGCGATGGAGGAAAGTCAGACTGCCCACGCTACCGTTACCTATTCCCCTTATCCCGCGGTACTGCTAAATACAAAAGATTTCTATGGCACCGGCAACTGGCGGGATGTAACCGGTCCGGGTGGGGCATTAATTGAAAACAGCAGCCCCGGCGCCTTTGGGAGCCACCCCTGGGTAAACCGCGATAAAAAGCGTACGGGTTTCATCTTCACTTTTATTGCCGCCAATGGCTACCTTTCCACCATGCCCACCTGTTTAAAGATCCGCGCGCTGGTGAGGAATAAATAACGCACTCATTTTACCCGTCTGAAAGTATGTAAATACTATATTAAGTCAATATAGTGTCTGTTTTAGTCAATTTTCAGGGAGCACGGTTACCCCGTTGCCGTTAATTTTGATGGCATACAAATTCCACGGAAGAATCATATACCTATGATCTGCCGCAGTCGGAGATTATTAATAGCAAGCGGGGACACAGCCTGCTACATCAAAAACGTTATCCGAAAAACATGAGTCAGCAACTTTTTTCTTTCAGGCGTATTGTAATTGCCGGCATCGTGTTGATGGCCGGTTTTCGGCCATCAACCGCTGAAGCGCAGCAGCGGCCTTTACGGCTCTGGTATAACAAGCCGGCAAAGGTTTGGGAGGAAACGGTACCACTTGGGAATGGACGCCTGGGTATGATGCCGGACGGCGGTATCGCCCGGGAGAAGATCGTTTTAAATGATATCACGCTCTGGTCCGGCGCGCCCCAGGACGCCAACAATTACGAGGCGTACAAACAACTGCCTGCTATCCGGCAGCTGCTGGCTGAGGGTAAGAATAACGAGGCGCAGGCGCTGATGGATAAATCATTTGTGTGTACCGGCAAAGGCTCCGGGGATGTGCCTTTCGGATGTTTCCAGATGCTGGGCGAGTTATCGCTGCAGTTCAGTTATCCTGCAGCGGATACCCCTGCCCGTTATGAAAGGGCTTTATCATTGAATGAGGCCATTGCCACTACAGCTTATACCATTAACGGGGTCGCCTATACGCGCGAATATTTTACAGACTTTAACGGCGATGTAGGCGTGATCCGCCTAACAGCTGGTAAAGGCGGACAGCTGAATATGCGGGTAGCTATCAGTCGCCCGGAAAGAGCCACCATCGGCACAGAAGGGCAGGAGCTGCAAATGTCCGGCGAATTAAAAAGTGGTACTGCCAACCCTGGTATGAAATACCTGACCAGGGTACGGGCAAAATTAAAAGATGGCCGGCTGCTAACGGACAGGGATACACTGGTTATAAAAGATGCCACAGAAGTGATCCTGTATGTATCCACTGCGACCGATTTCAGAAATGCCGGTTACCGGGAACAAACCAAACAATTGCTGGCTGCGGCCATGCGTAAAGGTTATGGGCAGCAGAAGCAACAGCATATCGCTGCTTTTCAGCGTTTATTCAACCGCGTTAGCATGGAATTGGGCGGCGCCAGTGCGGAGCAGGTGCCTACCGATCAGCGGCTCATCAATTTTCACAAAGCGCCGGCGGCGGACAACGGGTTGCCTGTATTGTTTTACCAATATGGCCGTTACCTGAGCATCAGCAGTACCCGCGTAGGTTTGCTGCCACCTAATTTACAGGGGCTGTGGGCCAACCAGATCCAGACGCCCTGGAATGGTGACTACCACCTCGATGTAAATGTGCAGATGAACCACTGGCCGGTGGAAGTGAGCAACCTGCCGGAGCTGAACCTGCCACTGGCGGAGCTGGTACACGGATTGGTGAAACCCGGCGAAAGAACTGCCAAAGCCTATTATAATGCAGAAGGATGGGTGGCGCATGTGATCACCAATATATGGGGCTTCACGGAACCGGGAGAAAGCGCTTCCTGGGGTGTTACCAAATCCGGGTCGGGGTGGTTGTGTAATAATCTTTGGGAGCATTATACTTTTACCAATGATAAAAAATACCTGGAAGATATATACCCGGTGTTGAAGGGCTCTGCGGAATTTTACAGCAGCATGCTGATAAAAGATGATAAAACAGGATGGCTTGTTACTTCGCCCTCTTCTTCTCCTGAAAATTCTTTTTATCTGCCCAACGGCCAAACTGCCAGTATCTGCAACGGTCCTACTATTGATAACCAGATTATCCGCGAGCTGTTCATGAATGTGATCACCGCTGCCCGGACACTCGGGAAGGATGCGGCCTTTACCAACACGCTGACAGAGAAATTAAAACAGCTGCCGCCTGCGGGCAGGGTGGGGAAAGACGGACGATTAATGGAGTGGCTGGAAGAGTACAAGGAGACAGAACCCACGCACCGTCACATTTCACATTTGTATGGATTGTACCCGGCTTCGCTGATTACACTGGAAGCCACGCCGGAACTGGCCGAAGCCTGCAAAAAAACGCTGGAAGTGAGAGGCGACGACGGCCCCAGCTGGTCCATTGCCTATAAGTTATTATTTTGGGCAAGACTGCACGATGGCAACCGCGCGTTTAAATTGTTTGCAGGACTGATCAAACCCACTTATAATACAGACATTAACTATGGCGCGGGTGGCGGCATTTATGCCAACCTGTTTTCCGCGGGTCCTCCATTTCAGATTGATGGTAACTTCGGCGGTGCAGCAGGACTGGCTGAAATGCTGCTGCAAAGTCATGCCGGCTTTATAGACCTGTTGCCTGCTTTACCCGATGCGTGGAAGGCTTCCGGTACGGTAACGGGACTGAAAGCACGCGGTAATTATACGGTAGATATGACCTGGAAAAACGGCCTGGTTACCAATTACAAGATCCGCGGCGCCGCCACGCATAAAGTAAAAGTAAAGATCAACGGGGTCATAAAAGAGATACAACCAGTGAAAATATGATCAGGAAAATAACAGGATTTATATTAAGTATAGTCGTTACCGTTAGTATACAGGCGCAGGATAAATTTATCACACGTTACGGTCGCCTTGACAACGTAAGGTATCACATCAAAACAGATAAAAGAGCTACCGTTACTTTCCTGGGCGGTTCTATCACCAATATGGAAGGCTGGCGTACGAAGGTGTGCGACTACCTTACGGCGGCGTATCCGGCAACTGATTTCCGTTTCATCAATGCAGGTGTTCCATCGCTGGGCAGCTTGCCGCATGCATTCCGGTTTGAACAAGATGTGCTGGGCAAGGGGAAGACCGACCTGCTATTCCTGGAAGCGGCGGTAAACGACCGGGTGAATGGTACCAATGAAGTAACGCAGCGCCGTGCTATGGAAGGGATCATCCGTCATGCGCTGAAAGCGAATCCGCAGGTGAATATTGTACTGATGGCTTTTGTTGATGAGGATAAGATGGCCGACTATCACGCCGGTAAAGTGCCGGTAGAAGTGCAGGTGCATGAAGATCTTGCCAAAAAATACCACCTGCCGTTTATCAATCTTGCCAAAGAAATTACGACCCGCATTGATGCCCGTGAGTTTACCTGGAAAGATGATTTTAAAGACCTGCATCCTGCTCCTTTTGGTCAGCAGTTATATTTTAACGCTATAAAACGTTTGCTGGAAGAAGATTTCAGCGCACCGGCGCCGGAACGTTTATTATCCGTGAAACTGCCCCGCGCTGCGGATCCGCTCAATTATGAAAACGGCGCCTATGGCGATATTCATGACGCCGTTCATCAGAATGGCTTTCGCATTACTGCTTCCTGGGAGCCATCTGATAACGTAGGTACCCGCCCGGGATTTGTGAAAGTGCCGATGCTTGTGTCGGACACGGCGCGCGCCAGTGTTGACTATCCTTTCACCGGGAGGACTATTGGCATCAGCATTGTTTCCGGTCCGGATGCAGGTGTAATCAGCTATCGTATCGATGGCGGTGCTGTTCAGCAAAAGGATCTGCGCACGCAGTGGAGTAAAAACCTGTACCTGCCGTGGTACCTTATATTGGGCGATAACCTGAAGCCGGGCAGGCATATACTTAGTTTGCAAAAAGAAGGGGATGCTACTGTTTGCCGCGTGGTGTATTTCCTGGTGAACAAATAAGTTAATCCAGCGAAGTAACTTCTCTCTTGTATTCTCTCGGGGTTTTTCCTTTAATTTTTTTGAAGAAGCGGTTAAAGTGCGTGGTATTCCTGTACCCGCACTTATTGGACAATTCCACCATCGACATTTCTTTTTCCTGCAGCAGTCTGCAGGCGTAGCCGATTCTTAGTTCATTTACAAAATGGGTAAATGATTTCTGTGTGCGGCTTTTAAAGAAGCGGCAGAAGGAGTGCACATTGATGCCAGCTACAGCCGCTATTTCCGATAGCGGGATATCTCTTTTGAAGTGACGGAAAATATATTTGAAGATATCATCCATCCTCGACTGGTCTTTATCGTTGTACAGGTTTACATAGTTGGTGCCGGCCAGGAGTTTATATTCTTTGGTGGCCATCATCTTTTGCATCAGGGTCATAAAGGAGATGGTTTGCAGCAAATCCTGCTGTTCCAGCATCTGCCGCATTAATGCCAGTATTTCCGCTTTAGCTTTGCCATGAAACTGGATGCCCCGCTGCGCCTTTTTTAGCCAGGTTTTAACGGTGCTGGTATTGGCAAAGGGACTAAGATGCTCTACCAGCAGGTCCGGTGAAATATACAATGCCAGCGACCTTGCCTGCAGTTTATCTTTTCCTTCAAAATACTTTTGTTCATTATGCCATACGTGAGGGGTACCGGAGCCTACGAATATCAGTTCCCCGCTTTCAAAGTAGCTGATATTGTCGCCAATGATACGGCGGCCGGCGCTTTCCACTACATATACCAGCTGGCATTCGTGATGGAAATGAAACTCCGTGGAAAAATACGGTTGCGTAATTTCCTTGATCAGGTATACCTTTTGTTCGAGGGCTTTATCGCCCGGTATGGCAAAAAGAGGCTTCATATTATCCATCTAAAATAGGTAAATTCAGTAAATAAGTCAAAATAGTGTTGATTTAAGTCAATTTCACCGGGATGACCTACCTTATCCCTGCTTACTTTTGAATTATCCACGGAAAATGAAAAATGATGATACTGCAAGATAAAATAGTGCTGATTACCGGCGGCGCATCGGGCATTGGAGAGACTTGTGCGCAGGTTTATGCAAAACAGGGTGCGACTGTAGCGGTGATTGATAAAGACGCAGCAGCATTGCAGCGTTTGAAGGAGTTGATGGGAGCGCCGCATATTTTCATCCGGGCAGATCTTAACAGCGGTGCTGCTATAGAGCTGGCCATTCACAACGTATTACAAACGTTCGGCGTACTGCATGCCATTCACAATAATGCGGGCATTGCCAGTCCCTCGAAACCTTTACATGATACCACCGACGAAGAATGGGAACAGGTAATGAATGTAAATGTGCGGGGTATCTACTATACCACGCGGTATGGCATTGCTGCGCTGAAAGCGTCCCGTGGCTGCATCCTTAACACCAGCAGTATGGTAGGGGACATCGGCCAGGAAAACCACGCAGCCTATGCGGGCAGTAAAGGAGCGGTGAATGCCCTTACCAAAGCAATGGCGCTCGACTATGCCGCAGATGGCATCCGGGTAAATGCAGTGGCCCCGGCAGGCGTATGGACGCCAATGTTGCGCCGGTGGAGCAGCGAACAGCCGGAGCCGGCGCGTATAGAGCAGTATCTTGATGGCATCCACGCGTTGGGATATTGCCCTGAAGCAGATGAGATCGCCGACGTGTGTGCGTTCCTGTTATCTGAGCAGGCGCGGTTTATTACCGGTTGCATAATGCCGGTAAGCGGCGGGGCAGAACTTGGATATAAGCATACCTTATAAAATAAAGTGAACAATGAAAAAATTAGCTACTTTCTGTTTGTTGTTGCTGGCATTCCAGGGCAAAGCCCAGACAAATGCACAGCTGGATCCCAAGATACTGACCAGCAAAAAAGTTATGGACCAGTTTATGGACCTGCGCTTTGGCCTGTTTATCCACTGGGGACCTGTAACCCTGCGGGGTACGGAAATAGGCTGGTCGCGCCATAGCAAGGTGCCGGCTGCAGATTATGACACCTTGTACCGCCAGTTTAATCCCGTGAAATTTAATGCAGAGGAATGGGTAAAAACGGCCAGCGAGGCAGGTATGAAATACCTGACCATTACTGCCAAGCATCATGATGGCTTCTGTTTATGGCCATCTGCCTATACCGACTATAATATTACCGCTACCCCGTTTAAGAAAGATGTAGTAGGGCTGCTGGCAAAAGCATGCAAGAAGTATAATGTAAAGTTCTGTATTTATTACTCGGTGATCGACTGGCACCATCCGGAATACCCGATAGACAACCCCGATGATACAACGGGGAAGGGTATACGTAAAAACGCACGCATGGATCAGTATGTGGTGTATATGAAGCACCAGCTGAAAGAACTGGTAGAGGGCTACGATCCTTATATGCTGTGGTTTGATGGTCCCTGGGAAAGTGTGTGGACGCCGGAGATGGCGCTGGATGTATATGCTTATCTCAAAACGCTGAAGAAAGATCTTATCATTAATAACCGCCTTGGGAAAGCATTTTCCGGCACCGGTGCATCGGGTACTGCTACCTTCCTGGGTGATTTTGATACGCCGGAGCAGCGCATCGGCGACCTGGACATGAACACGCCCTGGGAAACCTGTATGACCATTTGTGAGCAATGGGCCTGGAAGCCGGATGATAAAATGAAGTCGCTGCAAACCTGTATTCAAACACTGGCAAAGGTAGCCGGTGGTAACGGCAACTTATTATTCAATGTAGGTCCCCGCTCCGATGGCGCCATAGAACCTGCACAGGTAGCACGTTTGAAGGAAATGGGCGATTGGCTCCGTAAGTATGGCGCTGCTATTTATAATACGCATGGCGGTCCTTACAATCCCAACAGTAAGTATGCGGCTACGCGGAGTGGCAATAAAGTATACCTGCATGTTTTTGATGCGGCACAGCAAACCATTGAAGTTCCGGCTATGCCGGGTGTGAAAATTACTAAAGCATACCTGCTGAAAGGCGCTGCAGTGAAGCTGACTACAGCTGCCGATCAGTTCACGATAACACTGCCTGCTGTATTACCCGATGCCAATGACAACGTGGTGGTATTGGAAACGGATAAGCCGGCGCTGAGTGTTGCACCCATAAAATGAAAAAAATAAAATGATCAGTAAGATAGTTGTAAAAGATGCCCGGTTCCCTTTAACAGGTGGCGCCGGCAGTGATGCCATACATCAGAATCCCGTATACTCGTACACGGTAGCCTGTTTATACGACGATAAAGGTAATTGTGGTACCGGCCTGGCTTTCACCCTGGGAGCGGGTAACGAGCTGGTATGCGCTGCTGCGCGGTTCTACGGCGAAAAACTCGTAGGAAAGGAACTGCCGGAAGTGATGGCTTCGTTCGGCGATTGGTTTAAACAACGTTCCGATGAGCAGCAATTCCGCTGGCTGGGCCCTCACAAAGGAGTGGTGCACCTGGCGCTCGCTGCGGTAACCAATGCGTGCTACGACCTGTGGGCCAAACAGCAGCAGGTGCCGTTATGGAAATTGTTGCTGGATCTTACGCCGGAACAGCTGGTGAACACGCTGGACCTGTCCTACCTGGAAGAAGTATTGTCCCGCGAAGAAGCGATCCGGATGTTAACGGAGATGCAGGCTTCCAGGGGCGCGCGGGAAGGCGTGCTGCGCACGGGTTATCCCGCCTACGATACCTCTGCCGGGTGGTTTAATTATCCGGATGATCAGCTGGAGGCGAATTGCAAACGTGCATTGGACAATGGCTTCCGGGCATTGAAATTAAAGGTAGGGGCAAAAGACCCGGAAACGGATATACGAAGAGCGCATATTGTAAGAAATGCCGTTGGCGATGAGATCAAAGTGATGGTGGATGCCAATCAGCAATGGAATCTGCCGCAGGCAATTGCTATTGGTAAAAGACTAACCGATATTAATCCTTACTGGATAGAGGAGCCCACGCACCCGGATGATATCCTTGCGCATAAAACGCTGGCGGATGCATTGAACCCCGTGAAACTGGCGTTAGGAGAACATGTACCCAATAAAGTGATCTTCAAAAATTACCTGCAAACAGGCAGTGCCGGGTTTATACAGGTAGATGCAGTAAGGGTAGGGGGTGTGAGTGAATTTATTACGGTAAGCCTGTTGTGTAAAAAGTTTGGAGTGCCGGTGGTGCCGCACGTGGGAGATATGGGACAGCTGCATCAGCATCTTGTATTGTTCAATCATATCGGGATGGGACATGAGGCGTTATTCCTGGAGCATATACCGCACCTGCGTAAGCATTTTGTTCATCCGGCACTTATTACAGACGGCTTTTACCAGACGCCTGAAACACCGGGCAGCAGTTGTGATCTGCTTTCCCTTAATACATTTCCCGGATGATCGCTACTACCGATATTATCATCAGCATCTGCTATGTGGCCTTTATTGTGGGGCTGGGCTTCTGGGCCGGGTTATCCGGCAAGAAGAATGATTCCGCGGCGGGAGAATATTTCCTGGCAGGAAAATCATTGCGCTGGCCTATGATAGGCATGGCTTTATTTGCTACCAATATTTCCTGTTTGCACCTGGTAAGTCTTGCCCAGAGCGGCTTTGATACAGGGTTGCTGGCGGGTAACTTTGAATGGATGGCCGCCTTTACGTTGATATTGCTGGCTCTTTTCTTTATTCCGTTTTACATCCGTTCAGGGGTGGCTACATTGCCGGATTTCCTGGAGCGGCGTTACAACAGGGCGTGTCGCGACTGGCTGGCGATTGTTTCTGTAGTGTCGGCGATTGTGATTCATATTGCGTTTTCGTTCCTGGCCGGAGGTATTGTGCTGGAAACGTTGTTTGGCATAAACATGTTTACCAGCATTATTCTCATTGCGCTGGTAACAGGCGCGTACACGATCGTAGGCGGGCTCCGGGCGGTGGTGGTAACGGAGTCCGTGCAAACGGTGGTGTTACTGGCCGGCGCAGTGATCATCACGGTATTGTCGTGGTGGAAGGTAGGCGGCTGGCAGCCGGTAGTGCAGGTATTGCAGGAAGGCCACCAGATGGATAAATTGTCGATGTTGCACCCGGCGGGCGATCCGAATGGATTGCCCTGGTATGCGGTATTCCTGGGTTACCCGGTTATTGGCATCTGGTACTGGTGTGCCGATCAAACGATTGTGCAGCGGGTACTGGGTGCGAAGGACGAGCATCATGCACGTACTGGCGCGTTGTTTTGTGGCTTTATAAAAGTGTTACCTGTTTTCATTTTCATTCTCCCCGGGTTGCTGGCGTATGTGCTGTTCAAACAGGGGCACCTGGACCTGGAAGTATTGCGGCAGGCGGATGGGCAGCTGCATACGAAAGGCATTTATTCCGTTATGATTACGCGGCTGGTGCCTACCGGGCTGGTAGGTGTGCTGGTAGCGGCATTACTGTCGGGCCTGATGAGCCAGATTTCCGGTGCGCTGAATTCTATTGCCACGCTGGTGAGTTATGATCTGTACAAGCGGAACCGTCCGCAGGCAACCGACCGGCAGCTCGTGAAAACAGGCCGTATTGCGGCGGTTTTAGCCCTGTTTCTATCCATCGGGCTACTACCATTACTGAACAGGTATGAGAGCCTTTTTAACGGCATTAACGACGTTATATCGCATATTGCGCCGCCTATCACCTGCGTGTTCCTGTTGGGGGTGTTCTGGAAAAAAGCCTCTTCCCTTTCGGCGCAATATACTTTGTGGATAGGATCGGCGTTGGGAGCGGGGGTATATCTTACGGGTAAACTTTATCCTATTAACATACCGCCGCTGATGGTGGCTTTTTACCTGTTCGTGGTTTGTGTGGTACTGCAGGTGGTATTGTCATTTGTATTCCCTGTGCAGCATACCGCTGAAAGCAATCGCCTTTACTGGGAAAGCCCGTTGGCGCCCTTGCGGGTAAAAGGGTGGCCGGGTCTTGCCAATTACAAAGTATTATCCACGGTGTTGCTGCTGCTGATGGCAGTGCTGTACTGGTTTTTCAGGTAGTATTTAATGCCCGAATTGTTTTTGCAGATCCATTTGCAGGAACCATAGTTCCTCCACCGGCACGGCTTTTTTACTCGCGTTGTCCATGTCTTTTCCTTCTTTTGTAAACAGGAATGGCACAAAGCTGAATGCCTGGTTGCCGTTCAGGGCTGCTATGTCTTCACGCCAGCCTTTCCAGCGGAAGGCTTCATAGAAACCATTAATGTCGCCGGAGCAGCAGAAGGAAATAAAATCGCTGTAACTGATCTCCATATTTTCCCATTCCAATGTATCGGGGGCAAAGTAAAACACGCTGCCAATACCTTCCTGTGCGGCAATGCCACCGGCATTGATGGCGAAGAAGCCGCCTACCACATCATCTGCTATTAATAAAAAGCCCGGTTGCTCACCTGAATGCGTATACGATTTTCCATCATTCCAGGCAGGCAATGTACGATCCAGTTTATTATGACCGGAGCCGAGTACCCGTATCCATCCATGATCTATGAGTAGTCCGCCGGTTTCATAGATGATGGCGCCCATCGGGGAGCGGGTGGTTACCTGGGTTTGATATAAAGCCTGCTCTGCGCGGGCGTTATCTTTAGGGAGAATTTCTATATGGTTGTTGCCATCTTTGATCCATTCCTTTACCAGGTCCCAGCCTGGTTCTTTTGTATTTATCAGTTCATTAACAGGTTTCATTTGCGCAAATTAAATAAAAAAACGCGGGTGCAATGCTGCACCCGGTTTTCAAAAAATATCAAACCTGTTTATATCTCTCCCTTCTTCAGTTGCTGCACGGCATAATCCACTGCTCTCGCCGTCAGCGCCATGTAGGTGAGCGACGGGTTCTGCGTGGAGGTAGAGGTCATGCATGCGCCATCGGTTACAAACACGTTGATACATGCGTGCATCTGGTTCCATTTATTCAGCATGGATGTTTTCGGATCGTTGCCCATACGTACGCCGCCCATTTCGTGAATATCCAGTCCGGGCGCCTGTTTGGAGTCGCCGGTATGTATATTGGTAAAACCTGCTTTGGTAAACATTTCGGTCATCTGTTCAAAGAAATCCTTCAGCATTTTTTCATCATTATCGTCGTAGTCTACGTTGATATTGATTTGCGGGATGCCCCATTCATCTTTCTTTTGGGTGTCCAGCGTAACGGTGCTGATTTCTTTGGGGATGGTTTCGCCCATCATGTGGGAGCCAACGTACCAGGGGCCCGTTTCGCTGTTAAAGAGCTGGTCTTTCAGTGTTTTACCAAAGCCGTTGGTATTGGTATGCGAGCCTCTGCCGGTGGAGAAGCCTGCTGCGTAGCCACGCAGGAAATCTGTTTCCTGTTTGTGTACATTACGGAAGCGGGGTAGGTACGCGCTGGTAGGGCTGCGGCCATCGGTGGTAGAGTCTTTGAATCCGTCGTATTGTCCGCTGATATGACCGCGGTAATTATGAAAGGCGAAATATTTTCCCAGCACGCCGCTATCGTTGCCGAGGCCATTCGGGAAGCGGTGGGAGGTGGAGTTCAGCAGCACCGCGTTGGTATTTACGGCAGCGGCGTTTACGAAAATTACTTTTGCGTAATACTCCATCATTTCTTTGGTGTTGGTATCCACTACCCGTACGCCGGTGGCTTTTCCTTTTTGTTCATCGTAGATGATGGAATGCACTACAGAAAAAGGGCGGAGTGTAAGGTTCCCGGTTTTTTCTGCCCAGGGAATAGTGGAGGAGTTGCTGCTGAAATAGCCGCCAAACGGGCATCCACGCTGGCAAAGATCCCTTTTCTGGCATTGTCCCCTGCCCTGGTCCAGGTGGATCTGCTGTGGTTGCGTTAAGTGGGCGCAACGGGCATAGATCACGTGCCTGTCTTTATAATTATCTTTTACAAAGTCCTTAAAATAATTCTCTACGCAGGAAAGCTCCAGTGGTGGAAGGAATTCTCCATCGGGGAGGTGGGGAAGGCCATCTTTGTTTCCGGAGATGCCTACAAATTTTTCCACGTAGCTATACCAGGGGGCAATGTCTTTGTAGCGGATAGGCCAATCGGTGGCGAAGCCGTCGCGGGCGGGGCCTTCAAAGTCGAAGTCGCTCCAGCGTTGTGTTTGCCGGGCCCACATCAGTGATTTACCGCCTACCTGGTATCCCCTGATCCAGTCGAACGGTTTGGGTTGACCATAAGGATGGTCGGTATCCTTCACAAAGAAATGCATGGCATCTTCTTTATAGGCGTAGCAGCGGCTGATTACGGGGTTGGCGGCCTGAATGGCTTCCGGTACCTGGCCGCGGTGGGGAAATTCCCAGGGGAACTGGCTGGTAGTGGGATAGTCTTTTAAGTGTTTCACATCACGGCCTCTTTCCAGCACCAGTGTTTTTAAACCTTTTTCTGTGAATTCTTTTGCTGCCCATCCGCCGCTGATGCCGGAGCCAATAACAATGGCATCGAACGTACGGTTTTGCAGGCTGGTATTATCTTTACTCATACAATTAATAGTTAGGCAAGCTTCCGGGTAATGGGTTTCAGCGGTACGCAACCGTGGTATCGTGCGGGTACCAGTTCGTAGATATCTACTTTGGTAAGGAAATATTTAGAGCTGGTGTATGCCTCAATGGTAAGACGTTTGGTAGCGCGGTAAAAAAAAGCGGCATCGTCCTTATCATCTTTAGCGGCCTCAAAGGCACTAAGGAGGGACTCGCGTTGTGCCGGCGTGCTTTCCAGGAAGGTATGCCCATTTAATTTCCGGGAGGCCTGTTCAAATGCTTTCATGCCGCTGAGCCATTTCTGCTGGTCTTCCTTTTTATAGCAGTCGTCCATCATAATGAGGGTAAAGAGATGGGCGGACAGTTCTTTGGCGCCTGGCGTGGTGGTGGCGGGAATGATTGTTTCCACGAGTTCGGCCAGCATTTTTTCCTGGTCGCCGTCTACCGAAATGTTCTTTAATGTTAATGATGTTCTGCTGGTATGTTGTAAACAGGCAGGCAATATGGCCATACCGGCTGAAACATACAGCAGCTGCTTGAGCGCAGCTCTTCTTGTCACTGCCATTGATTGGAATTTATTGTAATAAAACGGGAATTGGTCTGCATTATTTTAAATCTTACACGCTGCAAAATCCTTATTTCCGGCGGCTTGGGCTGGAAATAAGGACTCAATATAAAGGAATCCGGGAGTTTTTACAAGGTTTTGTGGCAACCGGTACGGCTAGTTTCTTTTTTTTATGGCGTCGATGACGGCGCCCACGATCACAAAGGCAAAGCTGCTGAACGGAACGGTTACCAAAGCGGCCATCAGGTATTGCGCATCTTTGGAGTTCCATGCTTTCGCATAGGAAAAGATATAGAAGACAAGGGGATGTACAATCATGTACAGGAGTACCATCAGGAGGATGATTTTCCCGCTGACAATAGCCTCGTTGGGAGGGGTGGATGAACGGATGAGTATTAAAGCGGGTATTAATATTAAAAGAAAGATGACCGCCAGTACCAGGATGGTGAGCAATTGAACGTGATGATCTGATACGCCGCCTGCGATACGGGCCACCATTTTTTCCACCGGGTAGCCGGGAAGCACTGCCAGGGCAGGCGCTATTACGGTGGCGACCAGCATCAGTGAGATGGCGGTAAACAAGGCCCCGATCACGAGGCCCTTTCTATTGGGATTTATCTTCATAAATACAGGTTACTGATTTTTATTTCACCCCTTTTTCAGGATTCCAGTTGCCACGCAATTTACGGATATAAATAATCTGGCCAATATGATAGGCGTTGTGTGTGTTGATATTGGCGATGGTAGCGTATTGTGATGCGAGTTTTTTTTCATCGGCCTGCTCAATAGCCGTTTCCCAGGCGGTGAGCACACTGTCGATCCGCTTCACGGAAGCTTCCCATTGCGCCGGTGTTGCGGGGGAAAAGGTTTCGTCGTTATTACCGTTGAAAGCTGACTTTTCTTTCCCTTTGAATTTCTCCAGCAGTTCCAGGTCCCAGAAAATGAGATGGTTTACCAGTTGTGCAATGGAGTGGTTACCGGAGCTGTCTTTCCAATTGGCCTGTTCGGAAGTGAGTCCTTCTACTGCGGTGTTGGCTGTTACAAACCATTGTGCGTGGGCCTTGTCGTGCGTAGTACGCAGCTGGTCCAGCAGGATGGATTTAATGGTAGCCGTTTGACTGTAGCTGAAAAATGAAATTAACAGGAACGGGAGTACGAAAATAATTCTCATAGCGGGTATATTTGGGTGTTAGATATTTGGAGATGTATCAAATATAATGACTTTGTAACGGAAATGCGGAAACGGAAAAAATAACCGGATGAAGCAAAATATTATCTTTATTCATCCATCTAAAATGCAAACGCCTATGCAGCTGATTGCGCTTGACCCTGGTCATTTCCACGCTTCGCTGGTACATCAGCAGATGTACCCGGAAATAGATGACGTGATCCGGGTATATGCACCGGACGGACCGGAAGTAAAACAATACCTGCACCGGATAGCTGCCTTTAATGAGCAGTACAGCCCGGCGGTGCGCTGGCGCACGGAGGTATACGCCGGTAGCGACTATCTGCAGAAGATGCTGCTGTGTGATCCGGGGAGTATTGTGGTGCTGGCAGGTAATAACCGTTTGAAGCCTGCCTATATCAGCCATGCCGTGCGCGCCGGTATGCATGTGCTGGCCGACAAACCTATGGCGATTGATGTGGAGGGTTTCGATTCCCTGCAATCATCATTTGCGATGGCTGCTGCGAACAAGGTGCAGTTGTATGATATCATGACAGAGCGTTACGACATCCATAACGTGTTACAAAGGGAGCTGTTGCAATTACCGGAACTGTTTGGAACACTGCAGGAGGGCAGCTTCGGGGACCCTGCTGTGATCAAAAAAAGCGTACATCACTTTAAGAAGACGGTAGCCGGGAAAACACTGATCCGGCCATCCTGGTATATGGATGTAAAGCAGCAGGGAGAAGGAATTACAGATGTGACCACGCACCTGGTAGACCTGGTGCAGTGGACCTGTTTTCCCGGGCAGGTACTGGATTATAAAAAAGATATTCATATAGATACCGCCATTACGTGGTCCACCGGGATGAGCCTGCCGCAGTACAGCGCCATTACAGGAGAGCAGCAGTTTACGCCTGACCTGGAGGAAATTGCCGATGCCGGCGGCCTGCTGGAGGTGTATGCCAACGGGGCCTTTGATTATACGATACGTGGGGTACATGCGCGTATTTCCGTTCAGTGGGATTATGAAGCGCCTGCAGGTACCGGCGATACCCATTATTCACTGCTGCGTGGCAGCAAGGCCGAGCTGATGATACTGCAGGACAAGGAACAACAGTACAAACCGGTGTTATATATCCATCCGTTATCAGCAGATACCGTGCAAATGAAAACGGCATTCCGCACGCTGGAACAAAAGTATCCCGGCATCGGGTTAAAGGAAAGCGCGTATGGCTGGGAAGTGGTGATACCGGAGGAATTGGTAAAGGGGCATGAACGGTTATTTGCCAAAGTGATGCAGCAATTCCTGGTATACGTGAAATCCGGGCAGATGCCGGCCTGGGAAGTGCAGGGGATGCTGGCGAAATATTATACCACCACACAGGCGCTGTTGGTGGCCAGGCGTTTGCTCGCTTCGACCGGATAAAAAATTGTATACTTGAGGGTTATAAGGGGCGAGACGACGGGCGTATCCGAACCTGACTGATGATTTCGTAAAAACGTTCCTGGCGCAGGAGCGTAATAAAAACTACTGTTACATGCTTAAAGAAAGAATCCGGCAATTAGCCAGCGGACTGCTGGAGGAGGCAACGGCCAACCGTCGCCACCTGCATACGAATCCAGAACTTTCCTACCGGGAGTACCAGACGGCGCTTTTTATTGAGGAGAAGCTCCGCGCCCTGGATATTCCATTTGAAAGGATGGCTGATACCGGGATTGTTGCTTTACTGCAGGGAGGGGCAGGGCCGTCGGACAAGGTGGTGGCCTTGCGGGCGGATATAGACGCCCTGCCCATCATTGAGCTGAATAATGTGCCTTACCGTTCGCAGAACGAGGGGGTGATGCACGCCTGCGGGCATGATGTGCATACTTCTTCCCTGTTGGGCGTGGCGGGTATCCTGAGCCGGATGAAGGACGAGTTTTCCGGTACGGTGAAGTTTATATTCCAGCCGGCGGAAGAGGTAATCCCCGGTGGGGCCAGTTTGATGATCAAGGCAGGGGTACTGGAAAATCCCCGGCCGCATCATATCCTGGGGCAGCATGTGATGCCGGAGCTGCCGGTGGGCAAGGTGGGCTTCCGTTCCGGGCGCTATATGGCCAGCAATGATGAAATTTCCATTACGGTGAAAGGGAAAGGCGGTCATGGTGCGATGCCGCACCTGGGTATTGACCCGGTGGTGATTGCCTGTCATATGGTGATAGCGCTGCAGCAGATTGTGAGCCGCCGTGCCAACCCGTTGCTGCCATCGGTGTTGTCTTTTGGTAAAATGCACGCCAACGGGGCCAGTAATGTGATCCCGGATGAAGTGAAGCTGGAGGGTACTTTCCGGTCGCTGGACGAAACCTGGCGTAGTGCGGCCCATGATAAGATTAAAAAGATGGCCATCTCCATAGCAGAAAGTATGGAAGGCTCCTGTGATATTAAAATAGAAAGAGGATATCCTGTGCTGATCAACGAAGATAAACTGACGGCTGCCAGCAAGGCATACGCCGTTGACTACCTGGGTGAAGCGCAGGTGGAGGACCTGGACATCTGGATGGCGGCAGAGGATTTTGCTTCCTATTCACAGGTGGCGGATGCCTGTTTTTACAGGTTGGGGGTACGCAATGAAAACAGGGGTATTATATCCGGTTTGCATACGGCCACCTTTGATGCCGATGAAAAAGCGCTGGAAACCGGTGCTGGCCTGATGTCTTACCTCGCGCTGAAAACTTTGGGCAACTAATGGAAGCGTTGGGAACACCTTTATTATTTTGTTAACTGCCGGTTAACAACGGCTGATTTGTTGCATTCACGGGCAATAATTATGCGTTCACGAAATAAGGTAGGCAACTAACGACCATGAATATATCTTTGCATTAGGTTTTTCATAGGATATGGTTAAAATATTAAAGGGGAGGTAGTCTTGCCACCCCTTTTTTTTATGCATACAGCGGAAGTTGTCTTTCTCAGGAGTAAAGTGACTAAGCTGATTGCGGGGATTTTATTTTTTTTGTTTGGGAGATAAATTTACTTCGTTTAGCCCTATACGTTATCAGCATAGTAACCTGCGTATTTATAATAATCCTTCAGCGTAAAATAATGGCTGCAAATATATATTTCATTTGCATTATGAAAGCAAATAAAATGTTATTTATCTTCGCGCCCTATGTTGGCATTTTCAAATTCGATTGATATTATCATTCCTTCTTTCCGGTTGGATGAACAGTATCTGCTACCCCTGATCCATTTGCCGAAACCTGGTGGCTGGAAATTCACCTATTATGTGGTGGTAGACAATCCGCAGGTGCAGCCGGGTAAGGAAATACTCCGTTTATCGGGGGAGGGGGCGATTCACCTGTTTATTAACCCGGAGAACCTGGGTGCTGCGGAAAGCCGGAATAAGGGTATCAATGCAGGCAGTGGCGAGTGGATGTTGTTTCTGGATGATGATATTGTGGCGGAGCAGGATTTACTTTTTCAATACGTGAAGGCGATTGAAGGCCACCGGGAGGCGATTGGATTTATTGGGTTAACAGATTTCCCGGCTCCCATGAATACTTTTACCAGGGCGTTGATGGCGGCAGGGTTAACGACTATTTTTACGATTGCCAACAGGAAGGAAGAATTTATGTGGGGCGTAACGGCAAATATGATGTATAACCGTGCCGCCATGCAGGAGTTACGGTTTTCGTCCGTTTTTCCGAAAAGCGGCGGTGGAGAAGATGTGGATCTGCCGGCGCAGATCTGTTTGCGGAATAATGCACGTTTTATTTGTATAAAAGAAGCAAGGGTAACACATCCCTGGTGGAACGACGGGCAGCCGCACTATAAACGCTTTGAGCGTTACGGCGTAGGCACGGCGTTGTTGTTGCCGCGGTTTAAAAAGTTTACCTGGTATGCGTTTCCTAATCCTGTAGAAGGAATGGTGCTGGCATTGCTTTGCGCGCCTTTATTTTTCATGTTTCTCAGCTGGCAGAAATGGCTGATCTTTTTAGCGGCTATTCCGTTAATTGACATGGGTATTAATTATATAAGGGCTGCCGGTATGGGTTACCGGGAATTGAAAGTAGCCTATTACATGACCTTGCTGCGGTGCAGTACAGAGTGGGGCATGTTTAAAACCGTGATAGGGCAGGGGAAGCCCGATTATTTTATGAAGCGTATCAATGTTGATTTTACGCGCCCCCGTCATTTCCGTACCAACCGGTGGCGGATCACCAAGCTGGTCATCTATCTTATATTACTGTCGTTCTTATATTACTGTCGTTATTGATCTTTATAAAATAATTTGTTCCCATCAGCATTTACTTACGGGATTGTTCGTACCAACGAACCATTTTGCCGAGGATATCATTGATCACTTCCATCGGAAGATCTTCTGAGGGGTTGAGCGGGAGGATCTTCATGCGGGCGCGTTTATCCTGTTGCAGCTGGGGATGCGGGATATTTTTACCTTCCACAATGCCGAGATAGGGATGTTTATTTTCTTTCTGGATCCAGAGATAACAGCACATTTTACCATTGTAACAAAAGAAGGGCATGCGGTACTTCCAGGCTTCTGTAATATGGGGATTGTATTGCCGGATATAAGCGCGTAGCGCCAGCAGACAGCCTTTGGCCGGTTCCGGCTGTGATTCATACCAAATGTCGATATCGCGGATCATAATACCCTGAAAGTAGGCAATTGCTAACAGCAGAATGCTTTTTTTGTTATCTTTCTTTTCAAGTTACTGCCTGCACATTAAACATTTTTGAATGAAGAAGGTACTGGTGCCACTACCTGATTATGGTTTCGATCCTACGGAAGCGGCAATACCTTGGTTGTTGCTGACAGCAAAGGGATACGACGTGCAATTTGCCACGCCGGGTGGTTACAGCGGGATGGCGGATCTCCGGGTACTGAGGGGAGAACAGCTGGGTATATGGAAATGGTTGCTGCAGGCGCGTGAGGATGCGGTGATGGCCTATCACCGGATGTCGAACAGTGAATCTTTTTGTACGCCTTTAAAGTATACGCAAATCCGTGCGGAACATTATGACGCCCTTTTGCTGCCCGGCGGGCATGACAAGAAGATGAAGGCGTATATTGAATCTTCCCTGTTACAGGAGGTGGTAGCCCATTTTTTTACGGCGCAGAAGCCGGTGGCGGCTATTTGTCATGGTGTGGTGCTGGCTGCACGAAGCAAAGATCCGCGAACAGGGTTATCCGTTTTACATTCCTATAAAACCACGGCCTTACTGGCCAGCCAGGAGCGCATGGCGTATCATCTTACCCGGTGGTGGTTAAAGGACTATTATCTCACGTATCCGGTTACCGTGCAGGCGGAAGTGACAGCGGCGCTGGGTGATCCGGCGCAGTTCCTTTCCGGTCCCCTGCCTTTGAGCCTGGATGATGCGCGACATCCGGAGCGGGGTTTTACAGTGCGGGACCGGAATTACCTGTCGGCCCGCTGGCCGGGCGATGCGTACCGTTTTTCGGCCGAATTTATCCATATGCTGGAGCATGCTTAACGGGGGGAAGTGCTTACCTAAAGTATATCGCCCCGTTTCCGTGGGCCGCAATGCTGTAAATTTGTACCCATGAATAAGCATGGATTAAGACGGCCGTTGTCGGTTTTGGACCTGGCACCGGTAACAGAAGGAAGTACGCCTGCAGATGCATTCCGGAATAGCCTGCGGCTGGCACAACACGTAGAAAAGTTGGGATATAAGCGTTTCTGGATGGCTGAGCACCACAATATGGTGAGTGTGGCCAGTTCGGCTACGGCTGTATTGCTGGGATATATAGCCGGCGGCACTCATACGATCCGGGTAGGTTCAGGTGGTATTATGCTGCCTAATCATGCGCCGCTGGTAGTGGCCGAGCAGTTTGGCACTCTGGCCTCCCTGTATCCCGACCGGATAGACCTGGGGCTTGGAAGGGCGCCGGGTACCGACCAGGTTACAGCGCGGGCATTGCGCCGCGACCGGCTTGGGGCTGGTCATGATTTCCCTGAGCAGGTACAGGAATTACAACAGTATTTATCGTTCGACAACCATACCAGTGCCGTGAGGGCGATACCTGGCGAGGGCCTTGATATCCCGATCTGGATACTGGGTTCCAGCACCGACAGCGCTTACCTGGCTGCCGCAATGGGTTTGCCCTATGCGTTTGCCAGTCATTTTGCACCCGCACAGCTACATGCAGCATTAAAAATATACCGGCAGCAATTTAAGCCTTCTGAATTTTTATCGGCTCCTTATACGATGGCGTGTGTGAATGTGATAGCCGCGGATACGGATGCAGAAGCCAACCGGCTGGCCACTTCGTTTTACCAGTTGTTCCTGGGAATTATCCGTGGTAAGCTGCGGAGGCTTGGACCGCCAATAGACAGTATGGAAGGGGTGTGGACGGAATATGAGGCGGCGCATGCACAGCAGATGCTGAGTTGTTCTTTTATTGGCAGTGCTGCTACTGTGCAAACAGGCCTGCAGCGTTTTCTTGAAGAGACGCAGGTAGATGAGCTGATGGCTACCGCTCACATTTACGACCAGGACACACGGCTTCGGTCGTACGAATTATTGAAGGGAATAGCTGATAATTTATAAGTTAAGTAATGAACAAAAATAATAATGGCGCTGTTTTTGACAGCGCCATTTGTGTTTACAGGCTGGTGAAGGCCGGAAGGGTGTATGCAGGGCAGCTTTTTATTGTATCTTTATGTAATGGGTTGTCAGGTGGCAACTTAAAAAACGATCTATGGTTCAAACAATGCGAACAGTTATAACCGGTACTGGTAGCTTTATTCCTGCCAACAAAAAACTAAATAACGATTTTTTGCAACAGGAATTCTACAGTGACCGGCAGGAGAGAATCCCTTCTGAGGCGGCAGACATTATCCGCAAATTTGAGGAGGTTACGGGGATTTCTGAACGCAGGTATGCAGATGTAGATATGAACGCCACGGAGATGGCGGTAGCAGCGGCAACAGCGGCTATTAAAGATGCGGGAGTGGACCCGGAAACGCTGGATCAGATTATCCTGGCGCATAATTTCGGAAACGTTTTAACAGGCACTATTCAGTCGGATGCGGTGCCATCACTGGCTTCCAGGGTGAAGCAGGCATTGGGCATCCGTAATCCTTCCTGTATACCTTACGATATTTTGTTTGGTTGTCCGGGCTGGATCCAGGGTTTAATCCAGGCGGATGCATTCTTTAAAGCGGGGCTGGCGAAGAGGTGCCTGGTGATAGGTACTGAAACCCTGAGCAGGGTGATTGACCGCTACGACCGTGACAGCATGATTTTCAGCGATGGTGCGGGAGCGGTGATTGTAGAGGCTTTCAAAGATACGGAGGGCACGGCGGGGATTATTAGTGCGAGTGCACAGTCGTACGCGATGGACGAGCTCAATTATATTTATATGGGCAAGTCGTACGCACCGGAAGCGGATAACAGTGTCCGTTATATCAAGATGCTGGGCCGCAAAGTATATGAGTTTGCGCTGAAGCATGTACCGGAAGCGATGAAGGCCTGTTTGGATGCGGGTGGCGTAAACATTGCAGATGTAAAAAAGATCTTTATACACCAGGCCAATGAGAAGATGGATATTGCCATCATCAAAGCTTTCTACTTATTATACGGTATTAAAGACATACCGGTGGACATTATGCCTATGAATATCCACGAGTTGGGCAACAGTTCTGTAGCCACGGTTCCTACGTTATTTGACATGGTACGTAAGGGGCATATTGCCAACCAGGCGGTACATGCCGGCGAGGTGATCCTGTTTGCTTCTGTGGGAGCGGGCATGAACATCAATGCGATTTGTTACCGGGTGTAGTTATCGTATAAGCGTTACCGTACCTTTTCTGCTGAAACGGCGGCCGGTGTAATCCACGCCCTGCACCATCCATATATAGGTGGCTGCGGGGGCGGGGCGCCCCTGCCAGTTGCCGTCCCATCCACCCGGCAGATCGGCGCTGCGGAATATCTCCTGGCCCCAGCGGTTCCATATACAGAAGAAATCCAGTTTGGGTACGCCCGCGGCGATGACGCGGAAAATATCGTTGCGCCCGTCGTTGTTGGGCGTAAATGCGTTAGGTACATAGAATTCCGGTCCTTCATAAACTTTTACATTCACTTCATCCTGATCCGTGCATCCTTCCGGGGAGGTGAGGGTGAGACGATAGGTCTGATCTTTTTGCAGTATGGCAACGGGATTGGGTATATAGGGGTCATTGAGGCCGGTGGTGGGCGACCAGGCGTAGCGGATACGCGGATTGAGCCATTCAGCCTGTAGTTGCAGGGGCTGGCCGCTGGCTACGATAGTATCTTTCCCCGCCTGTGCGAATACGGAAGTAACCCTGACAGGCACTTCCACTTCAGGAGAGACGCAGCCATCCCTGCTGATGGCGTATAGCCGTAAGGGATAGTAGCCCGTATCTGCAAAGCGGAAGGTGCCTTGTTGTTGTTGCAGGGTGTTACCATTGCCGAGATCCCAGTGCCACTGACTGATAGGTGTAGCCGGCGTGAGGTTAACGCCTTCAAGACTGGTGGGAACACCGAGGCATACGTCTTCGCCTCTGCCGCTTACCTGCGGAGTGTTGCTGACGAGGACAGATTTAGTAGCGCTGCTGCCGCAGCCCTGCGCCGAGGTGACCGAAAGTTGTATCTGGCGGGTACCGGGCGTAGTGTAGGGAGCCGTTGGCTGCTGACCGGCGGAGGTAGTGCCATCGCCCCAGTTCCATTCCCATTTTTGGAGTGATCCTACGGTAATGGTCGTACGATCTTCCATCTGCATTTTGGCATTGAGACAAAGGGGATCGGGGCCGAAGTCCACTACCGGGTACGCACCTACGGTGAAGGGGGCTTTTAAAGTATCAGACCGGCAGCCGCTGTTATCTTCAATCACCAGTTTTACTTCGTAGTGACCGGCCGCAGGATAAACGTGAGCAGGCGGCAGAGGCGCGGTCGAAAGGGTTCCATCTCCCAAATCCCACCACCAACGGGTGACGGACCCGAAAGAACTGGAATTATCCCTGAACTGGATGGGAGTGCCATCGCAGAAGATCTGTTGGGGATTGAAATTAAATTCCGGGCGGAGGGCGGCGCAAAATTCCTGTTTATTGCTGCTGCCGCCGGTAGATCCGGCAAAGCCCCAGAACACGCTGGGATCTCCGCTGAAAATATCATTTACAATGTCTTTGTCGAGTGTAAGGCGCAGCTCATCATCCACGCTTATTTCCATGTGTTGCGCCACCGCGTCCCACCGGATGCGGAAAAGGTGCCAGTTACAATCTTCAATATTATCGCTGTTAGCCAGTACGGTTACCGGTGCGGTTAGATTGCCGGTGGGATCGTTGTGATCTGTGATGCCGTTCATTTGTATGGCAATATGATCATAAGGAGGGTCATTTTCATCCGTGTTCTGCCAGGTATCAATGATGATCCCAAGTGAGGGTGAAATGCCTTTAAAACCAATGCCCTGGCCGGTAGCGCCGAGATTAGTGCCTTTGGTTTGCAGGATGAAGCCAATGCCATCTGCACCGGTTGCATCTTTACAACCCAGGTTTACATCAAATACATAATTAAACGACTGATTCAGGTTGATCTTATTTTTATTCCATACGGTGCCGCTGGTGGCTTGCTGGTCCGGTGTGAGCACATAGCAGTTGCAGGTGCGCTGGGTAGCTGCGCCATTGAGTATGTATGGCAATGGCGTTTGACCCGTAACCGGGGAACTTTTAAGAAGCAGGAAACCGGTGATCAGGCATAGTATTCTTTTCATGTCAGGAAGCCGGGCAGCGGGACAGATTGCCGGTAACAAGTTACATTCTTAGCGATTAACATCAAAGCAGAATTATTGGGCCGTATTGGATTTGCCGTGGTCAAAAGTCAGCCGCCAGGGGTGCATAGTTTGCCCGGTTTTAAGTAATTTGCGCTGATATGGATATAAGCGTTAACAAATACATCAGTGAAACGGGCTTTTGCAGTCGCCGCGAAGCTGATAAATATATTGAACAAGGGCGTGTGACGATCAACGACAACATCGCCTCCAAAGGCAATCGCGTTAAGGATGGCGACGTGGTAGAAGTAGACGGTGAGCCGCTCAAAAAGAAGAAGGCCACCGTGTACATTGCCCTCAACAAGCCCAAAGGGATTACCTGTACCACTGACCTCAAGGATAAAACCAATATCATCGACTACGTGAACTTCCCCTCCCGCATATTCCCGATCGGGCGGCTGGATAAACGTTCTGAAGGACTGATATTCCTCACCAACGACGGCGATATCGTAAATAAAATCCTGAGAGCCGGCAACCAGCATGAGAAAGAATATATCGTTACCGTTGACAAACCCATAGACATTGAGTTCCTCAAAAATATGCGTAACGGCGTGCGCATCCTTGGTGTGATGACGCAGAAATGCTTTGTGCAACAGGAAGGCGCCAACCGTTTCCGGATCATTTTAACGCAAGGGCTTAACCGGCAGATACGCCGCATGTGCGAAGCATTGGGATATGATGTAGTGGCGCTGAAGCGGACGCGGATTATGAATATGACGCTGAAAGACCTGGCACAGGGCAGCTGGCGGTATTTTACGAAGGAGGAAGTGAATAACCTGAATGCACTGGTAGCGAATAGTAAGAAGACTGCAGGGAATGATGCAGATGGGATGGATGAGTGATGCTATTGTTCTCACCTATTGTGTAACATCACAAAATCAGCATGCGAAGGCGTGCCATTTGACTATCAGACTGACCCGTAAAAACAATTGAAGCATGGAGTTGACGTTATCAAACAGGGATTTTTGTATTTATCTGCTTACACAATTTCCATTTGCTGTTGATGAGGAAAAGGAAATGATGTTGTCTGATTATATAATGGAACATCCCGGAATGCCGTCAGAGGATTGGATAGAAGAGTTAAGCGGCAAGACAGGCAAAGACGGACAGGAAACCGAACCCTGGAATGGTTATACGTACGTACATCAGATCAATCCCCAGGTGACCTTCTATGCAGAATTTCATCCTTACAACACGGTTTATTTTTTTAATGACATCTACCTGGGCAATACCGGTGGCCATTTTCACCTTTCGTTGTTAAGCTGGCAGGAGTTCAAACAAATTGTAGCTAAAGATAAATATGAGCGTTCTCCGCTGTTTTTACTCCTGCTTCCGCTTACCATCGGGCGTAACAGGGAAACGTCAGAAATCGAGCATGCTATCCTGGAGGAGTTGAGAAATACATCACTGGCGTTTACGGAAGAACAACTGCAGGAGGTCGTGAAGTTCATCTGCAGGCATGTGGTTTTTAAAGAAGAAGAAAAGAATATATTGACGCACAGGGAGGGAATCGGATTGGTAACTAACCGGAACCATTCGGAAAGAAATCATCAGCATACAGACGAAGAACTGGTAAGTATAAACGAAATTATCAGATTGGCAACAGGTAAAAATTAATCGAAATAATACATGATTATTGTTTGTGTACTCCTCTTTTTTTTAGGACTAACCGGTATCACCATATTTACTTTGAAAAGGATCAAACCAGCCATTACTGTTCCGGAGGTCATCCTGGCGAACGTTTATGTCTTTTCCCTGATATCGCTGTTCATCGGTTTCCTGATCCACAGTAACGAATATTATACCGCCATAGACCCGGTTGATGATCAATGTTATATTCCGCTGGGCGGGAAGCACATCATCACCCTGACCTTTTACTTTATTGCCTTCAATATTTCTTTGTTGCTGTTGTGGTTGAAAGGCAATAAATTGCCACCACTGGCCAAAGTGCTGTCGCTGGGTTTCCTGGTAACAGGTATCGTGATCAATTTGCTGATTTTATGGCAGGTATCGAAACATAATACGGCCAGCATCGATATGTATGACAAATCCGGACATGTTTATCTTTTTGTATTTGCACCGGCAGTGGCGATATTGATTGCCGTCCTGCTTATACTTCAGGTAGTGAGAACGCACATGGCTACGGCCAATGAACGTGTTTATTCCAATAAGTTCCTGAACAAATTGAATATTTTCCTTGGGAAAAAAAGCAATTTAACATTGTGGTCTATTATCCTGATACTTCCGTTATTGCTGGTTATTACAGCGGTGCTTACTTTGTTTGGCCAGGATACCGATTCATTGATCAAAGCTTTCACAGAAACCACCACCTGGCGGCTTTCCCAGCAGATGCATCCGCCGGTGTTGGACCATAAGGGGCATTATCTGTGTACAGTTGCAGTATCCGGAGATCCAAAAATCGTGAAGCCCCTCCGGTTGGGTAACAGGAATGGAAGAACGATTATCGTGAACCGGCAGTTGCTGATCGCAAATGCCTTTGAGGAAATGGTGCAGGATTTTTCTCCGGGGTTACACCGGGTGATACGGCGTAACTATGATAAGTACGGATATAATTTATCCAGGAAAATCAATAACGAGCAGATGGCCAATTTAACTTACCGGCTAATGAAACCTTTGGAATGGATCTTTCTGATTTGTTTATATCTTTTATGTCAGCAACCAGAACAACGGATTAACAGGCAGTACAATGGTTCAGTATCGCCAGGAAATTGAAAAACAAAAAACAGGAAGATGAAACCAGCGGAGAAATACCAGAAGAATAGGAATATCATTATAGCGATCACCCTCTTTTTGATGAACTTAAGTTGTCAATCTCAGAACAGCCCAACATACTGGGAAATGACTAAGATCTACCGGGAAGACAAAACTCCTTTTACAGGGATGACGGTTGAAGGTATGCAGGAAGTGCTTGATTATAATTTCCACTTCATCAGAAAAGGTGATAGCCTGTATTTTGAGCTGCCTTCCACATTTAAGATAGACATCCGGAGTTTTAAACAGCTTTCGCAACTCCATATCGCTGACAGGGAGTATTATGAAATGTATGATCATGCTTTCAGCGATGATGTTTTCCAGATTAAATTCAGGGATAATGCGACTATCTCCAACGCCAAAAACACCATCATGGAGTTTTCCCGGATATCGAAAGAAGAATTTGAAGAGGATATCAATAAGGAGATTGCCCGACAAAAAGAAGTGAAGGCGAAAATCAATACGCTGAAAAATCAATTAAGCACAGCCCCACAGATTATCTTGCATCAGGTTGAAAAATTACCGGTCAAAAACCAGGTTATACAGGACGACAAAGGAAATCCTATCACTTTAGAGATCCCGCGCGGGATTGAACTCAAAGTATCCGGACATGTTAAAACCCAGCAGTTCGGGCCTATCAAAATCGGCACATTTACGACGAACGCTAAAATATACGACCTGGTACATCCCCAAAAGAATTATGGACTAAAGCAACTCACTATCTGGCTCTCTACAGACCCTGCAGATTTCGACCTGGCGGGCTATAAACTGGAAAGCCCCGACAGGGTTATATTCAAAGAAGATGCAAACAGTGTAACCGGGTATGAGCTTGACTATGATCCTAAAGACGGGAAAGCTATCATCCGCTCTGTTTTCTGTCTCAAATACAAAAAAGTGGGCCAGACCCATGTTTTTATTTATGCGGATGTATACCGGTCGCAATTCAGCGGTAATTTCGACCGTATGGCGGAGATGAACGAAATATTGAATTTTAATTACCAGCTTTCCGAGAACATCACCATTAAATAGCTTTATTCCCCCGAAAATCTTCCAAAAAATAGTCGTAACTTCTTTTCACGGACCCGGACCGCGAAGAGATACTGAGGGTCCAAAACCTATAAAAACTCATCGGGCTATTTATGAAAATCAAAGCATATGGAATTAAAGGGAAAGGTGGAAAACCGGAACCATTTTTTTATGAAAGAAATGTTGGTGACAATGAGGTGAGCGTCAAAATTATTTATTGTGCTATTGCAAGAGGAGATATCCAGTTCATAAGTGATGATTGGGGCGATACGAAATTCCCACTTGTTCCTGGGCATGAAATTGTGGGAATTGTAGCAGCAACCGGGGCAAATGTAGCTACATTGAAAGTTGGAGATCGCGTTGGGATCGGTTATCAGCAGGAAGCTTGTTTTGACTGTGAGTATTGCAAAGCAGGGAAAGAACAATTTTGTGAGCGGCAAAAAGTAATTGGTGTGCATTGCTATGGTGGTTTGGCGGAGCATATTGTTGTTGATAACAGGTTCGCATATAAACTTCCGCCGGCACTTCACTCGGTGAATTCAGTTCCATTGCTATCATCTGGCCTTGCTGTATATACAGGAATTACAAGAGCGCAGTTGCCAGCCAATTCTACCGTTGGTGTATTGGGCGCTGGTGGTCTTGGTTACCTGGCTATCCAGTTTTTAAATAAAATGGGACACCAGGTGTATGTATTTTCTCATTCTCCTGAAAAAAAGGAGATGATTAATCAGTTGGGAGCGGAGTTTATACTAAGCTCAAACGCCAATAATCTTACAACGATCGGGAAGAAATTTGATTTTATTATCTCGACACTAAATGTACAATATGATCTGAATGATTTTTTGAAGATCCTTACGCCACAGGGGAAGTTTTGCGTGGTAGCCGCGCCTTTGGAAAAGCAACCCGTTAACCTTGGCTTGCTATACGATTATGCTCAGCGAACTATTTTTGGAAATTATGTAGGTAGTTGCAAGGACATGACAGACATGTTTGATTTCGCAATAAAGCATAACATTGAGAGCGCGGTGGAGGTTATGCCGTTCTCTGAAATGAACGAAGCGATAGAAAAGGTTAGAGCAGGAAAAGGCAACATTCAGTTAGTATTGAAAAACGACGAATAAGATGAATTCACAGGAAAAAGTACTGCACTGTTACGACCAGGTAGCCGGCGACTATGCGGCGCAGCGCTGGGACGAACTGACTCACAAGCATTTTGACCGGTTGCTATTGAAGGAATTTGCAGCTGTTAACAAAGATAAAGGACCCTGTGCAGACTTTGGCTGTGGACCCGGGCAAACAACAAAATTTCTGTACGACAACGGCATGCACGACGTCACCGGCATTGACTTGTCGCCGGCGATGATTAGTACTGCCCGGGAGCTTTCTCCCCATATTAAATATGAAACAGGAGACTTATTGGATATCGCTTATCCCTCAGGATTTCTGGCAAGTGCCGTTGCATTTTATGCGATAGTACATTTTAATAATGACCAGGTAAGGAAGTGTTTCGACGAAATAAACAGGGTATTGAAAACGGGAGGAGATTTTTTATTTTCCTTTCACGCAGGAGAGGAGATTGTCCATTTTGACAAAGCGCATGATAAAGAAATTGATGTTGATTTGTTCTTCTTTAAATCAGATGATATCATTGCATTACTTCATGAGACGGGTTTTAATATCATTGATGCCATAGAGAGGCGCCCGTATGATGAGGTGGAATATGCAAGCAGGCGGGCTTATATCTGGGCGCAGAAAAAATAATGTTAGAAAGTATTTTGGAACAGTGGTCGTGCTTATTTCGAATAATTCCTGATCTAATTAAAGTATCAACATGTCTTCAAGACGAATTGAATTAGCTATTACTTCCTCTCACTCCGGCGGAAAGTCCGCCATTTGCTTTGAAAACTGACCCGATAGTTCCCCTCCCTGGCTAACAGCCCATTCTGCCATTGCATAGAGCACCGGTCTTAATGCCCTGCCTGACGCCGACAGTTCGTAGGTAACATACGGTGGTACAACGGGTCTTGGCTCCCGCAAGATTAACCCGTCATTTTCCAATTGTTTAAGGTGCTGTATCAGCACCTTTTCTGTAACTGCCGGTATTGATCTTTTCAGCTCGCTGTAGCGCTTTTTTCCCGGCAGAAGACTGAACAGGATGATGGGCTTCCAATATCCGCCAATCTTTTCCATTACAAAGGTTACCGGGCAAGCGACAAACGCATTGCTCTTGTTTTCCTGGATGACCGATGTTTCTTTTATTGCTGTCATATTATTTGATACTTACCATTGGGTAAGTACTTGTATAAAGGTAAGTACAAGTTTAGTTTTGTACAAGAATTTTAAAACAAATAAAAAATGAAAGCAACAGTAACAGGTTCCCTGGGAAATATCAGTCGTGTTCTCATAGAAAGATTGGTGGCAAGTGGTCACGAAATAAAAGTGATAAGCTCAGATTCCAGGAAGGCAAAGGAAATAGAAAAGCTGGGCGCCGTACCATTGACCGGCTCTTTAACGGATGCGGAATTTGTTTCCCGGTCGTTCGAAGACGCGGATGCGGTATATACCATGGTGCCCCCTGATTTTTCCGTCCCGGACTATTATGAATTTGCGGACCAGATACACCAGAATTATGTCCGGGCTATTGAACAGCACAATATCCGGTATGCGGTCAACCTGAGCAGCATTGGTGTTGCGGTGGCGGGCATTGCTCCGTTATCAAGGTACTACAACCTGGAACAACGGCTTAATGGCATTCCCGGGCTGAACGTTGTTCATTTACGCCCCGCCATGTTCTATACCAATTTTTATGGTGGTTTAGGGCCCGCAAAACACCAGGGCATTATCGGGCACAATGTGGGCGGAATGGTTGATCTGCTCATGACACATCCGGCAGATATTGCAGATGCAGCCTTCACGTTCTTACATTCACTTTCTTTTTCCGGTCAGCAGATCGAATATGTTATCAGCGATATAAGAAATGGCAACGGCATAGCTGAAATGTTAGGCAGCGCGATTGACAAGCCGTTAAATTGGGTGGAGTTTCCCGATGATGCCTTGTTGGCGGGCCTGCTTCAGAACGGGTTTTCACAGGATGCTGCTGAAAATCTTATCGTGAACGCGGGAAAGGCCATCAGGGAAGGATTGTTCGACGAATTTAAGAAAGATCAGTACGGAGTATCGGGAAGCCGGAAATTTCCCGGTTTTGCTAAAGAGTTTGCAATGGCGTATCAGTTTGCCGGTTAAAGTTTACAAGTGGAAAGGTCTTGATAGACCTTTCCACTTTACCGGCCAGTTGAGTTTTGTTTATTGACATAACAAGTAATTGTCCTCCTGCAAAAATAACATTTGTAATGGTCAAATTAAGCGTTGTACATGGCAAGGGATAGTAAGATCTTTAGGTAGACTAGAGATGTCATCAACCGAACAATGAATTGCTATTCCACAAATTTGTCACCTGTACAATTTTTTTTATGAACCAAACCAAGTCGTTACTATGGGCGATTGCGTTGCTGTGCCTGATACTGCAATCCACGCATATTTATTCCCAAAGCAAGATTAGCGTTAAAGGCGTTGTCACTGACTCTACGGGCACGCCGCTCCCCGGCGCAACTATCAGCCAGGAGGGGAACCTGAGGAACGGAACAGTGTCCGGTCCGGAGGGTCGCTTTGAAATAAACACACCTCCCGGCAGCCGTCTGAAAATTACGATGACGGGATTTCGTACTGCCTTTGCAGTTGCCGGTACTTCCCAGTTGAACATCATACTACAGCCCGTTGCCACGGAACTGACAGATGTAGTGGTGGTAGGGTATGGCACACAGAAACGTGCTAAAATGACTTCTGCTGTTTCCTCCATAAGCGCGAAGGATATACAGCTCATTCCTGCAACCAATTTATCAAATGTATTGGCAGGACGTATGTCGGGTACCTTTATCAGTTCACCCACGGGTACACCTGGTATTGGCTCCAATGTTAAAGTGAGGGCCCGCTCTTCCTTTAGTAACAGTGCCGTTGAACCGTTATATGTAATTGATGGTGTAGTGCGGGATAAAACCAGTTTCGATGCGCTGGATCCCAATGAAGTGGCGGATATCACCATTTTGAAAGATGCTTCTTCTGCAGCTATTTACGGTTCCCGCTCTTCTAACGGCGCTATCCTGGTAACAACAAAAACAGGAAAGAGTGGTACGGCAGTTATAAATTTCAACGCCACCTATAACACGCAACGGGTAGGTAAACTGCCGGAATATATGCCGGTTAAAGATGGATTGAATTTAAGCAAAGCCGTGAACGGAGGTTTAAGCGATGAGGAAATTAACTGGGTGCTTCAAAATAACCCTAACGGCGATAACTATTACAAAGACGCTTATACCAATCCTTCCAGCCAACGTTATGCATTAAGTGTTTCAGGCGGTAATGAAAAGCTGAGAGCCTACATTGGAGGTTCTTATATTAAAGAAGATGGATTCCTGCCACAGGTATCCTACAAGAAATACAATCTCCGTGGAAACGTGCAGGCCAACCTCGTAAAAAATCTTACACTCGGTTTAAACCTGGGAACAAGTTATGGTACCCGCAACCGTTTCAACTTTACCTATGATTATGGTTCCGATGACCTGAATAATCTTTGGGGCAAGCTGCTGTACTGGGATGTATTTGCAACGCCTTATATAGATGGTAAACCAAATAACCCCGGTTGGCTGGGAAATCCTATAGAGATGATGAGAAACGGGGGCTACTGGCGTAACAACAACCAGCAAATAGATGCGTTGGTGACTGCCGAGTACAAAATACCCACGGTAGAAGGACTGAGCATAAAAGGTACCTACAGCAAAAACTTCGACAACAGCTATATAAAAACCTTTGCCAAAAAACAAACACTGTACAATTTTAAGAAAACAGGTCCCAATGGTTTGATTTATACGAATGAATTGGTGGGTACTACTTTAAGTGGCGATCCCGGCACCCAGTATTTAGGCAATGAATATAATAAATCCAATACTTACCAGCTAAATGCACAGGTTAATTACGACCGTACATTTGGAAAACATACGATTGGCGCACTGGCTGTTTACGAGCAATACGAGGGCTACTCGAATTATTTCAGCATGTACCGGTATAATTTTCCGCTCGTTGCCACAGATCAGTTTTTATATACCAGCGCCAACAACGCCGATTGGTCAACAAGTGGTAACGAAGGTCAGATTGGAAGGCTATCCTATATCGGAAGGGTTAATTACGACTATGATGCCAAATACCTTTTCAGCGCATCTGTACGGAGAGACGGTTCTACCAACTTTGCACCGGATAAGCGCTGGGGATGGTTTCCATCGGTGTCCGGAGGTTGGGTGATTTCAAAGGAAGGATTTTTCCAGGCATCAACACTTGGCCATGCAGTTGATTTCTTAAAGTTAAGAGCATCTTACGCTACCACCGGTAATGATATCCTGGATAAGGATGATCCAAACAGCAGATGGAGATGGATGGAGCAATATATTATACAAGGAGGCACCTATTTCCTTGGCGCTTCCGGTACCCCGGCATCACGCCTGGCATATGGCGGATTACCTAACAGCAACTTAACCTGGGAAAAATCAAATTCCGCAGGCTTCGGTGTAGATGCAACGGTATTCAGAAATGTACGCTTCAGCTTCGATTACTGGAAACGTCAATCCTATGATATATTAGGCAGCCGGATCCTGGCTATTCCTTACGAGTTTGGCGCATCATTGCCTCCTGAGAATTATGGAAAAGTTAGTTCCCATGGTATTGAAGTAGAGCTTGGCTTCAGCAATAACATCGGCAAAAACTTCAGCTACAATGTAAAAGGGGTGTTCACCTATGCTACCAACAAGGCTATAAAAAGAGATGTGGCAGCCAATACGCAGGACTATGCTAACCCCATCGGGAAAACGCTGGCGTATAGCTATGGTTACAAGGCATTGGGTGTAATACGCACACAGGAGGATTTGAATAAGCTGCCAAGCGGTTATACCATTAATGGAGTAGCCCCAGCCTTGGGAGATATGCTGCTGGCCGATTTGAGTGGCCCGGATGGAAAACCGGATAATAAGGTAGATAGCTACGACCAAATGGTGCTGGGCAATTATTTTGGAGCCGACAATGCCCCCATGGCCTACGGATTGAATCTTTCACTGTCGTATAAGGGATTTACGGTAGAAGCATTATTTTCCGGCCTCACAGGATATAAAATAAGTTACAATGACGCCTGGGGCAGGAATTTCGGCGGTGGCGGAAAAGTGCCACAATACCACGCTGATTCCTGGAGCACCGAAAATCCTAATGGTTCTACTCCCAAAATGTACCCATGGGGAGATCCTCATTCTGCCGGTTATACATGGACCTCCACATTCAACGTATATAATGGCGGCTTTTTACGGATGAAATACCTGAACATCAACTATAAATTGCCTGATATCGTATTGAATAAATTAGCGATTAAAGATACCAGGATTTTCCTGGCAGGATCAAACCTGTTTAATATCAGCAAATTTAAATTGTATGATCCTGAAGTGTCTCAATTCATGAGTTATCCAACTATGAGAACTTTTACCGCAGGAATTGATATAAGGTTGTAGAAAAGCATGTTCAAATTAAAAAACAAGAAAATGAAGCATAAGTTAAATATAGCAGTACTCCTTTTTTTCGTTCCTTTTTTATTTGTGAGCTGCAATAAAGTACTTGACAAAACGAATCTCTCTGCAGTTGGTCCGGACCAGGTATGGTCGGATGTAAATATTGCCACCGCCTATTTAAATCAGATCTATTCAGCGCTGATGCCAGGCAATCCTTACGGCAGCGGCAACAACACCGACGAAGGCGTACCTTATCAGAAACAGACAAATGAATGGTTCAGGGGCACCGCTACCTTCGACTCACAAAACAGTTTTAGTACTTATAATAATATTCGAACTATCAATATTTTGTTGGGTAATATCGATAAAGCTACCTTCAGCCAGGCGGATAAGGATAAAATTAAAGGACAGGCGTTATTCTGGAGGGCCTGGGCTTATCAGAACCTCGTGAGCACCTACGGCGGCGTACCGCTGATATTGGAAGCACAGCTGCCTACTTCTGATTTAACTACACTGCAGAAACCCCGTAATAAAACTTCAGAATGTGTAACGCAGATTTTAAAAGATATAGATGACGCCCTCGCATTACTGCCCGACGCTTTTACAGATGATGACATGGGCCGGATAGACAAAGGAGTGGCCCTCGCCTTTAAAGGAAGAGTATTATTGTTTTATGCCAGCCCGTTGTTTAATGGTTTGGGAGGCGTTGCCACCTGGCAAAAAGCATTCGATGCTAATAAAGCGGCCAAAGAATTCCTGGATGCACGTGGTAAAGGGTTATATAGTCCTTACAGTAAAATATGGGATGATGAGCTAAACAAAGAAGTGGTAATGGTCCACCGGTTCAACTACCCGCAGGCCACTTATTTCCAGGGCGGTTTAATTCCCCTGGATTGGTCTAAGGATGATGTAGGTTACGACAGGCCTTCCCTGGAACTGGTGAATGCCTTTCCCATGAAGGATGGCTCGGCCTGGGAATCACAATCGAGAAGCTACGATACACTGTTTTTTAACAGGGATGACCGGTTTTATGCCAATATTTATTACAACGGAGCTCCCAATCAATATTTAAAGGGAATGCGTGACAGTAAAACCTACCTGTGGACGTATTTTACCTCAATAACGAATTATAACGGTGGTACCGGGCTGGAAGGCGTTCACAATGCAATAACACTGGATCCTTTATGGTCTAACTCCAGTTTTTACCGTATAAAAGCGGTTGATAAAACCCTTGACAAAGGCACTGTTTACAATGCAGGCGTCGACTGGGTTGAAATCCGTTATGCTGAAGTATTAATGAATTACGGAGAATGCGCTAATGAAACAGGTAATACTGCTGCAGCGCTGGACGTGTTAAAACAGATCAGGACCCGTGCAGGCGTGCTGCCAGGCATCGCCGGTAATTATGGTATTACAGCCGTGTTGCAGCCCGACATACGCAAGGCATATCAAAAAGAACGGTTTGTTGAGTTTTGTTTTGAAGGTAAACGTTTGAATGACCTGCGCCGCTGGAAGATGTTTGGTTACCTGAGAAGCCTTACTCAACGTCATGGAATCGCCGTATTGCTGAAAACAGGACAATCGGATGTAAGCCCGATGTCGGATATAAACACAGTGTGGAGTAAATTTACTTCTACTGTTATTCCAACAGATGCTGTTGATATAGCTATTAAAGATCAGTACTATATTTATGGCATTCCTAAAGCAGTGTTGGATAGAAACCCATTGTTAAAACAAAACAATAACTGGGGTGGCGACTTTGATCCCCTGCAATAGCAATTGAATGAAAGAAAATAAGCGTAACAGGAAGTATTTAACGGCCGGAATAATAATTTGTACATTATTGGGTTTTAACAGGCATGCAGGCGCACAGCACATAGCGTTTACAACCAGGTATTCGTCTGTTAGCATCAATAAAAGCGGATTTATTACCAGTATCAGGGATAAACAAACAAGCAGGGAATACAATCCCCGGGGACTAAGCTCACCTTTACTGGCGCTGGAGAAAGAAGGAAAGAATATTTATCCGGTCAGTGCAAAACTACAGGGGAAACAGTTAAAGCTGACTTATCCCAACAGTACAATTGCTACGTTAAAGATCGACCAGAAAAAAGACTACCTGCGTTTTGAACTGTTGTCGCTGTTACCACGAAATGGCGTTGACAATGTAATATGGGGACCTTATAAAACCAATATCTCCAAAACCATCGGCGAAATACTGTCAGTAGTAAGAAGTGAAAATTTTGCCATTGGCATACTGGCGCTTAACGACAATACTACCAGCGGTCCGCCCTGTAATGGCGATATGTATCAGTCCTGTTATATCATTCATTCGCCTGACCCGGTGAAGTACCCGCTGCCGGCAAATCTACAGGAAGGCCAACGGTTCCGTATCGGTGGAGATGGCATTAATGATGTGGCATTTTATTCTCACCCGGAAGAGTATTACCGGTATATGAATGGTAATGGCGCCAGCCTGGAGCCGGACTTCGGATCGTCTATCGTATTACACTCGCGCGACCGGAAGAAGCCGTACACCATTTTTTATCCGCATTTTAATGATTTCCCCGGGGTTAAATCGCCCCGGCATATGGAGCTGACGCCGGTTGATGTAGACTATATCGGTTCTGCCATCGCCTTTTATGCCTGCCCTGATTCACTGGGACTACAAACAATTGAACAGATTGTAAAAAATGAAGGCTTACCCTATATTACCCGGAATGGAAAGTGGGTAAAAGATCCGTCCAATTATCAAACGGATATCGCCTGGTGGGGGCCGCACGACAGCCTGGTTTCCTATGCCGGGCAGCTGGGGCTGAAAGCTGTTCAGGATGAGGGTTTGGGAGAATATTATACGAATCCGGCCAACCGGTGGGGTGATAAAAAAGTGACGCTCAACCAGCAAAAACGGCCCATCAGTGACTTAACCGCCTTAACCAATAAAGAAGGCGTTGCCTATGGTTTGCATACGCTCACGGAATTTATTCAGCCATTTAGCAGCGATGTGCATCCGGTGCCTAACGATGGCTTGTGTACCGTGTTAAAAACCCATATCACCAAAAGGATTAGTGCAAATGATACATTGATACAGGTGGCGGACACCAGTTATCTGAACGAATTTGGCGGTTGGGACGACAACAAGGTGAATGTGTTAAAGATCGGGAAAGAGCTGATCCGGTATAAAGGCGTTACCACCACCAAACCCTATACACTTGCCGGTGTAGAACGCGGCGCCCTCAAAACCAATGCCGCCGCGCATAACGCCGGGGATCAACTGGCCAAACTCCAGGTAAACTGTTATGGTGGATTTATCCCCGATATTACGCTGCAGGATGATTATGCGGCCTATTACGCCCGCCTGCTGCACGACGGAGGGATGAACTATATCGACTTTGACGGCTTCGAAAGTTTTACTTACCAGGGACATGGACAATACTCTTTCAAACGTTTTATGAGAGGCATGTTTGACCACCTTAAAGAAATGAATGTGCCGTACGTGAGAGTGATGGGATCCTGCGTTTTTGAAGGAAACTGGCACTACATGAGCGTATGCAATGTAGGGGGTGGTAATAATATGTTTGATCCGGTAAATAATAAATGGGGAATTGAAGGGAAAGACATACGTTATTCTTTCAACGGCAGTTATTTTCCCGCTACTTTTGGGATACAGAATCTGCAGCGTGACTGGACGATACAGGTAGTAGAGAATCTCCAGTGTAAATCCATTGCCTGGGAGGCTACCTATATGCTGGGGTTAAGCCAGGATGCTGTAGAGAAAAGAACCGACAAGCAGGCGATATTCAAAACTTTCCGGACCTGGGAAAACGCAAAGAATGCCGGTGCATTTGGAGACGCATTGAAAAAAGAAATGCAGGAAGAAAAAAATGTTTATCACCTGGAACAATTGGATGATAATACCTGGAAACTTTACAAGGTAGCGCCAGATGGTGTTTTGGGCAGCCCGGAAATATTGAAGCGCAGCAAGGCAGGTTGATAACAGTTTATTTTACTTATTTGTTTATGGTCAGCGAACGTTTGGTGCTTGGTACTGCCGGATTAGGCGGTGTTTGGGGAAAGGTTGATCCACATCAATCTGTATTAACAATTTTATCCGCACTCGAATCGGGTATAATCGCTATTGATACCGCTCCGGCTTATGGAGATGCGGAGCGCTATCTTGGTCAGGCATTACAGCAATGGGATGGGAAAACACCTGTGATCAGTTCCAAAGTGGGGCGACTCAAATCTTACGCCGCCGACGAAGCCTGTTACGATTATTCAGACAGGACAATGGCGGAAAGCCTGGAGAACAGTCTCCGTACTATCGGTATCTCTTCTCTCGATATCCTGTTTTTACATGATCCTCATGCGATTCCCGAAATGGACGCGAAGCGGATCATTAACAGGCTGATAGCGTTCAGGGAACAGGGATTGGCAAAACGGTTAGGCGTAGGAGGTAATTGGCCTTCCTGGCTGAAAGCATACCTGGATGCCGGCGTTTTTGATGTGGTGATGGAGTTTAACCGTCTTAATGCCTCAAATGTAACCTCACTCGGGGATTCACTGCCTTACTGCCTATCCCGTAACATACAATATTATGCTGCCAGTCCGCTGAACATGGGACTGCTGGGGCGATGTATAGGGTCGTTTAAGCAGATGCGCCCCGAATGGCTGCCCGAAGAGGCACTGAAGATGGCCATAGAACTGGAACAAATAGCGGAAAAACACCGTCTTTCCCTATCAGCTATGGCGCATAGGTTCCTCCTGTCTTTACCCTATGATTTTAATATTGTATTGGGACCATCCAATACAGCGGAACTGGTGGCCAGTATTGAAAATTTTAACCAGGGTAAACTACCGGACGCCATCCGGACAGAAATTTTGAATTGCAGTAACGGTAAAAGAAGTTAAGATGTGTAATATCGATCACGAGATCTTTAATATCCGGAGTATACAAATAAGGGAATTAGCCCCGGTGCAGGTGGTTACTCCATTGCAGGACGCCACTATGGGACCGTTTCATGCTTTTGGAATGTCCATGATCACCATTGAAGATGAAAATCACAATATTGGTGAAGCACCGGTGTACAGCAGTTATACCAATATCCTGGAAGCATGCCTCGTGCCTCATTTGCTGTATTCCAATAACCTTTCCTACAGCCAGTTATATTCCAGGTTATACTGGTCTATCCGCAACGAGGGCTTCAGAGGCCCTGCATCTGCGCTGTTGGGACAGGTGGATATGGCATTGCACGACCTGGCTACCCGCCGGCTCGGCGTCCCATTGCATAAATATATGGGCGCCGGCCGGAATGAGGTAAAGGTATATGGCAGCGGAGGAGGCACCAACTATAGTTATGAGCAACTGGAAAAAGAGGTTACCTATTTTACCACAGCAGGGGTAGATTGTTATAAGATGAAGGTGGGTAAGGATTTTGGCATGAACATGAAGGAAGATGTAAAGCGTGTGAAGTTTGTACGTAATCTCCTGGGAAAAAATGTCAGGCTCGCCGTGGATGCCAACCAGATCTGGAGTTGTGATCAGGCGCTCCGGTTTATAGATCAGACAGCCGGGGAAAACCTGGCCTGGTTTGAAGAACCTACGCATTCAGCATCTTTTGACCAGATTGAAGCGCTGTGTAAACAAACGCCTTTGAAAATAGCTTTTGGAGAATCGGAACGGACGGCAAGAGTTTTTCCTACGTTGGTAAGCATCGGCGTAAGCCATTTGCAGCCGGTGCCCGGTCATTTAGCCGGCGTGAAAGAATGGATGGCGGTGAGAGACCTGGCAGCCAAACATAAGATTGATTTTTCTTCCGGCGGATATTCATTGTTTACAGCTTCCCTGATGGCTACTGCGTCTGAACCATGTGAAGTGGAGTACTTGTATTCAATTATGTCGGGACTGGAAACGTATTTCGATGTAAAACCGGCATGGAGCAACGGGAAGTTTTTCCTGCCGGAGATGCCTGGTTTGCCTGTCAGGATAAATTGGGGCCACTGTGAAAGCACCGGTCAACTGACCAGGACAAGGATATGGGATAAAAAGAACGTCGGTGAATACAAGCCGATCGTATCTTTGTGATCCTTAAGCATTTTCTGTGAAGATAATATTAACTGGAATTGATTATCTCGTCCTTGTCGTCTATGTAATCGCTTTATTCGCCTTTGGTTTTTACCTTAAATCTTCCCGGTCACAATCGGGTGGAGATATTTTTTTAGGCAGGCGTTCTTTGAAATGGTGGCAGATCGGCTTTTCCATGTTCAGTGCCAACGTAGGCCCGATGATGTTGATAGGCTTATCCAGCCTGGGTTTTTCGCAGGGGGTGGTGGGAGGCAATTTTGAGTGGCTGGCATGGATATTTCTGATGTTGTTGTCTGTATTTTTTATTCCACGTTATATTTCGTCAGGGATCAGCACTATTCCGCAATTCCTGCTTTTACGTTATGGCCGCAGGTCCTATAATTTCCTGGTAGTTTACAGCCTGGTGTCTATATTGTTTGTATGGCTTGGCAGTGCACTGTATGCGGGTGGCCTGGTTATCTCTGAAATTTTCCAATGTTCCCTGCTGGAAGCAGTAGTGTTGACAACCCTCATTTCCACCAGCTATACTGCTATCGGGGGGCTAAAGGCAGTAGTAAGGACCGGCGTTTTCCAGTCGGTGATCATTATTGTTTCTTCCCTGATACTAACGGTATTGGCTATAGGGAAAATTGGTCATGTGGAAGATGCGGCCAAAGCAATCCCTGCCGACTATTGGAAGTTGTTTCATGCCAGGTCCGATCCCGAATATTCCTGGCTCGCTATTGTGGCAGGGTATCCTGTAGTAGCCGTTTACTACTGGTGTGCAGATCAGACGATCGTGCAAAAGGTGTTGGCGGCTAAGACTGTCAAAGAGGGACAACGCGGCATTCTTTTCCTGGCGGCGCTCAAAGTGATTACGCCATTTATTTTTGTATTGCCTGGTATTATTTGTTTTTTATTATACAGAGATACTACCACGCCGGATAAATCTTACATTACGCTCGTCAAAAACCTGATGCCCGCCGGGCTTCGCGGACTCTGTATAGCGGCCCTTATTGCTTCCCTGATCGATACCGTTTCTTCAGGGCTGAATTCTTTCAGTACTGTTTTTACATTGGATGTGGTTACGCAGTTTGTAACGTTGAAAGAAAAGGATAAAACAAGGGTGGGGAGATGGATGACCGCCGCAGGCGCTTTTTTGGGAGGAGGTATCGCTGTATTATTTTCTTATTCTGATAAAAGCCTGTTTGAATTAACACAGGGACTTGTGTCTATACTGGCGCCACCACTATCGGTTGTTTTTTTAGCCGGCATATTCTGGAAACGTACCCACCGGGTGGGAGCAGAAACAGTATTGTTTGGCGGCGGATTTCTTTGCCTGGTAATGGGCGTTTGTTACGTATTGAACTATCCGTATAAAGGATTCTGGCCGCATTTCCTGCTACTGTCTGTCTATATCTTTATTTTCCTGGTGATTTTAATGGGGGTGATAACGATGGTTTTTAAGTCGCCCGAAAAAAATCACGTATCATTTACCTTTCCGGATAACGCCGGCTCGGGCATGGATAAATGGCTATGGGCAGGCTGGGGAGCACTGGCTTTAATAATGATCACGATCTATATAGTATTAAACTAACGAATCATGAATAAAATATTACCCGCTGTTTTGTGCAGGATATTACTGTTGACTGCCGTAGTTATATTTACAGCCTGTAATGCATCCCCAAAAGAAGCGGAGCTGCAGGAGCATGTATTTGTGGTGAATATTGTACATGATCCGCAGAAGCTGAAAGCCTATCTCGACTATCATCAGCATATATGGCCGGAAGTGGAAGCAGGCTTTAAGAAAGCAGGCTACCGGAAAATAACGCTTTACCGGTACGACTACCTGTTGGTAATGACCATCAGTGTGCCTGCCGGAGCAGATCTTGGGCAAATGGGAAAAACGGCTGAATCTTATGATAAGCGTTGTGCGGAATGGAACCGGTTAATGGATGGTTATCAGACCGGCGTTGCCGGCGCCGGGCAGCATGAAAAATGGGTGGAGGCATTACCTTTTTACCGGTTCACAAAAGAGTGATTAAAGGCTTTTGGCGCTAATGCCATTTTTCTCTTTGTCTTCGTATTGCCTGACAAAGTCCCTGGGCGACAATCCTTTGATTTCCTTAAAGTGTTTATTAAAATTTGAGATGTTATTATAGCCACTATTATAACAGGCTTCTGCTACGTTGTGATGTCCTTCCAGTAAAAGTTTGGCGGAATGCCCGATGCGTACTTCCTTTACAAAGTCGATCAGCGTACGGTTGGTGTTGCGTTTAAAAAAGCGGCAGAAAGCTGCCGACGACATGGGAATAAGATCTGCTACGTCCTGTAGTACGATGTCGTCTTTGAAATTTTGAAAGATGTAATCGAATACTTTGTTGATTTTTTTTGCTTCTCCGGAGCTTTCAACGGTGTTGTAGTAAGGAGATGATAATACTACTGATGATTCGGATTGTGCGAGCACGTCCAGCAGGCGGATCATCAGTGCCACCCTGCTTAAGCCCGACACATAGAGCATCTGGTGCATGATCATTTTGGCATCGCGGAGGGTGTTGCCTGTAAATAGTACGCCTTTTGCCGCCTTGGCGAAAAGCAGGTTCAATTGTTTTGCTTCCGGCTTTTCAAGCAGCTCCTTTCCGAGGAAATCAGGAAAGAAATGAATAACCACCGCCTGGGTGGGGATAAGCGGATCTGCCGCCTTGTAATATTGCCAGCAATGTGGCAGGTAACTGCCCAGCAATACCAGCTCCGGCCCGTCGAAATCCTGAATATGATCGCCGATAAACCGTTTGCCACTACAGTTTTCCAGCAGCGCAATTTCAAAATTAACATGCGATTTTAAGGCAGTATACTTTTTTATTTCAAGAATCTCTGACCTTACCGTAAATGACTGGTCCGGCGGAAACGTAAAATTCTCGTATATGTATTGCATCGGATTGTAGGTCTGGTTGTGTGTTACAGGCAATCCAAAGATAATAAAATACGCGGGAAGTTAAAGGCGGCAAAAATAGTAGCCGTAATTGTCAAATTAAGGGTTGGGTTCATATAAAGGGAATCAGACCTTTAGCTGCATTAAACAGCAAGTATGTATCGCATTAAAATAAAGTATTTCCTATTGTTCCTGGTGGCCGTTGTCATATCAAACAGCACTTTTTCGCAGTTCCGGGATCCGCAGGTCAACAGGATGCTGCAACAGGTATATGGATCGGTTGCTTTTTTGCAAAGACAATATAATGGCACCAACCTGGTGGCAGAAAACGTTTTTCGTTTGAAAGAGGCGCCGGATAACTGGCAACTGGCGCTGAAAGTGAGCCCGGTGAAGGAATGCAGCGATGCAATTGATGTGGTGGCAACTTTCAGGCTGACAGCCGGACAGGTAAACGCTGCAACCGTAGCGATGAAATTTGACTTCAGCAACTGGAGCCCCGCCAATTATGTACTGGTGCCGGCTTCGCTTTATAACGGCAACCGCTATCGCGCTATAGGGAATGGTTATAATCCCGACTATCCGCGTGATATGTATTATAACCCGCAGGTGCCGCTAACGATTTCAAATAATCCCCGTTTGTCGATAGAAAATGATCAGGCTTCCCTGGTAGAATTGCAAACAGGTAGTATGGCCACCCCCGCCGTTTGTTTTTTTTCTCCGGCTGAACAAAGGGGCTTTATCCTATTAACAACGCAACAAACAAAATGGGGAAACAACGGGGTTACCATCACCGAGAGTGCTCATAAAGACCATTTTTCTTTTGACCTATCAGCACCCGCCATGCGTAAGCTGGCTGCCGGCTTCGGCGACTTTCACCTGAGCGGTGATAAGGCGCCGGACTGGAAGGCCGGCGACGAAGTATCGCTGCGTTTCCGGTTGTATGTGTTTAAGGCGCCAGATATCCCGGCTTTGCTCACTAAATTTTTAAAAGTAAGAAAAGATATCCCGGACCATGCTGCTCCCCGGAACCTGGTACCGATGAGCAAGTTACTGGAACTGGGAACAGGCATATGCAGCAGTAATTTTACGCAGCAGCAGGCCGGCAATTATTATAAACCGGAGAACAGCAACGATTTTCAGCTGGGATGGGTGAGCGGCATGATCAACACCTATCCGATGCTATCGCTGAACGACGAAAAGGAACGCAAAAGAGTCTGTGAGGAACTTGATTTTGTAGTTCACAGATTGCAGGGTAAAAGCGGCTATTTTTACGGCGGCATAAAAGCAAACGGAGAAATCACAGGAGAGAAGATGTCACGGGATTTCCCGGAAGTGCAGGCAATGGTGCGGAAGAACGGGGATGCCTTGTTTTGGTTGATGAAGCATCTGTTGTTGTTCAGGGAAAGCGGGCATGCTGCCATGATAAACAAAGATTGGGAAGAGGCAGCAAAAAGACTGGCTGGCGCATTTGTAAAAACCTGGCAGAAGCATGGTCAGTTTGGCCAGTATATAGCGCCTGAAACAGGAGAGGTGGCAGTATTTAACTCTACTGCGGGCGCCATCGTCCCGGCTGGGCTGGCCCTGGCAGCGAACTATTTTAACAGGGCCGACTGGCTGCAAACAGCAGCAGCATCTGCGGATTATTATTACCGCCGCGATGTAGCAGGGCAGGGGCTTACAGGTGGCGATTGCGGGGATATTTCGCAGGATGCCAATTCAGAATCGGCTTTTGGATTCCTGGAGTCTTTAATGGCATTATATAAATATACCGGAGATCACAAGTGGCTGTCGATGGCCGAAGTACAGGCAGCCCTCTGCTCCAGCTGGACCCTGTCTTATGCACCGGTTTTTCCTCCGTCGAGTACCATCGGGAAATTACAGGCCAATATGACGGGGGCTGTTTGGGCCAGCATTCAAAATAAACATGCCGCACCGGGCATCTGCACTTCCTCCGGCGACTATCTTTTTAAATTGTTCCGGGCCACCGGAAAATCATTGTATGCAGATTTGATCAGGGATATCCAGCACGCACACACGGAGGCGGTTAATATGCCAGGCCATATTACCAGCAATTACCTGGTGGGATCCTCCATGGAGCGCATTCAGCCAGGAGATGCAGAAGGGAAGGAGAGCACCGGGAATTTTATATACACCCGCAATTCCTGGACAGAAACCAACGGAATGCTGATGGCACTTGAACTACCGGGGATTTATGTGATCAGCGACAAATCAAAATGCTATGTTTTTGACCACGTGGAGGCGACAGTTATTAAGAAAGATAATAAAGGACTGGTGATCCTGTTACACAATCCAACGGCTTATGATGCCAGTGTGACCGTTATGTCGGAAACCAGCCTGGAAGCAAAGCAACCTATGGGTTATACGGCCTTCCTCCGTTGGCCAAAAGTACTGGTGAAGGCTGGTGGCAAAGCGAGGGTGTTTATTTCAGGAAAAGAGGTAAGATGCCTGTAAAGCATACGATACCAAATAGCTACTACCCTGAACAAAAGCCACGTGATAAGAGTTAGTATATTTTAAATAAATAAAAACGTTATGGAGCCCAATATTAAAAACCATCCCGTGGTTTCGGAAGAAGAATGGCTGAAAGCCCGGATCGAACTGCTAAAGGCCGAAAAGGAGCTTACGAGGCATAGTGATAAGGTAGCGCGGCGCCGTCAGGAGTTGCCGTGGGTGAAGGTAGACAAAGCGTATAGCTTTGATACAGATAATGGGAAAGCCTCGCTCGCTGATCTCTTTTGCGGGCGGTCACAACTGCTTATTTATCATTTCATGTTTGGGCCGGAGTATGAGGCCGGGTGCCCGTCGTGCTCGTCGATTGCAGACGATTTTAATGGTTTCGCAGTTCACCTGGCTAACCACGACGTGATGCTCACTGCTGTGTCGCGGGCTCCGCTGGCGAAGTTGCATGTGTACAAGCAGCGGATGGGCTGGCATTTTCCCTGGGCCTCGTCCCTGGAAAGTGATTTCAACTACGATTTCAAGGTGTCATTCACAGCGGAGCAGCAACGTTCGGGCGCCGTAGCGTACAACTATCGCACAGGGAACGTGACCTCCCGTGCCAATGAAATTGAAGCATTTCAGGAAGCGCCGGAAGCCGGAAAACGGATTGCTGCGACCGTAGGCACAGATTGGGCTACGTATACCCGTGAGGCGCCCGGTATGAGCGCCTTTGTGTTGAGGGATGGGGTGGTTTACCACACGTACTCAACATATGAGCGCGGACTGGACGGGCTTTGGGGCATGTACCAATGGCTGGACCGGGCGCCGCTGGGCCGCAATGAAACCGGGAATACCATGTGGTTCCGCCGTCATGATGAGTACGGAGATAAGGAGAAAGGAGGCCGCTGCTGTTCTTAAATTAATTTGCTCATTTTATTTTTCTAAAGATCTCCGGTATTGTTTCTTTATCAATGCTCTCCATATCCACCAATTTTAGTGATTTTACCATCTTAAGCGTACTGGTTTTGTAATGCTGGAAGTGGGGTGTTTGTAAATGAGACCGGTAGGCCGCTTTGTTGGCATATATCTCTATAATCCTGAGTTGTGTTGGATTTAACTGCTGGAACATGGGGAAGATAGCAATTACGCCCGGTTCTATTTTTACCGATGCCGCTGCTTCCGTTTTCAGAATGGAGGTATATTCTTCCAGGTATTCCGGCACAATTTCAATTTCTGAAATCCGCACCATCATATCCGGTTCAATTACCGGAATAGCTGGCTCCGACAAGAGCTTTCGCAACGAATTTGCCTGGTTCCTCCCCACGCTTTTTTCTATCAGGCCGGCTACTTGTGCTAATTGTCCGGTTGTGATACCGGTGTTCATTCCCATCTTTATATGCGACTGCAACTGCGGCTCCACTCCCTGCATTGCCGCCAGGGCAGCAATGGTGACCAGTTCCCTTTGCTGGTAGGTCAGCACATCACTGTCGAAAACATCCGCAAAAAGATGCTCTTTCAAAAATGCGTCGATGCGTGGCGCAAACTCACCAAACCCTGGCGCCGGCCTTGCTTGCGGCATTTGGGTCAGCGTTTCCAGCACTTTCCGGCCCTGTTCATATTTGGTGTTGCTATCGCTGGTTAAAACAATTTCCTTTCCTTGTTTGTCACTAATGCCCTTCGTTTTTCTATCTTCCAGCACAGTCATGAACGTGGATATCCCGTTCAAACTTCGTGGAAATCCGCAATAGGCGTAAAGCTGTACCAATGCCTCCTTGATTTCGTTAATCGTTAGCCCGGCATCTAATCCGGCGTTCAGCTGCTCTTTTAATCCTTTTAAATCACCAGTGGCAGTTAAAGCGGAAACAGCTACCAGGCTTTGCTGCTGAACCGTTAATTCCTGACCGGTTAAATTGCGTTGTTGCGCGTTCATGTTCGTTGTACTTAGTATGAAAACAAAAAGAATTATTATTTGTAGAAAGATGCCGGTGTTACAGCGTCTTTCTGAAATATCTATATAATTCATAATCAGTATATTAATTTCAGCTTATTGTGTTAACTGCTAAAGTCATTCATATTACAAATGTCGTTACCAGCCATTGAATTGCTTTATATAAAATACCGTTTTATTTACCAGTTTTACTGATTTACTTTTAGCGGGATGGTGGCGGGAAGAGGTTTTGTTAAATTTCAGGGGATACATGGGGTATACGCAGTTTTTCTGAAATATCAAATGCGGTGATATGAGATATGGCTGGTAATTGAAGAAGCCAATGGCCGGCTGTTTGATGCGAACAACGCAATTAATGATATATCCCTTCAGTTAGGATTTAAGTATCAGCAGCATTTTACGCGGTTATTTAAGCAAAAAACCGGTATAACACCAAACGAGTTCAGGAATCTGAATTGACAAGACAGCCGGCCGGATCTGCAACACTATTTTTTCTCCTCAATACGATACAACCCTGCACCGTGACTGGCAATAACCGGTGAAAAAGTACCGGAAAAAGTGCCTGCTTTTTTACCGGACCAAAGGTCGGTAATCTTGCAGGAGCCGGTAATTCCCAGTGTACTCAGATCAACAGTAACAGGCATGGCCTGCGTTGAAGGATGGTCCGCGGTATTAAATACGGCGAGGTATTTGGCGCCAGTTGCCGGATCTTCGGCCATCCAGGCAGCTTTATCTTCTTCCGTAAAAAGCGGACGGTTGTTAGTGCTTGTGTTTAGTACTTTCAGTACGTTTTTATTGGTGAGCAGGGACAAGGTAAAAGGATCATTGTCTGGCAGATTACCACCAAACATTAGCGGCGATTTAAAAATCGTCCACAATGTCATCAGGGTGTATTGCTCATCTTTTGTAAACCCGCTCATACGCGGATGTCCACGTTCCGCACGTATCCCAATGCGGCCTAGTGGGAGCATGTCGCCATCGGGATAAGCGCCGGGCGCTCTCCATTTATTCCAGCGCTCAAATACTTTAAAGTGTTCCTTTAATTGTTTCCAGTTGTCCCAGAAGTCGCCTACTGTGCGCCACATATTGGCGTATTGCTGAACATGCGCTGCGTGTTCAATTGGCGTTTCGCCGGGGGATGTGCTCAACACTATTTTCCGTCCGGTGCGGTCTATTGCTTTCCGGATCATTTCTATTTCACCCGCAAAATAAATAGGGGAAGACAGGTCATCTACTTTTACAAAGTCCAGTCCCCAATCAGCATACATTTCAAAAAGGGAATTGTAATACGCCTGTGCGCCTTCTTTTTCAGGGACAACGGTATACATATCGTGCAGCCAGAGGCACTGCCCCTCTTTTGAGTGGATATCAGCTGCTTTTACTGTGGTACCTTTCACGGGCGTATTTTCCATTACCGCTTTCACTGGTATTCCCCTCATAATATGAATACCAAACTTTAATCCTTTGCTGTGAATATAGTCGGCCAGCGGCTTAAATCCCTGGCCGTTTTTGGCAGATGGAAAGCGGTTTACTGCCGGAACAAATCTTCCGTATTGATCCATATTATATTCAGGATCTGTTTCATTATAGCCATGCGATTTATCGTTGCTGACATACCACCTGATGTCCACTATAATATATTCCCAACCAGATGATTTTAAGTATTTGGCCATGTAGTCGGTGTTGGCTTTTACCTCCGCCTCCGTTACCGTGGGGCCATAGCAATCCCAGCTGTTCCAGCCCATTGGCGGGCCGGGCGCCCATTTATGAAAGTCCTGGCTTTGTGCATGCTGCCCGAATAATATCGTGGCAAGGATGATAACCGCTGTTAATCGCATCATGTTAAATCTCTACGTGGTGATGACTAATGTGGAAGATGACTACCGAAGGGTGAAAATAAGAAAATTATAATTATAATTGTCAATTTAACACTTTATTTTTCAGTGCCAGGAACAACGGTCTCCGGAGGTAGATTATACACTTCAGCTGCATGCCGGTTAACAGATAAAATCACGCCGTGTCATCCGCAGTATATTGCTTTAAAATATCCATTGACGGGGCAAAGAAGAGGCTTCCGGTATGGGCAGTACTGAAATCAAGGATCCTGTCGTAGTTGCCGGCCGGCACCCCGATAAACATCCGTTCCAGCATTTTAAAGGTGGTGCTGAACGTATTTGCATAAGCAATGAAATAGGTGCCCACCTCATTTTTGCCGGGATTTCCAAAGGCCATATTATCCCTTACTATTTTCAGTTCATTACCATTGTCATCATCCAGGTTCGCTAATGCGCTATGGGAATTATCGGGTTTTATGTCGTCAGGCATCTCAATGTCACTGATCTTATAACGGCCAATTACTTTTTCCTGTTCTTCGGTAGTGAGCTTTGTCCAGCCGCCCATATTGTGCAGGTACTTCTGAACAAAAAGGTAGCTGCCTCCTTTATAAACAGGATCTTCATCACCCACCAGCGCGAAATACTGCCGGTCGTTACCCACGGGATTTTCCGTACCATCTACAAAGCCAAGAATAGAACGGCCATCCCAATACCTGAAACCATGTACTTCTTCCAAACAATCTGCCACGGGTGATAATACGGCTGTTATGGCAATGAGCATATCAAAGCAGATGGACATGTCGGTTGACCGTAAGTGAAAATGCAGATCTCCGGGGGTGGCAACAGCGGTATGTTTTGCGCCCACCAGCGGTTCAAAATTTCTTAATTCCTTCGGAACAGGTTGGGGTAAAGATAGCTTCAGCCATGCCTCGTAACCAACACCCATTACGCAGGTGGCGCGGCCACCGGGCGCCCGTATGATGAAGGTGTGATTGAGATTAGCTACCAGGGCGCAGAGCTTTTCGAAAGCAGGTTTAATTTCCGTTCCCTCCTTAAACTTCCAGACCGCGAATATGGTGTTATTGTTGGGGTAGTCGGTGACGTTCTGTGATTCATGCGGTTTTGCACTGCTCATATTAAAAATGGCTTTTCGTTAATTTAAACGGAGGCCCGCTTTACAGGGGCCGTTAATAATTTACCAGTGACTTCAAAAATAAACATTGGCAACGAGATGCGCGTGTCAAATTCAGGAGATGCTAAAAAGAAAAGCCCCGGAAATTATTCCGGGGCTTTTTCTTTTTATATAAAGACCTTAATACCCATCGTTTTGAATCAGTTCCGGCGCATTCCGGTCTATCTCCGTTTGCGGAATAGGCCAGAAGTCATAATTGGCCTTGTATTTAGTTTTGATAGTTGGTTGCAAAGGATTAGGTACAAAACCATCCAGTTTTTGCACCGCAATGCCCCAGCGTCTCAGGTCGAAATACCGGATGCCTTCCAGCGCAAATTCCACCCGTCTTTCATGACGGATCCGGTCGCGCATGGCTGCCTGGGATAACCCGGCTGGCAGGTCTGGCATATTGCTCCGGTTTCTGACTAGCTTGATAGCGGCATATACGGAGGCGTCCGGCCCGGTGGCTTCATTCTGCGCTTCTGCATACATAAGCAGGATATCGGCATAGCGGAGCAGTACAAAGTCGTTGTCGTCTATAGTGCCGTAGTCGGGGTCAGTGAGACTGGGGTCCAGCCATTTTTTTACAGCATAGTAACCGGCCGTCCAGCTGTCTTTTCCGGGCGTGGCAATTGCCAGGGCGCCGGTGAAGGGCCATCCCTGTGCTTTGGTGTCGCCGGGGAAGAAGAACGTCAGGCGCATGCGCGGATCGCGGTTTTCAAACGGTTTTCCTTTCACGTATACGGCCGAGGAGGCGGTGTCTTTACCATCTGCTGCTTCGTATTCATTGATCAGGTCCTGCGTGCCTTGTTCTCCTTTCCAGCGCTGGAGGTTTACAGAAATAGCCACATCCTGGTGGAGGATGTTAGGGCGCTGGTATTTTACGGAGAACATAATTTCTTTGCTGTTGTTCTGATCGGGCTTATAAAAGTTGCCGGCATAGCTGGCAAGGAGACTGAACTTGTTGCCCGTCATAATTTCTTTGGCCAGTGCGGCCGCTTCTGCGTAGCGCTTCTGAAAAAGAAGTACTCTTACTTTGTATCCCTGGGCGGTAGCTTTTACGGCGTGCCCATTGGTATAGCCGGCATCAGGCAGCGAAGCGATAGCCAGATCCAGGTCGGCCAATACCAATTTTAATACTTCGGCCCGGTCGGATTTAGCCCTGGTGGATTTATAGTCTTCCTTGAAAGGATCATCTGTAAAGATGATGGTGTTGCCATAGAGCTGCGCCAGCCAGAAGTAGTTAAATGCCCGCAGGAAATAGGCTTCTGCTTTATATTTTGTTAGCTGGTCGCCGCTGAGCACTTTATCTACGTTCGCCAGGAAAGAATTGGCTGCCGCTATCGCCTGGTAGCAGTTACTGTAATAAGAGTACACAAAATCGCCGGATTGAGGAGTAATGCCGGAAGTAAGGGCGTTTAAACCTCCTCCGTAATTATATTGGCCGTAGGAGTCGTCGGTGAAATTATCCCAGGCGAAAACGGTAAACTGTGAGGTAGCATAGCCTCCGCTGTTGGCGTAGAGGTAGTTGTACAGGCCGGTGAGCGCCTTGTCCGCATCCTCAGGTGTTTTCCAGAAAAAAGCTGATGCCAGTTTATCCGGAGGCGTTACATCCAGCAGATCCTTGTTACATCCGCTGCACAGTATAAAGGCCGTAGTGGTGATTGTTACTATTAATTGCTGAAACTTTTTCATAACTGAATCTTTTAACAGAGAAATTAAAACTGAACCATGGCGCCAAACGTGTATGTTTTGGTTTGCGGATAAGTAACATAGTTACCGTCTCCTACACGCTCGGGATCAAGCCCCGGAAATTTGCTGATCGTAAATACATTTTCAGCGGTGAAAAACACCCGCAGCGATTTCATGCCTATCCTGGCGATGGTGGCAGCCGGCAGGTTATAGCCCAACTGTACATTTCTGAGTCTGAGGAAAGAAGCATCCTTCAGGAAATAAGTGGAGGCATAGTTCTGAACAGGAGCATATCCGTCGGCAACATATATTTTAGGCATGGTGGTGCTGGGGTTGTCCGGCGTCCAGCGGTTCCGCCAGTCTGTTGTAGGTACGGAACCCTGCCGGAATGGTTCTATTCCCCATCCGTTGACATAAATCTTTTGTCCCTGTGAGGCATAGAATTGTGCGCTCAGATCAAAGTTTTTCCACGAAGCGCCAAGATTGAATGCATACTGGAAACCAGGATATTTCCCGTTTGTATAAGTGCGGTCTTTATCATCAATCACACCGTCGCCATTCACATCTTTAATTTTGAGGTCGCCGGGGGTGGCGTCTACAGGTTGTTTGGGCGATTTGGCAATTTCATCTGTGCTCTGGAAGATACCATCCCACTGGTAAAGGTAGTATTCATCCAAAGGATGTCCTTCTTCCCGGATGGTAGTACCACTGATCTCGCGTTTGCCAAATTCTTCCAATACATTTTTATAACGTTGGAAATTAGCGCCGATATACCAGGTAAAGTTTTTGCCGATCTTATCGTTGTATTGCACGTTGAATTCAAATCCTTTGTTTCTCACCGCTCCGTTATTGATAATAGGTGCGGCTAATCCCAGCCACAGGGGCACCTGGGAGCTGCGGAGGATATCAAAGGTGTATTTATTGAACCAGTCGCCGGTAAAGGTAAGCCGGTTATCGAACGCGGTGAGATTAAGACCAATATCCAGCACGCGGGTAGTTTCCCAGGTAAGGGTAGGATCTATAATCTGGCTGCCGGTAAACCCGGTAGAAACGCTGGAACCGAAAGCATAGGGTCTGTTATCGAGTGTGGATTGATAAGGATAGGTACCGATGTTCTGGTTGCCCAGCTGTCCCCAGGAAGCGCGTATCTTCAGATCGTTTATCCAGGAAATATTTTTCATAAAAGATTCTTCTGAAGCGCGCCATGCACCGGAAAATGAATAGAACAATCCCCAGCGGGTATCTGAAGGCAGCCGGGAAGTACCATCGTATCTTACGCTGGCGCCGAAAAGGTATTTATCTTTATAATCATAATTCGCATTGCCATAAAAAGAGCGGATCGCCCAGGTGCCGGAGGTACCGTTATTGGCCTGGCCTTCTGTGGGGCCTGCATTCAGTTCTCTCAGGAAATTGGTGGGAAACTGCGTGCGGCTGGCATTGAGGGTATCGGCTTTATTTTGCTCCTGCTGATAACCTGCCAGTGCGGAAAGGTTATGGTCGCCGAATTTATTTTTGTAGGTCAGCTGGCTGTAATAAACGGTGTAGATATTGCCGGTATTGCCCACTGTCAGCCCCGGAGTGCCATCATCAAGTAATCCGGCAGGGCTCATGTCGCTGAAATAATAGGTAGGTATAACGGGCCTGAAATCACTGTATTTGTAGTTGCCATAATTCATGCCTGCCCTGTTTTCCCATTTTAATCCGTCTACGATGTCCACATCGAGGGAGAGATTTCCCTGTGCGTAGTAATCGTTTGTCTTCACCCGGATATCTTCATCTACAATGGCTACCGGGTTTTTATTACCCAGTTCATTGGAGTAGGCTTTTTTAATCCATTTTCCATCGCTGGAGGCAGGGTAGAGGGGCGACTGTGCCAGTGCAGACAGAAACATGTCGCCTGCACCGTTTTCAGGATATTTCCTGTCGGCGTACCGCATCTGCACATTGGTACCGATGGTCACCCTTTTATTGATGCGGGAGCTGAGGCCCAGGTCCAACGTATATTTTTTGTAGTCGAAGCCGATCAGTACACCTGGCTGGGTGCTGATACCCAAACCAAGACTGTAAGTAGTACTTTCTTTCCCTCCGCTCATGTTCAGGTAATGGTTCTGGGTATATGCGGTGCGAAAGATATCATCCAGCCAGTTGTGATTAGGATATTTCACACGGTCGGTGGCCTGTTGGTATAAATCAATCTGTTGCTGGGTATAGAGCGGCGCCAGACCGGAATTAGTGCGGGCTTCGTTGGACAGTTGCATGTATTCTGCCGAGTTGGAAATCGTCTCCGGCAGTTTGGTTGCCTGCGAAACACCGAGGTTATACCCGTAAGTCAGCGAAAAACCGCTGCGTCCTTTTTTTGTTTTCACCACAATTACACCGTTGGCGCCGCGGGAGCCATAAATGGCGGCGGAGGCGGCATCTTTCAACACAGAGATAGATTCGATGTCGTTAGGATTTAAAGCGCTCAGGCTTCCCGGTAAACCATCTATCACAACGAGCGGGTCGTTACCTGCGCCGCTGAACGTGCTGATGCCGCGAATGCGTAATTGTATATTTTCATTTCCCGGTTCGCCTGAGCCCTGGGTTACCTGCAATCCGGGTAATTGTCCCTGTAACAGCGATGCCGGGTTGGTGGCTACCCGTTTGTTCAGCTCTGCGCCGGAAATGGTGGCCACCGCACTGGTGAGTTTATGTTTTTCCTGTGTGCCGTAACCTACTACCACCACTTCATTTAATCCCGATACATCTTCTTTCAGGATAATATTGAAGGAAGACTGACCGGCAACAGGTACTTCCTGCCTGAGAAAACCGATGGCAGATACCACCAGGATCGCGTTTTCCGGTACCTGGAGCGTAAATAACCCTTCCGGCGTTGTTAATGTACCGATGGTGGTTCCTTTTACCTGCACGGTCATGTTGGGCAGCGGACGGCCTTTTTCATCCACTACCTTTCCGCTGATCTTTTTGGTTTGTATCCGCTCGCCGGCGTTTTTGAATACCACCATGCTGTTATCCAGGATGGTATAATGAAGACCGGTTTTGAGCGCTACCGCATCGAGTACCTCGCGGATATCCACTTTTTCCATGGTGAGACTGAGCCTGGGTGTTTTCTCTGTTTCGTTGTTGCTGTAATAAAACGTGTAGGTCGTTTTTTTCTCGAGATAGCGGAATACTTTCTCAATATCTGCGTTAACGAAGGAAACGGATATCGTATTCTGCGAAAACCCTGCTGCAGTGGCCTGGAAAAACAGCAGGAACAATACACCGGTAAATTTGATCATTAGAAATAATTTTCGTCCATTGCAATGTAAGGCGAACGTGGTTTGTTTTATTGCTATTTTCATAACCTGGAAGTGAGCTTATAAATCAATAAATCTGGATTCTGTGGAGGTCCGTAACGGAAGTTCCGGGCATAGCGGGTCCGCTAGGGAGGTCGCTCCCCAATTATGATACTATTTTTCATAACTTCTGGTTTACTTGATTGTCACTATATCATCCTGAATGGAATAATTGAATGGTTGAATATTCTGGAGTACCTCCAGCAGCTTTTCAATAGAAATATTATCTGCCCGTCCGGAAAATCTTAATGTGGCCAGTTGTTCATTCTCGATGATAATTTTCACGCCATACCAGCGTTCCAGTCGTTGTGAAAGCGCCTGCAGCGACTCGTTACGGAATATGAGTTGATTATTCATCCAGGCAGTTTCCATCACATGAATAGTATCTGTTGATGAAAGAACAGATAGTGGCTGACGTTCAATTTTTGTTAGTTTATTATTACCTGGTCCGGTGGCGCTGCTATTTTTTTCTGCAGGATCGTTGATTGTTTTCCGGAGAATTACTTTTTGGTTGGGCGTAACCTTCAGCACTTTATTTTCATCCGCCACGGTCACTTCTACGGCCCCTGAAATCACCGATGTTTCTTCAAAATCCTCTTCTTTATAGGACCTGACGTTAAATGCGGTACCCAGTACCCTGATATCCATTTTCTGCGCGTGGATGATAAACGGGCGGTTAGGCGCCTGCTTTATATCAAAATATGCTTCCCCGCTGAGGTATACTTCCCTTTTGGCTTTATCCAGTTTTTCCGGGTACTTTAAAGTGCTGCCGGCGTTGAGCCAGATAATGCTGCCATCAGATAACCGGATCTTTGTTTTCATACCGGCATCGGTGGACACGATCTTATACCCGGGATGTTGCTGATACAGGTAAATAAAGGTGAGCATGGCGGTTATGCCCAGCATGGCTACGGCTACTGACAACTGGTATTTATAGGCCTGCAGGAACTTTTTGCGGGAGCTTTTCCCGGTTAAAGCCGGTTCGGCAGTGATAGTTCCCATCACCTTATCTATCAGCGCGTCCGTATGCGCATCCTCGTCAGTGGCCGGTATTGTTTTAAAAGACAGCTGGTCCAGCTGTCCCGCCCGGAGCCAATCTCCCGGATGCTCCAGCAGGAGCTTGTCCAGTTCCGTTTTTTCTTCCGAGGAAATCTCACCGCTCCAATGCAGTGCCAGTAATTCCCATAATCGTTTGGTCATTTACAGAAAGTATGATTTCAGTTGATTCCCTATTAAGACAACGCAAAAAAGGAAAACAATTAAACCGGGTAGAAAAAAAATCAGGAATAAGAATATTGGATGGAGGAACCCAGTGCTGCCCATATTTTTTTCAGGGCGATGGTCATCTGTACATTTACGGTAGCCTTGGAGAGATCCAGCAGGGTGGCTACCTGTTCATAGGAGAGTCCTTCTTCTTTTACGAGAATGAATATCTGGCGGCAGCGGAGGGGTAAGGAACTGATGGCGGCATTGATATGCGACAGCTGTTCTTTACTGATCATAATGTCTTCGGGATTTTTGGAGGTTACCCGGTTCACCTGGATTTCCCAGGCGGTATGGTGCGTCGTGCGGCGGTCATTGCTTTTCAGATAATTGAGCGCCGTATTTTTGACGGCCTTAAAAAGATAATACCGGATGTCGTCAGGGGCAGTTGCCAGCAGTCTTTGTTGCCATATTTTGATAAATACATCTGCCACAATTTCTTCTGCTTCTGCCTCATTACCAACAATATTACCCGCAAAATGCTTCAGGGAAGGAGTGAATGCCTTCATCATTTGTTTAAACGATGAAAGATCCCCTGTTACCCAAAAAGAAGTATAATCGTGGTTTTGACTGCTCATAATAATGACCAAACCAAGTTACCCCTTCTTTAGATAAGTACACTATGCAGGATTACCTAATTTTGATATTATATTATCATAAGTGATGATTCCGGCCTTTTAGTATTATCCGGGTGTTCAAAAGCGGACATGTTTTGTCCCAAAAATGAACAAACCGGTATTTATGACGCAGCCACATCGTTGTAAATCAAGCAAATAGGTATCCGGCATTGTCTTGGGGTAAGATTCCCGCAAATCCTGTACGTTGCAGTCCGGGAATCATCAATGCATTATGATCAGAAATTTCTTCAAAGTCGTTTGCCGGAACCTGTTGCGCAACAAAGGTTTTTCAGCCATCAATATTACGGGCCTTGCTGTGGGCATGGCTGCTGCAATCCTTATTCTCCTGTGGATACAGGATGAAAGAAGTTACGATGGGTTTCACGCTAACAAAGACAGGATATACGAAGTATGGAATCGCGTACCCATTGATGGGAAGCTCTCTTACTGGAATACGGTATCTGCATTAACAGCCCGTGCGGTGGAAAAAGATTTGCCTGAAGTAGAACGTGCGGTGAGGGTAGGTTCCAATAATGCGTATCTTCTTTCCGTAGGGGATAAAAAAATAATAAAGTCCGGCATCCTGGTGGATACCGGTTTTTTTCAGATGTTCAGCTTCCCCATGCTGAAAGGTGATCCTGCTACCGCGCTGAATGATGTGCATTCGGTGGTGCTTACGGAGAAAACGGCTAAAAGTTTATTTGGCAGTGAAGATGCCATGGGTAAGATCATTAAAATTGAGAATAAAGATAACTTCACGGTTACCGGTATTTTGAAAGATCTGCCGGGCAATACCAGATTCGATTTTGAATACCTCTTACCATGGTCATATTTAAAATACAGGGAAGGCACGGATTATGGCTGGAGCGATAACAGCACGCCTACTTATGTAATGCTGAAGCCCAATGTAAGTTATGCTGCCGCCGCCGCTAAAATAAAAGATTTAAAGCAGCATTACAGTGATGAGGCGAAAACAATGAAATGGGAGCTGTTTATTTACCCGCTTGAAAGGTGGCGGTTGTATTCAAGCTTCAGCGATGGTGGGGAAGATAACGGAGGCCGCAGCACATTCGTAAAAATATTCAGTATTATCGCGGGGTTGATATTATTAATTGCCTGTATCAATTTTATGAACCTGAGCACCGCCAGAAGTGAAAAGCGGGCGAAGGAGGTAGGCATACGAAAAGTAGTGGGAGCACAGAAGAGTTCCCTCATCAGCCAGTTTATCGGGGAATCTGTTTTTATCGCATTTCTGGCCGGAATAGTGGCGATCCTTATTGTTCAGATAAGCCTGCCCTTTTATAGCCAGCTTACGGATAAAAAACTGTTTATAGATTTCGGCAACATCTATACCTGGATAGGGTTTATTGGGTTTATTTTCTTTACGGGTTTGCTGGCCGGCAGTTATCCCGCATTCTTCCTTTCCTCTTTCCAGCCTGTTAAAGTATTAAAGGGCACGTTTAAAAAAGCGAATGCGCTGGTAACGCCACGGAAAATACTGGTGGTATTGCAGTTCACATTCGCCACCGTTCTTATCATCTGCACTATTATTGTAAAGCAGCAAATCGACTATGCCCGTGACCGGGAAACAGGTTATAATAAAGATAACCTGGTGTACCATTTCATGACGGGTGATATATCCAAAAACTATGCACTGATAAAAAATGAATTGCTGGAATCAGGTGTTGCGAAGTCGGTTACCAGAACAAATTCCCCCCTTACGGAACGGTGGAGCAATGGGTGGGGCCAGAACTGGCAAGGAAAGGATCCGAATGATAAAACATCTTTCGACCGGTATTTAGCGGATGAGGGATTGGGCGCCACAGCAGGGTTACAGTTTATTGAAGGCCGTGATTTCGACCTGAAAAAATTCCCCACCGATTCAACCGGGCTGATTGTAAATGAGTCGTCGCTGAAAGTATTGAAGTTCAAGGATCCGATTGGAAAAGTAGTAAATGATCTTGGCATCGACTGGCACATTGTAGGGGTTATTAAAGATTTTATTCTTACCAGTCCTTATGAGCCAACAAGACCGATATTGATCTGCGGCGCCAAAAGTGCTTTTATGAATTTCCAGGTGGTGCAGATGAAGTTAAACGGGGATCATTCTACTGCTCAAAATCTTAAAAAGGTGGAGGCTATTTTCAGCAAGTATAACCCCGATTATCCGTTTGAGTATAAATTTGTAGACGAAGCTTATGCGAAGAAATTTGATAATGAACAACGCCAGGGAACTTTAGCTGCTTTATTTGCGGGGCTGACCATTTTTATATCCTGCCTTGGTTTATTTGGTCTTGCTACCTATATGGCGGAAAGCAGGATCAAGGAAGTGGGTGTGCGGAAGGTACTAGGTGCTTCTGTCACCGGCATCACTACTTTATTAGCGAAAGATTTTGTAAAGCTGGTGATTATTTCATTTGTGATAGCAGCGCCATTATCCTATTGGAGCATGTATAAATGGCTGCAGTACTATGAATACCGCGTGGCTATTCACTGGTGGGTGTTCGCGCTTGCGTGTATCTTATCTGTAGCAATTGCCATAGTAACAGTCAGCTACCAGGCGATCAAAGCGGCTTTGATGAACCCGGTGATCAGCCTGAGAAAGGAATAAAGGAAAGAGCGTTTGTCAGGCTGTGGATGAACATCGCTCTTACCACTTCATTTCCCCGGTGTTTACTTTCGCGCCTATCTGCAGGGCGGTTTCAAAAGTAAGTTCAGGATATTTGGCTTTTAACGCCGCTATCAATGCCTCCGAAGTTTTATTGCTTTTCAGCGCTTCTCCGTAAAACTGTATATAGTTTTTGGTGTGCGTTACAGCAGCCATGCTGAAGGGAGTTCCTGCTTTGGCATGGGCAGGCACCACGATGGCCGGATGAAGTGCCGCTATTTCGTCTAACACTGCCAGCCATTCTTTGCGGGCATCTTCACTGGCTGAATCTGCCATCCAGAGATGAAAGCTGGTGCCAAATACATTTATTCCGCCAACAACGGCCTTAATAGATGGTATCCATACAAAAGTCCGCGATGGAAATTCCTCCAGTCCGGTAACTATTAATTTTTGTCCTTCCAGCTCAATGCTGTTACCTTCGAGCACCTGCGGAATGATAACGCTGGAAGTAATGCTGTTGCCCAATTTTTCACCCCATACTGCCAGCTTTTTTTGTGCCGTGGCTTTGATATGTGCTACCGTTGCGGGGGAAGCATAAGCATTTACAGATGGAAAGTATTTTTTGAATACTTCCAGGCCAAAGTAAAAATCAGGATCGCCATGGGAAACATAAATAGTGGTTAAATTTTTACCGGATGCCTTTATTTCCTGTGCTACTTTTTCAGCATCAGCCAATGTAAACTGTGCATCTATCAAAACAGCATCTGTTTTTCCTGATACGATAACAGATGCCACGCCAAAGCTGTTCTCGGAAGCGTTGTATACCTGCAGCTTTAAACCATTAGCTTCAATAGTAGTGAAGCTTTGCGCCTGTATGTCCATTTTGAAAAAATTTAAAGTGGTCAATAATGCTATAGAAATGATTCGTTTCATTTTTTTGCTTTTGGGATGATATGCAAATATCCGTTCCTTCTGAAACAAAAAAATTGAACAAGTTCAATAATAATGGGAACCCGTATTATTTCTGACCAGCTATCTTCCTCCTGATTTTACTCAAAAATTCATGACTTACGCCCAAATAAGCTGCAATCTGCAGGTTGGAGAGGCGTTGGTAAAGCTGGGGGTATTTTTCTATGAAGTCGATGTAACGCTGATCAGCCGTTTTACTCAGGCTGTCGATCATCCTGCGTTGTAAAGCCACATGCGTTTTTTGGGTCATTACCCGGAACAGCTTTTCTATTTTAGGCAGGTTGATATAAGCGGACTCTTTGTCGCTTTTTGAAATCAACAATACTTCACTGTCTTCCAGTGCTTCAATAAAGAGCTGAGACGGCAGGTTGTTGGTAAAGCTGTCGATGTTCGTAACCCACCAGTTTTCATGGGCAAAATAAAGTATCTGTTTGTCTCCGTTTTTATCGAGATGATACACGCTGAATATGCCTTTGGTAACAAAGCCCTCAAACCTGCAAATTTCACCTTCTCTCAAAAGGAACTGTTTTTTCTCAATCTCTTTCGCTTCGAATGAGGTGGCAAAGTGCGAAAACTCGGCATCGCTGAGATGGACATGCTGTTCGATATTGTCACGGAGCAACTGATACATAAACAACGACGGGTAACTTTATTGTTAGAGAGGTAATGGCGCAGACGCAGGTTTCTCCTGCTGCGCTGCTTACGCAAGGTAATTAATTCCCGCAGATAATAGAGTAGGGGGGCTTTTCAAGAAATTGTAATAGGTATGTAATAACGCAAAGAGCCCGGGGCATGGCCCCAGGCTCTTTATCAAACAATCAATACCTACTGCACCAATAGCTTGAAGCTGCTCACTAGTCCTTCGCCTTTCAGGGTCAGAATGTACAGTCCTTTTGCAGGCTTCTTTGCATTATGCAACCGGTAAAGCGTTGTGCCTTTCTGCGTTATAATCACCTCGTGATGTATAACCCTGCCGGCCATATCGGTCAGCGTAGCCGCGATCCGGCTGCCATTGTAATTGGTCAGGCGGATGTTGATATCACTTTGTACAGGATTGGGATAAGCGCTTACGGTAATGCCGTTTTTAGTGGCGGATGCATCATGGCCGGTTTGCATGAGATTGGTGGTGCGTAACATGCCTCCGCCGGCCGGTTTCACGGTTAGGCAGAAATCATCCAGATACAGGATGCCCGCTGCGCCGGATTTTGATGACCAGATGTTGAAGTTGGCAGTACCCGCCGGAACCACTACGCTTTGCGTATACTCCGTATAGGCGGTAGCGGTAACAGTTGATTGTGCGGTGGCCAGTTTCACATAGGAAGCATTCTGGAAATCGAGGCTGAAGCCTGCCCATGCGGGTCCGCCGGATACTTTGGCCCACGCGGTAAACACGATGGTATCGCCGGCGGCGAAACTGAATACAGGTACGCGTCCTACGCCACCCTGACCGGTAACGGCTACTGCTTTTAAACCGCTGTGGGCATCTGTAGTGATGGTAGCAGCGTTGTTGATATTACTCCATCCTACGAGGCTGCTTTCAAAGCCATTGTTGGAAATTTGTCCGCATTGTCCCTGGCTGATCACCGTTACGATGCTGCTGTCTTTGTAACTTCCTTCCTGCGTTACCCCCCTGATCACGGCGGTACCAATGGCTACTGCTTTCACCGCGCCGGTGGTGGCGTTTACGGTGGCGATGGCCGGGTTGGAGCTGGTCCATGCCATGTTCTGATTGCTGGCGTTGGCTGGAGTGGTGGTGGCCGTTAGCGTATATGAATCGGCTACGCCAATAGTAACGCTATCCGGCGTAACATTCACACCGGTAACTGCTACCGGCGGCGTTACGGTAACGGTGGTGGTAGCTGTTTTCCCGCCCTCTGTGCTGGTAGCGGTAATGGTAGCGGTGCCCAATGCCACGCCGGTAACTACGCCGGATGCGTTAACCGTTGCAATAGCCGTGTTGGAAGAGGTCCAGGTAACTGTTTTAATGGTAGCATTCGCAGGCAGTATGGTAGCGGTTAATGCTTTGGTATAACCCATGGCTACAGATGCCGGATCAGGCGTAATAGACAGGCTGGTAACATCTACCACATCAGCTACGGTCACACAAAAATCATCGAGGTAAAATTTACCGGCGCTGCTGGTTTTGTAGGTCCAGATGTTCACCCTCGCTGTGTTAGGAGGCGTAGCCCTTACTACGCTGAATTGTGTGTAAGACGTAGCATTTACGCTGAACTGGTCCGCGGTGATTTTATGATTGGAAGAATCTATATAGTCGATACCAAAACCTGCCCATGCGGGAAGATCAAGGATCTTTGCCCATGCAGAAAAGGTGACGGCCTTTCTGCCGGCTACCGGCATCAGTACGGTAGTGCTAACGCCGCCTTCTCCGGAAATCACGGCTGCTTTGGTGCCGCTATGCGCGTTGTTGGCCACGATGGCGGCCGGTTGGAGACCGTTAATAATATCGCCGACAATCATCCAGTTACTAAGACCGCCTTCAAAGCCATTGTTAGGCAGTATACCACATACGCCTGCACTCACTACGGTAATAACTTTAGTGGCGGTGATGCCTTTAGTGCCCGTAATACCACCTTTTGCTGTTGTGGCAGTAATGGTAACGGTACCAGGTGCAACGGCCGTCACCAGGCCACTGTTGTTTACTTTGGCAATAGTGGTATCGGAAGAACTCCAGGTTAGTACTTTATTACTGGTATTCAGCGGTGTGAATACCGCGCTTAGCATCACGGTATCGCCGGCGCCTACCGATGCTGTGCCGGTAATGTTGAGCGCTGTGGGCGCTACGTTATAAACAATCATGGTGGCAGTGGAGGTGTAGCCGCTATCCTGCGCTGTAGCAGTGATCACCGCAGTACCATGCGAGATGCCGGTAACCAGCGGCGTATCTATGGCCACTTTTGCAATAGTGGTATCAGAAGAAGTCCAGCGCAGTGTTTTGTTACTGGCATTGGCGGGCGTAATCACGGTTACCAGCGGCACGGTGCTACCCACGCCTATTGAATCGGGATTAGGCGTGATAACGATGCCGGAAACGGCAACAGGTGTAGTGACAGTTACACTTGCCGAAGCTGTTTTACTGCCATCCTGGGTGGTTGCGGTAACCAGTACAGGCGTTGCCGTTACAGCAACTCCTGTGAGAACGCCCGTGCTATCGTTTACTTTTACTTTAGTGGTATCTCCCGAACTCCAGGTTACTTTTTTATTACCGGCCCATGCAGGCGCCACGTAAGCGGTTAATGTAGCACGATTGCCCACTGCTACCGACACGGTGGCGGGACTCACCGTAATGCCGGTTACAGGACCGGCTACGGTTTCTCCTGTATATATGCCGTTACCGGCGCTGCCCATAAATACTCTTCCGTAAATACGGCGGTCAGCCGCTAAATTCCGTGGCACACTGATAGCCGGATTAGCTACCACTGTCCAGGTAGCGCCGTTGTTATCGGAACGGAAAATGCTGTTGGGAATGCTATCCACGGTGCCCACCACATAAATAGCCGGATCATTTACTGCGGCCTTTCCAATGGCCATCAGTTTGGCGGATTGCACTTTGGTGATCTTTGTGAAGTCGGCGCCCGAATTGGTGGAGTGATACAGGCCGTTGCCTTCTATCGACACCCATATGTCGCCTTCCTTGCCGGGAGTGGTTTCTACTTTTACAAACGCTACATTTTGCACGTTTGGAAGGTTAGCGTATTTCTGAACGAATGTTAATCCACCATCTTCACTCACCATCATCTTACCAAAAAAATACAGGTAGAATTTATTACCATTTACTTTATCAGCCGCCAGGGGATTCATATCCGGTGGTACGGTGAAAATGGAGCCGGTCACGCCAAAAGTGCCGACGGCGCTGGTAGTAATGGAATTTATTTTTGTCCAGTTATTACCCCTGTCCACCGAACGATAGGTATAACCGCCCTGCGTGGTCCAGATAATGGTTTCGCTGGTGGCCGATACGGCTACCCTGCCGCCGGTCATGCCACCGGGGCAAACCCATTGTGTATAATGCAGTCCTCCATCGGTGGAGTAGCCGCCTAAACCGGTACCTGACCAGCCCCTGCGGCCCACTCTCACAATGAAGTTGGGATTGGTTTCCTGGATGGCGGCACCAGTCATATGCACTCCCTGGGAATTAAAATATTGAAAATCGTCGGAGATAGCTTTCGCCGGGGGATTGGTGAGGGATTTGTGATCAAAGCCCGCCACATCGGCGGTAACCGTTAGCAGCAAATTGTTGCCGGAAGGCGGACAAATCAATGGCCCTGTTACCACTACTTCCTCATGTCCTGCGGCGCGTACTTTCCACACTGAAGCATCCGACCAGATGTTAGTGCCCTGGTAGGCATTTAACAGGTCGGCCATCCATACCTGTGTGGAATCAAACGGATCCCAGGCTAAATCAATGATAGTGTTTCCTATGGTATTGCCGCCATGAAAAGGCACTTCGCTGAAATCGCGCGTGCCTTTTACAGGTGTCCAGCTGGAACCGCCGTTGTTGCTTTTATACATTGCACCGGTAAATGCATCGATATTGGTGATGATCTGGTTGCTGTTATTCGGATTTACTTCCACGCTGGTAAAACTGCCGCTATAAGGTGGGGTAATCGTACTCCAGGCAGTGCCATTCCATTTGTATACTTTGCTATTGCCGGCGGCATATAAAATACCACCGCCGCGCAGCACGCCTCTCCTCAAACCAGCGGGACTGCCGGGCATCAACGAAAACGAAGCGCCGGCATCATTACTTACATATACACCATTCAGATTGGCGATGTATAATCTTTTTGTAAGTCCGCCAAGTGTTCCGCCGCTGGTATCAAATACAATAAAGCGGCCATGCAGCGTATCGATTTTTGTAAATAAGCTGCCGCCGTTCACACTCCTGTAGGTACCATTGGTGGTTTCATTGGCACTGGCCGGAAAGCGGGTAGTAACATATACCACGTTGCTGTTGTTCGGATCTACTACCAGCCGCGCCCCGTTTCTTTTTTCCTCCACGTTGTTGGGATCCAGCCAGATAGGCATATTCAGATCCGTCCAGGTAGTACCCCGGTTGGTGGACTTCATAATAGTACCGGCGCTGCCGGTACCTTTAGGCATGGAAACGTAAAGAATATTGCCCGTGGCATCATTGGGCACGAAGGCCAGGTTGCCGGCCGATGATGGCCAGTACACCGCCGGAAGGCCGTTCAACAGACCTTCCCAGCGTTGTGTGCTTTCATTCCAGCGATAAGGGTTTCCAACATCAGTGGTAATAAAACGGAGGTTGGGTACTAACGGGTGCGCCTGTACGCTGGAAACCAGTCCGCCGCCCCCAATGCGGACGGCGGACCAGTTATAGGTTTGGGCAATGGATAGTAGGTTACAGCCAAGGGTTAACAACCCTGACAGAAATAGTGGTTTGCTCCATTTCATGGTAGTAATTTTTACATAAGTGGAATTGAAGGATAGTAACGGCTAACGAGCTATAAAATATTTCCTGCCGGTGGTTGTGCCCTGCTGTTTTTATAGATTAATTCCAGCCATTGCTGATAGCTTTGGCTACATTCGGATTGTAATTTTTTTCTACATCGGGAATAGGCAGCAGGAGGTGTTTATCCTGGAAGGGCTGTGTGCCGGTGCCAGGTTCTGCGGCCTTTTCTGCGTTGATAGTTTGTTTGATAATACCCCAGCGCAACAGATCGAAATAGCGGGCTTGTTCACCGCATAATTCCAGCTGCCGTTCGCGCATCAGTATCTTCATCGCGTTTGCTTTATCGCCCAGCGTGGTATATAAAAATGCGTTCGAGCGGGAACGTACGCTGTCGATCAGCGCCAATGGTGCGCTGCCAGTATTTCCTTGCTGGATCTGCGCTTCAGCCAGCATCAGCATTACGTCTGCGAAGCGAATCACCTGCCCGTTGATAGGGCTTTTAGGATCGCCATATTTTTCCATCAGATTGTAGTACTCATATTTCTTCCAGCGATAATCGCCCTGCGGATCGTTGGTATCAAACGGATACACCTTTACACCGGTAGCGCACTGCTGGCAGTATTCGGTTTCTCCTCCGGAGGCAGCGGTGCCGTAGAAGGTGGATTTGGCACGGGGATCTGTATACGGCAGGCCGTTTGCAGGATTCGTGTAAGTAAATGCTTTTACAGCGGCGTTGCTGATGTATACATTCTTCCAATCATTCCAGCCATATTCCATGGCACGGCCTGAATGTGTTTGTTTACCTACCTGTTCAGCGCCATTGCCAAACATATAGTAAGGAGAACCAATGCCCCAGTCGGTCCACTGTTGGTTCATGATCTGGAAGATGTTTTCCGTTGAGTTCTGGTTGGTAGTGCTGAAAAGATTATCAAAAGAAGGATCGAGCTGATAGGTGTACGGTGCACCCATCAGTTTTTGAAGTTCTGTTTGTGCAGGCACCCATTTTTTCTGGTAGAGGTATACTTTGCCAAGTAAGGCGGTGACAGCGCCTTTGGTGGCCCGGCCCAATTCTGCGTTAGGATATACAGTGGGCAATTCGGCAGTGGCCTGTGCTTCTGTGAGGTCTTTTTCTATTTGTTTCCACACATCCGCAGCAGGGCTTCGGGATAAATAGTTGTTGTTAACGGTAGACTGATAGTCGACGTACAGTGGTACATCTCCCCATAATGTTACGAGGTGAAAATATGCATATGCCCGCAGGAACTTTACCTCTGCGAGGTATTGATTTAATTTTGCGCGATCGTTGGTAGCGGTGGGATTCCAGGCTGCGGCGCGGTCAATCACCAGGTTGGTTCTGAAGATCATCCGGTACAGGGAGCCCCATAAAGAGCTGAGATCTGCATTGCTGGTACCAAAGCTATAGTCGCCCAGTTCCTGTTCTGCGCCCTGCAAAAAGCTGGCGCGTTTGGCATCATGTCCCAGCAGGTCGAAAATAAAGTAGTACTCCCGCGCCCATAATCCCGGATGGAGTAATGTGGCGTAACTGGCCACGGTAGCTTGGTTAAGCGCACTGATGTTGGTAAAATAAGTATCGTATGCGTAGGCGCTTTGATCCACCAGTTCGAGACGTGACTTTTTGCATCCCTGTGCAACGGTGACCAGTGCGGCGGTTAGTAGCAAATGATATATATACTTCTTCATAAAATACTTTTTAAAAATTAAAACCCTAATTGAATACCTGCCAGGAAAGTCTTTGGTTGAGGTACCTGTCCCTGGTCAATACCACGTGCAAACAGGTAGTCGCCCGATATTTCCGGATCGTAGCCGGTGTAATTCGTGATGGTGATCAGGTTTTGCGCTGCCACATAAATGCGGAGTGATTTAACAGTGCCTTTAGTCATAGTACTTAACATGGCCAATGGTGCGTTGTAACCAATGGTAATGTTTCTCAGACGCAGGTAGCTGCCATCTTCCAGCCACCAGTCGGACGGACGGAGATTGCCATTGCCGGTAGCATTTTGTCCGATTCTTGGCAAAGCCGCTACATCACCGGGTTTACGCCATCTGTCGAGTATGTCGGTAGAAGCGTTGTGACCCGTGGCCATAATGCTGGTATTTAATTTTAAGCCGTTCAGGAGTTTTAATCCGCTGATACCGGAGAGTACCAGGTTCAGGTCGAAGTTTTTATAAGAAACGCCGGCGTTGATACCATAAATGTATTTCGGAATGGCATTGCCAAGTATTTCCTGGTCTTTCGCGTTAACGACACCATCGCCGTTGATATCTTTATAGATAAAATCTCCGGGTAACAATCCATCCTGGTACTTAGCGTTTGCCTGGCCTGTTTTTTTAGCGGCTTCCTGGTCCAGTGCGGTGATTTCCGCGGCATCCCTGGCCACATGATCCATCCGGTAGCCATAAAAGGAACCGATAGCATAACCGGCAGCAGTATACGTGGTAGCCGGCACTGGTGTAAAGGCGCCGGCCTGGATAGGTGCGGAGAACTGATCGCCCAATGACAATACTTTGTTGCTGTTGATAGACCCGTTTACGCTTACATTATAGCTGAAATTATTATTGATCTTGTCCTTATACCCGATGGTAAGTTCAAAGCCTTTATTTTGCGCATCGGCTGCATTCACCGTTTTCTTTGGCTGGGTACCGGTAGGGCTTACGCCAATACTGGCCGGCAGGAGGGTAGTAACCAGGAGGCCGGTACTTTTACGGTTGTACCAATCAGCTTCAATGGTAAGGCGGTTATTTAAAAATGCCAGGTCGATGCCGATATCTGTTTGGGCCGTTTGTTCCCATTTCAGATCGGGATTATTTAACGTGGTGAGTGTGGTGCCGGAAACAAATGTTTCGTTACTGCCGAAGGAGTATACCAGTGAGCCTCCGGGAGTACCCTGGTAAGTTTTCGACGTATTCAGGAAGTTGGGAATGCTGTTGTTACCGGTTTGTCCCCAGCTGGCGCTGAGTTTACCATCCGATAACACGGGGAATGCCTTCTTCATAAATCCTTCCTCTGAAAAGCGCCATGACACGCCCGCTGCGGCGAAGTTACCATAACGGTTGTTGGCACCAAAGTTGGAAGCGCCATCCCTGCGATAGCTGGTGGTGAGGATATACTTATCATCAAAAGTATAGTTCAACCGGCCGTAATAAGAGATCACCGAAGGGCGGGCATAATTGGAATAGGAGTTGGTAACCGATTGGGAAGAAGCTACGCCTACGTTGGTAATATTATCGTTAGGCTGACCAGTACCTCTGATAGTAGAGCCATTGGTGATTCCCGGATCGATATAACTTTGTCCTGCTATTAAAAAGAGCTGGTGTTTACCGTGTACTTTATCGTACGACAGGTAGTTTTCCAGCATATAATAAGAGTTCTCTGTAAAGCCCAGCATCGACTGGCGGGCCTGGTTCAGGAAGTTGGACGACTGGTACTGTTGCTGGTAACTGTTGTTCCGGTTGGTGTTCACTTCTGCTGCAAACTGCGAGCGGAATTTCAGTCCGTCGATGATGCGTACCTCACCGGACAGCTGCGGAAAGAAGGCCAGGGATTTGCTCGTTTGACTTTTCATGGCAATATCCTGCAGGGGGTTGCTGGCGTTGCTGTAGTCGTCGATGTTGGACAGGATAGAGTAGCCACCCTGTATATTTGGGTCCAGTATGGGTTTATAGGGCGCGTACTGGATGGCGTTGATGATGCTGGCATAATTGCCGTTGCCCACATACTGCCTGAATATCAGGTTCTGTGTAAACCGGAAACGTCCCAGTATTTCTTCCAGTCCTACGCGGGCCTGGAATCTTTTGTTGGTAGCGTTGGTGATGATAGCCTGCTGATTGATATAGGTGGCAGATACAGAGTAGTTCACTTTTTCCCCGCCGCCGCTGATATTGAGATCGTGTTCAGATACAAGTGCATTGCGGAAAGTTTCGTCCTGCCAGTCGGTGCTGTCCTGTAATACCGCTGCTGTATTGAACTTCGCCGGGAGTACCGCGTTTTTGGTAGCTGCGAGGTCTTTCAGCGCATCTACATATTGCGCGGCATTGAGGAGGTCCAGTTTTTTCCATGCTTTGGCTACACCCCATTGGGAAGTAAAGCTAACGCGGGGAGGTCCGGGCTTTCCTTTTTTGGTAGTGATGATCACTACGCCGTTGGCCGCTGCAGAACCGTAGATAGCAGTTGAAGACGCATCTTTCAGGATGGTGATGCTTTCTATATCCTGGGGATTGAGTGTATTAAACAGGTTTTTTGTTCCCTGGATGCCATCAACTACATACAGGGGATTGATGTCGGTGAAACTGCCCGTACCGCGAATGATGATCTGGGCATCTGCACCGGCGGCGCCGCTGTTTTGTACCACCTGTACGCCGGCTGCTTTACCGATGAGCAGCTGGGAAGGGTTGGTGGCATTTACTGCACCGGCTTCTTTTACGGTCACCACGTTAAAGGCGCCTACCACATCTTTTTTCCGGGCGGTACCATAGCCGATAACGATGAAATCGCTCAGGGCTGCTACCGTTTTCACGAGGCGTACCGAAAAAGTTAATGTGGCGCCTGGCTTGAGACTGACATTATTGAGTTGTTGTGTTTCAAAACCCATGTAAGAAACGCTGAGTAAATATTTGCCTTCTGGTGGTAATCCCGAGAAACGGAATACGCCGTTGCTGTCGGTGATTACGCCGGCCGAATACTTTGTTTTTTCATTCAGCGCTACAACGGAGGCATTGGGGAGGAGTTCGCCCTGATCGGTGCGCACCGTTCCGGTTACCTGCAGGCGGCCCTGGGCCTGAGAAGACATCGATACACCTCCTAACAGCATGCATAGCAGCAGGAGTAAACGCCATTTTGGTCGATAAAACATTTTCATAACTGGGACGTGTTTTTTTTGAATCCGGGGCATAGCAAGCCCCGGGCGCCTTTGCGCCTTTTGTGGAATAGAACTGTAATTTGTTGAATTATTTCTTCTTAATAATAAATCCGCTATCGTTCCGGATAAGCTTCAGATTATTGGGAAGCGTTAAATCGGTCAGTATCTTCACCAGTGAGTCCGTCTTTTCAAACTTACCATCGAAATAAATTTCCGTCACATCCGACGGATAATAATAGATGGCTACGCCGTAATAGTTGCTCAGCTGATCGAGGACCTGTGCCATTGGTTGATTATTGAATTTATACCAGTCCGGCTTTGCACTGCTCGTGCCGTTGTTTCCTGCTTTTACTAATATATCCGTGCCCGTAGTATTGAAGTCTGCTACGATGGATTTTCCTGTTTTGCGGTAATACCGGAGCTCTTTGCCGGGTGTAAGTACTACCTTTTTATTATTGGCGGTTCCCTGTATCAATACTTTACCGGTATTGAGCCTTACGGTGATTATATCTTCCGCCGGGATTGCTTTCACATGAAAAAAGGTGCCCAGAACGGTGGTATTCAGTTCGCTGCTATACACAACGAAGGGATGTAATTTATCAGCTACTACGGTAAAATCTGCTTCTCCTGAGAGATATATGTTCCTGTTTTCCCTGAACTGTTTATCGTATACTATGCTGGCCGTCGGGAACAGCTGTATCACGGATCCGTCCGGCAGTACGGTGGTGATGGTTTTGCCACTGTTGTTTTCCGCGCGTTCCTGTTGTTCCCGCGGAATAGATGGCATTGCTGCGGAAGCAATGGTTGTTTCCTTTTGATGGTCACGGTTTACCAGTAACAAGCTTGCGCCTATCAGCACGCCGGCAGTTATTGCTGCGACGGCCACTCGTTTCGCCCATTTCATACGGCTATTGGCAGATGCACTTTGGCGGTGGATATTTTTCAGCCACTGCTGGGAAACAGTTTCCGGAAAATTACCATCGTCCTGTATTTGCAGGAATTCTTCTTCCGGCAGATATTTCTCCAGTACTTCCGGATGCTCCCGGAGATACGTGGCTACCTCACGGGCTTCTGCCGGTGTGCATTGATTGCTAAAGAACCGCGCCAGTAATTCGTCATTTATCATGTTATGTACGGCTGATAGATAAGTAATACGTTCGTGAAAGGCCAACTACTTAGTCGGAATGGAAAAATATTTTCAAAACGGGAAAAAGCAGGCTACAAGGGATAGCAGCAGCCCGAGATAATGTTTTATTTGCCTGATGGCCTGGAAGATGTGTGACTCTACTGTTCTGGACGACAAGGAAAGTTCATGCGCTATTTGCTGGTAGCTCATGCCTTTAAAACGGCTCATTTCAAATACTTTACGGCGCATAGGCGGCATTTCCTCCAATGCATGGGCCAGTTTATGCTGCAGTTCCTTTTCGGCCAGCTTGCCCCAGAGCTCATCCGCCGGCAGGGTATACCGCTCAATTACATGGATCACCTTTTCCTTGTACACGGTTTCCTTCCGGAGAAAGTCGATCAGGGTAGTGCGGGCAATCCGGAACAGCTGGAGCTGCACGTCGAGGTCGTCTGCCAGGCTTTCCCGGTAGTTCCAGAATTTGATGAATGTAAGCTGTACTACCTCCTCTGCGATGAAAGAAGACTTTGTTTTCCGGAGAATAAAATAGTAGATCCTTTTGTGGCAGGAATAATATACTTCATTAAATACCAAAAGGTTACCTTGTTTCAAAGCAGCTATAGTATTCACAACGTGGCGTTTTACTACGGCAATTTAAATAAATAAAAGCGGGATTTCCTATAAAAGGATGATAATGAAGGAATCGAAGGTAATGGAGCAGCTCCCGGAAAGTCTTGCCCGATACAACGGCAGCGCGTTGAAAAATCCCTGTAAACCAGTAGCATAAAATCCCTGATTACCAGTAGTCCAACAAGCCGGAAAAGCGTTTACTTTTGACGAGGAATTACATACACAAAGTATCTTGCAGATTACAAGAAAATCACAACCGGTTACCTATATTTTGGACAAAGCACATTGAACAAGCATGATCAGTTTTAAGCATTCCCGGGTACGGGGCATTTTTTTTACGCTGCAGCTCCTCATTACAGCAGGTTTCTGTAAAGCACAAGTCGCGTTAACACCAGGGAACATTCCTTTTGATACAAAATTCCTCAAAACCGGGAAGTATGAAATGGGCTGTTTTATTGTAGATGGCGCCATGGAAAGGGAGATCAGTTCATTTATCATTGATATTAATGCGAATAAAGAGACCTTGTCTATTTATACCACATTATACCAGGCCGGTTCTGATGATCCACGGGTTGATACCATTATTTCTGACGGGAAGACCTTTACCCCTCTTTACCGTTCCTCTTTTAACAGCAACTATGAATTGCAGCTGAAGTATGGGAAGGAAGTTACAGGTTATCATTACGACAAACAAAGCCGCAAAAAGCGTGTCATTAAGGAACCGGTAACAGAAGCATTTTTTGATGGTTATTGTTATCCCTATCTACTTGGATTACTTCCGCTTACTTCCGGGTACAGTGCAAATATGCCGGTGTACGATTACCGGCCCGAGAATACGAATAATTTAAAGAAGGCGCTTATTGAGGAAGTAACCAGCGGTATGTACACCAGCAGCCTTACCGGTGCGCATAAAGTTTGGCTGGTGACCGTATTTGAGGAGGCCACCAAAGACAAGTACGTGTATCACATCGACAAAGAAACCCGCCGGTTGTGGAAGGTGGATATCCATTCCAATGCCGGTCAGCATATTCTGATGGTGGACAGGGAGACAGATTTTAATCCCTTTAAGAACACTTTTGATAAAGTGGCTACCATGAAACTGATCAAGTCGGGCAGCGCGGTAATTAGCGGGCAGGCCTTTGCAAAAGATAACGAGAATGAAGGAATGCTGAAAGGTATTGCCGTACTCAATATCAATAAAAAGCAATTCGCACCGACAGGTACCTCCATCGTTTTGATTCCCTATACCGATTTCTTTAAAGAGTGGGTGAAATTAAATGAATCATCCAGGAAAAAAGGAAGACCTGTTCCACTTCCTAAAGAGGCGGCAGAGTGTATCAAGACGGCAACGGTATATGACGACAAGGGACATTTTGAATTTGTAAACCTGATGCCAGGCGACTACCTGATCTTTGCGGAATTTGGTTACGTTCATACCTCCAGGAGAACCGAAGTAGTAGGTTATACTGATACTTATGTAAATGGCTTGTACCAGGGCACCCGAGAGAACACCACCGTCAGGAGTTATGCTGGTAATGCTGGCGCCAGTGTTAAAAAGGTAGTGACCATAGAAAAGGAAGGAGAGAATGTAGAGATAAAACTGAAGAAGACTTTATAATTACTTAGGCGGATACTCAATGCCGGCTTCCTGGATCAGCTCATATCCATACTTCATAATATGTTCAATCACCGGTATTGCTTTCAATCCTTTTGAAGTAATCGCATATTCAACTTTAGGCGGCACAACCGGGTAAACGGTCCGCCTGATCAATCCCTTTTCCTCCAGTTCCTTCAGTTGGCTTGCCAGCATTTTATGAGTGATATGCGGAATATCTTTTTTTAATTCTCCATACCGGAGCACATTGGACTGAAGACGCCAGAGTATCGGCATTTTCCAGGTGCCGCCAATATGCTTCAGTGCAAATTCCATTGGGGTATAGTAGAGCGTCTTATCATGAAAAAATTCAGGCATGAGTAAAAAGTTGAATGTCAACACACTTTCGTTTTTGTAAGTATATCACATAAAAGTGCATATCGTCTATTGAAGTGATGGTATTTTAATTTGCGCCAAAATTATAGATAATATGGATTACATAAAAATTTCAAAAGAAGCGGTTGGTTATTTATATAAATCTCATGCAACGTTGAGACAGTCGGAGATAGATGTTAAATTAATCGCCCTTGCAGAACTGCGGGTATCTCAAATAAATGGTTGTGCCTATTGCTGCAGTTTTCATGCTAATGAGCTCCGTGAGTTTGGATATGACCAGCGTTTACTGGACAAATTACCCGGATGGAAACTTTCTTCCTCATTTGATGCCAGGCAGAAATCAGTATTACAATGGGCTGAAGCCATCACACAGTTGCACGGTGATTTAACCGGCTACCAGCGGGATCTTGAAAATCATTTCTCCACAAAAGAAATAGTAGATTTGACCACCAGCATTTCGCTTATGAATGCTTTAAACCGGCTTCGTATATCATTGGGAGATCATTAAGTAATATGCACTTGATAAGATACTTCCGGCAATAACGGTCACTCAAATGGAAGTTCCCAATTGCGTAAAAACTATTCCGGATACGCGTGGGTTACCGCTGCGTATTTGTCCATTTTTGCGGACAAAAAATAACAATGATCTCCAAAATATTTGCCTTTGCTATCTTTTCACTGACATTATTTATAAATGGCATTTCAGCGCAAAGCATTAACCCTGGCGCTTTAAAAGGCACGGTGTATACATCCGACAAGAAAGCGGCTGCCTATGTAACTATTGTGATGAAAGAAGCCAGGCGCAGCGTATTAACAGATGAAACAGGGAGTTTCCAGATAAACCGGATCCTGCCCGGCAGCTATGAGTTGGTGATTTCTCTCATGGGCTATGAAACATTGCAACGGAGTATTACCATTCGCCCGGGCAGTACGGAAACTATTTCCCTGCAATTACAGGTATCAGAAAAGCAACTCGCCGAGGTAAACGTTACTTCCGGCAGGAACCGGTTTATTAAAACACAAAGCATTTTCGCGGCTAAGATGCCATTGAACAACCTCGAAAACCCACAGGTGTATACAACGGTAACACAGGCATTATTACAGGACCAGCTGAATGTTGTTTATGCAGATGCACTGAAAAACGTTCCTGGTGTAATCATGCAACTGGAGAATAACAGTGCAGGCGGTACGGTTACTTCCCGTGGCTTTGCCACACAGTCATTTCTCCGGAACGGCGTGCCGGGTATTATTGGCGGCGGTACACTGGACCCCGCCAATATTGAAAGCATTGAAGCGATAAAAGGGCCCTCCGGCGCCCTGTTTGGTTCCAGCCTGGTATCGTTTGGCGGCTTGTTTAACCGCGTCACAAAAAAACCGCTCGACACCTTTCAAACCCGTATAGGCTTCACCGGTGGAGGATTTGGGCTCAGCCGGTTTGAGGCAGATGTGAATGTACCCGTTGATAAGGCACACCGGGTATTGGCAAGAGTAAATGCCGCCCAGTATGCAGAAGGCAGTTTTCAGGATGCAGGCTTTAAAAATTATTTTTTCGTGGCCCCGGTGGTTACGTATCAGCTGTCAGAAAAAACAAAGCTGACAGTGGAAGCGGAGTACAAGAAGGAGAAGGCAAACAGCTTTTACCGGCTTTTCGCTGATGGAAGCTATAATAGCGGCGTGCGGAGTCCCGAAGCGCTGAACATGGATTTTAAAAGGCGGTTCAGCAACGACGACCTTTTTGTAACCCCCACCAATACCAACTTCTTTGCAGAGCTGCAGCACCGTTTTTCAGACGTATGGCAAGCCCGCGCCACCTATACCTATCTCACTTCGCAGGCCGGCGGGGCAACTGGCTATTTAAGTATGAAAGCAGGGAATGATTCGCTCAGCCGCAACATGACCTATACGGAATATACGAATAGCTATGCCACCGACTTTCAATATAATCTGACAGGTGATTTTAAAATAGGCCGCCTGCGAAACCGCCTGCTGGTTGGAACGGATATCTATTCGGCAACTACCAGGTCCAGTTCTCCCGGAACAGTTGTCTTTGATGTGGTAAGCGTAACCAAGCCAGGGGCAGCGTATTCCGCCCTGAACCGGCTGGCGTTACAGGACAGGATAAAGGGCCTCGCATATACCCGCACCAAAGCTGTGCAAAATATGTATAGTGTATATGTGCAGGATGTACTCAATATTACGGAGCAGCTTATAGCCATGGCCAGTGTCCGCGTGGACTATTTCGACAATCCCGGCACAAAGAATCTGACGAGGGACACCACCACGGGCAAGTATAACCAAACGGCAGTATCGCCAAAATTCGGACTTGTTTACCAGATCATAGCAGACCAGCTTTCCCTGTTTGGGAACTACAGCAATGGATTTCAAAATATAGCACCTGTGCAGCAGCCCGATGGCACCACCAGCAATTTCAAGCCGAGCCAGGCCAATCAATGGGAAGGAGGTATTAAAGCCGGGTTGGCGAATGGTAAATTAGCAGGAAGCCTGAGTTATTACTCCATCCGCGTGTCGGATGTTACCCGTCCGGATGCTCCGGAACGGCCTGCATTTACTGTTCAAAATGGTATACAGTACAGCAAAGGAATTGAGGGGGAAATTACAGCCATGCCTTTCCGCGGATTACATATCGTGGCAGGGTATGCGTATAACGACAGCAAGCTTAAGAAAAGCAGTCCGGCCCTGGAAGGCTTCCGGCCAGGCAGTGCCGGCCCCCGCAACCTGGCCAACTTCTGGCTGAGCTACCGCGTGCCCGCCGGTCAGCTAAAAGGACTGGGGATAGGCTTCGGAGGTAATTATGCCGACGATAACATTGTAGACGTAAGCACCACTTCGCTTTATACCCTGCCCGCTTTTACCACGCTGAATGCTTCCCTTAGCTATGAACAACCGCGTTACCGTGTTATTGTAAAGGCTGATAACCTGAATAATGAAAAATATTGGGTAGGATGGGCAACTACAATTCCGCAAATGCCGTTCCGTTTAAGCGCTGCCGGGTATCTCAAATTTTAAATGCTGAATGATACAATGGGAACATCTTCGAATAGCGAAAGTGTTCCCGTTGCCTGGGAATTTGTTTTTCCAAAACAGTGCTATGGATGCGGCGGCATTGGCGTATGCGTACCAATTGGCCTGATGGTCCACCAAACGGTATACAGCCGGCTGTTCATAGCCCATTTGTTAAAGGCCGTTTTTTGCATGAACAGGAATCTTTTCTTAATCCGCGCTCTGAGGCTTTCGCTGGCGGAGGCATTGTTATATCTATCCGATAACAGGTTCAATCTGCGTACGAAATCCACTTCTTCGTCGTAGATGATCATGGCTAACTGGTGGTCCGGGTTTAATGCCGCTTCATTATCACCATGACCATCATCTTCTTCTACTTCTACTTCCTTCTCTTTTCTCGTTTTCTTCTTTCTCTCGTTGCTGATCTGATTTAGCTGTTCCCGGACTGATACTGCTTTTACAAAGGGAAAGCATCTTTCCGGAATAACAATTTCCCCACCTCCGGACATGATATAATAGCATAATTCGTCGCCATATTCCTTATCGAGGATATCTACATGATTACTCTCCTCGTTAGGTGATTTTCTCGCCGCAATGCCTGACTTGATATATATAGCAACAAAGCTGTCGCCATATACGACGCCGCTCACGACGGTAGCAAGCTTCTTTTTCCCTACATGTGATACGTAAAACCCAGGTCCTTTGCCTATATGATTGGCGGAATCTATTTTTTCCACTGCGGGGCCGTTCGCCACGAGGCTCTCTACGTTTGCATGTTCAGTTTCGTGGATGCCGAGCTTTTTCAGTCCCCGGAAAGTCTCGGGGAAATTTTCCCATCCAAACTCTTCAGGCGTCTGACGGCGTTGCCGTTGCTGGGATACCTGCGGAACCTGGACAAATGAAAAGTTCTGGGCGCCCGGGAAATCTTCAGGTCCAAATCCCTCGTCCTCTTCCAATTCTTCTTCATCCCCTCCATCCTTTTTCTCTTTTTCTTCTTTTTCATCTGCTGATGATTCTGCCTCCAGGTCTTCAATTATATTACCAACCTGGATATCATCGCTGTTAAGTAACCGGATCAGTCTTACCAGTTCTGTCTTTTCATTTTCTTTCAGTGGCTTGGTTATCCCAAAATGCGGATGCCAGCCCATGGCAAGCTTCAGGTCATCCAGTTTGGACGACCCTGTAACGTCTACACCGTTGATCAGCATCAGTTGGGCGGTGGGAACAGTTAAAGCAGGCGCCTGTTTTTTGAAATCTTTATAGGGTACGGCTGCGGGATCTTTTGCAAGCTGTACGGCCTTATGGCCCATTTCGTCAGCTTCTTTTTCCAGGCCAGCATCATCATTGATGTTTACCTTGCCTTTCAACTGCGTAGTAGGACTTACTCTTCCCTGTTTTTGCTGTACAACATGCCAGACTTCATGTGGCAGATGCTTTTCCTGACCAGGCGCCAGATGTATGTCCGTTCCACGGGCAAAAGCGTGCGCCTGTAGTTGTGAAGGCTGATGGGAATTGTAATGTACGTTTACATCGTCCATTGCATAACCCGACAAATTTTCAATACCTGATTTAAGGCTATCGGGCAAACCGGTGTTATTTGATTTTAATTGAAACGGCTTTATATCTGCCTGCCTGTTTTCATCATTTCCAGTTCTCCCCCGGAATAGCTGAACGGCTGTTGAGTTCATTTGCAGAGGAACCTCTTCCTCCTCATCTTTTTTTGAAGATTTTTTTTGAAGCGGCTGAACGGCTGGCCTTGATATTCCTGAAATGCTGTGATGGTGTGCAGCGGCTGAGGGAGAGGAGTGTATCGCTCCGGTATTAAGGTTTTCATGTGACATAATGTGAGGGATTGGATTATATCATAGCTTGTAATTTACATTATTTGATTTATAAAATAATGCAAATTGGTTTGAAATCCTGACAAGGGTTTTACCGCAGCGCTGCCTGCAGTTTAGATGGGTATAGTCTTTGCGCCGGATGTAAAGGTTAACCTAAAAAAGAAGATTATGCAGCTGATGTCTCACATACCGGCGCCGGCCGAAGTATTCAAATTTCAGGATCAGGAAATACGATTTGGGGTGCTGGGAACAGGTGCACCACTTGTACTGCTTCACGGAACCCCTTTTTCTTCCGTTGTATGGAGGCGTATTGGTTCCTGGCTGGCAGAACACAGGCAGGTATTTTACTATGATCTTCCCGGTTACGGATATTCGGAAAAAAAAGAAGGGCAGGATGTATCGCTTGGTATTCAAAATAAAGTTTTCGCTGCATTGCTGCAACATTGGGGACTGGACCGGCCTGATATCGTGGCGCATGACTTTGGCGGCACCACCGCATTGCGGACGCACTTGCTCGACGGCCGGGATTACCGCTCGCTGACCCTGATTGATCCGGTGGCAATAGGACCGTCGGGCTCTCCATTTGTGCAGGCCGCAAAAAATCATCCGGAAGTTTTTACGGGGCTTCCCGCTTATATTCATGAAGCGATCCTTCGCGCATATATTAGTGGCGCTGCATTTCATCCGCTGCCTGAAGATGTAATGCAGCTGTACCTGCAACCCTGGTTGGGAGAAACAGGTCAGGCGGCTTTCTACCGGCAGATCGCACAGATGAGCGATCAATATACCGACGAAATAGAAAACCATTTTTCTGAAATCCGTTGCCCGGTAACAATTTTATGGGGTGAAGATGACCAGTGGATACCTTTGGAGCGCGGAAAGGAACTGAGCAGGCGTATCGGAAACGCCCGCCTTCATGTAGTGCCCCAGGCAAAACACCTTGTCCAGGAAGATGCGCCTGAGGCTATTATTGCAACGGTTCTCGGTTTTTTATCAACGGCCGGATGAAGATAGCTATCTGATCACTAACCCGGTTATTCCGCCGATGATGTCATTCAAACCTGCCGGCTTTTCATTTTTCCAATAGGTGGCTTTGCCATCAAGATAGCCGGCTACATAAACATCGTTTCCTGCCACCGCAATTACATTTACGCCGGCGCCGGCTTCTTCTTTTCCATCGGTCAGCCTCACTGCTTTCCCGTTCTTCCAGCATACAATGATATTTGCGCCGGCCTCATTTCTGTCGATCCCCGCCACGTATACTTCATTACCGGACACCGTAATGGCATTTGCCCTGCAGCCATCCGGAAGCATCACCGGCTCACCGTTTTTCCAATACATGGCCACTTCCTTTCCGGCTTCATCAATTTTAAAACCCGCCACGTAAATATCGTTGCCGGATATGGCAATGGCATGTGCTTCCGCGCTCGTTTTTCCGTCCGACAGTGCTACCGCATTTCCATTTTTCCAGCAGGTGGCAACATATTCACCCTGGTCATTTGCCTGGTAGCCGGCGATATACACATCGCCGCCGCCCAGCACAATGCCGTGCAGTTTTGTGTCTTTACCCAGTGAGGCGGCTACGCCGTTTTTCCAGTACACCGCATCGCTGCCATTGTTTCCAATCACATGCACATCCGGACCTGATACACTGATACCAACAGCTTTCGAATATGTTTCCCCGTTAGCGAGCGTTATAGCTTTACCATTTTTCCAATAAGTGGCAACAGGCTCCCCGGCAGTGTTATATTCATGACCGGCTACATACTCGTCATTACCTGATACCGCAATGGCGGCAGCTCCCGCCTGTGTTTTGCCATCCGTTAGCCGGATCGTTTTTCCATTGTTCCAGTAAGTGAGACCAGGGTCTTTACCGGAATAATCATCATATACCATTAACATAGCAGGGGAGGATTGGGCATTAACAGTAGAGGTAGCGGTTAACAGCAATAGCAGCGCGCCAGCCAGCGGGTTAATTTTTTTGATCATGTTTTACTTTTTGCAATGTTCCGTTTAATGTTCCTGAAGATGGGGTATCATCAGGATGCTAAATACCGGCTTAAGATACGATTTTTTATATACAAAGGAGAGGGGATTGTATCAAAATGCTTTTGATACAATCCCCTTTTTTCCAGGTAGTACTGCAAGTCTTATCTGAAAAGATGAACCACCAGGTTTACCTCAAATGTTCCATTGGTATAATTACGTAAGCCTGCCGTCTGCGAGTTGTAGATTAGCTGGAATCCGGCTATGGACCTGTAGCTTACGCCCACACCTGCACTAAAGCTTTTCGAGGAGTGGTACAGGGCGAATGCATTCAGTTGTTGTTGCAGGAAGATGAAATTAGCGCCGGCATCAATAATATTATCATATCCTTTCACGCCGCGCATACATATCTTCGGTTCTATTGAATTGAGCTGCCCGGCCATTTCAAATTTATAACCGGCTGCAGCGAAGTACAGTGCGCGGTCTATTCCATCATCCTCGGCTTTGTTTTTAACAAAGCTCACCAGGTTGGGTACAGATCCCTGCAGTGTAAGTCCTTTACGGGTATAGGCCATACCGAAGTCTCCTTCAAAATAATTATCTCTTCTGTTGAATGCATTGATATAGGTGTCGGTTACATCGCCGTTGATCCCTTTGGTATCCAGCCGGCGGTTTACAAATGCGGCCGACAAACCAAAATGCAATACACTCACACCGCTCAAACTCAGTGGCAGGTGGTATGCATAAGTGAATGCCACTTTTGTACTGTTGATTAAACCAGCTTTGTCGTTAAAGATATTCATACCAATGCCTACACGTTTTCCCAGCATATAGTCGGCCGTAAGGGCTTTGGCCACCGGTGCGCCAGGTATATCTGACGACTGGCGCTGATAAGCCATGTATACATGTAACCCGGTGTCAATCCCTGCCATCGCGGCATTGGCCATGTACTGATCCAGGAAGTATTGCGCCGCCAGTGGCTCATACATCATGGTTGGATTGCCTGCAGTTTGTGCGCCTGCATATTGACTGCCGAGAGCGAAAGCTCCCAGCAGTGCGATATATCTCACATACTTTTTCATAGTCGTTTGCTTAGTAATTTGCATTGACAATAGTGATAAACCCTTTAAACTTCGGCACGTTATTGCCGAGATCAATGATATAATAGTAGGTGCCTTCTGCCAGTCGCTGACCATTTACCGTACCATTCCAGTTGTTGGTATAGCCACGCTGATGGAATATCATGCGCCCTGAACGGTCAAATATCCTGACTTCATTTTGCGGATACATATCGATATTCTTTACCACCCACAGGTCGTTTTTGCCGTCGCCGTTCGGAGTAAGGATATTAGTCGCTTCCAGTTTATAATCTTCTTTAACGGTAATCGTAATATCCTTTGTAACGCTGCAACCACCGGTACCGGTGATGGTTACCTGGTAGTTGGTGGTAACCGCCGGACGGGCTATGGGGGATGCGATATTGGCATCATTCAGTCCTGTGGCGGGCGACCATGCGTAAGTATTGCCGCCGGAAGCAGTAAGACTGATCGTTTCTCCCTTGCTGATGGTGGTGTTGCCATTTGCGCGTACTTCACCCGCCGGCAATGGATTTACGGTTACGGATACTGCTGCGGAGAGCACACCGATGTTGTTGTCGTATATCGCTTTGACGGTGTAGCTGCCACTTTCATTTACTGTCAGCGACCGGCCCGTTGCGCCAGGTATTAAAATTCCATTGCGGTACCATTCATGGGTGGTTGTGCCGCTGGATTGTAACGTCACGGTATTGGGTGCGCAGAAAGTGGTACTGCCCTGCGCGGTGATTACCGGTGCGGTCCATGCGGTAACGATAATGGTTTGTGTGATCGTTTGGGCAGGTTCGTAGTTACTGTTGCCCGGTTGAGACGCGCGGATGTTGGCGGTGCCGGCTGTTCCCACATGCGCTGTATTACCATTGATACTAATGGCAGCGCTGTTGTCGCTGCTAAGCGTAACCGGCAGTCCGGAGCTGGCAGTAGCAGTGAGAATAAAATCAGGATCTCCCTGGTTCTTATTACCTGTTGCGAGGAAGGTAATTTGCTGCTGCGCCTTCGCAATTGTCAGCTGACCATTGGTAAAGGTGATGTTATAGTTGCTGGCCGTTAAACCTGAAGGCGTAATGATATAAGTGCCTGCATTAATGGCTCCTTGCGATGTACCTGTGTAAACCAGCGTACCGGTTAAACTGGTTGCGCCGTCGCCATTCACCAATCCCGTATAGTCTACCCCGTTACCACCTGTATAGCCGCTGCCGGTATAGGTTCGTACTTCGTCCCTGGCTTTAATGGTCAGCGCAGCTTTGGCAACGTTGAATGTTTGTGTTGCCTGCGTGGCTGGCGAGTAGTTGCCGTTGCCAGCCTGATCGGCCGCAATGGTTATACTGCCTGCGCCGGTAATGGTAACGGTGTTGCCGCTGATGGAAGCCGGACCGCTTACCACGCTGTAGCTCACCGCTAACGCACTACTGCTGTTGGCGCCGAGTGTAAAGGCGGCGTCGCCATATGTTTTGTTAGCGATAGCGGGGAAGGTGATGGTTTGCGAGGTGAGCCCAACAGTTAAGGTACCATTCACCGGTGTGAAGATGTAATTGGCCGCTGTCAGCGGAGTTACATTCACGGTAATAGGATAGGTACCCGGTGCGCTGCTGTTATTCGCACTGGTGCTGAGTCCTGGTGTGCCATTCACCACGCTGCTGTTTTCATTATTTACAAATCCGGTAATGGTGTAAGTGAGCGGCGGATTATTAGTGCCGTATGCTTTTTGCTTATCATCCGCGGTTACGGTCAGCGTGGCCGGCGCTACCCGGAACGACTGGCTCACTGCTGCTGCCGCCGTGTAATTGGCGTCACCCGCCTGTATAGCGCTTATGGTTACATTGCCCGCACCGGTGATGGTAACAGTGTTGCCGCTCACCGTAGCCGGACCGGCGGTTACGGTATAAGTTACTGTCAACCCTACATCGCTGGTAGCGTTGAGCGTAAAGGCCGCATCGCCATATGTTTTGTTAGAGATAGCCGGGAAGGTGATAGTTTGCGCCGCCTTTGTAATAGTGAGCGATCCATTGGCAAAGTTAAAGTCGTAGTTAGCGGCTGTTAACGTGCCGGCAGTCACCGTAATCGGATAAACACCAGGTGCGCTGTTGATATCAGCGGTGTGAGTAATGATAGCATCACCACTTACTACACTGCTGTTTTCACCGTTTACAAAACCGGTGATGGTATAATCTGGTGTTGGATTAGTTTGTTTGTATACCCTGTTTTTATCACTAGCCGTTACCGTTAGGGTGGCTTTGGCAACGTTGAAAGTTTGTGTAACCTGAGTCGCTGGTGAGTAGTTGCCGTTGCCTGCCTGATCGGCCGCAATGGTAACGCTGCCCGCGCCGGTAATGGTAACAGTGTTGCCGCTGATGGTAGCCGGACCGCTTACCACGCTGTAGCTCACCGCTAACATACTGCTACTGGTGGCACCGAGTGTAAACGCCGCATCACCGTATGTTTTGTTAGTGATAGTCGGGAAGGTGATAGCCTGAGAGGTCAGCCCAACGGTTAAGGTGCCATTCACCGGTGTGAAGATGTAATTGGCCGCTGTAAGCGGAGTTACATTCACGGTGATAGGGTATGCACCCGGCACACTGCTGTTATTCGCGCTGGTGCTGAGTCCCGCTATACCATTCACCACGCTGCTGTTTTCACTGTTTACAAATCCGGCGATGGTATAAGTGAGCGGCGGATTATTAGTGCCGTATGCTTTTTGCTTATCATCCGCAGTTACGGTCAGCGTGGCCGGCGCTACCTGGAACGACTGGCTCACCGCTGCTGCCGCCGTGTAATTGGCGTCACCTGCCTGTGTAGCGTTTATGGTTACATTGCCCGCACCGGTGATGATAACGGTATTACCACTCACCGTAGCCGGACCTGCAGTTACAGCGTAAGCTACAGGCAATCCTGCATCGCTGGCAGCGTTGAGCGCAAAGGCCGCATCGCCATATGTTTTGTTAGAGATAGCCGGGAAGGTGATGGTTTGAGATGCCTTTGTAATAGTGAGCGATCCACCTGCAAAGTTAAAGTCGTAGTTAGCGGCTGTTAACGTGCCGGCAGTCACCGTAATCGGATAAACACCCGGTGCGCTGTTGATATCGGCAGTATGAGTAATGGTGGCATCACCACTTACTACACTGCTGTTTTCGCCGTTTACAAAACCGGTAACAGTATAATCCGGTGTTGGATTAGTTTGTTTGTATACCCTGTTTTTATCATTAGCCGTTACCGTTAGTGTGGCTTTGGCAATGCTGAAAGTTTGTGTTGCCTGCGTGGCCGGCGAGTAGTTGCCGTTGCCTGCCTGATCTGCCGCAATGGTAACGCTGCCTACGCCGGTAATGGTAACGGTGTTGCCGCTGATGGAAGCCGGACCGCTTACCACGCTGTAGCTCACCGCTAACGTACTGCTGCTGTTGGCGCCGAGTGTAAAGGCGGCGTCACCGTATGTTTTATCAGTGATAGCGGGGAAGGTGATGGTTTGCGAGGTGAGCCCAACAGTTAAGGTACCATTCACCGGTGTGAAGATGTAATTGGCCGCTGTCAACGGAGTTACATCCACAGTAATAGGGTATGCACCCGGCACACTGCTGTTATTCGCACTGGTACTGAGTCCCGGTGTACCATTCACCACACTGCTGTTTTCATTGTTTACAAATCCGGCGATGGTGTAAGTGAGCGGCGGATTATTAGCGCCGTATGTTTTTTGCTTATCATCCGCAGTTACGGTCAGCGTGGCCGGCGCTACCTGGAACGACTGGCTCACTGCCGCTGCCGCCGTGTAATTGGCGTCACCTGTCTGTATGGCGCTTATGGTTACATTGCCCGCACCGGTGATGGTAACGGTATTACCACTCACCGTAGCCGGACCGGCGGTTACGGTGTAAGTTACTGTTAACCCTGGATCGCTGGTAGCGTTGAGCGTAAAGGCTGCATTGCCGTATGTTTTACCGGTGATAGCCGGGAAGGTGATAGTTTGCGCCGCCTTTGTAATAGTGAGCGATCCGTTGGCGAAGTTAAAGTCGTAGTTAGCGGCTGTTAATGTACCCGCAGTGACCGTAATCGGATAAACACCCGGTGCGCTGTTGATATCGGCAGTATGAGTAATGGCGGCATTTCCACTTACTACACTGCTGTTTTCGCCGTTTACAAAACCGGTAACAGTATAATCCGGTGTTGGATTAGTTTGTTTGTATACCCTGTTTTTATCATTAGCCGTTACCGTTAGTATGGCTTTGGCAACGTTGAATGTTTGTGTTGCCTGCGTGGCCGGCGAGTAGTTGCCATTACCTGCCTGATCGGCCGCAATGGTAACGCTGCCTGCGCCGGTAATGGTAATAGTATTGCCACTGATGGTAGCCGGACCGCTTACCACGCTGTAGCTCACCGCTAACGTACTACTGCTGTTGGCGCCGAGTGTAAAGGCGGCGTCACCGTATGTTTTATCAGTGATAGCGGGGAAGGTGATGGTTTGTGGCGCCAGTCCAACCGTTAAGCTGCCATTTACAGCAGAGAAGGTATAATTGGTCGCTGTCAATGGAGTTATATCCACGGTAATAGGATATGCACCCGGAGCGCTGCTGTTATCAGCACTGGTACTGAGTCCCGGTGTACCATTCACCACACTGTTGTTTTCACTGTTTACAAATCCGGCGATGGTATAAGTGAGCGGCGGATTGTTAGTGCCGTATGCTTTTTGCTTATCATCCGCAGTTACGGTCAGCGTGGCCGGCGCTACCTGGAACGACTGGCTCACCGCTGCTGCCGCCGTGTAATTGGCGTCACCTGCCTGTGTAGCGCTTATGGTTACATTGCCCACG